>NZ_JAUSWY010000001.1:3600000-4200000 GCF_030815585.1 Arthrobacter pascens
AATGTGCTGACGTGCTTCGTCTTCGTGGCCCTGGCTGTCTGGGTCAGTTACCGCGGCCTGCACACCACCAAACTCGTCCAGTACGGCCTGGTGGGATTCCAACTGCTGGTCCTGGGACTGTTCGTCGGCATGGCCTTTGCCAACTGGTCCACGTCGGAGACGGCCATCCCGTTCAGCTGGGAATGGTTCGACGTCACCAGGATCGAGACCTTCGGCCAGATCGCGGCCGGCATCTCGCTGTCCATCTTTGTCTACTGGGGCTGGGACGTCTGCCTGACGGTGAACGAGGAAACCGCGAACGGCAAGAAGACCGCGGGCCTGGCCGGAACCCTCACCGCCGTCGCCGTCCTGGGGATCTACCTGCTGGTGACCATTTCCACCATGATGTTCGCCGGCGTCGGGGACACCGGAATCGGCCTGAACAACGCCGAGAACCACGAGAACCTCTTCACGGCCCTGGCCTCCCCCATCATGGGACCGTTCGCCATCCTGATGTCCCTTGCGGTACTTTCCAGTTCCGCCGCGTCCTTGCAGTCCACGTTCACGTCGCCGTCGCGCAGCCTCCTGGCCATGGCCCACTACGGCGCCCTGCCGGAACCGTTCAGCCGCATGAGCACGCGCTTCTCGACGCCGGGCTTCGCCACTGTGGCCGCCGGTGTCCTGTCCGCCGGGTTCTACGCTGTCATGCACGTCATCAGCGAGAACGTCCTGAACGACACCATCCTCGCGCTGGGCCTGATGATCTGCTTCTACTACGGACTCACCGCCGTCGCCTGCGCCTGGTACTTCAGGAACAGCGTCTTCAGCAGCCTCCGCAACTTCGTGCTGCGGCTCCTGTGCCCGGTGCTTGGCGGGGTCGGACTGTTCGTGGTCTTCCTGCAGACGGCCGTGGACAGCTGGGCCCCCGAGTTCGGCAGCGGTTCAGAGGTCTTCGGCGTCGGACTGGTCTTTATCCTGGGAATCGGAATCCTGGCCCTCGGAGCCGTATTCATGGCCCTCATGGCACGCGTCAGCCCCGGGTTCTTCCGCGGCGAAACCATCCGCCGGGACACCCCCGCGCTGGTGGTGCCGGAGTAGCCCCGAACCTTCAATAACCACAAAGCGGTGCCCTGCCCGGAAAGTCTCCGGAGCAGGGCACCGCTTTGTTGGTTTCCTCTGCCTATCTCAACGCCGGCTCATCAGCGAACCGGGGTCACCAGAAGTGCGCTACATCCACTACCAGCCGCGATCCGGATCCCGGTCCGTCCAGGGTAAGAACCCGGAACGGGAGCCGGGCACGAACGCCCAGTCCGATGCTTGTGTAGCCTTCAAAGCTGCCTGCGTAAGCTACCTGACGGAAGGTCTGGTATCCCGAAACGTTGGACAGTTCGGCTTTGGCTGCCGGGCTGTACGTAACGTTGTAGTTGCTGTCGTAGGACGGTGCGTTCACAGTGACCTGGAGGAATGCGTTGCCCTGCAGCGGGATATGGAACCCTGAACCGTCCTGGACCACTACGGGTACGTACTGGACGGTGTAGCCGGCCACGGGGCCGTTGAGATCAACCACCATCCGGTCGAAGCAGTAATGCTGCCCCGTCCGGACGTTGGTTACCGAAGCGGTACTCATGGCCGGATTTTGTTCGGCCAGTGACCCCCATACGAGTCCGCAATAGGATGTGGCTGCCGAGGCGGGCCCCGGAGCCAGGAAACCTAATCCGACAGCCATCAAAACAACTGCCAGCCATGTATGAATCTTTTTCATTGTGGGCCACCCCTTCAGGTGATTAGGTAGCTCAAGCGTAGGAGCCTAAAGGGGGTGGATCGAGGGTTGTGGCCGCTTCGGCACGGAACCGTTAGTCAGGCCAGTTACCGGTCACGCGGGCGTGATTCTGGAGGCACTTTGAGGCCGAAGGTGACCTTATTAACACCATTTCTGGACGCTACCGTTATGCGTTATAACGACGCCGGATCGAGACTTTTGGGCCCCGCCCGGGGGACATGCCCGCGGGACACAGAACGGGACACGGAGGCGCCGGCCACCCAAGGGTGGCCGGCGCCTCATGATGCACGCAGGGGCGGATTCAGCCTTCGCATTCGCGGCAGTACTTCATGCCGTTCTTCTCGCGGGCAACCTGGGACCGGTGGCGGACCAGGAAGCAGGACGAACAGGTAAATTCATCGGACTGCTCGGGAACAACAATGACCGTCAGTTCTTCGTTTGAGAGGTCGGCGCCGGGCAGGTCAATGCCTTCGGCGGTGTCGTTCTCGTCGACGTCGATGACTGCGGTCTGGGCGTTACCGCCACGGGACGCCTGAAGAGCCTCCAGCGATTCCGCTGGAGAATCTTCTTCTGTCTTACGTGGAGCGTCGTAATCGGTAGCCATAGCGTGGTTCACTTTCGTTGCTGCGCTGCGCCATTTCAGGCACCTCAGTGAAGCAGTTTAGGTCATTATGCCGTTACTTGGAGAATAGTGTGCCCAACCAGACATTTTCGGTTGCTCCCTGCCGCATTTGCTGGCGGCATTTCGGGTTTTAGGCGGCGTTCTGTCCCGCAGTTGGCCTGCTAAGCCGTCCCGGGATGTCCTGTTGCGGCGACTGTGTTCATGCCCTGAAAGTACGCAGCGTATGTTGTGGCAGCGTTTCCGAACAGTCTCGCGGGAATTAAGTTTGGGTCCTAGGCTGGAGATGCCAGCATCCACCCCTTGTGGCCCAAGGAGGCACCATGGCCGTCAAACTCAACAGGAAGGCGCTCACGCACGCGCGCAAACTCATCGAGAGTGGAAAGGTTGAACGCGATGTCCGCGACGACTGGAGCGAACACGCACCCTCCACGGACGAAGAAAACGCGTTCATCGAAAAGCACGGCTTCGCGGATTTCGCGGAATGGTATCTGGGCCGGGACGATGAAGGATCCGACGGCACCAAGGGCAGCGTGAGCTTTCCGTTCGGCGACTTCAAGAAAATCCACCGCTGCGCCGTGATTTCACTGGAAAGCCGGGCGGGTCAGCATGGGCACGATGACATCCGGGATGCAGCCAAGAAACTGCTTGAGCTGATGGATTCCGACTGATACGTCGGCCAGGTGACGGCTTCCTGCCGCCACCCGGCATGCCGTTCCGGTGGCGGTCTAGAGGACCATGACGGGCTTGATGGCGGTGCCAGCCTTCATGTCTTCCGCGGCCTTGTTGACGTCCTCCAGTTTGTAGGTGCTGATCAGTTTCTCCACGGGGAAGCGGCCCGCTTCCATCAGCGCGACGATCGCCGGTATCAGCGTTTCGATTTCGCTGTCCCCCAGGGTGATGCCCTGTACCCGCCGGCCGGGCATGATGAAGTTGACGTCCACCGCTGCCGTTGCGCCGAACGCTGGTGCCCCAACGGCCACTACCTGGCCGCGTGCTGCCGTTGAGAAGACTGCCTGTTCGAGTACTGTGGTGTGTCCGGTCGCCTCGATCGCTGCGTCCGCGCCGCCGCCGGTGATTCTCTGGATCTCGGCGGGGACATCCTGGACCGCTGCGGCGTGGATGGTGTGGGTCGCCCCGAGCTCCCGTGCGAGTTCCAGCCGTGAAGCGACCCTGTCGACGGCGATGATTGTCACCGCGGGGCTAAGCGCTGCCGCCATGATGGCGGACAGCCCCACAGCCCCGACGCCGAACACTGCCAGGCTTGAGCCAGGCCTGGGCTGGATGGCGTTCCACACGGCTCCAGCTCCGGTCTGGACGCCGCAGGCCAGCGGAGCCAGGTGTTCAAGGGGAAGAGTCGTTTCCACTTTGACGGCGCTCCGCTCGTCGACGACCGCCTGCCGTGCGAAGGACGATTGCCCGAAGAAATGACCGCCGAGGGCTTTGCCGTCACGGGAAATCGGAGAGGTTCCGTCCATCCTGGCGCCGCCGATCAGGTTGGCCGGCAGCCAGGTGTCACAGTAGGCCGGGTGTCCGTCGCGGCAGTTCCGGCAGCTGCCGCAGGAGGTGAAGGACAGGATTACCGTGTCGCCCGGCTTCACGCGGGTGACGCCGGAGCCGATAGCCGAGACCACGCCGGCGCCTTCGTGGCCGAGCACGCCAGGCAGCGGGAAGGGCAGCCCGCCACCGGCAACCGAAAGATCCGTGTGGCAGAGTCCTGCGGCCTTGATGTCGACGAGCACTTCGTGGGGCTGCAGGGCACCCAGCTGCACAGGCTGGATGACGAATTCGGCACCGGCGGTTTCGACCACCGCCGCTTCAGTGGTGATTGACATGTCTGGCTCCTAGTCGGTAGCGATCACGACGGACTTCGTGCGGGTGTAGGACTCCAGGGCTTCGGGCCCATACTCGCGCCCCCAGCCGGAGTTCTTTACCCCGCCGAACGGTACGGCCGGATCCAGCAGGGCCCAGGAGTTCACCCAGACAATGCCGGCGTCGAGTTTCGAGGAGACCCGGTGGGCGCGGGAGATGCTGGAAGTCTGGATGCCTGAGGCGAGCCCGTATTCGGTGCTGTTGGCCAGTTCTATGGCCTCTTCTTCGGTATCGAACGGCTGGACCGTGAGGACCGGACCGAAGATTTCCTCCTGGACGGCCGCGGACTCATTGCCGAGTCCGGCGATGACCGTGGGCTGGAAGTAGAAGCCGCCGTTCAGGTCCAGCGGCTGGCCACCCACGACGATTTCGCCGCCGTCGGCCTTGGCGCCGTCAACGTAGGAGATGACTTTGTCCAGCTGCTTGCGGCTGGCCATTGGGCCCACCACGGTCTCCGGGTTGGTGGGATCGCCCACCGGCACGCCTGCCACGGCACCCTTCAGGGTGCCCAGCACCGTTTCATAAATCGGCCGTTCAACCAGGAGCCGTGGACCGCCCATGCAGAACTGACCGGAATTGAAGACGAAGGCCCCGATGACGGTGCCGATTGCCTTGTCAAGATCGGCATCCGCAAAGAGGATGTTGGCGGCGTTGCCGCCCAGCTCGGCGGTGACGGGCCGGAGGTTCCGGCCTGCCAGTGCCGCCACGTTCCGGCCGATCTCCGTTGACCCGGTGAACGCCACTTTGTTGACGTCCGGGTGGGCCACGAGGTGGTCTCCGAGGGATCCTCCAGAGCCCGTCACGACGTTGAAGACGCCGGCAGGAACGCCTGCTTCGGTGAGGATCTCGGCCATGAGCAGTGCACTCAAAGGCGTGTCACTGGCCGGCTTGTGGACCACCGAGTTACCGGCGGCAAGGGCGGCGGCAATCTTGGTGCTTGAAAGGATCAGCGGGAAGTTGAAGGGGGTAATCGCCGCAACGACACCCAACGGTTCCCGTTTCGTGAACGCGTGCGCAGCAAGCGGCGTTTCCCGGACGGAGCCGTTCAGCTGCTGTGCAAGCGCGGCGACGTACTCGTACTGGTCAGCCGCTGTCGCCACATCTACGACGCGGGCGAAGGTGATGGGCTTGCCGACGTCGGTGCTTTCGGTGAGCGCCAGTTCTTCAGCACGTTCACGGATCAGAACTGCGGCCTTGTTCAGCACGCGTGAGCGTTCCCGTCCGCTGAGACCGGACCAGCGGCCGTCCTCGAACGCGGCCTTGGCGGCTGCGACGGCCGCGTTGACATCCACCGTAGTGGCGGCAGCCACCGTTGCTGCCTGTTCGCCGGTGGCGGGATTGATGACCGCAGACGTGGCGCCGTCGGACGACGGCCGCCATTCGCCGTTGATATACAACCGGCCGTTAACGACGGCGTCCGGCAGTTCGGACGTCGGCGTCCGTAGCTCCTGGATAGTCATTTTTCTGTTCCTTCACGAGATCATCCGAATCCGGCGTACATCGCCGGGCGTCTGGATGTGATGTGCATCATGATTCTCGAAGAACAGCAGCGGGACAATGGCGGCGTTGCGCGAACTGGATAGGCCCGTCTAGAGCCGCCCTGGTTCCGTTGATTTTTTCAACGTCTGGGACGGATGCTCGCCAAAAGTCTTCGCATAGTGGATAGCGAACCTGCCAGCATGCGGGAATCCCCAGCGTGCCGCAACGTCACTGATCCGCGTGGCTGCGGTCCCGGACATGAGTTCGCTCCGGACCCGGCGCAGGCGGATGCTGCGCAGGTGCTCCATCGGCGTCGAGTCGAGGTGCCTGCGGAAGCCCAGCTGAAGCGCCCGCGGGCTGACGCAGGCATCTGCCGCCACACTTTCGACTGTGAGCGGAAGATGGGCATTCGACTCCATAAAGTCGACGGCGCGGCGGACGGCGGCAGACCCGACAGCTTCCACGGTGCCGGCTAATTCTTCGCTGAAGTTGTTCGGTGCCGACAGGAGCAGCCCCCGCACGGCATACTGGACGGCGGCCCGGGCCACAAGGGGCGTGGAAAGCAGGGAGTCCGGCCTGCGGAGGCTCGAGATAAGAAGTTCAACTGCCGAGCGCCATTCCTTGCCGCGGTGGGACGTCAGGTCAAAAGAACCCTCGAAGTCCAATGGCTGTCCGGGTGAGCGTCCCAGCAGTGCTTCGAGTTCCTCGTACATCAGGGCCGTTGGGATCTTCAGGCCGATCATCTGCGTCGGTTCAGCCCACCCCTGGATGCTCGTAGCCTGTACGGGGCCGTGAATCGCCGCGGTGGCCGTGCTGCCGAGTACCACCCGGTTGCCCTGG
Organism: Arthrobacter pascens; assembly: GCF_030815585.1. NCBI lineage: Bacteria > Bacillati > Actinomycetota > Actinomycetes > Micrococcales > Micrococcaceae > Arthrobacter > Arthrobacter pascens. Next base: position 3,606,570 of record NZ_JAUSWY010000001.1, read on the forward strand.
GAAAACCTCACCCTGCCGAACAGCGGAAAATTGACCTGGTAGGCGTTCTCGAGTTCGCCGGTGGTGATCTTCACCGGCATGCCGTACTCGAGCATCCCTACGGTCAGCCCCTCCAGATTGACCGCTTTGACGCGCCATTGAAAATCGGCAGCCGGTCCCCCGAAAGCCAGGTGGTGGGGATACCAGACCCGTCCACCGATTTCCATTGCTTCGTCCGGGAAGCTGCTGCGCGCCGCAATGCGCCGTTGCGTATCGGTTGAGCCGCCGTCGGCTACCGAAACTGCCTTGTTTCGCATCCGTTAACTAGAGCACGAGGCAGGAATAGCCAACAACAGTTCTTAATGGAGTCCCTGTGTTGGAAAAGTGAGCCCGGCGGAAAATGTGCAACGCCTCTGACCGCTGGAACCAAAACCGAAAGGTCAGCGCCCTATGGAGCCTCCTGTCGGATTCGAACCGACGACCCCCGCTTTACAAGAGCGGTGCTCTGGCCAACTGAGCTAAGGAGGCGCGCCCCAAGGGGCGTACGCCGAAACGACGCTAGATAAGGTTAGCCCAAGTCCCGCCGCTGGTAAAAACGCGGCACCATGGCTGACCCGTTCACAGCAATGGCCGGCCCGGGAGGCAACTCCGGGACCGGCCATCTCGCTGAAGCTGTCTAATTAACCCTTAGCGGCGATCGCGGTCTGGAGGAAGTCAGGGAACGGGGTCTGTGCGCTGTCGCCCTTGCCCCACTGCTTGCCGTCCACAAACACGGTGGGCGTGCCCGTCACGCCGATGGAGGCTGCCTGCTTGGTGGTGTAAGCCACGAAGGGGCGGTAGGTCTTGTTATCCACGCAGGTGTCGATGTTCTTGGCGCCGATGTCCGTGGCCATCCCCTTCAGCTCGTTGTCCGAGAGACCTGCACCGCCTTCTTTAGGCTGTTTAGCGAACAGCGAGTCCACGAACTCTGCATACTTTTCCGGGGATTCGTTCACAACACAGGCTGCGGCATTGGCCGCTCGCGAGGAGTAGTTCGTGGTGGACTTGGTGTCCAGGAAACCCAGCGGCCGGTACTCCACCGAAATCTTTCCCTCGTTGCGAAGGGCGGTCAGCTGCTCGTTGTTCTGTGCTTCGAAGCTCTGGCACGCGGGGCAGATGAAGTCGATGTAGAGGACCACCTTGACGGGCTTGCCCGCTTCCGCCTCGGCGCCGGGAGCAACCACTTCCGCCGGAGGGGTTTTTGGTGCCTCTGGGAGATCTGCAGCGTTCACGGTGGCAGGCTCCGTCTTCGCCACCTCAGTGTTCGCGAGCAATGTGACGCCGCCATTGATGTTGCCGTTGGCCGGTGTGGGCCCCTGCTCGGCAATGGGGGCGTTCTGCCTCATCGTGGTGGTCACCACCAGAGCCACCACCGCCAGGATGGCAACCACGGCCACCACAATGCCCCAGCCGATGAGCAGCTTGTTGCGTTTGTCCTTTTTAAGCTGCGCCTCGCGGATCAGGCGCGCCTTCTCGCGCGCCTCCGCGGTTCGCTCAGCCTTGGACTTGCGTACTTCGTTTGCGGGGCTCATGTGTTCCTTGGGTCGATCGACGTGGGGGGACCACTCAGTGGCAACTCCATCATTTTAGGGGAGAAACCCGGGAGCTTGCGCTTTCAAGCATTCCTCCGGAATGACTAACGGACGAATAGCACGGAAGATTCCGTCCGGTTAGGGTGGGCTTAGAGGCACTAGCAACCCCAGGGGGCGCAATGCAAACACCTGTCCAAGAAAAACCCGCAGCTGTACCTGAATCCGGACCTTCCGCGGACGGCCACAGCGCAGAGACGAAATACGACTTCATGGTGGTGTCCAACAGGCTGCCTGTGGACCGTTGCACCGCGGGAGAAGACGGGGATGACGGCTCCAGCTGGCGCCGCTCCCCCGGCGGCCTGGTGACGGCCCTCGCCCCGATGATGACCAAGACCGACGGCGCGTGGGTGGGCTGGCATGGCGCTCCGGACGAGACGGTGAAGCCCTTCAGCCACAGCGGGATGGATCTGGTCCCAGTCCAGCTGAGCACCGAAGATGTTGAGCTGTATTACGAGGGCTTCTCCAATGCCACGCTGTGGCCGCTTTACCACGACGTCATCGCCCCGCCGGAGTTCCACCGGACCTGGTGGGATGCCTACCGCAGGGTCAACAGAAGGTTCGCCGACGCCGTCGTACGCCACGCGGACCAGGGCGCCACTGTGTGGATCCAGGACTACCAGCTGCAGCTGGTGCCGCGGATGCTGCGCGAAGCGCGGCCGGACCTGCGGATCGGATTCTTCAACCACATCCCGTTCCCGCCGCCCGAGATCTTTGCCCAGCTGCCCTGGCGGCAGGCCATCATTGACGGCCTCATGGGCGCTGACCTGGTGGGCTTCCAGCGCGCCAGCGACGCCGGCAACTTCATGCGTTCGGCCCGGCGCTTCCTGGGCGCCAGCGTGAAGCAGCAGCAAGTGCATGTGAAAGGCCAGGACGGCGAGATCACGCACATCGCACGCGCCCAGGCATTCCCGATCTCCATCGATGTACGCCAGATCAGCGAGCTGGCCAATAAGCCGGAGATCATCGAACGTGCCCGCCAGATCCGCCAGGACCTCGGCAACCCCAAGACCATCCTGCTGGGCGTCGACCGGCTGGACTACACCAAGGGAATCAGGCACCGGCTTAAGGCCTACGAGGAACTCCTGAACGAAGGAAAGCTCACGGTGGGCGAGACCACCCTGATCCAGGTGGCCAGCCCCAGCCGCGAACGCGTTGAACAGTACCGGCTGCTGCGTGAGGAGGTGGAGGGAACGGTGGGTCATATCAACGGCACCTACGACACCATTGAGAACACCGCTGTCCGCTACCTGCACCACAGCTACCCGGTGGAGGAAATGGTGGCCCTTTACCTGGCAGCCGACGTGATGCTGGTGACGGCACTCCGGGACGGCATGAACCTCGTAGCCAAGGAATACGTCACGGCCCGCAAGGAAAACGACGGAGCCCTCGTGCTGAGCGAGTTCGCCGGCGCCTCGGACCAGCTCAAGCAGGCGCTGCTGATGAACCCGCACGACATCGACGGCCTCAAGGACACCATCATGCGGGCCGTCAACATGTCCCCCAAGGATGCAGCGCGGCGCATGCGGTCCATGCGCAAGCAGATCCTTGAACACGACGTGGACCACTGGTCCGCGGACTTCCTGCAGGCCCTCAACGAGAAAGTGATCCGCGATGACTCCTGACGCCCGCCCCGCCAGGGGGCCCCTGACCCTTTCCCCGGAACTCCTGGACGCCGTCCGGCGCATCTCGCAGACGGAACACCTGCTCGTGGCCATGGACTTCGACGGCACCATCTCCCCCATTGTCGACCGCGCCGGCGACGCCAGGCCCCTTCCGCGTTCCGCCACCGCGTTTGCAGGGCTTGCCGCCCTTCCGCGGACGACGACGGCACTCATCTCCGGGCGGGCCCTCGCCAGTCTGCGCGCCGTGGCTTCGCCGCCGGTGGACACCCTGCTTATCGGCAGTCACGGCGCCGAAGCCTGGCTTGGTCCCGGATCCACGGAACTGACGCTGGATGAGGGCCAGCGCGAGCTGCTCGCGGAGGTCCGCGGCATCCTGGAGGGCATTGTTGAGCAGGCACCTGGCACGCTCCTGGAAGAGAAGCCGGCCGGGGTGGTCCTCCATACCCGGCAGGCCGAGGACGACGTTGCCGAGGATGCCGTGGCGGCAGCCCGAGCCGTGCTGCAGGACCGCAAGGGCGTTTTCCTGAAAAACGGCAAGCGTGTGCTGGAAACTTCTGTGGTGAATGCGTCCAAGGGCGAGGGCGTGACCTTCCTGCGGCAGATCACGGGCGCCACGGCAGTTCTCTTTGCCGGCGATGACACCACGGATGAGGACGCCCTGGCACGCCTGGAACCCGGCGATGTGGGCATCAAGGTGGGGCTGGATTTCACCCAGGCACAGTTCCGGGTGGAAGCCCCCGTGCACGTCGCGGAGCTGCTGGAAGCGCTCCTGCAGGAGCGGAGCCTGGTGGTGGCGGAGGAAGAACCGGGACGGTCCGGCAGCTAGCCGGGTTGTCCAACCTCACATGTGACATCTGTAACATTTAGGCCGATAGGCCATTCGTCTGACATACTCTAGGTTGTGATGTGGCGCACAGTACCGTGCGGCATCACTCGATACTCCTCGGCTTCGGCCGGGGAGTACATAAAGCAGTACAAAACTGAACACTCACCATTCACAACGGATCGTCCGGCACGTACCTGCCGGTGAAGGGATTGATAACTGTGGCTACAGTTACTTTTGATAACGCTACGCGTCTGTACCCGGGCACAGAGAAGCCCGCTGTTGACAAGCTCAACATTGATATCGCCGATGGCGAATTCCTGGTCCTCGTTGGACCCTCCGGTTGCGGTAAGTCCACCTCGCTGCGAATGCTCGCAGGCCTTGAGGATGTCAACGCCGGCCGTATCCTTATTGGCGACCGCGATGTCACCGACGTTCCTCCGAAGGACCGCGACATCGCCATGGTTTTCCAGAACTACGCGCTGTACCCCCACATGACTGTTGCCGACAACATGGGCTTCGCCCTGAAGATCGCCGGCGTCAGCAAGGAAGAGCGTGCAGAGCGTGTCCGTGAAGCCGCGAAGCTTCTGGACCTCGAGCCCTACCTGGACCGCAAGCCGAAAGCACTCTCCGGTGGCCAGCGCCAGCGTGTTGCCATGGGCCGCGCCATCGTGCGTAACCCGCAGGTCTTCCTCATGGATGAGCCGCTTTCCAACCTGGACGCCAAGCTCCGTGTCCAGACCCGCACCCAGATCGCATCCCTGACCCGCCGCCTGGGCGTCACCACCGTCTACGTGACCCACGACCAGGTCGAAGCCATGACCATGGGCGACCGCGTTGCAGTCCTCAAGGACGGCCTGCTCATGCAAGTTGACACCCCGCGCAACCTCTACGACAAGCCGAAGAACGTGTTCGTTGCAGGCTTCATCGGCTCCCCCGCCATGAACCTCCTCGAACTCCCGGTCGTCGACGGCGGCGTCCAGTTCGGCGGAACGGTCTACCCGGTGCCGCGCAACGTCCTCGAAGAGGCACACGGCAGCACCGTCACCCTGGGCTCCCGTCCGGAAGACCTCGAGACGGCCCCGGCCGGCGAGGGCCTGAAGGTTGAGGTGGACGTTGTCGAAGAACTCGGCGCCGACGCCTACGTCTACGGCCACACCACGCTCGACGGCAAGGACCACGACATCGTGGCACGCGTCGACGGTCGCCGCCCTCCGATGAAGGGCGAGGTCATCTACGTCCGTCCGCAGTCGGGCCACGTGCACCTGTTCGACACCAAAACCGGTCTGCGCCTGGGCGACTGACCTGCCGCACTAACCAACCGCCGGCGGCCCTCCTTCACTGGACGGGCCGCCGTCGGCGTTAACCAAGGCTGCGCGATGTTTAGGCTGGCCGCCCTATGTACGGAAGAATTGACCCATGACCGAGGAATACAGCGCCCAGTGGCACGACGAACCCACCGATTACGCGCAGATCGGCAAACTGCCCCGGTTTGAGGCGGCGAGTGCCAATGACGACAAACTCTCCGCAGTCTCCAGCTCGCTGAACATCACTGCCGCCGCTGCCGATCCAGAGCTACTGGACCTCCCCTGGCACATCGCCCTTGAAGACTGGCCGGCGGAGAACCTGGCAGCACTCCCCCGCGGCATCTCGCGTCATATCGTCCGCTTTGCCCACCTTGGCCACTCAGTCATCGCCATCAAGGAAACATCCGAGCACGTGGCCCGCCACGAATACCACATGCTGCGCAAGCTGGCGCGGCTGGACGTTCCCTGCGTGGAACCCGTCGCCGTCATCACGGGCCGGACCACCCTCGACGGACGCCCCCTGAACCCTGTACTGGTCACCCGGCACCTGAAGTTCTCCATGCCGTACCGCGCGCTGTTCTCACAGATGCTGCGCAAGGACACGCTGACGCGCCTCATCGACGCCCAGGCCCTCCTGATGGTCCGGCTCCACCTCATCGGCTTTTACTGGGGCGACGTCTCGCTGTCCAACACGCTGTTCCGCCGCGACGCCGGCGCCTTCGCGGCGTACCTTGTAGACGCCGAAACCGGTGAACTGTACCCGGATCTTTCCACCGGGCAGCGCGAATATGATCTCGAGATCGCGCGGGTGAACATCGCCGGTGAACTCATGGACCTGCTGGACGGCGGCCTCATCGAGGAAAAAGTGGACCCCGTGGCCACCAGCGAACTCATCATGGACAGCTACCGCCGCCTGTGGGCGGAACTGACGGAGAAGGAATCCTTCGAACTCGGCGAACGCTGGCGCGTGGGAGCACGTATCCGGCGGCTCAACGAACTGGGGTTCGACGTCGAGGAATACGCGATCAAGACCACCCAAAACGGCTCCACCATCCAGCTCCAGCCCAAGGTGGTGGATGCGGGCCACCACCAGCGGCGCCTCCTGCGCCTTACCGGGCTCGATGCCCAGGAGAACCAGGCACGCCGCCTGCTCAACGACATGGACACCTTCCGGGCGGACAACAACCCGGACATGGACGAGGAGTACAGCGCGCACCTTTGGGTCAGCCAGGTCTTCGAACCGATCGTCCGCTCCATCCCGAGGGACCTGTCCGGCAAGCTGGAACCCGCGGAGGCCGTGCATGAAGTCCTGGAGCACCGCTGGTACATGTCCGAAAAGCAGGAGCGGCACATTCCGCTCGCGGAAGCCGTGATGACCTACATCGACTCCATCCTGCGCCACCGCCGGGACGAGGCTGCGATCATGCTGAATCCTGATACCGGGCTGCTCAAGATCCTCGAAGTGGAAACCGAAGAGTCCAGGTACGGCGATGAGGAATCCATCGACGAGTACCCGGACGTCGACGACTAAGGGCCGCCTGGCCCTCAGTGTTCCAGCAAGGTTGGGTTAAAACGCCGCTGAGGTACCGTGCGGCTAGATGGCCTTGCCCGGATTAAGGATGCCGGCAGGGTCAAACAGTTCCTTGATCCGGCGCTGCAGCTCCCTGACGGGCTCCGGCTGTTCCAGGCCCAGCCAACGCAGCTTGTACTGGCCGATCCCGTGTTCGCCGGTGATGGTGCCGCCCATCTCCAGTGCCGCCGCGATAGAGGCATCCAGCGCCAGGTTCAGCCGGTTCATGGCACCTTCATCGACGGCGTTGTCCAGCCGGTCAACCCAGAACGTGGGGTGCAGGTTGCCGTCCCCGGCGTGCGCCACGACCTTAAGGTTCACACCGTGCGCGGCCGCCATCGCTTCCAGCGCCGAAACATAGTCCACCAAGCGGGAGCGAGGAACGGCCACATCCTCGCCCACTCTGTATTCGTCATCCACCTCGACACCCCGGCTGTTCCGGCGCAGCTCCACCAGTTGTTCTGCCTCCGCGCTGGATTCCGTGGTGACCAGGGCCCCACCGGCGGCGAGGACCGTGCGCACTACGTCGGCCTCGGCGGCGGCCCCGAATCCGTCGGTCTGGATAAGGAGCAGCGAGCGGCCCCGGGAGCTCAAGTCGGAGCCGTGGATGCCGTCCAGCTGGGCCAGCGTGCCGCCGTCGAGCAGTTCCATGATGGCCGGCTGCACGCGGGCACGGCCTACTGCCAGGACGCCTGAGGCGGCCAGCCTGAAATCTGGGTAGAACGCGGCGATGGTGTGCACGTCACGGGGCAGGTACTTGAGGCGCACCGTCACGCCCACCACAATCCCCAGCGTCCCCTCGGAACCGACAAACAGCCCGGTCAGGTCATACCCCGCGACGCCCTTGAACGTCTGGTGGCCGGTGTGGATCAGGGACCCGTCCGCCAGTACCACGTCCAGCGCGAGCACTGAGTCCCTTGTGACGCCGTACTTGGCGCAGCGCAGGCCGCCGGCGTTGGTGGCAACATTGCCACCGATAGTGGAGGTACGGAAGCTGGCCGGATCGGGCGCGTACATCAGACCGTGCGCCGCTGCCGCCTCGTTCAGGACGGCGTTGATGACGCCAGGCTCGACGACGGCGGTCTCGTCATCCGGGTTCAGGTCCAGGATGCGGTTCATCCGTTCCAGCGACAGGACCACCGAGTTCCTGCTGGCGTGCGCCCCGCCCGACACGCCCGTCCCTGCCCCGCGGGCCACCACGGAGACGCCCATGTCAGCGCAGCACCGGACCACCGCCTGCACGTCCATGACCGACTCCGCGAAGACCACCGCAATAGGCAGCTGGTAGTCCAACACCGGTGCCTGGTCCACGGCGTACCACGCCAGCATGGTCTCATCGGTGCTGACCTTTTCCCGCCCGAGAGTGCTCTCCAGCTCTTCAACTATGCTGCCCACTCAGCCTCCAGTCCTTCGTCGCGTCCCTACCCAAGTCTAGGGCGGACCAGCCGGGCCGGGCCGTTCGCCCCCGACTGTCCGACTGGAATGCAAGCGTTTCCAGATGAACAGTTCATCCAGTCATTTGACACTAAGCAGCCTTGTAGTCACATGACTGGAAGCGTTTTCATTTTTCTGGTATTGCGACCTAGAATTTTCCCCATGTCTGTTGATACAGTGATCTCCGCCACAGCCCCGCTGACAGGTCCGCTGACCCTCATCCACGATGCCGACAAGGCTCCCGGCTGGTGGCGTTCGGCCGTCATCTACCAGGTGTACCCGCGGTCCTTCCGGGACCTTAACGGTGATGGCATCGGAGACATCGCCGGAATCACGGCGGAACTCCCGCAACTCGCCGAGCTGGATGTGGACGCTGTCTGGCTGTCCCCCTTCTATCGGTCACCGCAACGGGACGCTGGTTACGACGTCAGCGACTACTGCGACGTTGACCCGATTTTCGGCACCCTGGGTGACTTTGACGTCATGATGGCAGAGGCCAACCGCCTGGGCCTGAGGGTCATCGTGGACCTTGTCCCCAACCATTGCTCGGACCAGCACGTGGCTTTCCAGGCGGCCCTGGCAGCACCCGCAGGGAGCCCGGAACGGGACATGTTCATCTTCCGTGACGGCAGCGGGCCTCAGGGACAGGAGCCGCCCAACAACTGGGAGTCCCACTTCGGCGGCCCTGCCTGGACGCGTGTCCTCGGACCGGACGGCCAGCCGGAGCAGTGGTACCTGCACCTCTTTGATTCCTCACAGCCCGACTTCAACTGGGACAACCCGTCAGTCCACGCCGAATTTGAGCGGGTGCTCCGTTTTTGGCTGGACAGGGGCGTTTCCGGCTTCCGGGTGGACGTGGCCCACGCTTTGGTCAAGGCCCCCGGGCTCCCAGAGTGGGGCGGAAGGGCCGACGGCGGCAGCTCGTACGGCTTCCCGGGCCACGAGGCTCCAATGTTCGGCCAGCCCGCTGTGCATGACATCTACCGTGCCTGGCGCGCCATCCTTGACCAGTACGGGCCTGACCGCATCCTGTGCGCGGAGGCCAATGTGGACCCGCTGCCGCGCCTCGCGAACTGGGTCAGGCAGGACCAGATGCATCAGGCCTTCAACTTCCCGTTTTTGCACGCCGGACTGGACGTGTACCGGCTCCGGTCCGTCATCACCGATTCGTTGCTTGCCCTGGATGCGGTGGGCGCGCCCAGCACGTGGGTGCTGTCCAATCACGACGTGGTCCGGCATGCCTCTCGTTTCGGCTACAACGGTTCCGGACCCCGTGAAGGGGACGGCATCGGCCCGGCGGATCCTCAGCCGGACACGGCACTTGGCCGCCGGCGGGCAGCGGCCGCCTCCATGTTCATGCTGGGACTCCCCGGCGCCGCCTACCTCTACCAGGGCGAAGAACTGGGTCTGCCGGATGGCGTCGACATCCCGGAGGGTCTGCGGCAGGACCCAACGTTTGCGCGCACCGGCGGCGAACGGCTGGGCCGCGACGGCTGCCGGGTTCCCCTCCCCTGGCGCGCAGCGGAGCCGCACAATGGCTTCGGTTCAGGCCAGGACCCGTGGCTGCCGTTGCCTGCAAGCTTCACCGCACTGGCACGGGACGCCCAGGCCGCCTCGCCGTCGTCGCATTTGTCTCTGTACCGGAAGATGCTGGCCCTCCGGCGGGAACTGGACCTGGGCCGCGGGTCCTTGGCGTGGGCGGAGGAATGGTGCACCGGCTCGTCACTGGCCTACGTAAACAACGCTACGCTGGTGCTCATGAACCTCAACCACGAGCCCTTGGAGATGCCTGCGGGGCGCGTCCTGCTGCGCAGCGCCGAGCCTGGCTCAGGTCGATTCCTTGCCTCCGGCGCAACTGCCTGGCTACAGATTGACGGGAGCAACGCAGAGTAGTGGGACTTGCGGGCATCAAGGACGTTGCGGACCGGGCCGGCCTGTCGGTAGCCACAGTGTCACGGGCCCTCAGCGGCAAGGCGAATGTCTCGCCCAAGAGCCGTCAGCTCGCGCAGGCCGCCGCTAAAGAACTTGGCTTTGTCCCGTCCTACCATGCCTCCAGCCTGGCATCCGGCCGGAACCACAATGTGGGGCTGGTGGTTCCGTTTGTCCACCGCTGGTACTTCTCATCGGTGCTGGAGGGCGTGTCCACCACGCTGCTGGACGCCGGCTATGACCTGACGCTGTACAACGTGGGCCACCAGCCGGAACGCCGCCAAAGTGTCCTGAACGACTTCCTGCTCCGCAAACGGCTGGACGCGGTGATCGCTGTGGCGCTCGTGCTCAGCGAAGCAGAAATCAAGCAACTGCTGGCTATACACCGGCCGATTGTGGGAATCGGCGGTGCCCTGGCGGGGGCCTCCACCATCAGGATCAACGATGCCGGCCTTTCCAGGATGGCGGCCGACCACCTGATCCGATTGGGACACACCCGTGTAGCGCACATGACCGGCTATGCCGAACTTAACCAGGACTTCAAGCTGCCCGGCCTCCGCCAGGCGGGTTTTGAAACCGCCATGAAGGCCGCTGGCCTCTCCATCCGGCCCGAATGGCAAGTCTCCGCGGACTTCACCATCCAGGGAGCATACGCCAGCGCCCGCAGGCTCCTCGGTACCGCCTCAGAGCGGCCCACGGCTGTCTTCGCAGCCTCGGACGAGATGGCAATCGGCACCATTCTCGCTGCCCGTGATTTTGGCCTGCGCGTGCCACAGGACCTCTCCGTCATAGGCATGGACGGACATGAACTGGGCGAAGTGTTTGGGCTGACCACCATTAACCAAGATGCCCGCGGCCAGGGAGCCCTGGCAGCCAAGCTGCTGCTGGACAGGCTCGGCACCGGAACCGGGCAAAGCGCCAAGCACGGCCCCGGTATTCCGGCCACAGACGACCAGGAATATCCAACCGAGTTTGTGATCAGGACAAGCACCGCCGTACCGCCTGCCTAGGCTGGCCCAGCTGCTTCCCATCCGGTTCTTACCCTTCCGGAACGGTCCCGCCCATGAAGCGCACGAAACGGTTTAACACCTCAGGCCAGTCGGCCGTATAGGATGCACGTGTGGCTGATGGATCCTCCGCGCCCTCCCAGCCGTCGTGGACCAGGCGGACCTCCGTCCCGGCTGCAACGGACCTGAAAGCGACCCGCACTTCTGTGGACCAGAGCGCTGTGGTTCCGGGGTGCCAGATGGCGTGGAAGGACAACGGCGGCTGCCAGTCATCGATAGTGCCCCAGATAGCGGTCCTGCCATCGTCAGCTGTCTCCAGGATGAAGTTCTCTTCGAACTCGACATAGGACCCTGCCCCATATACGCCATGCGTTTCCAGGGGCCACCACAAATGAGTATGCTCCGTGAAGCCGACGAAGGCCTGGGCAACAGGTCCCGGAACAGTCACCGTCCAGATGACGGGGTCCAGGGCATCCCCTGGCTCGGCAGGGTCCGGGATGGCATCATCCGCGTGGCTGAAGAGGTTATCCATGGACGTCAACTCTACCGGCGGAGCCAGCAGCCCGCTCATTCTCGGCGCCTTCTTCGACGCTCTCTCACTTCCTGCGCGGTTTGGGGTGACGCTCTCTTACTGCTGCGGGGTTTTGGGTGACGCTCTCGCAGTTGCTGCGGGGTTTTGGGTGACGCTCTCTCACCGGGGTGCGACGGCGGTGCCGGGGTCTGGGGGAGGGTTGCCTGTTCTTCTGCAGGAACTGAGAGAGCGTTGCGTGGTCTTCTGCAGGAACTGAGAGAGGGGTGCGTGGTCTTTTGCTGGAGGTGAGAGGGGGTTTGGGGTTTTTTAAATGGGTCAGGCCCCAACCTGTGGTTGGGGCCTGAGCCTTAATGTGTGTCCGGCGGTGACCTACTCTCCCACACCCTCCCGGGTGCAGTACCATCGGCGCTGTGGGTCTTAGCTTCCGGGTTCGGAATGGGACCGGGCGTTTCCCCCACGCTATGACCGCCGTAACCCTTGTACCCGGCACGCGCCCCGGTGTGGGGGTGGTGTGGGAAGTCTGGTTACAACCTGTCCCCGCAGCTTGTGTGGTGCGGGTGTGGTGTTGTTTATTCAGTTGTGTTCTCAAGCAACGGGTTTGTTGGTTGGGAACCACATAGTGGACGCAAGCAGTCTTGTTATCTTTTTACCGCCCCTGGGTGTAAACCCCTTTTGAATGGGTTTACAGGGGTGGTGTGTGGTGTAAGTTATCGGCCTATTAGTACCGGTCAGCTTCACGAGTCGTTAGTCCTCGCTTCCACATCCGGCCTATCAACCCAGTGGTCTGGCTGGGGGCCTCTCACACACAAGGTGTATGGAAATCTCATCTCGAAGCGAGCTTCCCGCTTAGATGCTTTCAGCGGTTATCCCATCCGAACGTAGCTAATCAGCGGTGCACTTGGCAGTACAACTGACACACCAGAGGTTCGTCCGTCCCGGTCCTCTCGTACTAAGGACAGCCCTTCTCAAATTTCCTGCGCGCGCAGCGGATAGGGACCGAACTGTCTCACGACGTTCTAAACCCAGCTCGCGTACCGCTTTAATGGGCGAACAGCCCAACCCTTGGGACCTACTCCAGCCCCAGGATGCGACGAGCCGACATCGAGGTGCCAAACCATGCCGTCGATATGGACTCTTGGGCAAGATCAGCCTGTTATCCCCGAGGTACCTTTTATCCGTTGAGCGACGGCCATTCCACAATGTACCGCCGGATCACTAGTCCCGACTTTCGTCCCTGCTCGAGATGTCTCTCTCACAGTCAAGCTCCCTTGTGCACTTACACTCGACACCTGATTGCCAACCAGGCTGAGGGAACCTTTGGGCGCCTCCGTTACTTTTTAGGAGGCAACCGCCCCAGTTAAACTACCCATCAGGCACTGTCCCTGACCCGGATTACGGGCCGAAGTTAGATGTCCAAAGTGACCAGAGTGGTATTTCAACGATGACTCCACCCGAACTGGCGTCCGGGCTTCAACGTCTCCCACCTATCCTACACAAGCCACTCCGAACACCAATACCAAACTATAGTAAAGGTCTCGGGGTCTTTCCGTCCTGCTGCGCGTAACGAGCATCTTTACTCGTACTGCAATTTCGCCGAGTTTATGGTTGAGACAGCGGGGAAGTCGTTACTCCATTCGTGCAGGTCGGAACTTACCCGACAAGGAATTTCGCTACCTTAGGATGGTTATAGTTACCACCGCCGTTTACTGGGGCTTGAATTCTCAGCTTCGCCGTGAGGCTAACCGGTCCTCTTAACCTTCCAGCACCGGGCAGGAGTCAGTCCGTATACATCGTCTTGCGACTTCGCACGGACCTGTGTTTTTAGTAAACAGTCGCTTCCCCCTGGTCTCTGCGGCCCCGATCCCCTCCCGGTCGCTAGTACCGTTCAAGGTTGGGGCCCCCCTTCTCCCGAAGTTACGGGGGCATTTTGCCGAGTTCCTTAACCATAATTCTCTCGATCGCCTTAGTATTCTCTACCTGATCACCTGTGTCGGTTTGGGGTACGGGCGGCTAAAACCTCGCGTCGATGCTTTTCTCGGCAGCATAGGATCACCAAATCCCCCCGTGAGGGGGTCCCATCAGATCTCAGGCATCATGAACAGCGGATTTGCCTACCGTTCGCCCTACATCCTTAGACCGGGACAACCATCGCCCGGCTTGGCTACCTTCCTGCGTCACACCTGTTAATACGCTTACCTCCCAGGATCAGGTCCCGCGCTCCACCAAAACCCTCACACCACAAGGGTGATCGGGCAGGTCTCGGGCAGTTAGTATCCCCTGTTCAGCATGGACGGTTTTTCGCCGGTACGGGAATATCAACCCGTTGTCCATCGACTACGCCTGTCGGCCTCGCCTTAGGTCCCGACTTACCCAGGGCAGATTAGCTTGACCCTGGAACCCTTGATCATTCGGCGGACGGGTTTCTCACCCGTCTTTCGCTACTCATGCCTGCATTCTCACTCGTGTAGGCTCCACCGCTGGTTTACACCGCGACTTCACTGCCCACACGACGCTCCCCTACCCATCCAGACGCCTGAACCACAAGGGCTTAGCAAATATCTGAATGCCACAACTTCGGCGGTGTACTTGAGCCCCGCTACATTGTCGGCGCGGAATCACTTGACCAGTGAGCTATTACGCACTCTTTTAAGGATGGCTGCTTCTAAGCCAACCTCCTGGTTGTCTTCGCAACTCCACATCCTTTCCCACTTAGCACACGCTTAGGGGCCTTAGTTGGTGGTCTGGGCTGTTTCCCTCTCGACTATGAAGCTTATCCCCCACAGTCTCACTGCTGCGCTCTCACTTACCGGCATTCGGAGTTTGGCTGACGTCAGTAACCTTGTAGGGCCCATTAGCCATCCAGTAGCTCTACCTCCGGTAAGAAACACGCAACGCTGCACCTAAATGCATTTCGGGGAGAACCAGCTATCACGAAGTTTGATTGGCCTTTCACCCCTACCCACAGCTCATCCCCTCCATTTTCAACTGAAGTGGGTTCGGTCCTCCACGACGTCTTACCGTCGCTTCAACCTGGCCATGGGTAGATCACTTCGCTTCGGGTCTAGATCACGCCACTGCAACGCCCTATTCAGACTCGCTTTCGCTACGGCTTCCCCACACGGGTTAACCTCGCGACGTAACACTAACTCGCAGGCTCATTCTTCAAAAGGCACGCCGTCACCAGAATCAGACTGGCTCCGACGGATTGTAAGCACACGGTTTCAGGTACTGTTTCACTCCCCTCCCGGGGTACTTTTCACCTTTCCCTCACGGTACTGGTCCGCTATCGGTCATTAGGGAGTATTTAGGCTTATCAGGTGGTCCTGACAGATTCGCACGGGATTTCTCGGGCCCCGTGCTACTTGGGATACTTCCCAGGCGGTACACAACATTTCGGTTACGGGGCTCACACCCTCTCTGGCCGGCCTTTCAAGACCGTTCACCTATGCCTGCACATCACACCTCACTGTCCCGGCAGAGACAGTACGGAAAGTCCCACAACCCCGACCATGCAACGCCCGCCGGCTATCACACATGGAACGGTTTAGCCTGATCCGCGTTCGCTCGCCACTACTGACGGAATCACTATTGTTTTCTCTTCCTGCGGGTACTGAGATGTTTCACTTCCCCGCGTTCCCTCCACGCACCCTATGTGTTCAGATGCGGGTCACCAGGCAGCTCGCGCCCCTGGCGGGGTTTCCCCATTCGGACACCCTGGGATCACAGTCCGGTTATCGACTCCCCCAGGCTTATCGCAGATTCCTACGTCCTTCTTCGGCTCCTAATGCCAAGGCATCCACCGTGTGCTCTTAAAAACTTGACCACAAAAGATCAATTACGCTAATTTTCGAGAGAACCACGAAAACCAACCACACCCAACAACACCACCCCCAAGGGGGCGACACCATCACGCGCAGCCAGATCCAGGTTCATATTCTTGGAAATTGCTTCTTATAAAAGATGCTCGCGTCCACTATGTAGTTCTCAAACAACAACCCCAAACCACACACCCCACACGAACCCCCACAACAGGGGACAAACCGTATGATCGGTGCAGCCAGGAAACCAGAAACAAACAAACACCAGGAAAAACAGCCCACAACCCGTAAGCTGCGAACCCCTCCCGGCCCTGTTGCCTCAGGACCCAACAGTGTGCCAAACACTACCCAGCAATCCGTACCAGCTCCGTTCCAAGACACCCCCAACCCCAAAGGGAAGAAAGCGTCCGTACTAACAACCGGTCCGTGCCACCAGGCACCTATTTGTTGATATTCCACCCATGAGCACCCGCCGCAGAACAATCGCCTGCGCAACGGGCATATACTCCTGACAAACCCCCACCAACGCATACACGCGGCAGACATCTGTAGGTGCTCCTTAGAAAGGAGGTGATCCAGCCGCACCTTCCGGTACGGCTACCTTGTTACGACTTAGTCCCAATCGCCAGTCCCACCTTCGACAGCTCCCTCCCACAAGGGGTTAGGCCACCGGCTTCGGGTGTTACCAACTTTCGTGACTTGACGGGCGGTGTGTACAAGGCCCGGGAACGTATTCACCGCAGCGTTGCTGATCTGCGATTACTAGCGACTCCGACTTCATGGGGTCGAGTTGCAGACCCCAATCCGAACTGAGACCGGCTTTTTGGGATTAGCTCCACCTCACAGTATCGCAACCCTTTGTACCGGCCATTGTAGCATGCGTGAAGCCCAAGACATAAGGGGCATGATGATTTGACGTCGTCCCCACCTTCCTCCGAGTTGACCCCGGCAGTCTCCTATGAGTCCCCGCCATCACGCGCTGGCAACATAGAACGAGGGTTGCGCTCGTTGCGGGACTTAACCCAACATCTCACGACACGAGCTGACGACAACCATGCACCACCTGTGAACCGGCCCCAAAGGGGAAACCACATCTCTGCAGCAGTCCGGTCCATGTCAAGCCTTGGTAAGGTTCTTCGCGTTGCATCGAATTAATCCGCATGCTCCGCCGCTTGTGCGGGCCCCCGTCAATTCCTTTGAGTTTTAGCCTTGCGGCCGTACTCCCCAGGCGGGGCACTTAATGCGTTAGCTACGGCGCGGAAAACGTGGAATGTCCCCCACACCTAGTGCCCAACGTTTACGGCATGGACTACCAGGGTATCTAATCCTGTTCGCTCCCCATGCTTTCGCTCCTCAGCGTCAGTTAATGCCCAGAGACCTGCCTTCGCCATCGGTGTTCCTCCTGATATCTGCGCATTTCACCGCTACACCAGGAATTCCAGTCTCCCCTACATCACTCTAGTCTGCCCGTACCCACCGCAGATCCGGAGTTGAGCCCCGGACTTTCACGGCAGACGCGACAAACCGCCTACGAGCTCTTTACGCCCAATAATTCCGGATAACGCTTGCGCCCTACGTATTACCGCGGCTGCTGGCACGTAGTTAGCCGGCGCTTCTTCTGCAGGTACCGTCACTTTCGCTTCTTCCCTACTGAAAGAGGTTTACAACCCGAAGGCCGTCATCCCTCACGCGGCGTCGCTGCATCAGGCTTGCGCCCATTGTGCAATATTCCCCACTGCTGCCTCCCGTAGGAGTCTGGGCCGTGTCTCAGTCCCAGTGTGGCCGGTCACCCTCTCAGGCCGGCTACCCGTCGTCGCCTTGGTGAGCCATTACCTCACCAACAAGCTGATAGGCCGCGAGTCCATCCAAAACCACAAAAAGCTTTCCACCCCCCACCATGCGATGAGGAGTCATATCCGGTATTAGACCCAGTTTCCCAGGCTTATCCCAGAGTTAAGGGCAGGTTACTCACGTGTTACTCACCCGTTCGCCACTAATCCCCCCACAAGTGAGGTTCATCGTTCGACTTGCATGTGTTAAGCACGCCGCCAGCGTTCATCCTGAGCCAGGATCAAACTCTCCGTTGAAGTAAAACAAAAACGAACACCACCCAGAAACCACGGGAAAACGCGGAAACCAGGCAGCAAAATTTGAAACCAGCTGTAAAAACCAGACCACACCACAGGGGCGGCATGACCCGGCAAATTCAACCAATTCATATAAAATAAACCGGTATCAACAAACTTGGCACACTATTGAGTTCTCAAACAACAGACACACCCGACACCACCCAAACCAAACGGTCCAAGATCGCTCCGGAGCAACTTTTCAAACTTACCCGCTAGCTTCACCCTAGTCAAATCGGCGGTCCTGAATCCATTTTGCCGTGGGCATCTGGCTCGTCTTCACCGACTGACTCCGGGGAGCAGCGCGGAAATAAACTCTACCACCACTTTGCATGGATGACCAACCGCTCCCGGATGGGGTCCTCCGGACAGTCCAGCAGGTACGGAAAAAGCCCGGAATCTCAAGGATTCCGGGCTTCTTCCGTACCACTAGGGCAGGACGCGTTGACCGGAGTTAACCCGCCGTCGCGGCTCCGGGCTTGAAGAAAGCAACGCCCAGCGGAGGCAACGTGACAGTCAGTGTCGCGGGCTGCCCATGCAGGCCTTCGGCACTGGCTGTCAGCTCGCCGCTGTTCAGTACGCCCGAGCCGCCATAGGCGGACGAGTCGGTGTTGAGCACTTCCGTCCAGGTGCCGACAGCAGGTACTCCCAGCTCATAACCGACGTGCGGCCCGCCCGAGAAGTTCACGGCGCAGACCAGCGGGTTACCTTCCGTGTCCCAGCGGACAAAGGTCAGTGCGTTGCGGTCCGCATCGCCACCGTTGATCCACTGGAAGCCGCCCGGTTCGTTGTCCCGGGAGTAGAGGGCCGGCGTTGAGCTGTAAAGCGCGTTCAGGTCCTTGGTCAACAGCTGAACGCCACGGTGCGCGGGAATGTCGGCGAGCCACCAGTCCAGCCCGTGCTGTTCGGACCATTCCGATTCCTGTCCGAACTCTGTACCCATGAAGATGAGCTGTTTGCCGGGGTGCGCCCACTGGTATGCGAGGAAGGCACGCAGGTTGGCGAGTTGCTGCCAGCGGTCGCCTGGCATCTTCCGCAACATGGAGCCCTTGCCGTGGACTACTTCATCGTGGCTGATGGGCAACAGGAAGTTCTCTGTGAAGGCGTAGACCATGGAGAACGTCACGGTGCCGTGGTGCCATTTGCGGTTGACCGGGTCCTCGGAGGCGTACTTGAGGGAGTCGTGCATCCAGCCCATGTTCCACTTAAGGCCAAAGCCCAGGCCGCCGTGGCTGGTGGGTGCTGTCACTCCGGGGAAGGCAGTGGACTCCTCGGCAATCATCACTGCACCGGGGTGGGTCTTGTATACCGTGGCGTTGACTTCCTGGAGGAATGACATGGCTTCCAGGTTTTCATTTCCGCCGAAGCGGTTCGGAGACCATTGCCCGTCTTCCCTGGAGTAGTCGAGGTACAGCATCGATGCGACGGCGTCCACTCGGAGCCCGTCGATGTGGAATTCGTCGAGCCAGTAGAGCGCGTTGGCCACCAGGAAGTTCCGGACCTCGGTCCGGCCGAAGTCGAAAATGAGTGTCCCCCAGTCGGGGTGCTCACCCATGTTGGGATCGGCATGCTCGTACAGCGGCTCGCCGTCGAACTGTGCAAGTGCCCATGCGTCCTTGGGGAAGTGTGCGGGGACCCAGTCCAGGAGCACGCCGATTCCAGCCTGGTGCAGGGCGTCCACGAGGAAGCGGAATTCGTCGGGGTGCCCGAACCGCGAGGTGGGGGCGAAGTAGGACGTGACCTGGTAGCCCCAGGACCCACCGAACGGGTGCTCGGCCACCGGCATGAACTCAACGTGGGTGAATCCCAGCCACTTGACGTACTCCACCAACTCTTTGGCCAGCTCGCGGTAGCCGAGTCCAAGGCGCCAGGAGCCCAGGTGGACTTCGTACACGCTCATGGGCGAGTTGTGCGGGTCCCGCTGGGCACGGGCTTCCATCCACTCGGTGTCCTTGAAGACGTAGGACGGCTCCACCACCTTGGAAGCCGTCAGTGGTGGGACCTCGGTGCCGAAGGCGAGGGGATCGGCCTTTTCAACCCAGTAGCCGGCCTTGGTCCTGATCTCGAATTTGTAGCACGCCCCCGCTAAAACGCCTGGCAGGAAGACTTCCCACACGCCTGACGAGCCCAGTGAACGGAGGGAATGTTCGCGGCCGTCCCATGAGTTGAAGTCACCCTTGATCCGGACTGCCTGCGCATTCGGCGCCCAGACGGCAAACGACACGCCATCAACGTCGCCGAGTGACGATTTGTAGTGCTGGACGTGGGCGCCCAACACTTCCCACAGCTTCTCGTGACGGCCCTCCCCGATAAGGTGCAGATCCACTTCACCAACCGTGGGCAGATAGCGGTACGGTTCGTCCACCGTAACGGGCTCGGCACCGGGATAGGTTACTTCCAACCGGTAATCGGGCACGTGGCCCGGCTGCAGCGGATCAAGCACGGCCGCCCACACCCCGTTGGCCTCGTGAACCATGGGCACCGAACCGGCGGCGGTTACCACGGACACGGATGCAGCAAGGTGCTTGACCGTCCGGATGGTCACGTGGCCATGGTCATCCAGGTGGGCGCCCAAAACCGAGTGCGGGGCGTGGTGCTCCCCGTTCGCCACCCGGGCCAAGGTTTCTGAATCCACGTGAAGCGGCACGTGGGGCCGATCAGTACGTGCTGAGCCTGTCATTTTGTTACCTTCCGATGCCGCCCCGGCCGTATCGCCGGAGCCTTTAGCGCTGAGGAGCCGTCTGGACGCGTTCAATGGAATCGCCAGCCAGTCAGGTCGGTTCCGCAATTCATAAACAACTTCGTAGAGCGCCTTGTCCAGCCACAATGCCATAAAGAGTGGCGAACGGCGGTCGATGGTGCCAGGTGTGACGCCGGCATAGCCTGCAAGGAACGCGTCGGCGCAATCATCCACCCACGACGCCGGAACACGGGCACCTTGATACTCGCGTTCGGCGGCACCCGCGGCGTAGTCGAAGGAACGTAGCATCCCCACCACATCGCGAAGCGGGACGTCGGGGAAATTTCGTTCGGCGATTGGCCGGAGCGGCTCACCTTCAAAATCCAGGATGGCCCAGCGTTCGGGCTCCCCGCCGTGCTCTGGAACCTGCAGGATCTGCCCGAGGTGCAGGTCGCCGTGGATCCGCTGCAGCGGTCCGGCGGCCACGCCGTCGAGTTCGCCCAGCAGCGCGCTGAGGGCTTGGTCGTAAGGCCCGACGGCGGCGCCGGCCTCCGTCCATGCCTGCCGGACACGCTGGGCTACTCCGGGGGCGATAACCTGACCGGGGACCGTCTCTTCGGACGAGCCAAGGGCCTCCGCGAGCCTTCGATGGACGGTGGCCGTGGCCGCACCAAGGGCGCGGGCTTCGGCTGTGAAGTCAGCTCCGGTGCGGGCTGCATCGACTGCCAGGCGCCAGGCGTCGCGGCCTCCGGCCAAGAACTCGTGGGCCACGGCAAGCTCACCCTCGACTGGGCGGGCAAGGGCCGGCACCCCATCGGGCTCCTGAGAGCCGTTCCCCTGCTGCCACTCGCCGCGGACCCAGCCAAGCGTGGCGGGCACTTCTGCGGTGCCGGCGGCAGTCAGCGCGGCACCTACTTCCACCTCGGGATTCGTCCCTTCCGAAAGCACCCGGAAGAATTTCACGATCGCGGCCGACTCGCCGTCGTCAACAATTACTGAACTGTTGGACTGCTCGCCCGCCAAGACCTTGACCACTCCGTGCGCCGTGGGCAGGCGGTGGTTCGACGGCGCCCGATGGCCGGTAGCTCCGCCCGTAGCGGAGTCGGCTTCGGTCCGGATCAGCTCCAGCCATGCAGAGACGAAGGCAGGATCGTGGACGCCGTCGTAAATCCACGGCGACCCAGCGTCGCTGGTTCCGTCCTCGCCGACCAGTGCCCGCTCCTTTCCGGCAAGCGACGCCGCACGGTAGCTCAACGGGACCTGGACGACGTCGGTGCGCTCTCGGCCGTCCGCCGAGCGGGACGTCACCGCCAGCAGGAAAACCTCAAGTTTGGCCTGCCCGGCCGGATCCTCGAGGCTCAGGCTACCGGCCGGTTCAAGCGCGAAATCAGCTGACTTCACCGGGAACCAGCGCTGACGAGGCAGCCATTCCCGAAGGAGTGCGTTCAGGGAGGGGGTGAGGATGGGTTGGCTCATATCAGTTCTCGATGGACAGGATAGGCATCGCCTGGGTGTAAGGCGAAGCCGGATTGGAGGCCGCAGAGCGGATCCGCAGCCAGAAGAAATCGTGGCTTCCCAAGGTCAGGGTGAGCGTGCCGTCATCGTCAATGCCGGGGAAGGGCTGCCCGCCGAACACGTCACGCAGCCCGCGCCCGGCGTACTGCGGGATGCGCAGTCTTGCCGCCACCGGATGCTGGGAAAGGTTGAAGGCGCACAGGATGGATTCACTGTCCTCTCCCGCTGTGTTGTCATCGGAAAGCTCGCGGAGATACGCCACGATGGCGTCGTGATCGGCGTCCACATGCTTGAAGGCACCCAGTCCGAATGCGGGATGGTTCTTTCGGACGCTCAGGATCTGCCGGGTCCAGCGGAGCAGGGAACCCGAATGGGCTGCCTCCGCCTCCACATTGGCCATGCTGTAGTTGTACACAAGTGATTGGATGACCGGAAGGTACAGCTTGCCGGGATCGGCGTTGGAGAAGCCGGCGTTCCGGTCCGGGTTCCACTGCATGGGTGTACGCACGGCATCACGGTCTTCGAGCCAGATGTTATCCCCCATGCCGATCTCGTCCCCGTAGTACAGGAACGGGCTGCCCGGCAGCGACAGCAGCAGGGCGTTGATGAGTTCGATTTCGGCCCTGGAATTGTCCAACAGCGGCGCCAGCCGGCGCCGGATACCAATGTTTGCACGCATCCGGGGGTCCGGCGCGTACCAGCCCAGCATGGCGGCGCGTTCATCCGCGGTGACCATTTCGAGCGTCAACTCATCGTGGTTCCGCAGGAAGGTCCCCCACTGTGCCCCGTCGGGGATCTCGGGGGTGTCATGCATGGTTTCGATGATGGGCGCGGCCTTCTGGTCGCGCAGGGCGTAGTAAAGGCGCGGCATGATGGGAAAGTGGAAGGCCATGTGGCATTCCGGCTCTTCTTGGGTCCCGAAGTACTCCACGACCTCATTGGGCGGCTGGTTGGCCTCGGCGATGATGACGCGTCCCGGGTAGCTCTCGTCCACCATGGTCCGCAGCTTGCGGAGGAAATCGTGCGTGGCTGGGAGGTTTTCGCAGTTGGTGCCCTCCTCCTCGAAGAGGTACGGAATGGCGTCGGCGCGGAACCCGTCGATGCCCTGGTCCAGCCAAAACCGGACAACGTCAAAAAGTGCGTCGATGACCTTCGGGTTCTCGAAGTTCAGGTCGGGCTGGTGGCTGAAGAACCGGTGCCAGAAGAACTGCCGGCGGATGGGATCGAAGGTCCAGTTGGATTCCTCGGTGTCCACGAAGATGATGCGGGCGTCCTGGTATTTCTCGTCCGTATCGCTCCACACATAGAAGTCACCGAAGGGGCCGTCGGGGTCCTTGCGCGATTCCTGGAACCAGGGGTGCTGGTCCGAAGTGTGGTTCAGCGGGAGGTCGATGATGACTCGGACACCACGGGCGTGGGCTTCCGCCACCAGGCGCTTGAAATCGCTGATAGTGCCGAACTCGTCCAGCACGGAGTTGTAATCAGAGATGTCATACCCGCCGTCACGCAGCGGCGACTGGAAGAACGGCGGCAGCCACAGGCAGTCCACTCCAAGCCACTGCAGGTAGTCCAGCCTGTCGATGAGGCCATGGAAGTCGCCGGAACCGTCCCCGTTCGCGTCCGCAAAAGCCCTCACGAGCACCTCGTAGAACACTGCCTTCCGATACCACAGCGGATCATGTTGAAGGCCCGGCGCGTTTAGCTCAAACGTGCTCCTGGGGGTGAAATGCTGACCGGAGCTCTGCGGGTTAAAACTCACTGATCCAATCTCCTCACGCTCAGGATGTGTGCGGGTTCGACATGCGGGTCAAGGCGGACGTAGTTGTATTCGCCCCATTCCCAGGTTTCACCGGAAATCAGGTCCTCCACCCGGAAGCCGCCGTTGGGTGACAGGTCCTCCTGGTCGAGTTCAAGCGCGGCCAGGTCCAGCGATACGGTGCTCTCCCTGGTCCCGTGAGGATCAACATTGACCACCACGATCATGGTGTCCTTGGTGCCGTCGGGGAGGGTCTTGTGCTTGGAGTAGACGATCGTAGCGTCATCCGTGCTGTGGTGCACCGTCAGGTTCTGCAGGTCCTGCAGCGCAGGGTGGTCGTGCCTGATCGCATTCAGCCTGGTCAGGTACGGCGCCAGGGTTCGGCCGGACTCTGCAGCGGCGTCCCAGTCCCTGGCCTTGTACTCAAACTTTTCGTTGTCGATGTACTCTTCCGCACCGGGCCGGGCCACGTGCTCGTACAGTTCGAAGCCGGCGTAGACACCCCACAGCGGACTGGCGGTTGCCGCGAGGGCCGCGCGGATCTTGAATGCGGCCGGCCCGCCGAACTGTAGGTATTGGGTGAGGATGTCGGGGGTGTTGACGAAGAAGTTGGGCCGGAAATAGGCCGGGGATTCGTGGCTGACCTCCGTGAAGTACGCCTCCAGCTCCTTCTTGGTGTTCCGCCAGGTGAAGTACGTGTATGACTGCTGGAATCCCGCCCGGCCCAGCGCGTGCATCATGGCCGGCCGGGTGAAGGCTTCGGCGAGGAACACAACGCCCGGGGCCTTCTTGTTGACCTTCGCAATGAGCCACTCCCAGAACCACACGGGCTTGGTATGTGGATTATCCACGCGGAAAATCTTCACGCCGTGGCTGACCCACAGGAGCACAATCCTCAGAATTTCCTTGGACAGCCCTTCGGGGTCGTTGTCGAAATTGAGGGGGTAAATATCCTGGTATTTTTTAGGCGGGTTTTCCGCGTAGGCAATGCTGCCGTCAACCCGGGTGGTAAACCATTCGGGGTTGGATTCCACCCACGGATGGTCCGGCGCAGCCTGAAGTGCCAGGTCCAGGGCCACTTCCAGTCCGAGTTCGTTGGCCCGGGCCACAAAGGCGTCGAAGTCCTCAAATGTTCCCAGATCGGGGTGGATGGCGTCGTGGCCGCCTTCCTTGGCACCGATGGCCCACGGAGAACCGGGGTCGTTGGGGCCGGCGATCAACGTGTTGTTGGGGCCCTTCCGGTGCTGCACGCCGATGGGATGGATCGGAGGCATGTAGATCACGTCGAAGCCCATGGCAGCCACGGCATCCAGGCGCTTGGCCGCAGTGTGGAAATTACCCGAAGTCCACGTGCCCGTGGCATGGTCCTTCACGGCACCTTCGGAACGGGGAAAGAACTCGTACCAGGCGCCGCGTCCGGCGAGGTCGCGCTCAACCAGGAGTGGGAACTTCTCGGAGACGGTGACCAATTCGCGGATGGGCTGACGGTCCACAATGGCGGCGACCTCCGGACCGAAGCCAGCGGCGAGGCGTTCCTCAGCGGTCAGGGAGGAATCGGCCAGCGCGGCAGCAGCCTCGCGCAGGGTGCGCCTGTCGGCGGAACTCCGGGACGCGTCGTCGCCCGCGTCCGACAGGAGGGCCGCACCTTCGGTGAGCATCAGCTCGACGTCGATGCCGGCCTCCACCTTTACCTCGGCATTGTGGTGCCACGTCCCATAGCGGTCGTGCCAGGCCTCAATGACAAACGACCAGTTCCCGGTGTCCGACGGCGTGAGGATACCTTCCCAGCGGTCGGTCCCCAGGCCCCGCTCTCCCCTGGGCGGTGCCAGCCTGATCCGTTGACGTTCCTTGCCCTTGGGGTCCAGAAGGACGGCGCTCACGCCGAGCTGATCGTGTCCCTCGCGGAAAGCGGTGGCACCCACTACGATTCCCTCGCCCGGCAAAGCCTTGGCGGGATACTTCCCACCCTCCACCACAGGCTGCACAGCTGTGATGGGAAAACGGCCAAACAGCAGACCGTCAGTGATTCTGCCTTTCGGCTTTTGCTTGGATGCGGCACTGGTTCCTGATTTAGTCGTCACAGGCTCGACGTTAGCGAGAAATCACCAAGATTGCTAAGCCTGCTCACGTTTTCCCCGGGCGAATCGACTTTCCCGGAACGTTATCTGTCATTTACCTAAAAGAAAGCCGAAGCAGTTCCGGCCGCCCATGTTGTCCGTTAGTGTGGCGCAGGTGAAGGCAATCCGCAGATTTACCGTTCGTACTGTTCTCCCGGAACCGATCAGGCCGCTGGCCCGGTTGGCGACCAATCTTCGCTGGTCCTGGCACCGGCCAACACGTGAGCTGTTCGCGGGATTGAACCAACGCGTCTGGGAGGAAAGCGGGCAGGATCCCGTGAGCTTCCTCGGGCTGGTGAGCCGCGAAGAGTTCCAAACCCTCGCGGCCGACCAGTCAGTGGTGGAGCGGGTCCGGGCTGCCGAGGATGACCTTGACCGGTACCTTGAGGAGCCGCGCTGGTACCAGACGCTGGGCGACGACGCCCCGTCCTCCATCGCGTACTTCTCGCCCGAGTTCGGTATCACCGAAGTGCTTCCGCAGTACTCAGGAGGCCTGGGCATCCTGGCCGGCGACCACCTCAAGGCTGCCTCCGACCTCGGCGTGCCGCTGATCGGTGTGGGGCTGCTGTACCAGGCCGGCTATTTCAAGCAGTCGCTCTCCAGGGACGCCTGGCAGCAGGAGACATATCCCGTCCTTGACCCGGACGGACTCCCCCTGACCCTGCTCCGCGAACCGTCAAGGGACGGCAACGGCCGGCCCCTTCAGATTTCGCTGCCGTTGCCCAACGGACGCCGGCTGCTGGCACACATCTGGCGTGCCGACGTCGGACGTGTTCCGCTGCTGCTCCTTGACTCCAACGTCCCAGGCAACGATGACGCCGCCCGCGGGATCACCGACCGCCTTTACGGCGGCGGCGGGGACCACCGGCTGCAGCAGGAACTCCTCCTGGGTATGGGCGGCGTGAAGGCTTTGCGCGTCTACCAGCAGCTGACCGGAAGAGATGCTCCGGAAGTGTTCCATACCAACGAGGGCCACGCCGGTTTCCTGGGGATTGAACGCATCCAGGAACTGATGTCCGGCGAGGAAGCTCTCAGCTTCGACGAGGCACTGGCTGCAGGCAGGGCCTCCACCGTCTTCACCACGCACACTCCGGTGGCGGCCGGCATCGACCGGTTTGAAATTTCCCAGATCCAGCACTTCTTCCAGGCTGGGCTGGCGCCGGCGGTGCCTGTGGACAGGATCCTGGAACTTGGCCGGGAAAACTATGCGGACGGGAACCCGTCGGTCTTCAACATGGCGGTGATGGGCCTCCGGCTGGCACAGCGGGCCAACGGTGTTGCCAAGCTCCATGGCGAGGTGTCCCGCGGGATGTTCTCGGCACTATGGCCGGGCTTCGACCACTCCGAGGTGCCCATCACGTCCGTGACCAACGGCGTGCATGTGCCCACCTGGGTGGACGGGCGCATTTCCAAGCTCGCCAGGGAGCAATTTGGCTCAGAGGCGGAAGCGATGGGGCGCTGGGACCTTGCCTACAACGTCAGCGACGCCGATGTGTGGGCGCTGCGCCGTGAAATGCGCGTCGCCCTCGTGGAAGACGTGCGCCGCCGGCTCCGGGCCGCTTGGAAGAAGCGGGGTGCCGCAGACGCCGAACTCGGCTGGACCGACAACGTGCTGGACCCCGATGTGCTGACCATCGGGTTCGCCCGCCGCGTCCCCACTTACAAGCGCCTGACCCTGATGCTGCGTGAGCCCGATCGGCTGAAGGCCCTCCTCCTGCACAAGGAGCACCCCATCCAGCTGGTCATTGCCGGAAAGTCCCACCCCGCTGACGACGCGGGCAAGAAGATGATCCAGGACCTGGTCCGTTTCACGGACGACCCCAAGGTCCGGCACCGGATCGCATTCCTGCCCAATTACGACATTGCGATGGCCAGGACACTCTTCCCCGGCTGCGACGTCTGGCTCAACAATCCCCTCCGTCCACTTGAGGCCTGCGGCACTTCCGGGATGAAGGCGGCCATCAACGGCTCGCTCAACCTTTCCGTCATGGACGGCTGGTGGGACGAAATGTACGACGGCGAGAACGGCTGGGCGATCCCCACCGCCAACAACGACGCCTCCCCCGAGGAACGGGACGACATCGAGGCGGCGGCGCTCTACGAGCTCCTGGAAACGCAGGTGGCGCCGCGCTTTTACGGCAGCACCGTGTCCGAAGCCGCCGGCGCCGCAGGCCCCTCCACTTCGGGGAGAGAAAAGATACCCACGCACTGGGTCTCCATGATCAAGCACACGTTGTCTCACCTGGGCCCAGCTGTTTCAGCGGAGCGGATGCTGCGCGACTACGTCAATATCCTCTACCGTCCGGCGGCGGACGCCGGCCGGCGTGCAGTGGCTGACTCCTTCGCACAGGCTCGGATCCTGGCCGCGTGGACCGCCAAGGTGCGTTCCGCCTGGCCGCTGGTGCATGTGGAGCACGTGGACTCGGTCGGTGTTTCCGAGGACCCGCAGATCGGTGACACCCTGCAGGTAAACGCCTATGTGGCGCTGTACAGCCTGTCGCCCGACGACGTGGCCGTGGAGGTTGCCTATGGCCGAGCCGAAGAAAGCGACACCTTGGCGGATGTCACCATGATGGAGCTGAAGGCGCAGGAAGACCTTGGGAACGGGCGCCACCTGTTCAGCGGCTCCTTGGTTATCGACCGCTCCGGTTCCTTCGGCTATACCGTGCGTGTCCTGCCCCGGCATGAAGCGTTGGCTTCCAAAGCTGAGCTCGGGCTGATCGTCAACGCCTAGGGTCAGCGCCTAGGCAGGAGCGCGAACTGGCAGCTAATGACCGTCCAGAGCCAAACTGAGGTCATTAGCTGCCGGTTCGCACGGAGTAGGGAACGCGCGGGGAGTGATCGTGCGGGGAGTGATCCTGCCACGAACAACACCGCGGTGTGCTTGGCTGCCTAAGTGCGGTAGATGTTGATCGAGTTGGCCTGGATCAGATCTGACTCCCCGGAGGCCACCCGAGTTCCCTGGCGGAGTTCGTGCAGCGGCGACGTGGTCAGCCTGAGCTCGAACATCCTGTGCTGCGGGCCCTCTTCACTGGTGATCTGCGGCAAGGTGATCTTTACGTCGGAGTTGCTGCCATTGACCACGAGCAGCCCTGTCAGCGTGCCCTCATCTGATCCCAGCAGATGTTGCAGGACCCGGTGCTGCGGATCGTTCCAGCGCTCCATGGACATTGGTTGTCCCGATTCATCGAACCAGTGGAGGTAGGACTGGTCTTCCCTGACCGGAAAGTCGTGGGGCTGGGTGGCCAGGAACTCCTTGCGCAGCCGGATATAGCGCTTGGTGCTGCGCAGCATTTCATGGGATTCCGGCGTCCGGGTCCAGTCCAGCCAGGCGAGGGGATTGTCCTGGCAGTAGGCGTTATTGTTTCCTTGCTGGCTGCGCGCCAGTTCATCCCCCGCGGTGATCATCGGTACGCCCAGGGAAATCATCAGCGTGACCATCAGGTTGCGCCGGGACTGGGCTCGCTGCGCCAGGATGCCCTCGTCCTCGGTCCGGCCTTCGAAGCCGTGGTTGTAGCTGCGGTTGTCCCCGTGGCCGTCCCGGTTCTGCTCACCGTTGGCCTCGTTGTGCTTGCGGTCATAGGAAACCAGGTCACTGAGCGTGAACCCGTCGTGTGCGGTGATGAGGTTGACTGAGGCCAGGCGGGAGCGGCCGGATCCTTCGAAGAGCCGCGCGGAGCCGGAGAGTGCGTCCGCCAGTTTCGCCACCGACCCGCCCTGGCCGCCGGCTTCAATCGCAGCGCGGTCCGCAACCCAGAACGATCGGACGGCGTCCCGGAAGTGGTCGTTCCAGTCCACCCAGCCGCCGGGGAAACGTCCGGTCTGCCAGCCGCCGTAGCCGACGTCCCACGGTTCGGCAATGAGTTTAACGTCGGACAGGACGGGGTCTGCGGCGATGGCCACAAGGAAGGGGTGCCGCGGATCGAACTCATTCGCTGCGTTCCGGCAGAGCGTTACGGCGAGGTCAAAACGGAAGCCGTCGATGTGGAACTCATCCACCCAGTACCTCAGTGAATCCAGGACCAGCTGCACAACCCGGGGTTCCCCGAAGTTCAGGCTGTTGCCGCAGCCTGTGGTGTCCACATACCTGCCGTGGCCGTCCGTGCGGTAATAGTACTCCTCGCCCAGTCCGCGGAAGCTCAGCGTCGGGCCGTCAGGGCCGCCTTCCGCGGTGTGGTTGTAAACAACGTCAAGGATCACTTCCAGCCCGGCAGCGTGGAGCAGCTTGACCATTTGCTTGAACTCGTCCTGGACGGCCTGCGGGCCGGCTTCCTGCGCGGCCGGGGTGGCGTAGCCGGGATGGGGCGCAAAAAAGGCGGCGGTGTTGTAGCCCCAGTAGTTTGTCAGGCCCAGATTCTGCAGGTGCTGTTCATCCAGGTGGAAATGGATGGGGAGCAACTGGACGGAGGTGATGCCCAAGCTCTTGAGGTGCTCAATGATCGCTGGATGTGCCATGCCTGCATAAGTGCCGCGCAATTCTTCGGGCACATCCGGATGCAGCATGCTCTGGCCGCGGACATGGGCCTCATAGATGATGGTGTTCCGCCAGTGCAACCGAGGCCGTTGGTCGGATCCCCAGTCAAAATCACTGGCCATCCGCACACTCGTCAGGAACCCCTCGCGCTGATCCACCGCACGGCCGTAAGGATCGAGCAGAAGTGGTTGGCTTCCGTGGTCATCAAGGTCCAGAGTGGGCACTGACAGCGGCAGCGACTCCTCCTTGGAGGTGGCCCGGAAACCGTAACGCGATCCGTGGGGGAAGCCCTCAACAATCCCATGATGCACGCCGTGAGTGACGTTGGGCAGCGACTTCAGGCGCCATTCGCCGCCGGGCGCCTTGTACGCGATCTCCAGACTTGCGACACCAGGTGCGTAGACAGCCACGTTGGCCCGGGACTGCGCAGCGTTTTCCGCGCCAGGGGAATCCGGGCGTGGAACGCTGACACCGAGTGGAAGAGCCGTGGAGGCGTCCATGGTGGAAGCAGTGTCAAAAAGCGGCATGGCCATCACATAAATATTAGCCGCCAGCGGCAAATGCCCGGTTTTACGCTATTCATTGTGACGCCACCCCGAGGCCGCCGCGGGGTTGCATACTGGAAGGACGCGTCTTAATGGAGGTAGTTGTGCGGATTGCGCTTGCTCAGATCATCGCAGGCCGGGACCCTGGCGACAATTTGGCCCTCTTGGAAGGGTACGGGCAGAAGGCGAAAGCCGGCGGAGCGGACATGGTGGTGTTCCCGGAGGCCACCATGCGGGCGTTCGGAAACTCGCTGAGCGACATCGCAGAACCTTTGGACGGGCCGTGGGCTTCGCGGGTGCGGGCCCTATCCGAATCGCTGGGCATGGTGGTCGTGGCAGGCATGTTCACCCCGGGCTCACTTTCCGACGGCGGCCGCCGGAAAGTGCGCAACACCCTTCTGGCTACGGGCCCCGGCGTGGATACTAGCTACGACAAGATCCACCTCTTTGACGCGTTTGGCTTCCTTGAATCGGACACCGTGGACCCCGGAAGGGAACCGGTGACGTTCGATGCCGGCGGCCTCACCTTTGGCCTGGCCACCTGCTACGACATCCGCTTCCCCGCCCTTTTCACCGCCAACGCACAGCGCGGCGCCGTGGCGAACATCATCTGCGCTTCCTGGGCGCCAGGTCCGGGCAAGGTGGACCAGTGGGAGCTGCTTTCCCGCGCCCGCGCACTTGACTCCACCACGTACGTCCTGGCCTGTGGCCAGGGTGACCCCACCACCCAGGGAATCGAAAACAAAGACGGCGCCCCCACCGGGGTGGGCCACTCCGCCGTCGTCTCCCCTTTCGGCGAGGTGCTTGGCGAGCTCGACGGCGCCCCCGGCCTGCTTTTTGCCGACCTGGACGCCGCTGTGGTCAAGGAAGCCCGCCAAAAGCTTCCGGTCCTGGCCAACCGCCGGGACTTGTAGATCCACAACGCTCCCCACTTTTCACCGCTTAAACAGCTTCGCTCTCTCACCGGGTGAGAGAGCGTCGCTGTTTAAGCTGCAGGAACTGCGAGAGCGTTGGGGCCTATTTGGCGGCGCGCTGCCTGGAGACTTCGTAGAGGGAGATGCCTACTGCCATGGAGGCGTTCAGCGATTCCATGGCGGAGTCGATCGGGATGGAGACGATCTGGTCGCAGTTTTCGCGGACCAGTCGGCTTAGCCCCTTGCCCTCGGATCCGACCACGATGCACACCGGTTCGGTGGCGAGGGTCAGGTCCGGCAGCGAGACGTCGCCGTCGCCGTCCAGTCCCAGGACAAAGATGCCCATGTTCTTGAACTGCTTCAGGGCGCTGTTCAGGTTGGCGGCACGGGCTACCGGAACGCGGACGGCAGCGCCTGCACTCGTCTTCCAGGCGGAGGCCGTGACGCCAACGGAACGGCGTTCGGGCACAATGACGCCATGACCGCTGAAGGCGGAGACGGAGCGGATGATGGCGCCGAGGTTGCGAGGATCCGTGATGCCGTCCAGGGCAACGAACAGCGGGGCGTTGGCTACGTGGCCCTTCTTCCAGCTGGCCACTGTTTCCTCGGCCAGGTCGTAGGCGTCCTGGTACTCGTAAGGCGGGATCTGGAGGACCAGGCCTTGGTGGACGGCGTCATCAGTCATCCGGTCGAGTTCGGGCTTGCCGGTCTCAAGCAGAGGGATGCCGCGTTCGGCCGCGATCTTGAGGGACTCCTTGACGCGGTCATCCATCTCGATCCGGATGGCGATATGCAGGGCCTTGGCGGGGATGCCGGCGCGGAGGGCTTCAACTACCGAGTTGCGGCCGGTGACGACTTCCTCGGTGGCGCGACCCTTGGGTCCTGTACGGGCGGCACCGGCGCTGCGGGCGCCGGTCCCACGCTTGGCGGCCGACCGTTCCGCCAGCTGCTTGCTCTTGTGGGCCTTGTGGTACGGGCGGTCCTCCGCCTTGGGCGTGGGGCCTTTGCCTTCCAGGGCCTTGCGGCCATGACCACCGGTTCCGATGGTTGGGCCCTTCTTCGCTTTAACCGATCGGCGACCATTGTTGGCCATTGTGTTCCACCCTTGATTGTTTGACTGAGTCTGCCTACCAGTCTACTGAATCAAGTTAAATCGGCATTCAGTCCCGCTGCAGGCTCCAGGTGGCGCCGTCAGGACCGTCCTCGACGACGACTCCGGCAGCCTTCAGCGTGTCCCGGATGGCATCCGAGGCGGCCCAGTCCTTGCTGGCGCGGGCTTGCGCGCGGGCGGCGAGCTGCGCTTCCACCAGGACCTCGAGGGCCTGGCGCTCCTTGCCGTTCCCCGCAGCCGGCTCGGTGGCGGCGTTAAGCCCCAGGACCTGGGTCATCAGAATGACCACGTGCCTGGCGTTCCGGGCGGCGTCGTCGTCACCGGCGGCAAGCGCGCTGTTTCCGGCCCGGACAGTGTCGTGGAGGGCAGCGAGGGCCCGCGGAACATTCAGGTCGTCATCCATCGCGGCCGTAAACGCGTCCATGGTCTCCGTGTACGTGCCAAAGGTTCCTGCCACGAAGCCGAAGCTCGAACCGAACCGTTCCGTCGCCTTATTGAGGAATCCGTCGATGCGCTCAACCGCGGCTGCCGCCTCCTGAAGCGAGGTGGGGCGGTAGTCCAGCACAGAGCGGTAATGGGCCTGGCCAAGGTAATAGCGGACGACGCGTGGCGAAGCGTGCTCCAGCATCTCGGCCGGACTGATGGTGTTGCCGATGGACTTGGACATCTTTTCGCCCCGGTAGGTGACCATGCCGTTGTGCATCCAGAAGTTGGCGAAGGCGTGGCCCGCTGCCTGGGACTGTGCCATTTCGTTTTCGTGGTGGGGGAAGCGGAGATCCAGGCCGCCGCCGTGGATATCGAATTCGGTGCCCAGGTATTTGGTGACCATGGCGGAGCATTCGAGGTGCCAGCCCGGCCGGCCGGTCCCCCACGGCGAGACCCAGCTTGCCGTCGTCGGCTCGCCGTCCTTATAGCCCTTCCAGAGTGCGAAGTCGCGGGGATCCTTCTTGCCCCGCGGGTCGGCGTCAGGGGCGCCTTGCATGTCATCAATGTTCTGCCGCGTCAGCGAGCCGTACCTGTCCCAGGACCGCACGTCGAAGTAGACATCGCCGGAGTCGTCCAGGGCCGGGTAGGCGTGCCCGCGCTCGATCAACTGCTGGATCAGCGCATGCATTTCCGGGATATGGCCGGTGGCCCGCGGTTCGTAGGTTGGCCGGGAAACGCCCAGCGTGTCGTAGGCCTTGAGGAACTCCTGTTCGTAGCGGTAGGCCAGGGCCCACCACTCTTCCTCGCGGACATCTCCCGGTTCAGGGACAAAATCGGGGGCAAAGGACGCTTCGGACTTAGTCAGGATTTTGTCATCGATGTCCGTGACGTTCCGGACCACGGTGACGCGGTACCCCCGGTACTGAAGCCAGCGCGTGAGCTGGTCAAAGGCAATGGCGGAACGGATATGGCCCACGTGCGGCATGCCCTGCACGGTGGCGCCGCAGTAGTACAGGCTCGCCTTGCCCGATACGAGGGGGACGAAGTCACGGACTTCGGCGGATGCTGTGTCGTAAAAGCGCAGGGTCACCGCTCCAGATTAGCTGAAAGGCCGACGGCCGCCTGCCCCGGCACGTTACCAAGCCAGCTCCAGTGCAGTGCGGAGCTACCTCGGAAACACCAAAGCGGTGGCCACGGCCGAAATTCCCTCGCCGCGGCCTGCAAACCCCAGCCCGTCACTGGTGGTGGCAGTGACGCTGACCGGCGCCCCGGCGGCCTCGCTCAAGACACGCTGGGACTCCTGGCGGCGGGGTCCGAACTTTGGCCGGTTGGCCACGAACTGTACGGCGACGTTGCCGATCTCAAATCCGGCGGCCCGGACGATCCTTGCGGCCTCCGCCAGTAGCGTTGCGCCGGAGGCACCGGCGAATTCGGGACGGTCGGTACCGAAGTGAGTCCCGAGGTCTCCGATACCGGCGGCCGAAAAAAGGGCGTCCGCAGCGGCGTGGGCCACTGGGTCCCCGTCCGAGTGTCCGGCCAGCCCGCGCTCACCCTCCCACAAGAGCCCCCCGAGCCACAGCGGACGGGGCAGCTCATCGGATGCGTAGGCGTGCACGTCCAAACCGATGCCAGTGCGCGGAAGGATCATTTTGTCTGGGCTCATTTCTAGCCTTCCACCCAGCGGACGCCGAGCGGGCCTTCCAACAGCCCCTCGGCAATAATCAGGTCCAGGGGCGTGGTGATTTTCAGTGACTGGGTGGAGCCGTGGACCACATGAACAGGAACGCCCAGCAATTCCACCAGCATGGCGTCATCGGTGACCGCGGCAGTCTGCCGCTCGTCAAATTTCAGTGCCGCCTCGTGGGCTCTCAGGAGAGTGGGAAGGTGGAAACCCTGGGGAGTCTGGACAGCGCGCAGTTCCTCCCGCGGAGCGGTTCCCGTCACGATTTCCGGGGCCATCCGGCCATCCTCCCCCGTGGTCGGGACCACAGTTTTGACCGTGTCCACCACCGGTACGGCCGGGATCACTGCGACAGCACCGGCCGCCAGGGAATCCACCACGCGATGGAATACGTACTCTGGCGTCAGCGCCCGTGCAGCGTCGTGCACCAGAACCGCTTCGGTGCCCTCAACCAACGAGCCCAGCGCGGACCTGACTGAGTCCGCCCTGGTGGCTCCGCCGTCGACCGTTGTCAGGAGCGGGCCGCCGTCGGCGAGCTCCAGCCGGAAATCTTCCACCAGCTGCCGCAACCCGTCATCTCCCGCCGGCAACGCCACGCATACCTGGCTTCCGACCCCGGCCGCGACGATGCCCCGCAGGGCGTGAAGGAGGATGGGTTCGCCGCCGAGCGGGACGGCTGCCTTGGGGATCCCATAGCCCAGCCGCTCACCGGAGCCAGCGGCCACCAGAACGACGGCGGTGACGGGGCGGGGCAGTCCGTTAGTCATGCGGTCTAGCCTACGTCCCCGGCCCGCCCCTTCGCCCACCCGCGGGCGGAGAACGGGATCCTGTTGCCCGAATCCGGGCAAAAAGAAACCCCGGCGGCACTTGCGTGCCCCCGGGGTTCAATTCTTAGGAAGCCAGGACCTCGTCGAGAACGCTGGCAGCCTTCTCTTCGTCGGTCTTTTCAGCCAGCGCCAGTTCTGAAATCAGAATCTGCCGGGCCTTGGCCAGCATTCGCTTCTCACCTGCGGAAAGGCCCCGATCGTGATCACGGCGCCAGAGGTCACGTACAACCTCTGCTACCTTGATGACGTCACCGGAAGCAAGCTTCTCCAGATTTGCCTTGTACCTGCGTGACCAGTTGGTGGGTTCTTCAGTGAACTCGGCGCGCAGCACATCAAATACGTGCTCCAAGCCTTCTTTGCCCACTACGTCACGAACCCCAACAAGGTCAACGTTTTCTGCTGGAACTTCAATGGTCAGATCACCCTGAGCCACCTTGAGCTTGAGATACATTTTCTCTTCGCCCTTGACAGTGCGCATCTTGATTTCTTCAATTTTTGCTGCACCGTGGTGAGGGTAAACTACTGTCTCGCCGACCTCAAATACCATGTGGACATTCCCCTTTCCCGCAGACCAGTTTATCACGATTCGGGCATATGACTGGCCTAGAACAGGCCCCGGAACCGCATGAATACGCGGAAAACGGGCGGAATCGACCCCCTTGAACCCCTTGACGGATGCAGATAATAGTGCATCGGGAGGGTACTGCCAAGGGCAATATGACCCCCCGGAATCCTCGTTTGGGCGGGTTTGCGGATAGGCTATGCCTGATTAATGTTCCAAGACTCTTGAGGAGTACGTGACGTGCGTTTCACTGCGATGAACCGGGCCCAGCGGGGCAAACTGGCACTGGCGGCAGCAGCCCTGGGCCTTGGCCTGCTGACAGTGACGGGCTGCGGCTACATCACCCCCCAGCAGACCACTCACCAGTACGCCGCCTCAGACGGCATCCGCGCCGATCTGGGTCCCCTAGAGTTGCGCAACATGCTGATTGTCTCCGCAGGCGAAGACAAGCCCGGCCGTCTGCTCGGCGCTGTGTACAACTCCTCGTCGAAGGACGTCAAACTCACCGTCAACGGTGCAGAAGGCTCACAGACGCAGGTGACCGTGAAGGCCAACGCCTACACCCTGCTGAACGACTCCACAGACGAAGCCATCCTGAGCACCAGCGGCGGCAAGCCCGGTTCCCTGGTGGACGTCAAAATCAGCGAAGACGGCACCAACCTGGACCAGACCATCAAGGTTCCCGTCCTGGACGCCACGCTGGCGGAGTACAAGGAGTACATGCCGGCCGGCAGCGAACCCACAGGAACCACCTCACCCACTCCGTCTCCGTCGGCTTCGACCGCGGGCACAGGGCACTAGGCGCCCCGGCGGGCTAAGTTCCGACACAAAGGAGGGGCTCCCATTGGGAGCCCCTCCTTTGATGTCTGCCTTGATGTCTGCGGGAAGACCTAGGGCTGGGAAGACTTAGGGCTCGAACTTGTAGCCGAGCCCGCGCACTGTCACCAGGAACCGGGGCGCCGACGGATCAGGTTCAATTTTGCTTCGCAGCCGCTTGACGTGAACGTCCAGCGTCTTGGTATCGCCCACGTAGTCGGAACCCCAGACACGGTCGATCAGCTGGCCGCGGGTCAGCACACGCCCGGAGTTGCGCAGCAGCATCTCCAGCAGTTCGAATTCCTTCAACGGGAGCAGCACCTGCTCCCCGCTCACACTCACGACATGCCGTTCGATGTCCATCCGGACCGGGCCTGCCTGCACGGTGGAAGAAATCAGCTCCTCGGGCTCGCCTTGCCGGCGGAGCACAGCCCGGACCCGGGCCACAAGTTCGCGCGAGGAATACGGCTTTGTGACGTAGTCGTCAGCGCCCAGTTCCAGGCCCACTACCTTGTCGATTTCGGCGTCCTTGGCGGTCAGCATGATCACCGGGACGCTGGAACGCTGACGCAGCTGGCGGCATACCTCGGTGCCGGACAGCCCCGGCAGCTGCAGGTCGAGTAGCACCAGGTCCGCCCCGTTGCGGTCAAACTCCGTGATGGCGGCCAGGCCGTTGTCCACCACCTCTACCTCAAAACCCTCTTTGCCCAGCAAATAGGACAAGGGGTCGCTGAACGACTCTTCGTCCTCGACAATCAAAATCCTGCTCAAGCGCTTGCTCCTTGTTCGTTGACGGCTGGTCTGTTGATGCCGGCATGTTCTTCTTCGCTTTCCATCTCCGGAAGCCGGAGGGTGAAAGTGGAGCCTTGGCCGGGCTGCGACCACAAGGTCACCTCGCCGCCATGGTTGGAGGCAACATGCTTGACGATGCTCAGCCCCAGGCCGGTTCCGCCCGTGTGGCGAGACCGCGCGGAGTCCACCCGGTAGAAGCGCTCAAACACGCGGTCCTGGTCCTCCGGCGCGAGTCCTTCTCCCTGGTCTGTGACTGATAGGGCGATCAGGCCATCCTTGGCGCGGACACCGATGCCAACCTGTGTGTTTTCCGGGGAGTAGCGGATGGCGTTGTCAATCAGGTTTCGCAGTGCAGTGACCAGCAGGTCCTGGTCGCCGAAGACTATCCCGTCCACCCGCTGGCCAACCACTATCTGGATGTTCTTGCTCTCCGCGGGAAGCTGGGAACGGTCCACCGCCTCCGTGATCACTGCGTTGATGTCCACTGGCCTGCCCTGCTGGGACACACTGGCGCCCTGCAGACGCGAGAGCTCAATGATGTCCTGGACCAGGGCCGCCAGCCGCCCGGACTCCTTGTGCATACGCTTGGCGAACCGGCGGACGGCCTCTTCATCATCGGCCGAAGACTCCAGCGCCTCGGCAAGGAGGGAAATTGCGCCCACGGGCGTCTTCAGCTCATGGGACACGTTGGCCACAAAGTCATTGCGGATCTCCTCGGTCCGGGTGATCTCCGTCCGGTCGTCCGCCAGCAGGAGGATGTATTCCTCACCGAGCATGGCTGCCCGAACTTGCACAATGATGGTCCCCTGGCCCAGAGGACCGCGGGGAAGCTCCAGCCGCTTCTCCAGGATCACGCCGTCGCGGCGGACTCCGGCGGTCATGTCCAGCAACTGCTTGTGTACCACCGTGTGGCCCCGGACCAGTCCGTAGGCATAGGCCGCCGGGCTGGCACGGACCACGCCGTCAACCGCGTCCACCACCACAAACGCCCGCCCGACGACCGCAAGCACCTCGGCGGCGCCCGCCGGCAACGTGAGTTCATCGACGTCGATGTCCACCAGCTGCCGCTGCTTTTCGCTTACCCTGAAGGCGAGCACGCCGAAGGTGCCGAACGACAGGCCGATGAGGCCGGCGATGACACCGATGAGCATAGGATCCACAGCTCCAGCTTATGCTCTGTAAAATGCTGGTCTGGTGCGTACAAGGCAGATGGGTGGACGATTCAACTAACGTTCATCTTCAGATGCCTAACCGTTCACCGTACAGTGGCAGAGTGACCCGTTGGAGTGCCGAACGGCGACATGAAGTCCTGCTGCCAAATGGATGGCTGGCAGGGGTTCCAAAGAAAGGACGCCTACGTGCGTAAGGTTTTTCAGGAGGAGCTGACCCAGGTGGGCGACCAGCTCGTGGAAATCTCGCGGCTGGTCAGCGAGGCAATCGGGAAGGCCACGACTTCCTTCCAGGTGGCTGATGTGGATCTCGCCCAGGATGTCATTGCGGCGGACGCCCGCATCGATTTCCTGCAGAACAGCCTGGATGAGCGCGCCATCGACATCCTGGCGCTGCAGGGGCCTGTCGCCAGTGACCTCCGCATGATCGTCGGCTCGCTGCGCATGAGCGCCTCTCTGGAGCGCATGGGTGACCTCGCCCGCCACATCGCCCAACTGGCGCGTCTCCGCTTTCCCTCAACCGTGATCCCCGCGTCCATGACGGAAACCTTTAAGGAGCTGGCCGAACTGGACCAGCTGATCGCCGACAAGCTGACTGTGTTGCTGGAGACCCGGGACCTTGAAGTTGCCCGCGACATCCTCAAGGCGAACAGCGCTATCAACGATCTTCACTTGAGCGTGTTCAAGGCGATCGCCCGCAGCGACTGGCAGGAATCCCCCGCCACCACCGTGGATGTGGCGCTGGCCAGCCGCTACTTCGAGCGCTTTGCCGACCACGGCGTCTCCGTGGCGCAAAAGGTTACGTACCTGGTCACCGGCGCCTGGCAGCCGAACAGCTCCGAACACGGTTAACCCTGCAGAGTTTTTTGCCCAGATACGGCCCCTTTCGAGGCGATTAGGTCGCCTTATCTGGACAAAAACTCCAGTACGACGGCGGACGGTCACCCGGGATTCCCAGGTGACCGTCCGCCGTCGTACTTGTGTTGATGCAGTTTTCCCGGGGAAGCCCTACTTCTTACCCTGGTTGGCGACCGCCAGGATGGCGTCAGCGGCGGCGTCCGGGTCCAGGTAGGTGCCGCCGGGAGTGATCGGCTGGAAGTCCTCGTCGAGGTCGTAGACCAGCGGAATGCCCGTGGGGATGTTCAGGCTGGCGATGGCGTCGTCGCTGATGCCATCAAGGTGCTTGACCAGCGCACGCAGCGAATTGCCGTGGGCCGTGACCAGGACGGTCTTGCCTGCCTTGAGGTCTTCCTTGATATCCGATTCCCAGTACGGAAGCAGGCGGACCAGGACATCCTTGAGGCACTCGGTCCGGGGCACGGCGTCGCCGATGTCCGCGTAGCGGGGATCGCCCACCTGGGAGAACTTGGAGTCATCCGCCAGGGGCGGCGGCGGGGTGTCGTAAGAACGGCGCCATTCCATGAACTGCTCCTCGCCATACTCGGCGAGAGTCTGGGCCTTGTCCTTGCCCTGCAGCGCACCGTAGTGGCGTTCGTTCAGGCGCCAGTCGCGCTTGACCGGGATCCAGCCCCGGTCAGCTTTATCCAGGGAGATGTTGGCCGTGTTGATGGCGCGCTTCAGAAGCGAGGTGTAGAGGATGTCCGGGAGCACGTCGTGCTCGACCAGAAGCTCACCGCCGCGGACGGCTTCCGTTCGGCCCTGGTCGTTGAGGTCAACGTCCACCCAGCCGGTGAACAGGTTCTTGGCGTTCCATTCGCTGTGGCCGTGGCGCAGCAGAATCAGCTTGTAAGTCATGATTTTCATCCTAGCCGAGGCGCACTGCGGCCCGCCCAGCGTTACACCGGGTTGAAGTATAGGGTTGGGCCGTGGTCCAAAAAGCTGAACGGGTAGCGGCCCCGCAGATGTCCGGCAAGACCAGGCCCGGCAGGCCGGTCGGTAACATCACCCGCGGCACCACCAACCCCAACCGCATGCGGCGGGTGGACCGGTGGCTCACCGGACCCCAGGCCTGGCGCCTCCGAACGGCAGACGACCCGCTTGTCATCGACCTGGGCTACGGCGCGACGCCAGCCACCGCCGTCGAACTCTTCGAGCGGCTGGCCACCATCCGTCCGGACGTCCGCGTCTGCGGGATCGAGATTGAACCGGAGCGTGTCCGCGCGGCCAAGGCGTTGGAGAGGCCGGGGCTGAGCTTCATGATCGGCGGCTTCGAATTGCCCGTGCCAGGCAGGCCCGTGCTGGTCCGCGCCTTCAACGTGCTGCGGCAGTACGAGGAGGCCGACGTCGATGGGATCTGGCGGCTGGTCCAGGGCCGGCTCTCCACCGGCGGATTGTTTATTGACGGCACCTGCGACGAGATCGGCCGGCGGGTGACGTGGATAGCCCTCGACGCGGAGCGGCCGCTGTCGCTGAGTATGTCCGTGCGGTTCGGCAGCTTCGGTCTGCCCTCCGAGATTGCCGAGCGGCTCCCCAAGGCGCTGATCCACCGAAACGTCCCGGGCGAGCGGATCCATAGCCTGATGCAGGCGATGGACCGGGCGTGGCTGGAATCAGCGCCGCTGGCCTCGTTTGGAAACCGCCAGCGCTGGCACGCCATGTGCAGAACACTGCTCGACGCCGGGTGGCCGGTTCAGGACGGGCCGTCGCGTTGGCGGCTGGGGGAACTTACGGTGGGCTGGGAAGCCGTTGCGCCGTCGGGCAGGCCTTAGCGCAGCGTCACCAAGGGCCGTAGGGGCCCGTGTTGCGGCTGCCTCCGCGCCCGGCATCCTTGACAGCAGGCCGGACATCGGCGAGGTAGACGGAAGCTGCCACCACGGCAGCCAGCCCGAACAGGCCAATCGTCCCGAACAGACCGCCACCGCTGCCCAAGAGCGAGATGACGCCCACAAACGTGGCGCCGCCGGTAAGCGCCAGCCAGAAGGTCTTCGTCCTTTTGCCGGTAGCTTCAAAGGCACTGGCTTTGTGCCGGACACAGTCAAACAGAGCCCACAGCTCAAGTCCCAAGGCCACGAGGGCCAGAACGAAAAACACTGCGCGCTCGACATAAAAAATCATCACTTGACCGTCCACCATCCCAGCCTAACCGTCCAAGGAGTCCAGCGCCTGCTTCAAGTCGGCCCAAAGGTCGTCAACATTCTCGATCCCGACGCTCAGGCGCACCAGGTTCTCCGGCACGCTGAGGGGCTCGGCGCTGTGCCGGCGTCGACGTTCGATCAGCGATTCCACGCCGCCCAGGGACGTGGCCGGCAGCCAGAGCTCCAGTGACCGGACCAGTTTGTCTGCTGCGTCGGCCCCGTCGAGGCCAGCCACCGGGGCTATCTGGACGCAGACAATGGACCCGAAGCCTGTCATTTGGTTCTTAGCCCGTTCGTGCCCGGGATCCTGGGGCAGCCCGGGGAACCTGATGCCCTCAATCCCCGGATGGGCGCTCAGTCGCTCGGCGAGTACGGCTGCTGACGCCTGCGAGCGTTCCACGCGCAACGCCAGGGTCCGGAGACCGCGCAGCGCAAGCCAGGCTTCAAAGGGGCCGGCAATTCCGCCGTGGATGATGCGGTGGTGCAACAGCGCAGCCCGGATGTCCGGGTTCGACGTCACCAGGGCGCCCAGCACCACGTCGGAATGCCCCGACAGATATTTGGTCACCGAGTGAAGCACGACGCCGGAACCCAGCCCCAGCGGCTGCTGCACCAGCGGGGTGGAGAAAGTGTTGTCCGTGACAACGATGGCTCCGGCCCGGTGGGCAGCGCCGGTGAGTTCGCGGATGTCTGCAATGCCCAGCATGGGGTTGGTCGGGCTTTCGAGCCACAGCATGCTGGCGGTGCGGGTGTCCGCGCCGCGGGGTGCCAGCTGTTCCTTGACGGCGTCAGTATCCGCGATGTCCACTGTCCGGAGTTCCAGGAAGCCCTTCTGGGCGAGTTCGGCGGCCATCACCAGTGACCCGGAGTAGCTGTGCGAGGGCATCACCAGGACGCCCCCCGCCGGCACGAGGGACAGGGCAGAGCTCACCGCTGCCAGCCCGGACGCGTAGAGCAGGGCCGGCAGCGTGGATCCCTCGAGCTGGCCCAGGGCCTCTTCGAAGGGATCCCAGGTGGGGTTGGAGTACCGGCCGTATCCGCGGTCCCCGTCAGCCAGCGGACCGCTGCCAAAGTAGGTGGAGGACAGCACGATGGGCGGGTTGACTGGCTCGTCCCGTTTACGTGGCGGCCGGCCTGCGGCAACAACCACCGTCTCGGCCGACAGGGAGGCGGCGTAGCGTTCTGAAAGACTCATGCAGAAAGCGTACTTTGCAGAGCCGGGACAGCCTGAGCGGCGTTGCGCGGCCGCGATGGGGCGGTCCTCCCGACGACGTCTGCCGCTGGGACGTCAACCCCTGGGGCACAGTCCAATGGGTGAATGTCAGCGGCGGTCGGTAGGCTTGTTCAGTGACTAACCAAAGCCCGGGACTTTTTATCGCGTTTGAAGGCGGCGACGGCGCCGGGAAGTCCACCCAGGCCGGCCTGCTCGCTGAGGCCCTGGAATCCCGAGGGCTGAAAGTCCTGCGCACGCGTGAGCCGGGCGGAACTCCCATCGGTGAAAAGCTGCGCTCCCTGGTACTGGATCACGGCCATGGCCACATCGACGCCCACACCGAGGCCCTCATTTTCGCAGCCTCGCGTGCGGCCCATGCCGGCCAGGTCATCCGGCCCGCCTTGGCGCGGGGCGAGATTGTCCTCACAGACCGCTACATCGACTCGTCGGTGGCGTACCAGGGTGCCGGGCGTGATCTCGGCACCGACGCCGTGCGTTCGCTCAATGAATGGGCCACCGCGGGGCTGCTGCCTGACCTCACCGTGCTGCTGGACGTGGATCCTGCTGATGGCCGCCGCCGGCGCACGGCAGGCGATGCTGCTGAAGACCGGCTCG
This sequence comes from Arthrobacter pascens, assembly GCF_030815585.1. Lineage (NCBI taxonomy): Bacteria > Bacillati > Actinomycetota > Actinomycetes > Micrococcales > Micrococcaceae > Arthrobacter > Arthrobacter pascens. Next base: position 3,650,596 of record NZ_JAUSWY010000001.1, read on the forward strand.
AATCGGAGGCCGACGAATTCCACACCCGCATCCGCGGAGCCTTCCTGGAACTCGCAGCCAGCCGCCCGGAAGAGTATCTTGTGTTGCCCGCGCATTCACCAATCAGCGAACTCGCGGCGCGGATCCTGGACCGGGTGGATGCGCTCCTGGCATCCGCGGGCCGCGGTGCCGCATGACCGTCTGGGACGACCTCCAGGGCCAGCCCGCCGTCGTCGAACAGCTCCGCCAGGCGTCGCTGGGTGAAGGGCTGACCCATGCCTGGCTGTTCACGGGGCCGCCCGGGTCCGGACGGTCCAATGCTGCCAAGGCGTTTGCTGCCGCGCTGAACTGCGACCAGGAAGACATCAGTCTCCGGGGCTGCGGGGCGTGCGCCGCGTGCCTCACCATCCTCGGTGAGACGCATTCCGACGTCACGTTTGTCCGGACCGAGAAAGTCACCATCACGATTGATGAAGCCAGGGAACTTGTGTCCACGGCGGGGAACAGGCCGTCGTCAGGCCGGTGGCGGATCATCGTGGTGGAAGACGCCGACCGGATGGCTGAACGCACCACCAACGTGCTGCTTAAGGCCATTGAGGAACCAACGCCGCGCACCATCTGGATGCTGTGCGCGCCGTCCCCCGCGGATGTCCTGGTGACCATCCGTTCGCGTTGCCGCGCTGTGGCGCTGCGGCTGCCGCCGGCCGCCGATGTTGCCGCTTTGCTGGTCAAGCGCGACGGCGTGGCCCCGGACCTCGCGGAACGGGCCGCGCGCGCAGCCCAAAGCCATGTGGGGATCGCCCGCCGCCTGGCCCGGGACCCCGAGGCCCGTGAGCGCCGGATGGAAACAGTGAGGTTCCCCTTGGGACTGCGGGGCGTGACAGCCGCTGTCATGATGGCGGAAAAGCTGGTGAAGATCGCCACGGCCGAGGCCAACAGTTCCAATGAGGAGCGCGACGCCGCCGAGAAGGCTGCACTTTTGGCTACGCTGGGCGCGCCTGAATCCGGGACGCTTCCGCCGGCCATGCGGAGCCAGGTCAGGCAGCTGGAGGACGACCAGAAGCGGCGGGCAAAACGTTCCGTCACGGATTCACTTGACCGGACCCTGACGGACCTGCTTTCTTTTTACCGGGACGTGCTGATTATCCAGCTCGGGAATGCTGTGGAGCTGGTGAACGTTGAGCTTAGGGGTGAGCTGGAGGATTTCGCCGGACGGTCCACGCCGGAAACAACCCTCGCCCGGATGGATGCCATCAACAAAGCCCGCGAACGCATCACCACCACCAATGTTGCCCCGCTGTTGACCATTGAGTCCATGGCAGCCAGCCTGATCTAGCCCCTTCCAAGGAGACCTCACGATGACTGCTCGACCCCTGTCCGCACGAACCCGATCCCGGGTGACTGGAGTGCGGGCCGCCGGCGCCCTAGTTCTGGCCATGGTGCTGGCCTCGTGCAGCCTCATTGGTGGCGGCAAACAGGAGCAAGGCACCGCGACAGCCAAGGCGGACCCCTCGATTGTGGCCGCGGCGCCCGAAAAGCTTGAGAAGTTCTATTCCCAGGAGGTCGTCTGGGAGCCCTGTGAGAACGACTACCAGTGCGCCAAGGTCACCGTGCCAATGGACTATGACAAGCCAGACGGCGAAACCATCCAGATTGCCGCACTGAAGGCTTCGAGCACCGGCAAAAAAACCGGGAGCCTGCTGGTCAACCCCGGCGGGCCTGGCGCGTCCGGCTACGACTTCGTTAAGGACGGCGCCGGAACGCACTTCTCGCAGCCCGTCCGGGAAAACTACGACCTCGTGGGTTTCGACCCCCGCGGCGTCAAGCGTTCCTCACCGGTCAAGTGCATGACAGACGCCGAGCGGGATGCGGCCCGGGCCAAGGTCTACGCCCTGGATACCGACGCCGGCCTGGCGGCTGCCGTGGCGGACAACAAAGCCATCGGGGCCCAGTGCGCCGAACAGACGGGGCCTTCGCTGGGTCACATCGATACCGTGAGCTCGGCGAAGGACCTGGACGTCCTGCGTGCCGTGGTCAACGACGACAAGCTCAACTATCTGGGCTACTCCTACGGCACGTTCCTTGGGTCCACGTACGCTTCGCTTTTTCCGGACAACGTGGGCCGTATGGTCCTGGACGGGGCCCTTGATCCGTCCATCAGCAATGAGGACCTGACCAGCGGACAGGCGCGCGCCTTCGAAAAGGCCCTCAGGTCCTACGTCGCCCACTGCCTGCAGGGAGACGGCTGCCCCCTCAGCGGGGACGTTGACAGCGGGGTCCAGCAGGTCCGCGACCTCATCAATGCTGTCCAGGACACTCCGCGTACCGCCAAGGACGGACGTGTGGTGAACGGAACCATGTTTGTCAGCGGGCTCATCACGCCGCTGTACAACAACGAGAGCTGGCAGGCCCTCACCCAGGCGCTTGAAGCCGCAATGACCGGCGATGTGACACTTATGCTCCGCCTGGCAGACCTCGGTGCGGACCGCGCCTCCAATGGAACGTACACCTCCAACTCAACCTTCGCTTTCAACGCCATCAACTGCCTGGATTACCCCATGGTCTCCGACACCGCAGACATGCGCGCCGAAGAGCAGCGGCTGTTGGAGGACTCCCCCACCCTGGGGTACTTCTTTGCGTACGGCGGCACCAATTGTGTTGACTGGCCGTACAAGAACGTCCGGACCCCTGCCCCCGTGGAGTACACCGGCGAATCCACCATCGTGGTTGTCGGCACCACCGGAGACCCCGCCACCCCTGTGGAATGGGCAGGGTCCCTGCGGAAGCAGCTGGAGAACGCCACGCTGCTGACCTGGCAGGGAGAAGGCCACACCGCCTACGGCAGGTCCAACAGCTGCATCGAGGACGCCGTGGACAGTTACCTCGTAAGCGGCAAGGTACCCGCCGACAATACGGTCTGCTGAGCCACCTGGCAGGCTCCATCGTGTACCCATTTTGACCCGGGCGCGGGGACTCTATTACAGTTGACTCTTGCATGATCCGGCCGGTTCTTCCGGCTGCTGTCATGCGGTGCTTCCTTAGCTCAGTTGGTAGAGCGTTTCACTCGTAATGAAAAGGTCATCAGTTCGATTCTGATAGGAAGCTCGGGATAAACCCCGGACAGCCCCTAAATTTAGGGGCTTCCGGGGTTTTTCGCTGGTTAAGCTGTATTCACTCCCGGACATGAAGCGAGTGTAGCCCGGCCCTAGACGCCTCCCAGTGTCTCAGCACGACGTTATGGTGTGGACCCAGCAACCGCTCAGTGATGCACGCCCGGGGAGTCGACCCGCCGTGAGATTTCTGCACCATGTGGGAGCCGTTCGTGGGTTAGGTCTTGGACAAGCAGAAAGCCCCGCAGTCACTGACGGCGGGGCTTTCCAGGATTCAGATGATCCGGGTTAGTCGCTGCTGGGCTGGTCGAACCGCTGACCGGCCGGGTCCGGTCCCAAGACCATGAACACGATCAGGATGATACCGCCCACGAAAGGAATCAGGCCGAGCAGAAGCATCCATCCACTCTTGTTGCTGTCGTGCAGGCGACGGACCGACAGCGCCAGGGACGGCACGATTGTAGCCAAACCAAAGATGACGAGCAGGATCAGCCCGAACATGGCGCCTGGGCCGTACTGGGGTGTGCTACTGAACGACGACGTCGACGTTGTGGTGCCGGCGCTGATGATGATGTTCAGGATGATGCTGATGCCCACGGAGACGAGGGTCCACCACCAGTACTCACTCCGGCTGGCCCGCCCGGTGAACGTAGCGTACTTCTTGAAGAACCGTTTGACGGCAACCGGGAACGATGCCCCGTAGTAGGGCGCCCAGAGCGGCGGTTCGCCCTGCCAGGATAGCTGCTGCGGCGGATACGGCTGCTGGGACGGGTATTGCGGCTGGCTCAAGGTTTCCCCCATTGGTTTCAAAAGTTATGAGACGCGCTCATCCTACGGCTCCTTGGTGACGAAAACGTTCGATTGTTGGGAAATTTGCGTCGCATTTCCCTAACGGCGGCAGTCCGGACTGGTAGGAGGGGCAGCACCAACAGCGCCGCCACTCTTTTGGAGGCTATTTGACGAGTCTCAGGACCCGTCGGAACCGGAGCATCGCCCCTGGCTCCAGCAGGAAGCGCCATGCGTGTCTATCCGCCATGGTCCGAACCTGGAAACTACACAGCGCAAGCCACCCAACGGTGGCAGGTGGCGTACTTTACTCGTGCGTCCTTGCTGCCAGGCCGCCCCGATCCTCTCCTGCATCCCGCAATACCGCCCACACTCCTCTAGACCCACATTGGCGGTCAGTCCACATCTAGATGAGCTGGACGGACGAGGGACAAAAGGCTACCCCTATGATGGCGTGCATGGATGATTCGGCGCTGGCGGATATCGCAAACGGGCTGTACGCCTTGCCGTTCGACGAATTTATGGCGGCCCGGACTGCCGCCGCCAAGGCTGCTGCCGATTCGGGACCCGGACTGCCAGCCGCCGTTCGTGCCTTGCCCAAGCCGTCGGTAGCTGCCTGGGCCATCAACATGCTGGCCGTGCACCATCCGGACATCCTGGTGCAGCTCGCCGACCTTGGCGGGCGGATGCGCGCCGCCCAGTCATCACTGGACGCGGTGGGCCTCCGGGAACTGGGACGGGAGCGCCGCACCCTCCTGGCCGCCGCCGTCGACGCCGCCCACTCGGTGACCAAAGAGCAGGGGCGCGGCATCAGCGCTACCATCGCCGCCGACGTCGAGCGGACCTTGCGGGCACTGACAGCAGATGCAGGCGCTGCAGCAGCAGTCCAGAGCGGGCGGCTACTGCAGGCACTGTCCGCCGACGGCGTGGACACCGTTGACCTTGAGGGCGCTGTGGCCGTACCGGAGGCCGTGCCCGCTCACCGGTCTGTGCCGCCACCTCTTGCGGGAGTGGGCGCGTCAGGAAAGAAACCACGTACGACGGCGGAGGGCACAGCCCGCCGTCCGGCGGACAAGCCACGGCTGCAGGCCGTCCGGCAGACTCCGCGGCCAGCGTCGCCGTCGGCCCTTGAAAAAGCCCAAACTGCCGACGCCGAGGCCAAAGCAGATGCTGACGCCGCGGTTCAGGAGGCACAGGAGCGGACCGCACAGCTGGAGGAGGCGGAGACGGAATTTTCACGGCTGACGGCCCAGACGCGGGACCTCCGTGCCCTGCTCAAGTCCTCGGAGGAGCAACTGGACGAGGCCCGGAAGCTGCGGGAAACCGCTGCCGCTGAGGCCAAGCAGGCAGCACGGACCGCAGACAAAGCGCGGCGCTCAGCCACCCTGGCGCACGAGCGCGTACTCCGGTTGGGCAACACGCGGAACTGATGCACCGTTATTGTCAGACCCCGGTTGCACACTGGATTTATGGAAAAACAACAGGAATTTCACGTCACGTACTTCGATGCCGACTGCGGCCGGATCCGGGCGGAAAGCTTCGACACCAAGGAAGAGGCCGAGCGCTTCGCGAGCCGGAACTGCACCGGCGAGGATTCCTGGGCCGTTGTTGACGCCGTGGCCATTGAGCAAGTGCGGATTGCAGCCTAAGGGCACCGGGGGCTTATACCAACAACCCGCACGTCCTGGTGTAGGCCAAGGCGCGCGGGTTGGCTTGCAGGGATTAAGCCTTGCCGGATTAAGCGAAGTCGGAAACCGCGGGATCCGGGCCGATGCGGCCTTCGCCGGCAGCCGTGCGGTCCAGGCTGTTGATTGCCTCAATGTCATCGGCGTCCAGCACGACGTCCAGTGCCGCGTAGTTCTCCTGGATGCGTGACTCCGTGACTGACTTGGGAATCACCACGTTGCCTATGGCCAGGTGCCAGGCAATGACCACCTGCGCCGGCGTGGCCCGGTGCTTGGCCGCGATGGCAGCCACGGTGTCGTCTTCGAGAAGCTCACCGCCCTGGCCAAGCGGGGACCACGCCTGAGTCAGGATGCCCTTGGAGGCACCGAATTCGCGCAGTTCACGCTGGCTGAAGTACGGGTGCAGTTCGATCTGGTGGATGGCCGGAACCACGCCGGTTTCGTCGATGAGGCGCTGCAGCCCCTCGGCCGTGAAGTTTGAAACCCCGATGGACCTGACGCGGCCGCGCTTCTGGAGTTCGATCAGCGCCTTCCAGGTATCAACGTACTTCTCCTGCTTGGGCTGCATCCAGTGGATCAGGTACAGGTCCAGGGATTCGAGCCCCAGCCGGTCCAGCGACTCCTCAAACGCCGCCAGCGTGGGCTCGTAGCCCTGATCGGCATTCCACAGCTTGGTGGTGATGAAGATTTCCTCGGGCCGGAGTCCGGAGCTGGCGATCGCCCGGCCCACTCCAGCCTCGTTGCCGTAGATCCTGGCGGTGTCGACGTGGCGGAAGCCGGCTTCGAACGCCTGCCGGACAACCTTCTCCGCGACGCCGTCCTCAACCTGCCACACACCATAGCCGAGCTGCGGAATGGTTCGTCCGTCATTAAGGGTCAGTGAAGGTGAAAGTGTCATCCGTTCATCCTGCCAAAGGACCTGCCAGGCCTGAAGCGAAACAGCACCCGCTAAGCCACACGCTTAACCGGGAATACGCGGCGCCTTACTGCCCGGCTGCGTCCTCGGCGAGGCGGCGTTCGGCGTCGGCCACCTGTTCAAACACCGACTCTGCACGCCGGTGCACGGAAGCGGCACCCACGGGCACCGGCCCCACGGCGAGCCGCAGCATGGCCGCTGCCTCGGCTGTGGTGGCCAGTGAATTTCCGGCCTTGGACAGGGAACGGTGCACGCCGGCGAGAGGGCCCGGAACATCCAGGCCATCGCTTGGTGAGCGTCGCTGGGCCTCCACGCAGACCGCCCGGACCCTTTCCAATAGCCCGGCCAGCTCATTTGCCACCTCAACCAGTTCGCCGTAGAGCTGGTCGTCTTCCACGCCTTCAAGCACCTGGTGATACCGGTCGAGGCCGCGGTGGAACCGGTCGTGGGCACGGCGCCACAGACCCTTGCCCAGTTCAGCGTCGTCTTGGCGCCCTTGGCGGGCGGCGGTAAGGAATCCCAAGCGGAACCTACAGATACTGCCCGGGCCCGTGGTCCGGGTCCTCGGGCCTGGCGGGACCCGCAGGACCGGGGCGCTGCTGGCCGGCCGTGGCCCGCTGCGGCTCGCCGTTCTCCCCGATCACCACACCGGGAGCAATCACGGTTCCCGGAGGGAGCTGCCTTAGCTGCAACTGCGCAGCGGCATGCTCCCGTGCCGCGTGCTGGGCGGCGATGGCCGTCTGGATGCCATGGAACAGCCCTTCCAGCCAGCCCACCAGCTGGGCCTGGGCAATACGGAGCTCGGCATCGGAAGGAGTGGCGTTGTCCGGGAAGGGCAGGCTGATCCGGTCAAGTTCTTCAACAAGCTCCGGCGCCAGCCCGTCTTCCAACTCCTTGATCGAACGCTCGTGGATCTCGGCGAGGCGGCCGCGCGCGGCGTCGTCCAGCGGTGCGGCCTTCACCTCCTCCAACAGCTGCCGGATCATGGTCCCTATCCGCATGACTTTGGCCGGTTCGTCCACCAGGTCCTGCAGGCTGCTGCCCTTGGACTTGATGCCGGGCGCCGCATTGGCGTCAGCGGGCACGGGCACGGGCCGTTGCCCATTGTCGAGGGTGGTGCCCTCTACCGGGACGTCGTCAGGCTGAGTGTCTTCCGGATCGCTCATGCGTTCATACTCTCACGAGCCGGCGGCACGCAGGCCAGTCAATGACGCTCCGTTGCCCGCAAATCACCTGACCGCGCATCAACAGCACCTCGAGCAAATCAGCAGCACCTGCCTTGCGGGTTGGTGTCCTGGCGGTCCGTCCTGTCCCGCCAGAACTCGCGCTCACTCAGCGGCGGCGTCACATGCCCGGCCCCGCGGTGGTGCTCCAAGTACTTTGCATACGCATCCGCACCCAGGACGCCGTTGAGGTACCGGGCGAACCCCCGGGAATCCCGTGGCGGCCGCAGCCAGTCCCGAACCCATCATTGGTGGCCTGCCCTTTCGAACCGGAGCTCCGCGGGCAGCTTGTCCCACTCAGCCAGGAGCTCCCGCTCCGCCGGGCTGGGGATGAGCCCCGCCGGTGCGAACACGCGGGAGGGACGTGCCTCATCCTCGTGGTCCACGTTGGCGATTCCTGCGGCGTTGTGGCGGAAGGCTTTGATGGTTGCCACGATCGCCGTGGCAATAACGATGATGCTCAGCACCACAAAGATGATGGACAGCCAGCCCTGGATCATGGTGTTGCGGACCACTGCCTCCATGGCGAGTACTGTCTTGGCCGTCCCGAATTCTGTCTTGCCGTCCGCCAGGGCCTTTGAGAAGGCAGCGTTGTTGGCGAAGTAGCCGACGGCCGGAACCGGCGAAAAGATCTTGTGGAAGCTGGCCGTGATGGTGACCACTGCGGCGAAGGCCAGCGGGAGGGCAACGATCCACAGGTACTTGAAGGCGCCGCGTTTCGCTGCAATGGCCATGCAGACAGCCAGGGCGATGGCGGCCAGCAACTGGTTGGCGATGCCAAACAGCGGGAACAGTGTGTTGATTCCGCCCAGGGGATCAGTGACACCCATCAGCAGCACGGCACCCCAGGCACCCACCATCACCGCGGTGCAGAGCCACGCTCCCGGCCGCCACGAGTGCTCTTTGAACTTGGGGACGAAGTTGCCGATGGAGTCCTGCAGCATGAACCGTGCAACGCGGGTACCGGCGTCCACAGCTGTGAGGATGAACAAGGCCTCGAACATGATGGCGAAGTGGTACCAGAAAGCCATCATGGCCGTGCCGCCGATGAACTGCTGCATGATGTGGGCCAGTCCCACGGCCAGGGTGGGTGCGCCGCCGGACCGGGAGATGATGCTCTCCTCCCCCACGTTTGAGGCTGTCTGGGCCAGCACGTCCGGGGTGATGTTGACGCCGGCAAGTCCCAGGCTGTTGACCCAGGTGGCGGCGGATTCCACGGTGCCGCCGGTGAGCGCGAGTGGCGCGTTCATGGCGAAGTAGATGCCGCGGTCGATGGAGATGGCCGCCACCAGGGCCATGATGGCCACGAAGGATTCCATCAGCATGCCGCCGTAGCCGATGAAACGGGTCTGGCGTTCCTTCTCAATGAGTTTCGGCGTGGTACCTGAGGAAATCAGGGCATGGAAGCCGGACAATGCGCCGCACGCAATGGTGACGAACAGGAACGGGAACAGCGCCCCCGAGAATACAGGTCCGTTGTCGCGGCTGGCGAACTCGCTGAAAGCGGGGACGGTGATTTCGGGACGGACCACCACAATGGCCAGGGCCAGCATCACGATCACGCCGATCTTCATGAAGGTGGAAAGGTAGTCGCGGGGAGCCAGCAGCAGCCAGACGGGAAGGATGGCGGCGATGAAGCCGTAGACGATGAGGCCCCATGCGATGGTGACCTTGTCCAGATGGAAGAACGCCGCTCCCCACTCGGTACCGGCAACAGCACCGCCGCCGATGATGGCCGCCATGAGCAGCACAAAACCGATGAGGGAGACTTCCAGGACCTTGCCGGGACGGAGGAACCGGAGGTAGATCCCCATGAACAGGGCGATGGGGATGGTCATGCCAACGGAGAAGACACCCCACGGGCTTTCGCCCAGGGCGTTCACGACGACCAGGGCCAGGATCGCAACGATGATCACCATGATGAGCAGCGTGGCGATGAGGGCTGCGGTGCCGCCGATCACGCCCAGTTCCTCGCGGGCCATCTGGCCCAGGGAGCGTCCGCCGCGGCGCATGGAGAAAAACATCACCAGGTAGTCCTGGACCGCGCCGGCCAGAACGACGCCGATGATGATCCAGATAGTGCCGGGGAGATAGCCCATCTGGGCTGCGATGACCGGCCCAACCAGGGGTCCCGCGCCGGCAATGGCGGCGAAGTGGTGGCCGAACAGGACGTTACGGTCCGTACGGACATAGTCCTTGCCGTCCGCCTTGTACTCTGCGGGAGTGGCGCGGCGGTCGTTCGGCTTGAGGAGGAGCCTTTCGATGACCTTGGAGTAGAACCGGTAGCCGATGAGGTACGTGCAGACAGAGGCGAAGACAAACCAGATGGCGTTGACTGTTTCTCCGCGGACGATTGCCAGCATGAACCAGGCCACGCCGCCCAGCAACGCGATGGCCGCCCAGATCGCGATCTTGGCGGGGGTCCATTTCTTCTCTTCAGCCTCGCGGACGGCCTCGTCCACGGCGGTCGGGGGAAGCTCCGGGTCCGTGGTAAGTTGCCCACCCCGACGCTTTGAACCTGCCAGTTCATCAGGCATTCCAGCCATGTCTCCTCCTTGAGATTTCATGCTCCAGCGATCTGCTCAAAGGCACCCTACCAATCAGGAGCCACCGCGGGTAATGCCTTCATGCCGCGGCGCCATACCTCGCGGTGAGCGGCAGGCCGACGGCGGTGAGCGCCACACCTCGCGATGAGCGGCAGGCCGACGGCGGTAAGCGGCACCGCGAGCAACCATGCGGTGACGCGAACGGCAGGCCGGTGTACCAAGAATGCCTCCGTCCAGGATTTCCCCGACGGAGGCCTTCTCACGTTCCCGCGGCGCGGCGGGACATCGGGAGGCGTGCCCGGGTGAACATCCAGGCCAGCGCGGCGCCGGTGAGCGGCACCACTACCAGGAGCGCCAGCAGTTGCACCCACGGTACGACGGCGTCTGACGCCACTCCCGTGGCCCGTCCCGAGGCATGGACGATGATGATCGCAGGGGCCACTCCTGCGAGACAGCCCAGGATGGATCCCAGTCCGCCCGTCATGAGCGCCTGGGCTCCCGCCAGGGCCTTGCGCAGCCTGGGCGCCGCGCCTACTCCTGCCAGGGTCATATGGTCGCTGCGTGAGTCCGCAAGTGACAACCCGGTGGTGATGCCCGCCGCGCTCAGGGTGATCAGCGCGCTGATTCCCACAATGGACCAGATGACCCACGAAGAATCCCGATCCACGCCTGGCTCGGCGTAAATGCCGACGGGGAAACTTCCGAAGAAGCCTGCCACGGTTGCCGCCATCAGATCCCGCTCCGCAGCACTGGGATAGGAGCTGAACTGCACCAACAGCGAAGACTCCGTCACCTGTATGCCAGCGGATTCCGCTGCGGCGGGCGAGATGACACCGAAGTAGGGAACCGGGACCTCAGGGACCACCACGATGGCGGGCAGCTCTGTTGACGTGACCACCTCATAGCCAGCGTGGGCCTGGGAAGTGGACACCTTGCTCCTGCGCAAGTCGGCACCTTCCAGGACTGCCATTCCATCCTGCACAAATACCGGGTTGGTCACCACCAGTCCGCCGTTGTTGAGTACCTCCACTGCCTCCTCGGAAGGCGCCGTCCCCAGCATGGCCCGGATCTCGGCTTCCCCGCCCACAACGAGGGACCTCGGCGAACCACTGTTGTTGGGACGCATCGAGCCCTGGCAGCGCCAATCCTGGGGATCCTTGACCCTTTGGCCCTCTGTGACGGCGCACTCGTTGCCTGCCGGCACATTGAGGGAGTAGAGGAGGCAGTTTGAGGTGGGAGTAACGGGCGGAGCTGAGAGGTCGGCGGTGGGTCCCATGTTGCAGTTTGCAACCCCTGGCGACTCCAGCACGTGCGTCCATGACACGGTGTCAACGGCGTTCTTCAGGGCATTCGTGAGTTTGAGGGGGTCGACGGCCAGGGGTTCCGGACTGGTGCCGTCTGCCAGGAGCGGTCCTTGCATGGTCAAGGGCACCGATGCCTGGTTTGGCAACGCCTGCCAGTAGTGGTTTTCCCGCATACCTGCCTCTTGGCTGGCCGCCAGGACCATGGCGGCACTGGCCAGGGTGGCCGCCGCCAGCACTGCCGCGACGGCGGGAACAGTACGGCTGCGGTTTCTGGCGGAATCCCGGGCGGCCATTCGCAGCGGGAGCGGCAGGCTTCCGGTCCGGCGCGTCATGAGCGCCACGACGGATCCCGTGACAAGCACGAGCCCGGTCACGGCCAGCACGGCCCCGGCGATTACCAGCGATGAGATCAAGGGCATTCTGTCGTTGAGCAGGTCAGGGTCGTCAGGGACGTCGGAGAGGGCGTTGCCGGAGAACAACAGCACGGCGGACAGCAGCAGCATCCCGGCACCGATACGCTGCGGCCATTTGCCTGTAGCTACCGGCGCCCGCCCCGACTTCAAGGCACCCAGGACCGCCTGTTTCGATACCTGCCGGGCCGGTGCCAAGGCAGCGAGAACACACGCACCCAGTCCCATGAGCATCGCGATGGCGGTCAGGAGGATGTCGGGATGGAAACCTGCCAACCGCACGGAGCCCAGATGACGCACCCAGAGCACTGCGCCGGCGGCGCCGGCGAGGCCCAGCGCCGCACCCGCAGCGATGGCTATGGTCCCCAGCCACACGCCGGCCGCCGTGACTACCGCCCGGACGGTGGGAGCCTCCGCGCCGGAGGCAGCCAACAGCGCCAACTCGCGTATCTGTCGTTTTGCTCCCACGGAGAAGGCTGCGCCGGCCAGCAGTCCGACCTCCAGCAACGCCAGGGCACCGATGAAGCCGCCTGTGAGATAGGCGGCATAGGGCGGCGCGGGCTGGTAGGCCGGAGGTGAACCGTCAATGGTTCGCTGATCCATGGGCGGCGGATTAAGGGCTACAGACCGCGAGAGCACAGCCACACCAACGGTGTTGGCTTCCCTCACCTGGGCCCAGGTAACAGGCTCAGGACCCACAAGGTAGTACTGGGCCTGGTCACCTTCCCGGTATGACGGAATGGGAGCGACCACCTCCTGCGCCTGGCCAGGTTTGAGGAAGAGAACTTCGTTCCGGTCCGAGAAACCGAAGTCGCGCAAGGTGCCGACGGCGGTAAACGTGCCGGCCGACGTCGTCAGGTTCTCCCCCAGTTCCATACCGAAACGGTCCAGAATGCCGGGTGAAACGAGAGCCTCTGCGGCAGATTGCGGCGCCCTACCGTCCAGAAGCTTGAATTTTCCCTCGAAGGCGGGGTTAAGCGCATCCACCGCCTTACCCTCCAGCGACACGTCCGCGTTCCCCACCTTGGCAGTGAGCGCAATCGGTAATTCGGTCAGCACGGTGTATCCGGCAGGCAGGACATCCTTGGGATCCGCCGCTACAAAGTCGGGATCAATGTCCTGGGAATTCGACGCCACAATCGTCTCCCTGACGGGGTCCTGGATCATCACGCTGTTCACGGCGTTGAGCGACTGGAACCGCGCCTGGGTGTTGCCCAGCTGGTATTGGACCCGTTCCGCAGGAGTCTCCTCCATGCTCTGGACGAGCGTGGCCGCACCGGTCATCGCGGCCACGGGCAGCATGATCAGCAGGATGATGAGCAGCGATCGGCCCTTGTGGCGGCGGATATCGCGCCGCGCCATCCGCATGGCGACGCGGAAGGAGTGCCGGCGCCCGCCGGGCACCGGGGTGAGATCGAGGGCCACCTCAGAGTCCGGCCTGGGCCAGGAGCATGGCGGGATCATGCATGGCGGCTGCCTGGTCCACGATGCGGCCGTCCCGCAAGAACACCACCCGGTCCGCCCAGGCGGCATGCCTGGCCTCGTGGGTCACCAGCATGACGGCGGCGCCGGCGTCTGCCCGCCCCCGCAGCACTTCCATAACACCCTGTCCGGTGGTGGAGTCCAATGCCCCCGTGGGTTCATCGGCCAGGATCAGCCGGCGCTCCCCCACAATGGCCCTGGCAATGGCTACCCGCTGCTGCTGGCCGCCGGACATCTGGTCCATAAAACGGTAAGCGAGTTCCGGTATCCCCACTTGCCTCAGGGCATCCAGCGACTGCCGGTGGGCCTTCTTCGCCCCCGTACCGTCCAGTTCCAGTGGCAAGGCCACATTTTCGGCGGCAGTCAGTGTAGGAACCAGGTTGAAGTCCTGAAAAACGTAGCCGACGGCTCGGCGGCGCAGCCGCGCCAGCTCGTTCAGTCCCAGCCCCGCCAAGGGCGTCGATTCCACAAAGACAGCGCCCGACGTCGGCCGGTCCAGTCCGCCGGCAAGCGCCAGCAGGGAGGATTTCCCGGACCCGGACGGCCCCATGACCGCCACAAACTCGCCCGCGCTGATGGTGAGGTCAACATCGCGGAGTGCCGCAACCGCCGTCGCGCCGTCACCGAAAGTCCTGCAGACCTTGGCCAGTTCCAGGACCTGCTGCGGCCCCTGGACGCTCACCGGCGGCTGTCAGCGATGAGCGGGGCAGCCTCTTCCACAGTGACCCCGTTGGACGTTTTACGTGTTGCACCCTGGCCGGCGGACTGCGCCTGCTGCACCATCCGGGCCTCGCAGAGGTCCAGCCAGCGGACCTCCGCTTCCGTCTGGAAAATCAGCGAGTCCAGTACCAGCAGCCACGCGGTATCTGCCGAACGCTGGTTGGCGGCGGTGTCCCGGCGGGACTTGGTGTAATCCTGGAGCGCCCGGATGGAAGCCACCCGCTGGGCCTGGATGATGGCCTGCACATCCACCCCCGGCAACGTCACGGCGAGCGCCAGTTTGATGGCGAGCTCGTTCCGCGGCGGATTGATCCGCTCCACGGGGGCGGCGAACCAGCCCTGGACTTCTGCCTTGCCTGCATCGGTGATGCTGTAGACCACGTGGCCCTCGCCGTCACCGCCGTCATTGCTGACCAGGCCGTCACGTTCCAGCCGGTCCAGGGTGGTGTAGACCTGACCGATGTTCAACGGCCAGGTGGCCCCGGTGCGGTTCTCGAACTCAACCCTGAGCTGGTAGCCGTAGCGCGGCTGGTCCTGCAGCAAGGCGAGGAGGCTGTGACGTATGGACATGGTGCTCCTAGCGGTAGCGTCTGCTGCGCGGTATGCAAGGACCCCCAAGACCCATGCATACCGCGTATAGAGTGAGACTAGCCGACTTCTGCCGATGAAGCAATACTGAGTATTTACCAGGCGGACTACATGACCAGCAGGACCTTGCCGACGTGGTCCCCGCCGTCAAAGTACTTGTGCGCAGCCCTGACCTGGTCGAGCGGAAAGGTCTTGGCTACCAGCGGGCGGATCCGTCCGTCGCTGATGAGGGGCCACACCGACTCCCGCACCGCGTTCAGGATGGCACCCTTTTCCGCCACAGGCCGGGGACGCAGCGCCGTGGCCACCACCGCTGCCCGCTTCCTGAGCAGCTGGCCCAGGTCCAGCTCCCCCTTCGCGCCGCCCTGCAGTCCGATCACGATAAGCCGTCCATAGTCAGCCAGCGCGTCGACATTCTGCTGGAGGTATTTGGCGCCCACCACATCCAGGATCACGTCGGCGCCTTTACCGCCGTTCTGCCGCCGCAGGCTCTCCGGAAAGTCCTCCTCGGAGTAGTTGATGGCGATGTCCGCGCCAAGGAAGGCCTTGGCGGTACCGACCTTCTCATCCGTTCCTGCAGTGGTGGCCACTCTGGCGCCAAAGGCCTTGGCGAGCTGGATGGCCATGGTGCCAATACCGCCCGTGGCTCCGTGGATCAGCACGGTTTCCCCGGCCTGCAGCTGTGCCGTCATGATCAGGTTCGAGTACACCGTGGCCGCCACTTCAGGCAGGGACGCGGCAGTGACCACGTCAACGCCGTCGGGAATCCTCAGGACCTGCTCCGCCGGAACGGCAACCTGCTGGGAATAGCCCCCGCCGGCAAGCAGCGCCACCACCTTGTCCCCCACCGAGAAGGGCTTGGTGACGCCGGGGCCGAAGCCGGCGATCCTGCCGGACACCTCCAGTCCCGGGACCTCAGAGACGCCCGGCGGCGGCGGGTAGAAACCCCTGCGCTGCTGAACGTCCGCCCGGTTCAGGCCCGCGGCGACGACGTCGATCAGCACCTCGCCCTGCCCCGGAACCGGGGCGTCCACGTCGCGGACCTCCAGCACCTCCGGCCCGCCAGGTTCTGAAATGTAGACGGCTTTCATCGAACTCCCGTTTCTTGCTGACTCGTGTTCCAGAACCAGTGTGCACCGGACGCGCCCAGACTCTGTTTTGTTGCAGCCAACTGCCTATGAAACACTACTCGTTAGGGAAGGTTGTCCGAGCGGCCGAAGGAGCTAGTCTTGAAAACTAGTGTGCGGTAACCCCGTACCAAGAGTTCGAATCTCTTACCTTCCGCGAATGGAACCCCGGTACGCCAGCATGGCTGGCATACCGGGGTTCTTCGTTTTAGTTTTCCCCGGTTAACCTGCTGTTCCGTTGAAACTGTCAGTGCCCCGGCATAGGGTCATTCCTGTCTCCACCACCCACTCAAGTACAGCGGACATCGGTCCGCCCAGAGAACCAGGAGTCCACCATGCCTTCACCAGAGATTACGCCCGGCGCACCCTGCTGGATCGACCTCATGACATCTGACACTGAAAAAGCCCGGCATTTCTACGGAGAGCTGTTCGGCTGGGAATTCGAAGCCGGTGACCAGGAAAAGTACGGCGGCTACATCACGGCCCGCAAGAACGGCAAGACCGTTGCCGGAATCATGCAGAAGGAAGCGGACCAGGCGGGCATGCCGGACGTCTGGGCCACCTACCTCCGCTCCGACGACGCTGCCGCTACGGCATCCGCAGTCAGCACCCACGGCGGGCAAGTGTACGTGGAGCCCATGGATGTTCCGGAACAGGGCCACATGGCCTTCTTCGGCGACGCCACAGGAGCAGCAATCGGCGTCTGGCAACCCCGCGAAATGAAGGGCTACGAGCTGGTTGCCGAGACCGGCGCGGCCGCCTGGCACGAACTCCACGCCAAGGACTACGACGCCGCCGTGAAGTTCTACCAGGACGTGTTCGGCTGGGACACGGACGTCATGAGCGATACCCCGGAGTTCAGGTACACCACCCTGGGCGCCGGCGACTCCGCCAAGGCCGGCATCATGGACGCCTCCGCGTACCTGCCTGAGGAGGTGCCCTCCACGTGGCAGATCTACTTTGCGGTGGATGATGCCGATGCTTCGATCGATAAGGCCGTTGGCCTGGGGGCCTCGGTCATCGACGGGCCAGACGACTCGTCCTTCGGACGCCTGGCCACACTGGCGGACCCCACGGGGGCAATGTTCAAGATTGTGGCGGACAACGCCCCCGGCAGCACGGAATCACAGTCCGCCGGAGCCTGAGACTGGCGCAACCACGGTCTGTTACACATAAGTAAAAACTTTCGAGGAAATCCCGGCCGGCAGCTTTCAAAAAAGCTACCGGCGGGTATTCTTTGTGATGGCCGGCGCGTGGGGTGTGCGGGCCATCACAACGCACTGCTGACAGCATCATCGGGACCGGCGCCGCTGGGGCTCCGGCCAGGTGGCGGCACGTTTCGCTGGGATGTTCCGCCGAATGCACGCGCAATCAATCCTGCGTTCATTCAGCGCTGTTTTGATGTGCCGGACACCGCTTGACCAGGAGCAGGGTCCGGGCCCCTGTCCGTTGGTACACGCCGGACACATTCCATCGCGTCCCCTAGCCGGGACACCCTCACGAAAGTCGGAGCGGATGCACCATACATCTTGGAAAGTAGCGCTGGGCACAGCGTTGTCCGCGGGGCTCATCGCGGCTCCGCTGGCAGCCATACCGGCGGCAGCGGAGGTCTCAGCAGCGGAGGTCTCAGCCGCGGCAGGAACCTCGCCCGTTGTCATCAACGAGGCCTACCTGAGCGGCGGAAGCGCCGGGGCGGCCTACAAGAGCAAATTCGTCGAGCTCTACAATGCCTCCGATGCGCCGGTTTCCCTGGACGGCTGGTCCCTCCAGTACCGTTCGGCCACCGGAACCGGAGCGCCAGGCAGCGTGGCCGCCCTGACCGGATCCATTCCGGCCAAGGGGCACTACCTGGTGCAGGGCAGCAGCAACGGAACCAACGGAGTCGACCTCCCGACTGCGGACGTTGTTGCCACGAACCTGAACTTCCAAGGCTCAAGCGGAACGATTGTGCTGGCCAGGCAGGCCACTGCTGTCCCGCTCGCAACCGGCTCCGTCATTGAGCCGGCCAACGTGGCCGACCTGCTGGGCTACGGCACCTCCAACACGTTCGAAACCCAGGCCGCGAAGGCTCCCACCGTCAACACCGACGTCAGGAGCCTGAACCGCGCCGCCGGGGCGGACAGCAACAGCAACCTCGCAGACTTCGCAATGAACGCCAGCATCACCCCGACGGCGTCCGGCGGCACGGTCAACCCCGACCCGGATCCCGACCCCACGCCTGACCCGGTTCCCGCCCCCACGGCCCGGACCATCGCTGAAATCCAGGGCACCGGCGCTGCCAGCCCCCTCGTAGGCGCTACAGTGGCCACACGTGGCAAGGTTACCGCGGCGTTCCCCACTGGCGGTTTCGCTGGCTACTATGTCCAGACCCCCGGAACCGGCGGCGACCTCACGCCCGCCAACCACGCGGCGTCGGACGCTGTTTTTGTCTACTCCCCCGCTACGGCAGGTTCAGTGCAGATCGGCGACTTCGTGGAAGTCACCGGCGCCGTCTCGGAACACTACGGGATGACCCAGGTCAGCGTGGCGGACGCCGCCGGCCTGGCAAAGCTCACTGAAGCTGCCCCTGAGGTCAAGGCCACCAACTTCTCGCTCCCCGCCGTTGAAGGCTTCCGCGAGGCCCTCGAAGGCATGCTGCTCGCCCCGCAGGGGCCGGTCACTGTCACGGACAACTACTCGCTGAACCAGTACGGCGAAATCGGACTGGCCGGCGGCACGGGCCCGCTGGTCCAGCCCACCGCCGTCGCCCGCTACGGTTCCGCTGAATACAGCGCAGCCGTGGCGGACAACGCCGCCCGCGGCATCAAGCTGGACGACGGCTCCACCACCAACTTCCTCAAGGATGCCGCCACAAAAGCCCAGGTGCTTCCGTACTTGACAACCAGCGATCCTGTCCGGGTGGGCTCTCCGGTGACGTTCAAGACCAACGTGGTGCTCAGCTACGCCAACAACGCCTGGAAGTTCCAGCCGCTGACCCACCTCACGGACGCTAATAAGGGCACCGTCCAGCCGGCCTACTTCGGCGCCACCCGCTCTGACGCTCCGGCAGCAGTGGGCGGAAACCTGAAGATCGCCTCCTTCAACGTGCTGAACTACTTCCCCACCACGGGTGACCAGCTCACCGGCTGCACGTACTACGAGGACCGGGATGGCAACCCCATCACCGTCCGGGGCGGCTGTGACGCCCGCGGCGCCGCCAACGCAGAGAACTTCAAACGCCAGCAGGACAAGCTCGTCAGCGCCATCACTAAGACCGGTGCCGACGTCGTCTCCCTGATGGAGATCGAGAACTCAGCCCAGTTCGGCAAGGACCGGGACGACGCCCTGGCCAGGCTCGTGGAGGCACTCAATATCGCCACCCCCGGCATCTGGGACTACGTCCGCACGCCAGCGAACGCTCCCCCGCTGGCAAACGAGGACATGATCCGCACCGCGTTCATCTTCAAGAAAGCCGCCGCTGAGCCCGTGGGCGAGTCCATCATCCTCAACGACACAGTGGCCTTTGCCAGTGCCCGCAAACCGCTGGCCCAGGTGTTCAAGCCGGTGGGCGCGCCGGACGACAAGAAGTTCATCGCCATCGCCAACCACTTCAAGTCCAAGGGTTCCCCGCCGCCGACTGACCCTACGGACACGGACAAGGGCCAGGGCGCGTCCAACCTCGCACGCACAGCGCAGGCGAAGTCCCTCCTGGACTTCGCAACGCATCTGCAGGCAGACAAGGGCACGGACAAGGTGTTCCTGATCGGCGACTTCAACTCCTACGCCGAGGAGGACCCGCTCAATGTCCTGACCGACGCTGGCTACGTCAACCAGGACGGGAAGGCCAAAAACAGCGACGGATCGGCCAAGCACTCCTACCTCTTCGGCGGCCTGGTGGGCTCCCTGGACCACATCCTGGCTTCACCCGGTGCGGACGCTGTTGTTACCGGTGCCGACATCTGGAACATCAACTCCGTGGAGTCCGTGGCTCTGGAGTACAGCAGGTATAACAACAATGCGACCGACTATTACGCCCCGGACCAGTACCGCGCCAGTGACCACGATCCCGTGGTGGTGGGCCTGGACCTGCCCACGTCGCCGGCAAGCGTGGAGCTGAACTTCCTGGGCATCAACGATTTCCACGGCCGCATCGACACCAACACCGTCCTGTTCGCCGGGACCATCGAAAAGCTGCGCGCAGCCGCATCCGGGCCCACCGCGTTCCTGTCGGCCGGCGACAACATCGGAGCCTCGCTGTTCGCCTCCGCCGTGGCCAAGGACCAGTCAACGATCGATGTCCTGAATGCCTTGGAGTTGAAGGCTTCCGCGGTGGGCAACCACGAGTTCGACGGCGGCTGGGCAGACCTGCGCGACCGTGTCATCGCGGGCGGAAGCAACGCCAAATTCCCGATGCTCGGTGCCAACGTCTACAGGAAGGGCACCACGGAACCGGTCCTGCCCGAGTACACCGTGCTGGACATGGACGGCGTCAAGGTGGCGGTCATCGGCACGGTCACCCAGGAAGTACCCTCCCTGGTCACGCCTGCGGGAATCGCGGACCTTGAGTTTGGCGATCCGGTGGACGCGATCAACCGCGTGGCGGCCCGGATCACGGCGGAGAACCTCGCTGACGTGATCATCGTCGAGAACCACGACGGCGCCGGGTCCGGGACGCCGGACGGCGCCACCCTTGACGAGGAACTCGCAGCAGGCGGCCCCTTCGCCAAGCTGGTCACCGAGACCTCAGCAGACGTGGACGCCATCTTCAACGGCCATACGCACAAGGAATATGCCTGGGACGCACCTGTTCCGGGCGTGGAGGGCAAGACCCGTCCGATTGTCCAGACCGGCAACTATGGCGAAAACATCGGCCAGATCCGGCTCGCGGTGGACACCGGCACCAAGGAAGTGACTGGCTACCAGGCCGGGAACGTCAAGCGGACCACGGATGCCGCCGCCGGCCTGGTGGCCGCCTACCCGCGCGTCGCAACCGTTGACGCCATTGTGAAGAAAGCCCTGGCGGACGCAGCCGTGATCGGCAACCAGCCGGTGGGCGCGGTGACTGCCGACATCACCACCGCGTTCACCCCGGACCCCGCAGGCGGACCGGCCAAGCGCGATGACCGTGCCAGCGAGTCCACGCTGGGAAACCTGGTGGCGGACTCCCTGCTGGATTCGCTTCAGTCCGCTGAGCTTGGCGGCGCCGAGATCGGCGTGGTCAACCCTGGCGGCCTCCGCAACGAGCTCTACTACGCGCCCGACGGCACCATCACGTACGCGGAGGCCAACTCGGTTTTGCCGTTCGTGAACAACCTCTGGACCACGTCCCTGACCGGGGCGCAGTTCAAAACGCTCCTGGAGCAGCAGTGGCAGACCAACCCGGACGGCACGGTTCCCAGCCGCGCCTACCAGCAGCTGGGCCTGTCCAAGAACATCAACTACACCTACGACGCCGGCCGCGCCGCGGGTGACCGGATCACCTCGATCCGGGTGGGCGGTGCCCTCATCGATCCGGCGAAGTCCTACCGGGTGGGCACGTTCAGCTTCCTGGCTACCGGCGGTGACAACTTCCGGGTCTTCAAGGAAGGAGCCGGCACCAAGGACTCCGGCCTGGTGGACCGCGACGCCTGGATCCGGTTCCTCCAGGAGCACAAGCCGGTTTCGCCGGACTTCGCCCGCCGGACCGTTGCCGTCACCAACACGACGGCCGCCGAGGTGAAGTCCGGAGAAGCCATCACGCTGGGCATCTCCAAGCTGGACCTCACGTCCCTGGGCAGCCCCGTCAACACCTCGCTTGCCGCGGTGTTCACCGACGCTGCCGGTGCTGCCACAGCTCTCGGGACGGTGCCGGTTTCGGCCGGTGCGGCGACGGTGAGCCTCGCCGTTCCCTCAGGCGCAGCCGAAGGGACAGGCACGCTGACCCTCACAGCGGCCGAGTCCGGGACGGTGGTCAAGGCCGACGTGAAGGTGGCAGCCAGCGGACCCGTTCCGCCTGTCTGCAAGGCTCCCGTTCCGCCTGCAAAGTGGTACGACGCCCTGGGCTGGATCCGCTACGCCATTGCCTGGATCCAGTACCAGCAGTGCCTTCGCGGGTAGCTCCCGCCCGTTTTAGGCAACAAGAGGTGCCCCTCCCGACTGAATCAGTGGGGAGGGGCACCTCTTTCATCCGAGTTTCTGTCCACATAATCGCCCTTTTGAGGCCTTTACCTGCCAGTACCTGGACAAAACCCGGGCTTTTGGGACCGGGGCCCGGTCAGGCCGGCTGCGGCACCCGCTCAAAGGAGTTGGCCGGCTTGGCCAGTCCAAAGTGCTCCCGCAGGGTCTGCCCCGTGTACTCCCGACGGAAGAGTCCGCGGTCCTGCAGGATGGGAACCACCTGGTCCACGAAGGTTTCCAGTCCGGAGGGCAGCACGGGCGGCATGATGTTGAAGCCATCCGCCGCCCCGGCCTGGAACCAGCCCTGGATGGCGTCTGCCACCTGCTCCGGCGTGCCGGAGAACGTCCGGTGCCCGCGGCCGCCGCCGAGCCGGCCGATGAGCTGCCGCACGGTGAGGCGTTCCCGCCGAGCCAGGTTCACAATCAGCGTGTACCTGCTTTTGGCACCTTCGATTTCATCCTCGGACAGGAGGCCGTCCGGGAGTTGGGCGTCCAGCTGCAGGGACTCCGGTGAAACCCGCAATAACCCGGCGAGTTGGTTCCGTGCGTGCTCCGGCAGGATGAGCTCATCGAGCTCCCGCTCGAGCCGCAGCGACTCCTCCTCCGTGCTGCCTATGACTGGAACGATGCCGGGCAGGATCTTGATCGAATCCGGATCCCGGCCGGCCGCTGCTGTCCGCTGCAACAGGTCTGAATAAAAAGCCTGGGCATCCGCCAAGGTCTGGTGCGCTGTGAAGACGGCCTCAGCATACCGGGCGGCAAAATCCTTCCCGTTTTCCGAAGAGCCTGCCTGCACAATCACGGGGTGTCCTTGAGCGGATCTCGGGACGTCCAAGGCGCCCTCCACCTGGAAGTGCGTGCCCCTGTGATTGGCCGGATGCACGCGGGAACTGTCCGCCCAGACGCCCGCCGCCTTGTCGGCCACAATAGCGTCGTCCTCCCAACTGTTCCAGAGCTTCTTGGCCACGTCCAGGAACTCCGCGGCACGCTCATACCGCTGGGAGTGCGCAGGCTGACCGGCCAAGGAGAAGTTCTTTGCCGCCGCATCCCCCGCAGTAGTCACGACATTCCAACCGGCCCTGCCGCCGCTGATCTGGTCCACGGAAGCGAAGCGCCGCGCCAGGTTATACGGTTCGTTGTACGTGGTTGATGCTGTGGCAATGAGCCCTATCCGCTCTGTGACGGCCGCTATCGCCGCAAGCAGCACCGTGGGTTCCAGGCCCCCGTATGGCCGCTGGGCCACGTTTCCGTGCAGGACCGGCGAGTCGGCGAAGAAGATGGAGTCCAGCTTCCCGCGCTCGGCTGTCTGCGCCAGCCGCTGGAAATGCGCCACATCCGTACCGGCGTGACTGTTGCTCTCCGGCAGCCGCCACGATGCCTCGTGATGGCCGGTGCTCATCAGGAAGGCATTGAGGTGAAGCTGCCTCGGCGGGGTCATCGCTGAACCCCGGCGGACACAGCATCGTCAAGGACGACCGTCTCAGAGTAGGCGGACGAATCACCCTTGAGGGAGGTGCTGCTGCGGCCGTCCACTCCCCGGGGGATATCGCCGGCGACCGTCACCCGGTTGAGCTGGCGGGCCTGGCTGTCGTAGTTGTCCGGCGCGTAGTGCTGGGTAATGCGGTTGTCGAAGAGGACCAGCTGGTTCGGTTCCCAGTTCACCCGGACCACATTCTCCGGACGGGTGATGTAGGCCTGCAGGAGCCGGAGAATGTCCTTGGACTCCGTGTTGGACAGGCCGACGATCCTCAGCCGCTGGGCGAATCCGCCGATGAACAGTCCCTTTTCACCTGTGAGGGGATGCACGCGGACCACGGGATGGGCCGTTTCGAAGTGGATGCGGGTGAACTCTTTGCGGCGTTCCTCGGCGTTGGCGTGTTCCAGGTTTTTGGGCACCGAGTAGTCATAGTCGTTGGTGTGGATGGCCCACAGGGTGTCCGCGAAGTTGCGCAGCTCGTCCGGCAGGTCCTGGTAGGCACCGGCCGAGGAGGCGATCAGGGTTTCACCGCCGTAACTGGGAAGGGTGATGCTGCGGAGGGTGGACGCCTGGGGCGGGTTCACCACAAACGTCACGTCCGTGTGCCAGTTGTTGGCACTGCCGTTTTCGCTGTCCACCGGAAGCACCGCGGGCTTGCCGTCCACGGAAGCCACTGTGGGGTGGGCGTTGGTGAGTGGGCCGAAGCGGCTGGCGAAGCGGACCTGGGCGTCGTCGTCGAGCACGTTTGCTTCCCGGAAGACAAGGGCCTTGTGGACGTTCAGGGCTTCCCGGATCTGGGCGATGGTGGCGTCGCTGAGATCAGCGCTCAGGTCCAGTCCGCGGATTTCTGCGCCGATGCGGGATCCCAGTTTGGTGAATTGGAGCTTGGTTTCAGTGATGACGGTCATGGTGTTTCCTTTGCAGTTCAGAAGGGACGGATTCAGGAGGTGGAGCCGACGGCGGTGCGCCAGCGGGAGAAGTGACGTTCCAGTGACACGAGGAGCAGGTTCACCAGCAGGCCCAGCACGGAGACTGTCAGGATGCCGGCGTACATGTCCGGGATGAGGAAGCTCATCTGTGAATTGACGATCAGGTAGCCCAGCCCGGCCTTCGCGCCCACCATCTCGGCCGCAATCAGCACCAGGATGGACGACGTGCCGGCCATCCTGATTCCGGTGAAGATGGTGGGCACCGCGGACGGCAGGATCACTTTCTGGAAGAGCCGGAAGCTGTTCAGGCCCAGGGACTTGGCAGCCCTGATCAGCAGGGGGTCCACGGTTCGGACGCCGGCAATGGTGTTCAGCAGGACCGGGAAGAACGCGGCATAGGCGACGATGGTGATTTTGGATTCCTCGCCGATTCCCAGCAGCAGGGTGAACACCGGGAGGAGCGCCAGGGTGGCCGTGTTCCGGAAGAGCTCCAGCAACGGGTTCAGGAACGAATTCAGCCAGCCGTACCAGGCGATCAGGAGCCCCAGCACCACAGCCGAGACGACGGCGATACTGAAGCCGGACACCGAGCGGGAGAGGCTTGCCTGAAGGTGGTTCTGCAACTGGCCGGATTCGACGAGTTTGGCTCCGGCGGACAGTACCTCGTGCAGCGGAGGCAGGAATACGCGGGTGGACGGACCTGCCAGGTACAGCGGACCCACCTCCCAGAGCGCGAGGAACAGCAGGACGGCGAGCGATTTCCATCCTGCGCGGCCTGCGCGGCCGGCGAGGGCGGAAAGCCCTCCCGCGACCTTCTGCCGGTCCCCCTCGGGAGGCCGCTCCGGAGCGGAGTGTCCGACGGCGGCACCCGCCTGGGCAGATGCGGTGTCCGGTGATTTCAATGCAGTTGATTTGGTCAGCACTGCGGTCATCAGGCGGCGCTCCTTTCATGTGGCTGTTCGTCGGGGGCGGTGCCGTCCGGGAGGATCTTCCTGTGGCCGGAGTCCTGGGCCAGGCGGACCTCGTCGTGGAGCAGGGACCAGACCTGGTGACGGTGCTCCACAAAGGCGGGATGCGAGCGGATGTCCGCGTCGCCGTCGCGGTCCGGGATGTTAATGTCCACGATTTCCTTGAGCCTGCCGGGGCGGGCGCTGAGCACGGCCACCCGCTGGCCCAGGTAGACGGCCTCATCGATCCCGTGGGTGATGAAAACAATCGTCTTGCCCGTTGCTTTCCAGATCCGCAGAAGCTCGTCCTGGAGCTGTTCGCGGGTCTGCGCGTCCAGCGCGGCGAACGGCTCATCCATCAGCAAAACGTCCGGCTCATAGGCCAGGCTTCGAGCGATGGCCACGCGCTGCTTCATGCCGCCGGACAATTCATGCGGGTAGCGGTCCTCAAAGCCGGCCAAGCCCACAAGGTCAAGGAACCGGCTGGCCGTCTGGGCACGCTGTTTCCGGGACAGGCCTTTGTTCTCCAGGCCAATGGAGACATTGGCGGATGCGGTGCGCCATGGGAACAGGGCGTACTGCTGAAACACCACCGCCCGGTCCTGTCCGGGTCCCGTCACTTCCTTCCCGTCCACCAGGACCTTCCCTGCGGTGGGGCGGGACAACCCGGCCAGCAGGTCCAGGAGGGTGGTCTTGCCGGAGCCGCTGGGACCTACAAGGGTGAGGAACTCGCCGTCGGCCACGTCCAGGCTGAGGTCATCGAGCGCCGTGAGGACAGACGGTTCGCTGTTCCGGCGAGGGCCCTTGCCCTGGCGGACGACGAACTCCTTGGTGACATTCCGGAGGCTGATTTTGGGGGTCATGGCTGTCCTTTCGATGTTGTGGCCGGGGCCGCGTCAGCCAAGTCGTTGAACTTGTTGGTGTAGAGCTTGTTGGTGTCGAGATCGCCGGTGATGATGCCGGCTGATTTCAGGTAGTCGGCCCAGCGGGTGAAGTCGTTGTCCTGGATCCGGCCGCCGGTGGAAGCCACGCCAACGCTCTTCCA
This sequence comes from Arthrobacter pascens, assembly GCF_030815585.1. Lineage (NCBI taxonomy): Bacteria > Bacillati > Actinomycetota > Actinomycetes > Micrococcales > Micrococcaceae > Arthrobacter > Arthrobacter pascens. Next base: position 3,677,005 of record NZ_JAUSWY010000001.1, read on the forward strand.
GTACTTGAGTGCTTCAGGACTCTCATTGCGGCCGCGCTTGGCAAGGATTTCCTCGAACTTTGCGATGACCTCCTCCCGGTCGGTGGTGCGCTCCCATTCGATGGCCTTGGCGACTCCTGTCACCACCGTCCGGCTGGTTTCCGGGTTCTGTGCAATGAAGTCTTTGCGGAGGACGTATTGTCCGGCGTCGAAGGGACCGCCCAGGACACCAATGTCGGTGAACAAGGCCCGTACGCCGCCTTCGGCGAGCGCCCGGTCCTGGAGAACACCGCCAAGAGTCCCCACGTCCACCTGTTTCTTGCGGAGGGCCACCTCGGTTTCGTTGGGCGGAACCACCACCAGTTGCACCTGCTTGATCTCGTCGGGAGTCAAGCCGCTGTTCTTCAGGTGCGTGGTGATCACAGCCTCATGGTGGGCACCGAGGGTGTTCACGGCTACCTTCTTGCCGATCAGGTCCCTGGCGGTCCTGACGGGGCTGCCCTCCTCCACGTAATAGCCGGTGAAGGTCTGTGCGTCCTCGCCGTAGTAGTTAATGACGGCCTGGACGGGTGCGCCTGCTTCGATCAGCTTGATCACGGCCCCGGTGAACGCTCCGCCGATGTCTGTCTGGTTGGTGGCGACGGACTGGATGCTCTGCGGTCCGCTGGTGGTGTTGCTGACCCACTCGAGCTTGACGTCGCCCAGGTAACCAAGATCCTCCGCGAGTTCCAGGAGGGACACGTTGTTGGGTGAGCCCTGGTAGCGGACGGTTTTCACTTCCTCTCCCGCGGCACCCGCCACGCCAGACTGGGCTGTTGCCGGGCCGCCACAACCGGACACCACCAGCGAGACCGCGGTGGCAGCAGCCACGGCGGTTGCCACGGCAGCTGCCCTGCCTGCGGCGGAGATGATTCCTGCGGGTAAGAGTCGGTTCTTCATGGCGGATTCTCTCTGAATTTCGTGCGGTGGACCGGGCCGGTCTGGCTCGTGTCCACCATCAGAGCAGAGATGAATCTCAGCCAGAAGAGCCACGTTAACGGGGGGAAACCGCAAGAAACCGGGAGTAATCGGGCTCCGCGGGGCGTCGCACGGAGTATTCCGGACGCATAAGGAAACGACGCGGAATACAAAGAAACGCAGCGCAATGCGCCGCCATGATTTTCCGCCAACCAGGACCCGCCGCTCAGTCCAAGGAAACATTCCGGCCCGCCGCCGGGAGGGTTATGAAGCTAAGACTGCGTCCGGCTACTGCCTGTGACGCAGCCGGAACTGGCCGCAGCCGTGGCCGGGCGGCAAATATTTCTCGCCGCCACCCGCAGTATTACCTGATCCGGTCAGCGCCCCAGGATGGCGCGGGCGATTTCGTCCGCGTCGCGGAGGGTGCGCTGGCCGCTTCGGTAGGCAGGGCCGCCCGGCTGGACTGCCTCCGCGGCGATGGCTGTGCCCCACTGGGCCGCCGAGAGCTGCAGGCCCAGCACATACAAGCCCGCTACGACGGAGCCATTGGAAGCAACCGGGCGGTAAGGATGAGGCCTGACGTCCAGGCCCGTGGCCTGGACAGGAGCACCCTCCGCCGTCATCATCAGCCGCGACCGCACCAGCCCGTCCGCCAGGAGCTGTCCCAGGAGCGGCGAGGCACTGGCGGATACGCGGTTGGTCGGCGCGAGGGCCTCAACCATGGTCTTCGCCATCCTGGGCGGACTCTTCACCCACGGGGAAGCCGCTGTGAACACTCCCATCCGACGGTCGATTCCGAACTTGGGGTCTGGCCCCACAAAGCTGACCACACCGGCGCGGGCCAGGGCGGCCAGCTGCTCTGCGCGCAGGGCGGGCGGCCCGCTTGCCAGGCCTTCCACATACGACTCAAACCAGCCCCGGAGCCCGGCGACCCACGACTCATCGGTGATGCCGCCGTCGGCCACTGCTGTTTTCAGGACTGCGCGGCCGTGATGGAGGGCGCCGATGGCCATCTTGAGCGGGTCCTGCTCCCCCAGGGCGGACCGGCGCGCGTCATCGAGGAGGTAATCCACGACGGCGGCATCGAGTTCGGCGTGGGAGGCGAACGTCCGGCCCGCCAGGGGCGATGCGAGCCCCAGCAGGTCCAGCCGGTGCCGCGGCCCCACATGGACGGCAAGGACGCTCTCCACAGCTTTCTCCCAGTTGGCCGCGCTGTGGGCATGCGGGCGGAGCGCTTCCTCAAGGTCCGCCAGGAACGCGGACGGATCAGGAACCGCCCCGGGCTGCGAGCGCACCAGCGTTGAATAGTAGGCCCACAGTGTGTCGCGGTGGAGCAAAGGCCAGAGGTCATGGTCGAACCCGGGGCGGACACCGGCGGCAGCAAACCGCTTCAGCGCCGCGCCGGTGAGGTAGCGCAGGTTCACCGACGCCGGGTAGTACCCGTTCAAGGCCGCCTTGGTGCGGTATGGGGTGCCTCGGCGGGACGCAGCGATGAGCAGCGGCTCCTGGCCGGACGGAACATACTCAAGAAGGGGCCCGGAGTCGATGAACTTGCCGCCCCGGCCCTCGGTGAGCTGGCCCATGGCGTCGAAAAAATTCAACCCCATGCCCCTGACGAGCACCGGTTCGCCTGCCGGGACCTCGGACCAGTCCACGTCCGCCGGGATGGAAGGCGGCAGGTACCGCAGGCCCAGCTGCCCGGCGGAGGATTGCAGCTCCCGCTGCTCGGGGTTGAGCCGGGAGGGAACGTGGCCGAGGGCAAGGACCACGGAGTCCACCGTGAGGGAGGCGCCGTTAGCGAGTCCGACGTCGAACGTTCCGTTGGCGGACGGGCGCACCGACAGGGCGGACGTTTCGTGGAACACGATCGTGACGCCGTCGGGCACCTGACCCGTCAGCTCCTCAAGGGTGCAGCGGAGGTACCGGCCGTAGATGGCACGGCTGGGAAAGTCCCCGGAACCCAGTGCGGCGAGCTCGGACCGTTCGTCGGCGGTGAGCGTCGGCAGCGGATCGCGCTGCTGCCGGGCCCGCCACAGGTCAAACGTGGTGCCGGCCACCGGAGGTGCCAGCAGTGGATCCTCCGGAATGACCGTGGGATAGAAGGACTGCGTGTTCATCAGGTACAGCCGTGACTGGTCCGGCTGCCACACATGCCCCGGGCCGGCCGGGTAGGGATCAATCACGTCGATGTGGAGAATGGATCCGGTGCGGACGGCGCAGTGGGCGAGCAGGCGCTCCAGAACGCTGGTACCCCGGGGGCCGGCGCCGATGATGGCTGTCCGGATTCTCTGCGATTTACCCACGGCATCCAGAGTATCGGCATGTGACTTGGGCGCTTGACTTGCTAGCTGCGCGCGGATGTTGTTTGGATGGGGCGCATGACCACCACTGCAGCTGATCCAACGCCCGCACCCGGTTCCGGTTCCCCCGCCTCCCCGGCAACCGCCCCCGAACCGACCGATGAGAACGTCTGGCTTGAGGAAATCCACGGTGAGCAGCAGCTGGCCTGGGTCCGGGAACAGAACGCCCGTACTGAAGACCTGCTGGAGGACGCCGACTATGCAGGCCTGGAGGGAAGCATCCTGGAGGTGCTGGACTCCACTGACAGGATTGCCATGGTGGCCAAGCGCGGCGACTGGTACTACAACTTCTGGAAGGACCAGCAGAATCCCAAGGGCCTGTGGCGCCGCACCACCTGGGAAAGCTACCGCTCAGACGCGCCCGAATGGGATGTCCTGCTGGACGTGGATGCGCTCGCGGCCGCCGAGGGTGTGGAGTGGGTGTTCCACGGTGCCGATTTCCTCCGCCCGCCGGCCGGCGAGCCGCACCGGTTGGCGCTCCTGGCCCTCTCCCCCGACGGCGGCGACGCCAACCGGTACCGCGAGTTCGACGTCGAGACCCGGACCTTCGTTGACGCCTCTGACGGCGGCTTTGACCTTCCGACGGCGAAGGGCAACGTTTCGTGGCTGGACGCGGACACGCTGCTGGTCGCTTCCACAGCCGCGGGCCTGCCGCGGACTGCGTCTTCCTATGCCCGCACGGCCGTGACCCTGCGGCGCGGTGAGTCCCTGAGCCACGCGCCGCGGCTGTTTGACGTGGCCGAGGACCACATGATGGCCGTGGTGGCTCACGACTCCACTCCTGGTTTCGAGCGGACGTTCGCCGTGGACTACATCGACTTCTTCAACCGCAGCACCTTCTTTCTGCAGGACGGCTCCTGGGTTGAAATCGACGCCCCGACAGACGTGAACCTGAGCGCCCACCGCGAATGGCTCCTGTTCCGGCCCCAGCGCGATTGGGCAGTCAACGGAACCACGTACCCGGCAGGATCCCTGCTGGCGGCCGGGTTTGAGGAGTACCTCACCGGAGCACGGGACTTCTCCGTACTGTTTACGCCGCACACCAACACATCGCTGCAGTCCTGGAGCTGGACCCGGAATTTCCTGCTGCTCAACCTCCTGCGGGATGTCTCCTCTGAGATCCGCGTGCTCGACCCGTCCAGGCCGGGCGATGCGTCCGGCGCCTGGGCGTCCTCGCTCCTGGACGCCTGCCCGCCGCTGCATGACGTGACCGCCTACGCGGTGGACGATGAAGATGAAACCTCGGCCGACGGCGGCGCCGGGGATGATTTCTGGCTCGTCGCCACCGGGTTCACCACTCCCAGCACCCTGATGCGGGGAAGCCTCGGGCGCGTGCCCGCCCACGAGGGCAGTGCCGGGACCGCGGGCGTGGTGAGCAGCCATGCGGAAGTCAAGGCGTCGCCGTCGTTCTTTAATGACGGGCAGTACGAGGTGCAGCAGCACTTCGCCGTTTCCGCCGACGGCACCCGGATACCCTACTTCCAGGTGGCCTCCCGCGACCTTGTCCTGGACGGCCAAAACCCCACCCAGCTCTCGGGCTACGGCGGCTTCGAGGTCTCGCGGACCCCGGCCTACAGCGGGACAGTGGGCCGGGCATGGCTGGAACGGCGCACAGCGGACGCAGCCGGCACCCCTGGCGAGGGCCCGCACTCCCGCGGTGGCGTCTATGTGGTGGCCAACATCCGCGGCGGCGGCGAATACGGGCCGGCCTGGCACCGCGCGGCCCTGAAGGAAAACCGGCACCGCGCGTACGAGGATTTCGCGGCCGTGGCCCGGCACCTCATCTCCCGCGGGGTCACGTCGCGTGAGCGCCTCGGCTGCGTGGGAGGGTCCAACGGCGGGCTGCTGGTAGGAAACATGCTCACGCAGTACCCCGAACTCTTCGGCGCCGTCTCCTGCGGCGTCCCGCTGCTGGACATGCGGCGGTACACCAAGCTGTCCGCCGGTCACTCCTGGATAGCCGAATACGGTGATCCGGATGTGCCTGAACAGTGGGACTTCATCAGGACGTTCTCGCCCTACCACTTGCTCAAGGACGGCGTGGAATACCCGGAAACGTTCATCTGGACCGCCACCTCCGACGACAGGGTGGGTCCGGTCCAGGCCCGAAAGATGGCAGCCCGGATGCAGGCCATGGGCATTCCGAACGTCTGGTACCACGAAGCCCTTGAGGGCGGTCACGCGGGTGCCTCGGACAACCGGCAGGCGGCCGCGCTGCAGGCCCGCAGCCAGCACTTCCTGTGGCGGACGCTGGCCGGCGGGGCTGCTTAGCGCTGGCCGGCTCCTAGGAGAAACGCCCTGGCCGGAACGTGGCCAACATCGGGTGCTTCCTTCCGGTCAGGATCTCATCACTGAGCAGTTCGCCGGCGATAAGTCCGAGTGTGGCCCCGGAGTGGGTGAAGGCCACGAAGCAGCCGGGCACCTGGCCTGTTTCCCCGAAGACCGGTTCGCCGTCGCCGGGGATGGGCTTGTAGCCGATCTTCCAGGACGCCGGCTTGAGGTCAGGATTGCCGGCGATGAGCTTGGACGCTTCGTCGGCCAGTTCCTGGATGACGGCGTCCGGGATATCGAAGGAGCCGTCGGCATGCTCGGTGATGTGCTCTTCATACCAGTCATGGTCCAGGGCAAGGGTTTTTCCCGGATTGGGCCGGACGGCTGCGCGCGGCGTGTTCAGCACAGCCTTGACCTCGTGCTCGACCGGTTTCGTGACCACCAGCATGGAGAGTGGGGATCCGTTGGGGATCTCGACGCCGAGCGGCGCCACGACGGCAGGGGTTGCGGCCCCGCAGGCGACCACCACCGCGTCGGCTTCGTACGTGTCGCCCGCAGCCGTCTCGACACCGGCGGCGCGGCCGCCGTCGACCACGACGGAGGCCTTGCCGGCATTCAGCACGAGCTGGCCGCCGAGCAGGTGGAATTCCTCCATCAGGAAATCCACCAGGTCCGGCAGGCTGACCCAGCCTTCGCCAGGGTTGAAGATGGCGTTTTCCGGGACTGCCGTTGCATCGATCCCCGGGGTGACAGCTGCGATTTCGGCCGGGCCCAGCAGCTGGGAATCATAGCCGACAGACTCCTCGTAGGCGTGCCGGGCCGCAGTGACGTCCTGCTGACCGGCGGCGTTCCACATGAGCCCACCGCCGAACTGCAGCCAGTCCCGGGTAGGGTCTTTTGCGAAGAGCGTGCGGTAGCGATCCACACCGGCGAGGCGAAGCTGGTGATAAGGAGTGGACCTCTCTCCTGCAGAATTGAGCCAGGACAAGGAGCGCCCGGACGCCTCACTTGCGAGGCCCCTTTCGGTCAGCAGGGTCACGGATGCGCCCCCCCGGAGCAGATGGACGGCGGTGGAAACCCCCAGGATGCCGCCTCCGATGATGGCGACGCGTTTGCTTGGAGCGATGGAGGACATGGTTCTCCCCTTCATTGATACTTGGGCGCTTTGGGCGCGGGATATGGGATGCCATTGACGGCTACGGCTGGTACGGCTAAGCGAAGGCGTGGATTTTTTCGATGACCTTGAGGACTTCGAGGGACTCGGCCGGTGCAACCGGCAGCGGCCCAGTCCCCCGCAGGGCCGTGGCAAGGTCCGTGTAGAACCTTGGGTACGCCCCCTTTTCGGCCGGAACCGGTTCTGTGGCTCCGTCGATTCCCAAGACCCCCCAAGAGTCCTGGGGATCGACTCCGTAGGCGGGGTCCGACGGCGGCAGGCCAGCTGCGAGGGCCGGCTCCTGGCTGTCGAGGCCCCACTTTGTATACCCCGCCTTGGAACCGAGGACGTGAAACCGCGGGCCAACCTGGGCTGCCATGCTGTTCATCCACAGTCTGGACCGCACCCCGGATTCATGGAGCAGGGAGACGAAGGCCTCGGTTTCGGCGCCGTCCGGAGCGGGCCCGTGGTTCGCCGTTTCGCCGTAGCTTTCCTCCACTGCTCCGAACAGCCGGATGGCCTGGTCGATCAGGTGTGCGCCGAGGTCGTGAAGGATCCCACCGCCTTCGGCCAGGGTTGCCGTGTCCCGCCAGTTGCCGAATCCCTCGGGACGCCACCATTCGAACCGTGATTCGAAGGTGCGGATTTCGCCGAGTGCACCCTCCCGCACCAGCCTGTGGAGGGTCAGGAAGTCGGCGTCCCACCGGCGGTTCTGGAATACGCTCAGGTGCACACCGGCGTCGGCTGCTCGGGTGACTAGCTCTTCGCCGTCGGCCGACGTCGTGACAAACGGCTTGTCGACCACGACGTGCAACCCATGGGAGATGGCCGTGGCGGCGAGATCGAAGTGGGTGAGCGGAGGCGTACCGAGGATGACGAGATCAAGATCCCCTACAAGGGTGAACAGCGCTTCGGCAGTCGGGACGACCCGGGCCTTCGGGTATCGCCGGGCAGCTTCGGCCGCACGTTCCGGATCCGACGTCACGATGACATCCAGCGAGTAGTCCGGATCAGCTTCGACGAGCGGGGCGTGGAACACGCTGCCAGAGATCCCGAACCCGACGACGCCGGTGCGGATAGGACGGCGGGTCGTCCGGTTCATCACAGCACCTCCGACAGGAACCGCTGGAGCCGTTCGCTTTTCGGGTTGTCGAACAGTTCGGCGGGGGTGCCGGACTCGATGACTTCGCCCTCGTCCATGAAGACCACCTGATCGGCGACCTTGCGGGCGAAGCCCATCTCATGCGTGACGACGAGCATGGTCATGCCGCGCTTGCCGAGGCCTGCCATGAGGCTCAGTACTCCCTTGACCAGCTCTGGATCCAGGGCACTGGTGGCTTCGTCGAAGAGCATGACCTCGGGCTCCATGGCCAGGGCGCGTGCGATGGCGACCCGCTGCTGCTGGCCCCCGGAGAGGTCCCGCGGCCGGTGGTCGGCCCGTTCCGCGAGTCCGACCTCGGCGAGCCGGCGGCGGGCACGTTCGCGTGCCTCAGCCTTGGGCATTCCCTTGACGCTCCAGAGAGCCAGCGCCACGTTCTCGAGTGCTGTGTGGTCCGGGAAGAGATTGAAGTGCTGAAACACCATGCCGATTCGGCTCCGGAGGATGTCCGGCTTGACCTCCAGTGCGCTTTCGCCGGCGAGCAGCACGTCCCCGCTCTTGGGTTCGTGCAGCCGGTTGACGCCGCGGAGGAGGGTGGATTTCCCCGAACCGGAAGGGCCGATGATGCAGGTGGTGGTCCCCGGGGCGACGGTGAGGCTGACGTTGCGGAGCACTTCGATGTCGCCGTAGGCCATGGTCAGGTTCTTCAGCTCCAGGCTGGAGCCGTGGAAGGTTTCGATGTCTGGGGCGGTGCTGCTTGCGAGGCTCATGTGTTGCTCCCGGTGATCAGCGGCGAGGCCGCGTCGAGTTCTTTGACTTCGTTCAGGCCGCTGGTTGGTGCCGAGGGACGCCGCTTTCCGGCGCGGAAGCGGTTGTCGAAATAATTGACCAGGTGGGTCAGTGGGACCGTGATCACCAGGTAGAAGATCCCTGCCATCACCAGTGGCGAGAGGTTTCCGGAGAGCACGGCGGCATCCTGGCCGACCCGGAAGAGCTCGCGCTCGCTGACCAGCAGGCCCAGGAAGTAGACGAGGGAGGAGTCCTTGACGATGGCGATGAACTGGTTGACGAGGGCGGGCAGGACCCGTCGGATGCCCTGCGGCACCACCACCAGGGCCATGGACTTGGCGTAGCTCATGCCCAATGCACGGCAAGCCTCCCCTTGACCCTTGTCCACGCTCTGGATCCCGGCGCGGAAGATTTCGCCGATGTACGCGCTCGCGATCAGGCTCAGCGCGATGATTCCCAGGGGATAGGGGGACGGGCCGAAAATGGACTGGCTCAGCCGGGCAAAGCCTTGGCCGATCAGCAGGATGGTGAGAATGGCCGGAAGGCCGCGGAAGAGGTCTGTATAGATCCGGGCCGGAACACGCAGCCATCTGGACGGCGAGATGCCCATGATGGCCACAATCATGCCCAGGGCGAGACCGATGACCGTGGCAGCGACAGAGATGATCAGCGTGTTCAGGAGCCCTACTCCGAGGAGTTGGGGCAGGACTTCGGCCATTGCGCCGAAGTCGAAGAAGGTGCGGATGATGGTATTGAACCAGTCCATGGTTACTCTCAGACGTAGTTAGCTTTTGAGTGCCGGGCGGACCGCTTGGGGCGGCCCGCCCGTTCAGTTGCCAGCAGGCAGAGCCGGCGGCCTATTTGCTGGGGGTGGGAGTGGCTGTCTGCTCGGCCTTGGGCAGGTACTGCTCGGGCATCGGGGAGCCTGGGAACCACTTTTGGTACAGCTTCTTCCAGGTGCCGTCCTCCATCGCCGCGGCCAGGCCCTTGTTCAAGGCTTCCTTGAAGGCGGTCTTGTCCTTCGCCACCGCGAAGCCGGCGGGAGCATCGAAGGACGGGATATCGGCGGCGCTCACCAGGCCGAACTGCTCCTGGTAGGCCTTAGCAGCCTCATAATCCAGGAAGTGCGCATCCACGGCACCGCTGTTGACAGCGGAAATCGCGGTGTTGTTGTCCGGGAAGCGCACCAGGTTCGCCGATGTGAAGTTCTTGACGGCGTAGGATTCCTGCAGGGTCCCCTGCACCACGCCGAGGCGCTTTCCAGCGAGACCGTCCGCGTTGTTGATCCCTGAGGTCTCCGTGGTGATGACGGTCAGGTAGCCGGCCAGGTAGCCGTCGGAGAAGTCGACGGTCTGCTTGCGCTTGTCGGTGATGCCGATGGCGGCGACTCCTGCGTCGAATTGGCCGTTGGCCACTGCTGCGAGCAAGCCGGAGAAGTCCTGACCGGTGAAGACGACGTTGTCCACTCCGGCGCGGTGGGCGACGTCCTTGAAGAGCTCAACGTCGAAACCGGTGAAGTTACCCTGGGCATCGGCGAAGGTGTAAGGCTTCGAATCACCGAGGCTGGCCACCCTGATGGTGCCCGGCTGGATCAGTCCGTAGGGGTTATCGGCGGTCGAGGAGGACGAGGCGGGGCTGGATCCCCCGCAGGCCGAAAGTGCCAGGACGGTTGCAACCGCGGCCGCAACAATTGCCCCGGGGCGGAATTTCAATCGATTAGTCACAGCGTTTTTCCAATCATGGGAAGCAGGGCGGCCTTGGGCCGGTCGAACGGATTTTCAGAATCCCTTGCTGAGTCCGGTCTCAGCCCGTACGATTGAGACCGGACTCACATGGGGTTGCTAAAAATGTAACCCAAGCCACATCGGCCGTCAAGGCCCCTCTCGGAAGGCCGACATGAGCAGTAATGGTTCAAGGCGCCGCGACATCACGGTCGCGGACGTCGCAAAGGCCGCCCAGGTGTCAAAAGCCCAAGCCGCACGGGCCTTGGGTAACTACGGCGCCGTCAGCCAGGATGTCCGGGAGCGTGTACTGGCGGCAGCGGAAGAACTCGACTACCGCCCGAACGAACTCGCCCGCAGCATGAACACCGGCAAATCCCACACCATAGGGGTGGTCGTGGGTGACATCGAAAACCCGCACTTCGGCCTTGCCACCAGGGGCATCACGGACGTCGCGAAGAAGAGCGGGTTCCACGTCATCCTGATCAATACGGACGAAGAAACGGCTGCGGAAGTCGAGGCGGTCCGTGTGCTTCTGGACAAGCGGGTGGACGGCCTCATCGTTGCACCGGCGTCGTCAGTGGAGATCCGACACCTGCAACAGGTTCGCGAGTCCGGACGCCCGCTTGTCCTGCTGGATCGCAAGGCCGGAGGACTGGACGTCGAGACTTTCGCCGTGGACACGGGCGATATCTCCTACGAGTCCACACGTTATCTCCTGGAGGCCGGACACCGGCGGATCGCCTTCGTCTCAACCCTCAAAGCAGCCCAGCCCTACAACGATGGCATGGAGCTCGCCTCGTCCCAGATCTCCGAGCGCGTTGACGGAATGCTTAAAGCCTTCGAGGATCACGGCCTCCGTCACCCCGCGGGCCTGGTCCGGCTCAACGCGGGCGATGCGGAATCCATTCGGAAGATCACCCGGGAGCTGCTGCAGGGCCCCGATGCGGCCACAGCCATCATCGCCTCTGACGGCCTCATCGCCTTAAGCGTTGTGGAAGGTATCCAGGAACTGGGCCTGTCCATCCCAGGCGATGTCTCCTTCCTGATGTACGACGACTTCGCATGGACGCGCCTCACCACGCCGCCCCTCACCGTCATCGCACAACCCGTCTACGAGATGGGGATGGCAGCCGCAAACGCCCTGATTCGGCAGATCGAAGGCCGGAAGGCACCCACCGCAGCGGAGACCCTCAAGGCCAGGCTGGTCCGTAGAGGATCCGTCGGCGTGCCACGGGCCGCAGAAACCTACAACCCGCCCTCATCACATCAGTTCACGGCTTCCTGATGTCCCTGCCGCCCCCGCAAGCCCCCTCAGCCCCCTGGTATCGAGCCGTTTTGCGCTGCATGCCCCGTTCTGCGTATCCTTGGTGGGCTAGGAATAGCAATTGGAGACGTGCCAGAGCGGCCGAATGGGCTTCACTGCTAATGAAGTGTGGGGCACAACTCCACCGGGGGTTCAAATCCCCCCGTCTCCGCGTTTGGCCCCGGTCCTGGACCGGGGCCTTTTGCGTTTGCGGCAAGCCCAAGTAGGTCGCATTTAACGTCGTCATGAGCGCTCATAACGACGTTAAATGCGACCTAGTTGGGGCGGGACATATCCGCGGTGCGGACACGGCACGACCCCCGCACGGCCACGATGGCAGGATAAACGGATGGCAGCAGGCAACCCGGTGGACACGAACCCCAGCGACAGCCAGGTGTGGAACCCCCGACTGGCGCTGCTGGTGGCCGCCACGTTCTTTATGGAATTCCTCGACGGCACCGTCCTCACCACCGCCATCCCAAGCATCGCCGGCGACTTCGGCGTGCCTGCCGCCGACGTCAACATCACCATGACGGCGTACCTCATGACCGTGGCCATGGGCATTCCCCTCAGCGGCTGGCTCGCCGAGCGGCTGGGGGCCCGGCGTGTGTTCTGCCTTGCCATAGCGATCTTTACCGCCGCTTCGCTGGGCTGCGCCCTGAGCCAGGACCTCACCACGCTGACGCTCAGCCGGATCCTGCAGGGAGCGGGCGGGGCAATGATGGTTCCGGTCGGCACGCTGGTAGTGCTGCGCGGAACTCCAAAATCGGAGCTTTTGCGCGCCACCGCATTCCTTGTCTGGCCGGGGCTGCTGGCTCCCGTTCTGGCTCCCCTGGTGGGGGGCGCGCTGACCACGTATCTGTCGTGGCATTGGATCTTCCTCATCAACCTGCCGCTGGGCCTCGCAGCGTTCATCGCGGCGTTGCGGCTGGTGCCCACCGCTGCAGGTGACCGTCAGCGCAGGCTGGACTGGCTGGGCCTGGTCCTGACCACCACCGGAGTGGGCGCCCTGGTGGTGGGCCTGGAATTGGCTACCGGCCACCACGACGGTCCGTGGGCGGCACTGTGTGCAGCCGCAGGCGTAGCCTCCCTCGCAGGGGCAGCGGTGTGGATGACGCGAGCCAGGAACCCGCTCTTTGATCTGAGTGTCTTTTCCACCCGGACTTTCCGGGCCATGGCCACCGGCGGCTTCGTCTATCGGCTGACCATCAGCTCGGTGCCCTTCCTCCTGCCCCTGATGTTCCAGGCCGGTTTCGGCTGGACTCCGCTGCACGCGGGAATCATGGTGGCGGCGGTCTTCATCGGGAACATCGGCATCAAGCCGGCCACCACACCGCTGATCAGGCGCTTCGGATTCAAGGCGATGCTCGTGTTCGCTTCCCTGGCCTCAGCGGCGACCTTCGTGCTGTGCGCCCTGCTGACCGCCGATACTCCACAGCCCGTCACATTTGCCCTGCTGGTGTGCAGCGGAGCCTTCCGGTCCATCGGCTTTTCTTCCTACGCCTCCGTGCAGTACGCGGACATCGTCCCAGCCCAGCTCACGTCGGCCAACACCGTCTCCGCAACGCTGGTCCAGCTCGCCACAGGTACGGGCATCGCGGTGGCTGCGCTGCTGATCCGTGTTTTCGACGGCCTGGCCTTGCTCCCCCAGGACCCCGCCGGTCCGTTCCGAGGGGCTTTCATGGCCATGGCCGTTCTTATGCTGTTCAGCACCGCAGACAGCATGACGCTGCACCGGCATGCCGGCGCGGAGGTCAGCCGGCCTGGCCAAGCACCAGGGGAAGGACAGCCCCCGCCCCCGCCTGCCGCAAGGCGCGTCCCGCGACGGTGACAGTCCAGCGGCTGTCCACCAGATCATCAATCAGCATCACGCTCTGGCCGTGGATGGACGCGAGGGAGGCCTCCAGCTCCGGGCCCACCACCAGTCTGTCCCACACTCCAGCCAGCCGGTACGCGCTGTTGCCACCACGGCCTCCCGTGGGTCCGCCATGGCCCAGCTGAAGCTCGCCGAGATAGGGCATCCGGCCAATCTCCGAAATCCCTTGCGCCAGGGACCGGACCAGTTCAGGCCTCCCCCGCGACGGGATGCTGACGATGGCTGCAGGCCGGCCCGCACCGCTCCAGCCCGGATTGCGCGGGTCACCTGTCCCCCATTCACGCAGCACCTGCACGCACGCCTGGAGCATGCCCGGGTCAACCTGCCGGTCCGTGGCGCCGGCCGCGAACAGTTCGCGCAGGGCACCGCCCCAGCCGAGATCAGTGAGCCGGGCCAGGATACGGCCGTCCGCAAGACCTTCAGCCGGCTTGATCTTGCCTTTGACCGGGACACCCAGACGGTCCATGCCGCTGGGCCACTGCAGGCGTGCCTCCAGTACTCCGCCGGCCCGGCTGAGCGTCTGGCCGGCCGCTTCCGTGGCATTCGCCGCGATGTCCGCCGGGAACCACTGGCCCGCGCAGTTATCACAACGGCCACAAGCATGTGCTGTCTCGTCGTCCAGGACCGAGGTGATGTACTCCATCCGGCATCCGGCGGTGTCCTGGTAGATCACCATTGAATCCTGCTCGTCCACCCGGGCCTCGGCAATCCGGCGGTAACGCTCGGCGTCGTAGATCCAAGGCTGGCCGGTGGACCGCCATCCCCCGCCCACGCGCTCCACGGCACCGTCCACTGCCAGGACCTTCAGCAGCAGCTCCAGAGGAGTGCGGCGGAGGTCAACCCGCGCCTCCAGGGCAACAGTTGAAACCGCCGCGCCGGCGTCGGCCAGCGCCGCCAGCACTGCATTGGCTTTTTCTTCGGACGGCATCGAGGCGGTGGCAAAATACTGCCAGATATCGCGGTCCTCCGAGCCCGGCAGCAGCAGGACATCCGCATTGGCCGCACCACGCCCCGCACGGCCCACCTGTTGGTAGTAAGCCACCGGGGAGGAAGGTGCACCAAGGTGGACCACAAAGCCCAGGTCGGGCTTGTCGAAGCCCATCCCCAGCGCCGACGTGGCCACCAGCGCCTTGACTTCATTGTCCTTCAGCAGCTGCTCCGCCCGTTCCCGGTCCGCGGGATCGGTCCTGCCGGTATACGCCAGAACCTTGTGCCCGGCTTCCGCGAGAAGCCGGGCAGTGTCCTCAGCAGCGGACACCGTGAGCGTGTAGATGATGCCGCTGCCGGGGAGATCGGCGAGGTGCGTCAGGAGCCAACCCAGCCGTTCGCGTGAATCAGGCAGCGCAAGCACGCCGAGGCGCAGCGAGTCGCGGCCCAGTGCACCGCGGATGGTCAGGACTCCGACGCCCAGCTGTTCCTCGATGTCGTGGACTACGCGGGAGTTCGCCGTGGCCGTGGTGGCCAGGACCGGAACGGTCTCCGGCAGCTGGGTGATCAGGTCTGCAATCCTGCGGTAGTCCGGCCGGAAATCATGGCCCCAGTCGGAGATGCAGTGGGCCTCGTCAATAACCAGCAGACCTGTTCGCCGGATGAGCTCCGGCAACTGGTTCTCCCGGAACGAGGGGTTGGTGAGTCGCTCCGGAGATACCAGCAGCACGTCAACTTCATCGGCCGCCAGCTGTGCACGGACGGTGTCCCACTCCAGCTGATTGGCCGAGTTGATAGCCACTGCCCGCACCCCTGCGCGGGCGGCCGCAGCCACCTGGTCCCGCATCAGTGCGAGCAACGGCGAGACGATCAGCGTGGGGCCCGCGCCCCGGCGTCTGAGCAGCAGGGACGCGACGAAGTAGACGGCCGACTTGCCCCAGCCGGTGCGCTGTACCACCAAAGCCCGCCGGCCGCCGTCGACCAGCGCCTCAATCGCCTCAAACTGTCCATCATGGAATTCCGCTGCAGGATGCCCCACCAGCTCACGGAGAACCTCAAGGGCCTGGAGGCGGGTGGGGGAAGCGGAGTCAGCTGGGCTCAGCGAAGGAAGTGCGGCGGAAAGAAGGGCGGCGTTCTGGTTATCGACCATTGATTCAGTATCCCAGCCACCACTGACACCCAGAAGCCGGCCGGCCCGCTATGTGGATATGCAGCCGCACGGGCGGCCGGAAGGATGGGCCATGGCTCGCAATCCCGGCGCCAGTTTCCCTCAACAGGCATCCCCGCGGTTCCACGTAAGATAGGACCCGTGACTAGCGAACAGACAAAGACTTTTGACCTCTCGGCATCCTTCAAGGCCTACGACGTCCGGGGCATCGTGGGTGATTCCATCACGGCCGAAATCGTCGAAGCCGTGGGCGCCGCGTTCGTTGACATCCTGCAGCTGGAAGGCCAGACGGTCCTGGTTGGCGGCGACATGCGCCCTTCGTCGCCGGAATTCAGCAAGGCCTTCGCAGACGGTGCAGCCACCCGCGGAGCCAACGTCCAGCTCCTTGACCTGATCTCCACCGACGAGCTCTACTTCGCCTGCGGTTCACTCAATGCGGCCGGTGCCACCTTCACCGCGAGCCACAACCCGGCCGAGTACAACGGCATCAAAATGTCCAAGGCCGGCGCCCAGCCCATCTCGTCCGAATCCGGCCTCAAGGAAATCCAGGCCCTCGCCGAGCAGTACCTGAACGCCGGAAATATTCCTGCCGCCGCAACCCGCGGCCTGATCGGCGTCCGCGATGTCCTCAAGGACTACGCCGAGTACCTGCGCCAGCTGGTGGACCTCTCCGGATCTCGGCCGCTCAAGGTAGTGGTGGACGCCGGCAACGGCATGGCCGGCCTCACCACACCCGCGGTCCTGGGCGACGCACTGCTGCCAAAGCTGCCGTTCGAGATCATCCCCCTGTACTTCGAGTTGGACGGCTCGTTCCCCAACCACCCCGCCAACCCGCTGGAACCCGCGAACCTCCGCGATCTGCAGGCCGCCGTCATCGAGCACGGTGCGGACATCGGCCTGGCGTTCGACGGCGACGCCGACCGCTGCTTTGTCATCGACGAAAAGGGTGAGCCCGTGTCGCCGTCGGCCATCACCGGCATGGTGGCACGCCGCGAAATCGCCCGCGCCCAGGCGCAAGGCGAGTCGAACCCCACCATCATCCATAACCTCCTCACCTCCCGCGCGGTACCGGAGCTTGTAGAACACGACGGCGGACGAGCCGTCCGCACCCGCGTTGGCCACTCGTTCATCAAAGCAGTCATGGCCGAGGAAGGCGCGGTGTTCGGCGGCGAGCACTCGGCACACTTCTACTTCCGCGACTTCTGGAACGCAGACACGGGAATGCTCGCGGCCATGCACGTGCTCGCTGCCCTCGGTGAGCAGGATGGCCCGCTCTCCGAGCTCGGCCGTGAGTACGAGCCCTACGTTTCCTCGGGTGAAATCAACTCCGAAATCGATGACAAGGCCGGAGCAGTTGAGCGCGTCCGCGCAGACTTCGCCGGTGAAGACATCACCGTTGACACCATGGACGGCAGCACTTTCACGGCAAATGACGGCAGCTTCTGGTTCAACCTTCGCCCGTCCAACACCGAACCGTTCCTGCGCCTGAATGCCGAGGCCACCAACCGGGCAACGATGGAACGCGTGCGGGACCGGGTCCTGTCGCTTGTCCGGGGCTAGGTCCGCCGTGACTGATCAAGCCTCAAGCGGCCCTGCGGCAGGGACAGGGGCCAACTGGCGGGAGTCCGTCCCCGAGGCCACGGCCACGGACCTGGAGAACCTGCTAGGGACCGGCGTCGGGGCAGCGCAGGAACAACTCCAGCGGAACGGCGGTTTCCTGCCCTTCGCCCTGGTGGTGGAGAACGACGGCGAGGTCCGCCTGGTAGCCGTCTCACCGGCCGATGCCGCAGAGGGTTCGGACGGCGACTTCGATGCCGACTCCATGATCGGGGACCTTACCGAACTGCTCCGGCAGAACAGGGGCGATTTCAGGGCTACGGCAGTCGTCTGCGACATCCTTCTGGTGGAGGAAGGCTCAGATGCCATCCACGTCGCTGCCGAGCACCGTGATGGGTCCGTCTTTGCTGCCGTACTCCCCTACGCGGCCAACACTGCGACCCACGAGTGGGAATTCGGCCAGCTCGCCGCTGACAGCAATGAACCCTCCATCTGGGTGGACTAGACCGGCTGGCTGCATGAAAATCAATGCGTTTGCAGACGTGAGCCTCCGGGCCCTCATGGTGCTGGCGGCAGCCTCTGAAGGCAGCCTCCTCACCACCCAGAGCATCGCCGATGCCGTGGGCACCCCGTATAACCACGTCAGCAAGGCGATGGCCAAGCTGCGTGGCCTGGGCCTGATCGAAGTGGAACGCGGCCGGACGGGTGGCTCCCGCCTGAGCCCAAGCGGGCGACGGGTGACGGTGGGCCAGGTCCTCAGGCAGCTGGACACCCGCACCGACGCGGCCGATTGTGTAGCGCCCAGCGGCAACTGTCCGCTGATCAACGAATGCAGGCTCCGGGTTGCCCTGGCCCGCGCCCGCGAGGCGTTTTACCGGGAACTCGATACAGTGGTGGTGGCCGACCTGCCGGGCTCCCGGCAAATGACTCCCGTTTTCCAAATGATCGGGCTGCGCGCGGGGCTTTAGGGTCGCGGATTAGGTTATAAGTTCTACACGGTGTAGAACTTGATGTATGAATACTTGTATTCCAAATACCGGTATTCTCACTGGTCCGGACGAAAGCCCTGGCCCCTTATCTCAGGAGTACTTATGCTCTCGGACAAATCCCGCCCTGTTATTGAGGCAACCCTGCCGCTCGTCGGTTCACGGATCGGCGCCATCACCCCCAAGTTCTACTCCCGGCTGTTCGCCGCGCACCCGGAGCTGTTGGACGGACTGTTCAGCCGTTCCAACCAGCGGTCCGGCAACCAGCAGCAGGCACTGGCCGGAAGCATCGCCGCCTTCGCCACGCATCTGGTGAACAATCCCGGTACTCTTCCGGAGCTGGTCCTGTCCCGGATCGCCCACAAGCATGCTTCGCTGGGCATTACGGAGCCCCAGTACCAGGTGGTCTATGAGCACCTCTTCGCGGCCATCGCCGAGGACCTCGCCGACGTCATCACACCGGAAATCGCCGAAGCCTGGACCGAGGTCTACTGGCTTATGGCTGATGCCCTCATCAAGATCGAAAAGGGCCTCTACGCCATTCAGGCGAACGACAAAATGTGGACCCCGTGGCGGGTCGCTTCCAAGACTTTTGCGGGCACCGGCGCCATGACCTTCACCCTTGAACCCGCGGACGACACCCCCATCACCACCGCGCTGCCCGGCCAGTACGTCAGCGTCAAGGTGCAACTCGCGGACGGGCTGCGCCAGGTCCGCCAGTACTCACTGTCCGATGACGCAGGCACCGGCCGCACCTTCACCACCAAGCTGGACGACGACGGCGAGGTCTCCCCAGTGCTGCACCGCGGCGTCGGAGTCGGTGACATCCTGGAACTCTCCAACCCCTACGGCGAGATCACCCTCAAGGACGGCGACGGCCCGGTGGTTCTGGCATCCGCCGGAATCGGCTGCACACCCACGGCGTCCATCCTCCGGTCGCTCGCCGAGTCAGGTTCCGGGCGCCAGGTGCTGGTGCTTCACGCGGAAAGGACGCTGGACAGCTGGGCGTTGCGAGGCCAGATGACGGACGACGTCGAGCGCCTCGGCGGTGCCGAACTCAAGCTCTGGCTCGAAGAGCCGCGTGTCGGTTCCCTCGAAGGATTCATGTCCCTGCGCGAGGTGGACCTGCCGGCCGATGCGTCGCTCTACCTGTGCGGGCCGCTGCCGTTCATGAAGAGCATCCGCAACGAAGCCATCAATGCCGGCATCCCGGCCACGCGGATCCATTACGAGGTCTTCGGCCCGGACATCTGGCTGGCCAGCTGAATTAGCAATCGATTGCTCCGTACGAGCCCTCCTGACAAGTGAAAAGGGCCGGGGGCCCACGCCTGGGCCCACGCTACCGAGGGGCCCCAATCGAGCTTGCGAGATTGGGGAGGTAGCGGGGAGGGTTCCCTGGCCGAACTTGTGAGGCTAGGGAGCCGATGGGGACAATCGATGAAAGTACGACGGCGGCCCCGCACCTTTCTTGCAAAAGGTGCGGGGCCGCCGTCGTCGTAAACAGGGCCGTGGGGACTAGCCCAGGCGTGACTTCAGGCTGGCAAGCTCGGACTGCAGGGCGTCAGGCAGGGAGCCGCCGAAGTTACCGAACCACTCCTCGATGGACGCGAGTTCGGTGGCCCACTCGGCCGGGTCAACCCGGACAGCTTCCTCAACCTGGGCGGGGGTCATGTCCAGGCCCTTGAGGTCGATGGAATCACCGGTTGGGACGAACCCGATGGGTGTCTCCACGGCGTCAGCCTTGCCCTCGAGCCGTTCGATGGCCCACTTCAGGACGCGGGCGTTGTCGCCGAATCCGGGCCATGCGAAGCCGCCCTCGGAATTCCGGCGGAACCAGTTGACCAGGAAGATCTTGGGCAGGCGCTCCGGGTTGGCTTTGGCGGACAGGTTGACCCAGTGGTTCAGGTAATCGCCTGCGTCGTAGCCGATGAAGGGCAGCATGGCCATCGGGTCGCGGCGGACCACGCCCACGGCGCCGGCTGCGGCGGCAGTGGTTTCGGAAGACAGCGTGGAACCCATGAAGATGCCGTTGGACCAGCTGCGTGCTTCGGTGACCAGCGGGATGGTGGTCTTGCGGCGGCCGCCGAACAGGATCGCCGAGAGTTCCACGCCGTCGGGGTTGTTGTACTCCTCAGCCAGCATGTCGATCTGGTCGATCGGCGTGCAGAAGCGGGAGTTGGGGTGCGCGGCCGGCTGGTCCGAATCAGGGGTCCAGGAGTTGCCCTGCCAGTCAGTGAGGTGCGCGGGCACTTCCTCTGTCATGCCCTCCCACCAGACACCGCCGTCGTCGGTCAGCGCCACGTTGGTGAAGATGCTGTGGCCCTTGGCGATGGCGCGCATCGCGTTGGGGTTGGTGCCCCAGCCGGTGCCCGGTGCCACGCCAAAGAGGCCGGCTTCGGGGTTGACGGCGCGGAGTTCGCCTTCCTTGCCGAAGCGCATCCAGGTGATGTCGTCACCCAGGGTCTCCACCTTCCAGCCCTCGATGGTGGGATCGAGCAGCGCGAGGTTGGTCTTGCCGCAGGCCGATGGGAAAGCAGCCGAGACGTAGTACGTCTTCTGCTCAGGGGACGTGAGCTTCAGGATGAGCATGTGCTCGGCCAGCCAGCCTTCGTCGCGGGCCATGACAGAGGCGATACGCAGGGCGTAGCATTTCTTGCCCAGCAGCGCGTTTCCGCCGTAGCCGGAGCCGTAGGACCAGATGGAGCGCTCTTCGGGGAAGTGGACAATCCACTTGTCCGGGTTGCACGGCCACGGCACGTCCGGCTGGCCCGCTTCGAGCGGTGCGCCCAGAGAGTGCAGGGCGGGGACAAAGAAGGCGTTGGTTTCGGTGATGCGGTTCAGGACATCGGTGCCGATGCGGGCCATGATGCGCATGGAGGCAACAACGTAGGCACTGTCCGTGATCTCCACGCCGAACTTGGGATCCTCGGCGTCGAGGTGGCCCATGACGAACGGGATGACATACATGGTGCGGCCGCGCATGGAGCCTGCGAACAGTCCGCGCAGCTTCTCCTTCATTGCCGCCGGGGCCATCCAGTTGTTGGTGAAGCCGGCGTCGTGCTCCTTCTCGGAGCAGATGAAGGTTTGTTCCTCAACACGCGCAACGTCAGCGGGATCGGAGAATGCGGCGAAGGAGTTGGGGAAGAGCTCCTGGTTCAGCCGGGTCAGCGTTCCCGCTTCAACGAGTTCGCTGGTGAGGCGTGTATCTTCTTCTTCGGATCCGTCGACCCAGTGGATACGGTCCGGCTGCGTAAGCTCAGCAACCTCTTCGACCCATGCCAGCAAGGCAGCATGTGTGGTGGGTGCTTTCTCAAGCAGCGGCTTCTGCGCCAGATCGCCCATTGCGGTTCCCTTCCTCGGGTTCATCGGTGTGTCCTAAATGTTATTTGGCGGGAGGGCCCAATTTCTGGGCCCGCGCTGCACTTTGATGAGCGTTTGCTGCGGAATCCGCGTAGATTCAACAAATCGGAGGGAAAACTTAGCCAAATAAGTGACGAAGCTCACCTAGACCGGTCTAGTCGGCTAGATTACATACGGTTCGATTTGGCACTCCGGGCCACCCTCGCGTAAAGTAATTCGAGGTTCAGGGAGAGCGATTCTCCAAGAAACACACGATGCGCCCATAGCTCAGCTGGATAGAGCGTCTGTCTACGGAACAGAAGGTCAGGGGTTCGAATCCCTTTGGGCGCACAGAGAAAGGCCCGCAACGGTTCCCCGCTGCGGGCCTTTTGCTTTACCCCGCAGCGCCTGGTGTTTACCCCGGCGGCGCCGGCCGCTGAGCCCGAGCACCGAACACCAGCGCGGCGCCGACCTAATCGAGGCCGCCCGCGGTGGTTCAGCGTAACTTGCTGAAAAACTCCCGGACGTCACCGACGAGCAGGTCTGGGGCCTCCATGGCGGCGAAGTGGCCGCCGCGGCCGAATTCGGACCAGTGCACCACCGTGTGTTCGAGCTCGACAGTCCGCCGGATCGACACATCCATGGGAAACACCGCAACCCCGGTCGGCACCGCGGAACGCTCACTCGCGCCCCAAGCTCCGGCATGTGCGGTCTCGTAGTAGCTGTTGGCCGAGGACCCGGCGGTGCCGGTCAGCCAATACAGCATCACGTTGGAGAGCAACAGGTCCAGGTCCACCGCGTCCTCGGGCAGTTCGGCGGCCGGATCGGTCCACTCCTTGAACTTCTCCACGATCCAGGCCAACTGCCCGATCGGGGAGTCGTGCAGCCCGTGCGCCAGGGTCTGTGGCCGGGTGATCTGGATCATCGCGTAGCCGGACTGCTCGGTGTGTAGGTACTGCAGGTGCTCCAGCCGCGCCCGCTCGGCCTCGGTCAGCTCCCCCACCTCGCCGGGGTTGACCTCCGTGAACGCGGAGAGCCCGTTCGCGTGGACGCCGACGACCTTGTCGGGGTTGAGCCGGCCGAGCCCCGGGGAGATGACCGCGCCGGTGTCCCCGCCCTGCGCGCCGTAGCGGTCGTAGCCAAGCCGTTTCATCAGCTCAGCGAACGCCCTGGTCACCCGGTTGGTGTCCCAGCCGGCGTCGACGGTTGGTCCGGAGAAGCCGCTGCCGGGGATCGACGGGATCACCAGGTGGAAGGCGTCCGCCGGGTCTCCGCCGTGTGCCCTGGGGTCTGTCAGCGGGCCGATGACGTTCAGGAACTCCACAATCGAGCCGGGCCAGCCGTGGGTCATGATCAGCGGCAGCGCGTCCTGCTCCGGCGAGCGTACGTGCAGGAAGTGGAGGTTCTGTCCATCGATCTCGGTGGTGAACTGCGGGTACTTGTTCAGCTCCCGCTCATAGACGCGCCAGTCGTAGCCATCGCGCCAGTACTCGGCCAGCCCCTTGAGGTAGCTCACCGGCACCCCGCGGCTCCAGCCGACATCGGGCAGGTCCGCGCCCCACCGGGTCCTGGCGAGCCGGTTCCGAAGGTCATCCAGCTCACCCTGGGGAATGTCGATGGTGAAGGGCCGGATTTCACTGTTGTTCTCCATACCGTCAACTCTAGGAGCCGGTTAGGTCACCTTCGGTCCTAGGCCAATGGCAGAATCAAACCATGTGGGAAACCTCTACACGGCTGCTGCGACTACTCTCTCCTGCAGTCGCGACGCGAATGGACCGGCTCCGAACTGGCCGAGCGACTGGACATCACGCCTCGCACCGTGCGGCGCGATATCGACCGCCTGCGCGGCCTCGGTTATCCCGTGCTGGCCACGGCGGGCACCGCCGGCTACCGGCTTGGCGCAGGCGCGGACCTGCCGCCGCTGCTGCTCGACGACGACGAAGCCGTGGCCGTCGCCGTTGGGCTGCGCACGGCCGCCGGCGGTTCGATCACCGGCATCGAGGAGACCTCAGTGCGGGCCCTGGCCAAGCTCGAACAAGTACTGCCGTCCCGGCTGCGCCACCGGATCAACGCCCTGCAGTCAGTGGTTGTGCCGATGGCCAACACCGGCCCCACGGTCGACCCGAGCACCCTCACCGCCATCGCCGGAGCGTGCCGCGACTCGCTGCGCCTTCGCTTCGACTACCGCACCCATGACGGAACCAGCAGCATCCGCACCACCGAGCCGCACCGGCTGGTGCACGCCGGCCGGCGCTGGTACCTCATCGGCTGGGACGTCGACCGCGCGGACTGGCGTACCTACCGCGTGGATCGTCTCGACCCGCGCACACCCACGGGCCCCCGGTTCACGCCGTGCACCCCGCCAGCCCCCGATATCGGCGGCTACACCTCGCGGGCGATCTCCACGTCGGCCTACCGCTACCAGGCCCGGTTCACACTGCACGTCAGCGCCGAGACCGCGGCGGAGCGGATCGCGCCCACCACCGGAGTGCTGGAGCCGATCGACGAGCACCGCTGCACCCTGCGGGCCGGGTCCAACTCGCTGGACGAGTTGGCCATCTACGTGACAACCAAAGGGTTCGACTTCCAGGTGCACGAACCCCCGGAACTTGTCGAGCACATCAGGACGCTGGCAGCCCGGCTCACGAGCGCGACGGATTAATAGGACCGTGGTCGGCGAGAGATACGCCGATGCTCCGTGTGGGCGAACCACGGGTGCGGGCCTTGGGGTTTGTCCAGGTGCGGGCCAGTTCCGAGACCCACGAAGCTATTAGGTCAATCGCGGTTGCGAAGGCGTCGAGGCGCGGACGGTTCAGGAACGAGTGACGGGACTCAGGCAGAACATGATGATCGACGTCGACTCCTGTAACCAGGAGCTCGGTCGCGAACTGGTCACCAGATGCCCGCCTGACCTCCGGGGAAGGCGAAACGGTCAGCAAGCGCGGGCCGTGAGCCCGCATAGTTGAGGTTCACAGCGTCCAGAAGCCATCGGGAATGTGTCAGCCGGCGGTGGCCACGCACTCGCCGTTGGATCTCGCGCGACCGGGGGTGCGACGAGTGGAAGAAGCCGTACGCAAGAACAATGCCCCGCGGGTTTGGCTCCGCGTCCAGGGCACGGAGCGTCGCTGCGGAGGCCAGGCACGCCCCGGCGCTTGCCCCACCGAGGATCACCCCTCCAGGGGACTGACTGCTCACACTTCGAAGGGCGGTCAGCAAGTCTTCTACCGGAAGAGGAAACAGCACCCGGGGCCGCCTTCCTCGCCTGCCAGCCCAACGTAGCCCGGGAAGTGGCGCGAGGCGGTAGTCCACCGTGACAACAGGGATCCCTCGTTGACCAAGTGCGCGGGCGACGTCGTGAGCTTCAGGCTGGTCAAGGCCGCCGGCAAAGAAGCCTCCGCCATGCGCCCAGACCATCGTCGGGGCTGGTGCTGTCGCTTCGCTCTCGAATACCGGTTGATACCAACGGATCGGGACCAGACCGTGCGGCCCGGCCGCTGTTGTATCGAGAACCGTTAGTTCATTCACACCAATGAAGGACGCCGCCATGCAATCGACCATATCGTCAACCGCGAGGCGCGGCAGTGTGACATTCTTGTTGGTTTGACTTCTATTTGAACTGACCAGTCAGTTCAGTTACGCTGGAAAGAGACATTCCCGGCGAAAGGCTATCTTTGCTCTCCGTACAGCAGCTCCACGTGAAAGGACGGCGGGACGATCTTCTTCCGCCCACCTCACTGCAAGCCAAAAGAGGGGAACTGCTCCTGGTTGCCGGCAACCGGCAGGACCATCGGACAGCACTTGCCCTCACGCTCAGCGGCCGCATGAAACCTGCCGGCGGCCACGTGGGCTGGGACACCAGCCCACGGACGAAATTCCTCCGCCTTGCAAGCGCCCTGGTTGATTCCCCAGGCGTGAATGAACCCGAACAGCATCTGAGCGTTCGCGACCTTGTCACAGAGGACCTCGCCCTGATACCCCGCCGCTACCGGGGAGCACTGCTCAGCGAGCCGTGGCTCAAAGTCAACAGCTTCGAGGATATCGCGGATCTCTGGACTGAACAGCTTCCGCCGGACCGTCGCATGAAACTCCTCACAGCCCTGGCCCTGGCCAACCCGCACACCGACCTCCTGGTGGTGGACTCCCCGGACCGGCACAGCGCCCAGCCTTCGGACTGGCTCCCCCGCCTTGAGCAGTTGGCGGACGACGGCGGCCGGCCGCTCGCCGTCGTGGCCACCGTCGCTGCCCTCCCGCCGTCGTGGAGGGGACCGGCGGCGGTCATTGGCAACTCCGTCCACAGCCCCAACGGCGCGCCGGCGCTTGCCTCAGATAATGAACTCCGACTCGAAACCGAGGACGCCAAGTGACTGTTCTGCGGCTGGCCCGCTCCGAACTCAAGCGCATGACCGGCGGGCTGCTGCCCAAGCTGACCATCCTGGCCCTGGTCATGGTGCCGCTGCTCTACGGTGCCGTATACCTCTACGCCAACTGGGATCCGTACGACAACCTGGACCGGGTCGACGCCGCCCTGGTGGTCGAGGACACGGGAGCCACGTCCAGCGACGGCACCGAACTTCAGGCGGGCACGAAGGTGGCGGACAGCCTGGTGGAGGGCAACGTCTTCAACTGGAAATCGGTCCCCAGTGCGGAAGAAGCCGACCAGGGGGTCAGCAGCGGCAAGTACGCCTTCGCCCTGAAGATCCCGCAGGACTTTTCCACCAACCTGGTCTCGCCCGGCAGCTTCGATTCAGCCACCCAGGCCATGCTGAACGTCACCACCAACGATGCCAACAACTACCTGCTGAGCACCATCGTGGACAAACTGACAACCGCGGTGCACACCACCGTGGCCAAGGACGTGGGCGAAGAGACGGCCAACCGGCTGCTCACAGGCTTCGGAACGATCCATGCGCAGATGCTCAAGGCCGCCGACGGCGCCGGACAACTCGCCGACGGCGTGGCCACGGTCCGGGACGGAACCGTCACCCTGCATCAAGGCACCACCGAACTCAGCAGCGGCGCGGGCGGGCTGTACGCAGGGCAGCTGAAACTGCGCGACGGCGCCAGTGAGCTTACC
Organism: Arthrobacter pascens; assembly: GCF_030815585.1. Classification (NCBI taxonomy): domain Bacteria; kingdom Bacillati; phylum Actinomycetota; class Actinomycetes; order Micrococcales; family Micrococcaceae; genus Arthrobacter; species Arthrobacter pascens. The sequence continues at coordinate 3,703,567 of NZ_JAUSWY010000001.1, forward strand.
GGCGGGGCCAACCAGTTGAGCAGCGGGCTCTCGGTACTGAAGGACAAGACCGCCACCCTGCCCACCGATTCGCAGACGCTCGCCCACGGGGCGGCCCAGGTGGCTACAGGGAACGCGCAGCTGAACACCAAGGTCCAGGACGTCGTGGCACAGCTCGACGCCGCCGACCAGGGGCTCCGGACCCGCGTGATCGAATCGAACACCCGGCTGATCGCCTCGGGCGTCCTCACCCAGGAGCAGGCTGAGAAAGTCCTGGCTGATTTTGACTCAGTTGCCGCCTCCAGCCCGGTGACGGCTGCTAAGACCAGAATCCAGACCGATGCCGCGCAGATCCAGCAGCTCGCGGACGGTTCCGAGGCCGTGAGTGTGGGCGCGGCCCAGCTCGCCGCGTCCACACCGGCTCTGAAGGACGCCATCGCCCAGGCTTCCAGTGGCGCTGACCAGCTCCACACGGGGTCGGCCACCCTCGCCACGGGGCAGCAGGCTGCCCTGGACGGTGCCGGGCAGCTGGCGGAAGGGGCTCAGAAGCTCGACGCCGGTGCGGGGCGGCTGGAGGCCGGCGCCGGCACCGCTGCGGACGGCTCGCGTACCCTCGCCAACGAAATCGCCAAGGGTGCCGGCCAGGTGCCCAACCCGGACGACTCGCAGAAAAGCAGCCTCTCCGAGGTGATCGCCGATCCGGTGGCCGTCAGCAATGTTTCGCAGGCCAAGGCAGACTCCTACGGCGCAGGGCTGGCGCCGTTCTTCCTGACCCTCGCGCTGTGGATCGGTATTTTCATGCTGATCCAGGCCATGCGCCCCATCACCCAGCGGGCGCTGGCGTCGAACGCACCGGCGTGGAAAATCGCCGTCGGGGGTTGGCTTCCATTCTTTGCGGTGTCAGTGGTGCAGGCCAGCCTGCTCACGCTGGTGGTGAACCTGGGGCTGGGGCTCAATCCCGCCCATCCTGTGCTGATGTGGCTCTTTATGCTGGCCGCGGCGATGGCCTTCAGTGCCATCATCCAGGGGATCGTCGCCCTGCTGGGGTCCCCCGGAAAACTCGTGGTGCTCATCCTGCTGGTGCTGCAGCTGGTCTCCTCCGGCGGCACGTTCCCCTGGCAGACCACTCCTGCGCCCCTGCACGTGGTTCATGAGGTCCTGCCCATGGGCTACGTGGTCACGGGCATGCGGCACCTCATCTATGGTGCCGACCTGTCCATGATCGCGCCCACGGTCCTGGGCCTGCTGGGCTACACCGTGCTGGGCGCCGCCATGTCAACGCTGGCGGTACGGAAACGTAAGTTCTGGACACTGAAGACGCTAAAGCCCGAGATCGCGGTATGAACCAACCGGCGCACGGTCCGGCGGGGAAGAAGCTCCGTCCCGCGCGGACCAACGCCACTCGGCAGAGGCTCTTTGAGGCGTCGATGGAACTGATCGGTCAGCGCGGTGCCGCCGGAGTGACGGTGGACGAGATCGCGGCCGCCGCCGGAGTATCCAAGGGCACGGTCTACTACAATTTCGGCAGCAAATCCGATCTCATCGCGCAGCTGCTACGGCATGGCGTGGACATCCTTAAAGCGCGCCTGCTGAGCGTGGGCCCCGGCGCGCACCCGAGTGTGGACCCCGGCGTAGGCCCCGGCGTGGGGCCCAGCGCGGGCGTGCCGGCCGACGCGACGGACGCTGATCCGGGAGCAGAACCCCTGCCGGATCCTCTGCAGGCCATGGAGGCCATGATCGGCCAGGCCATGGATTTTATGGCCGAGTACCCGTCGTTCGCCCGGTTGTGGGTGAGTGAAAACTGGCGCACGCCCAGTGAATGGCAAGACACCTTTGCCACACTCAGGGGCGAGCTGCTGGAGGTCATCGGCGCTGCCGTCGGGAGCGTGGCTGCTGTCTATCCGGTGGATGAGTCCATTTCGCGCGGAAGCCTGGAAACAGCGATCTTCGGTGCCTGCTTTGTGGTGGGGCTCGACCGTCAGACCTACAACCCGGAGCGCACCCGTGACCAAAGTGTTGCAGCAATCATGGCAATCATGCGCGGCTACGTGCTGAAGTAGCTTTCCCCTCCGGGATGATTAGCCACATGCGCCACATGGGGAACAGCGGAAAAATTGCCATCGCAGCGGCCCTTGCCGCCCTTGGCATGCTGGTGCTGACAGCCCTCACGCTGGAAGAATCCGTGATGTTCACTTTCCTGGGTCTGGTGGCGGTCGCTTATGTTGCGGCGGTTTCGGAGGTTTTTGCGCTGGGCCGCCACGTTGCCGTGCTGGCCGGCGGCGTGGGCACCAGCCTGACCATCGGATTCTCCATAGCCTTCCTGCGGATGTGGGGGCTGGCCTTCAACCAGGACCCGGCCGCTGTGGGCACGGCGGTAACCACCAAGGACTCCGATATCTACTTCTATCTGGCTGCCACCTCCGCGGCGGCCACCCTGTTGGTCCTGTTCGCAGGAGTGGTCTGGCCCGCAGGGAAACGCCGCCCGTCCGCGTCCCGGCGGAAGGTGCCCGCGAGGCGGCGGCCCAGCTCTCCGTCCCGGCGCCCGGCGCGCACCGGCACCAAGGCCGCCAGCGGCGCCCAGCGCAGTACAGGCCAGCGCACGTCGGCCCAGCGGGCTTCCGCTCAACGCACCTCAGGTTCACGCACGCCGGCGGCACGGGTGCCGCCTGTGGAAGCCAAGCGGCCGTCGTCGTCGGCGTCCCCGGTCCGCAAACCGGCGCCGGCCACCACGTCCAAGCCCACACCCAAGGCGGCGTCCAAACCGGGCGCCAAGGCAGCTTCCCGGCGCTGAGGCCTTGTGCCCGCTCCGGTGAGCACCGCCGTCGCCACCCCGCCCAGGAGGAGCAAACCGCCAGCCAGTTCTGCAGGCGTCGGCACCTCCCCCAGAGCCAGCCACGCGGCGCTCATCCCCACCACCGGCACCAGGAGGGTGAAAGGCACCACGGCCGACGACGGATAGCTGGCCAGCAGCCGGTTCCAGATTCCGTAACCCACCAGCGACGCGAAGACTGCTGTATACAGGGCGCTCCCGATGGTGGCCGGCTGCAGGTCAGCCAGCGTTCCTATGACGGCGGCCGGGCCGTCGATGATCAGCGAAAGTCCGGCGAGGGGCAGCGGCACCACAGCACCGGACCAGACCACCAGTCCCAGCCCTGAGGCGGCTCTGGCCTTGCGGGCGATGACGTTCCCGGCAGCCCAGGACAGCGCAGCGCCCAGCACGATGATCAGCGGAAGCACTGGCGCCACGGCGCTGCGGCCCGCGGCCACGACAGCCAGTCCAGCCACACCAAGTACGACGCCGGCCAACTGGCGCCCGCTGGGGCGCTCGCCGAGGAAACCGGCCGCAAGCAGGACTGTGAGCAGCACTTGCGCCTGGAGTACCAGCGAGGCGAGGCCCGCCGGCATGCCAAGCGCCATGGCCAGGTAGAGGAGGCCGAACTGACCTGCACTCATAAAGAGGCCGACGCCGATAATCGCCTTCCAGCTCACGTCCGGCTTCCGCACAAAAAGGATCCACGGGAAGACAACCAGGACGAAACGCATGGCGACGAACAGCAACGGAGGAACGTCGCGGCCGTTGGCGTGCAGGCCGACGTCGATAGCGACGAAATTCAGGCCCCACAGGACGGCGACCAAAGCAGCGAGGCAGGAATGGCGAAGGTTCACGCTCCCAACTTTCGCAGAGGAGAAAATGAAGCACCAGCATTGAATTCTTCCGTCTACCATGTACCTTTGCTTCATGATTGACATCGGATCTCTCCGCGCGCTGGCGGCGATTGAGCAGCACGGTTCCGTCATCGCAGCATCGGACGTCATGGGCTTCAGCCCGTCCGCCGTCTCCCAGCAGGTGAAGAAGCTGGAGAAGCAGACAGGCTTCGCGGTCCTGGAGCGGCGTGGCCGCGGAGTCCTGCTGACCGAGCGCGGGCAGGCCCTGGCTGCCTACGGCCGGAGGATTCTCGCCGAGCTGGAAGAGCTGCAGTCAACACTGCTGGCCGATCCTGCCAAGCCAAGTGGCCACCTGAAGATTGTGTCCTTCTCCACCGCCTGCCGCGGCTTGGTGGGGCCGGTGCTGGGGAGGCTGGCCTCCTCCGGAACCGAGCTGGATGTCAGTGTGCTGGCTGAGGACCCGCGCGAAGCGGTGGCCCGGGTGGCCAACGGCGAGGCCGATCTGGGCGTGGTGCACAACTGGAACTCCGTCCCATTGGTGATCCCTGAACACCTGAGCCTGGAATGGCTCTGTGAGGACATCGCGGACCTGCTGGTGCACAGCAGCCACCCACTGGCCGGGCGGGACGCGGTGGAACCGGCCGACCTGGTTGACGAGCGCTGGATCAGCACCCCGCACGGGGCCATCTGCAACGAGGCGCTGCTCCGGATCTTTGCCGACCTGGGCCGCGTGCCGGACATCAGGGTCTACGATCCGGACTTCGCCACCCACCTCGCCCTGGTGGAACAGGCGGCGGTGGTGGCGCTGGTCCCCCGGCTCGGCAGGCCAGCCCTTCCAGTGGACGTGGTCTCCGTACCCGTGGTCAACCCGGTGCAGGCGCGCCAGGTGGGCATGGTGCACCGCAGGACCATGACGGCAAGCCCGGGGATCCGGCACGTCGCAGGGCTGCTGCGGGAGATCGCCGCCCGCGGAGGTGCAGCTAGTGGGCGCGCGGAACCTTGAACCTGGTCAGCCGGGCGTCCTGACCGTCCAGCTCCGCCCAGGATTTTTGTGTTTCCAGGACGGTGAGCGCGCTGGTGGGATACCTGGTGGCGGCGTCCATGTAGGCGTCGTGGTTGGAGTCCCGCGATGCCAGGTGCATGGCGAGGTCCTGGACTCCAGGCATGTGCGAGATGAGCATCAAGGTGGTGACGGTGTCCGGCACATGGTTGACCACCGTGAGCATGCGCAGCGCAGAGGCGGCGTATAGGCCCTCCTCAAGTTTCGGCGTCGGGGCCTTGTCCCCCAGCTCGGAGCACACCCAGGTGCAGGTCTGGCGGGTCCGCAGGGCACTGGAACACAGGATGAAGTCGGGGACGATGCCGTGCTTGACCAGCCACCTCCCGGCCAGCGGCGCTTCGCGGTGCCCGCGCTCCTCCAACGGCCGTTCGTGATCCGCCACACCGCCCGGCCAGTCGGCCTTGGCGTGCCGCATGATCACCAGGCGTTTGATGTGGTGGTCGCTCATGCTCCCAAGCCTATCGCCAGTCAATTAGCCGCGGAGCCGTCGAACCAAAGCCGCGGAGGCCAAACACTCACGAGCCCGGACGCGCGAAAGCGGCATTTCGCGTAGTGAGGACGCTGCAGCGAAGCGGGACATCCCGATAGCGCCGTTGTTGCGCGGGGCCACGCCGTCAGGGTTCCCTGGCCGAGCTTGCGAGGCTAGGGGGACGGTGGGGAGGTACGAGCGCAGGCGCAGAGGGATCGTGCCGCGAAAGCGAAAGCGGCCGTCCCCATTCGAGGAAGGCCGCTTTCGTGCGCCGTTAAGGCTAGATCGAGTATTCCGGAGCGGCCCAGACCACAACTTCGGGGTGCTCGTAGAATCGGTAGCCCTGGCCGCGGACGGTGCGCACGGTGTTCGCGAGGCGGCCCAGCTTGGAGCGGAGGCGGCGGATGTGGACGTCGATGGTCCGCTCGTTGGGGACCTCTTCGGCGTTGCGCCACAGGCCTTCGAGGAGTTCGTCGCGGCCCACGGTGCGGGTGCCGTTCTCCACGAGGTAGTTCAGCAGTTCGAACTCCTTGAACGTCAGGTTCAGGGATTCACCGTCCAGGTGTACCTCGCGGCGGGCGAGGTCGATCAGGACGCCGGACGGACGCGGGTCCTGCGGCTGCAGCCGGGTGGTTTCGGTGCGCTGGCGTGCGTTCACGGTGGGGTCACCGAATGTGGAACGGACGACGTCGAGTGCGGAACCAGGGGTGCTGGCCGGCGCCACGGCAACAGCGGCATAGCTCTCGGCACCGGATACCAGGGACTGTGCGTAGGCACGGATTTCCTGGGCAAGCTTTGCAATGGAGGTTCCGGCGGCGGCTGCGGTTTCCTCGTCGATGCCCATGTACAGGACAAAGCCCCTGGCCACGTTGTCGTTGGCCACCGGCCTGACGGTGTTTGGCCCTGCCACCACAGGAGTTGGCGCGGTCATGGGTGCCGCCTCCGCTGGCTGTACGGCGCGGAGCTGTCCGTAGGAGTTGGGGTTGTAGCCCTGGGGTGCGTAGCCAGGAGCCGGGAAGCTGGTGCCGGGGGCTGCCGGGGCGAACGCCGGACGGGCGCCGAATCCTTGGCGGAGACCGGACTGCTGGCCGGGCTTGCTGGCGTTACGGACAGAGATGTGGACGTATCCGGATGCAACTGACATGGAATGCTTACCTCAATGTGAATGGCCGTCATCGCGGCTCGAATGCTGGATCCCCGCAATGGACCTTGGGGAGGGGCGCCCGACGCTGGGCTTGGGGGCGAATGCCTAAGAAGAACTTCCTTGGGTATGAAGGTCAGGCGTGCATTCGACAACAGCGCATGTCGACAGCAGCGGGTGTGCTGGGCCAATATTCTGCGGCTGCAGGTGCTGTTGAGTACTTGTTCACATTTGAAAGTGTGCAACGTAACAATGCGAACTTGCAAGTAACAAAGCACGGATCGTTCCGCATAGTGAGACGAAATCCGCGAATGTGTCTTAGATCACGATTCTGGCGCGTCGATAAAATAACAGATGCTATCCCGAACGAATGGTCGAAAACCTCGTTATGGCGAATTTTCTTCGATCATTAGTCCCTAGTTGCCGATTCAATTCATTGCACATGGATTTGCTGGAATTGGGCGCCGCGTTTGGCTGCTGTGTCCAGCCGTGCCGGAATCTGGACAGAAAAATGTCCGGAGCAACGCTCCAGAGCAGCCAGAAGTGCTGGGCTGAGCGCAGTCCATCAAGGCTGCGGCTCCGATGTTTGCTGTTGGAGAAGCGCCTCCGCGGCCCTCCCAGCTCGCTAGGCTGGGATTCACAGCCTGCGCACAGGAACCCCAAAGCGCGGGCTAACCAAGAGATCGGAGAGTTGTCCCATGGCCACTTCGCACTCCATGACAAGCAACCTCCCCCAGCTCATCCACCCTGACGGCTCCCCCATCCGTGCCTTGGTGGTTGACGATGAACCAAGTCTCTCGGAACTCATGAGCATGGGGCTGCGCATGGCCGGCTGGTCTGTGGCCGTGGCCGCGGATGGCCCCGAAGCCGTGAAGCTCGCCAAGGAGTTCCGTCCAGACGTCCTGGTGCTTGACGTGATGCTGCCAGGGTTCGACGGCGTTGAGCTGCTGAGCAGGATCCGCACCTTTGCGCCGGAGGTTCCCGCGCTCTTCCTGACCGCCAAGGATGCAGTCCAGGACAGGATCCTGGGACTGGCGGCAGGCGGGGACGACTACGTGACCAAGCCCTTCAGCATGGAGGAGGTCCTGCTCCGGCTGCACCGGCTGGTGCAGCGGTCCGGCGTGGCCGCGATGGACACCTCGGAGCTGGTTGTGGGCGATCTTGTCCTCAACATCGACACCCGCGAGGTGACCCGTGCCGGCGATGAACTCCAGCTCACGGCCACGCAGTTTGAACTGCTCCGGTACCTCATGGAGAATCCCAAGCGTGTGATCAGCAAGGCCCAGATCCTGGACCGCGTCTGGGACTATGACTTCGGCGGGCAGGCCAACATTGTGGAGCTCTACATCTCCTACCTGCGCAAGAAAGTGGACGCCGTGCATCCGCCAATGATCCACACCGTGCGCGGGGCCGGATATGTCATCAAGCCGGCGGACTAGGCCATGCCATCGCTGTCCGGCGTGGCGCGCATGCCTGGCCGAAGCTGGCTGAAGCCTGCCACCTGGCACCTGCGTACCCGCCTGGTCCTGGTGGCCATGGCCCTGCTGGTGGCCATCTGCGGTGCCGTGGGGCTGTTCAGCTATGCGTCCATGGATTCCTTTCTCACAAGACAGCTTGACGACCAGCTGAAACAGGCAGCGTCCCGCTCGAATGATCCCGGCCGGCCTCCGTTGGGCGGCTTCAACAGCGGGCGGGACCCGCTTGATGCCCGGGGTCAGAGCGTGGGCACGCTTAATGCGCGGATCCTGAACGGACAGGTGAACAGTGCGGGCTTCCTGGCCTCGGACACCACCCGCTCTCCGCTCTCGAGCGGGGACAAGGAAATCCTGCTGTCCCTGCAGCGCAACACCACCCCGGTGGAGCGCACTCTGTCCAACGGCGACTACAGGCTGGTGGCCGTCGCAACCACATATGGAGACGTTCTGGTGACCGGGCTCCCGCTCGCGGCCAAGGAGAGCACCCTGACATCGCTGGTGTGGACCTTTGTGTCTGTTTCGCTGGGCGGGCTTGTTCTGATCGGTCTGGCAGGGACCGTACTGATCCGGCGCACCATGAAGCCTTTGGAGCAGCTCTCCGAGGTCGCCACCCGCGTTTCGCGGCTCCCGCTGGATGCGGGTGAGGTGGCACTCGCGGTGCGCGTTCCGCCGTCGAACGCCAACCCAGGGACCGAAGTGGGCAGCGTGGGCCACGCCCTCAACCTCATGCTGGACAACGTTGCGCGCGCGCTGGAGGCGAGGCAGCAGAGCGAGACCAAAGTCCGGCAGTTCGTTGCCGATGCGTCCCATGAACTGCGCACTCCGCTGACCGCCATCCGCGGCTACACCGAGCTGATGCGGATGACCGAGAACTTCACTCCGGACGGCCGGAAGTCCTTGGCAAGGGTCCAGAGTCAGTCCGAGCGCATGACCACCCTGGTGGAGGACCTGCTCCTGCTCGCCAGGCTTGATGAGGGCCAGCCGCTGAAGCTCAGCGAGGTGGACCTCACGCAGCTTGTGATCGAGACTGTCAGCGACGAGAAGGTCATTGCCCCGGATCACCATTGGCATCTCGAGCTCCCGGACGAGCCACTGGTGGTGAACGGTGATGCATCGCAGCTCCGCCAGGTGCTGGTGAACCTGCTCTCCAACGCACGCAAACATACGGCGCCGGGGACCACTGTGGTCACCGGAGTCCTGAAGTCCGCCGACAGCAGCGCAGTGATAACCGTAACCGACGACGGCGGGGGCATTCCGCCGGAATTCGTGGACCACGTTTTCTCGCGGTTTGCCCGCGCAGACGCGGCCCGTACGGGCACGGCTCCCGCGTCCGGTCCTGCCGCCTCTGAGGGCACCAGCGGCCTTGGCCTGTCCATTGTCCAGTCCATCGTGGAAGCCCACGGCGGCAGCGTGGAGGTGACGTCGCGGCCCGGCCGAACCGAGTTCGCGCTGCGGCTGCCCATCAAGACGGACACAACGCAAGGCAACGCACCGGCGTCGTGATCTCTGTTACCAAAATGTGACTTTAGCGGCAGGCTCCTGTACCGTCGATAAGGTGCGGTTCCCGTTGGGACCGCATATCCGGATGGACGCCAAGCTCTGCCGCTTCCCGGATTCTTCTTGACCAGGCAGAGGCGGGGGACCCAGAGTCCCGGGCATTGATTGCCCTTGGGGTTAAGCCAGCATGTGATTTTCCGTGTGGCCGGATGCCCTCATCCGAACCCGACAGCTAACTCCGCAGGTGTTGAGAGGCGATCCATCATGTCTGAATTCCAGGTAGAACCACGCCCGCAGGACGGGCCAGAAAAGTCCCACGGCCGCCGCAAGCTCTCCCGCACCGGGGCAGCTGCACCGGCCGCCGCCTTGTCCAGGGTGGCAAAGATTCCCTCCTTTGGCCAGCGCGCCGCCGTGTTCACCACAGCCTGTGCCTTGCTGGCGGGGGTGGCTGCCGCAAGCCATGCGTCCGAAGCCATGACCCCGGTGGCGGCCAACGAATCACAGCAGGTGAACACCTCGGCCGGCATCGAGTCCAACCTGAGCCTCGAGAAGACCGAGATCCAGGCCCCGTCGGCGCCAGCGCCCGCACCGGCCGAGGTCACGGTTGCACCGCAGGCAGCTGAGCCGGCGCCCGCACCGGAGCCCGAGCCAGCTCCCGCGCCCGCTCCTGAGCCCGTGGCCGTTCCTGAGCCTGCTCCGGTTGTAGCCGTCAACGATCCCGCCGGAGCCCAGGCATACGCCGCCGGCCAGCTGGCAAACTACGGCTGGAGCGCGGACCAGATGCAATGCCTGAAGACGCTTTGGACCAAAGAATCGGAGTGGAGCACCACAGCCACCAACGCGAGCAGCGGCGCCTACGGAATTGTCCAGTCGCTGCCTGCCGAGAAAATGGCGAGCTCCGGTGCGGACTACCTCACCAACTACCGCACGCAGATCAACTGGGGCCTGAACTACATCCAGGAGCGCTACCAGTCACCGTGCGGTGCGCTGAACTTCCACCTGTCGCACAACTGGTACTAAGCCAAAGGCCCTGAGGACAGCGTTCCCCTAGCCAAGGTTCCATAGCCAAGCAGCAGGTCCTGAATCCCCCCTGGTTCAGGACCTGCTGCTTTACTGTGCCCGCTGCCCTACTGTTCCGGCGTCGCCTTGCACCTATAGCTGCACCTGTTGGAGGGCAAGCGTCAGCGGCATACTGGGACCATGAAATTCACCACCGCCATTCTGGGCAACGGCAACAAGGCCGGCATTGAGGTTCCGGAGGACGTCGTCGCGGCGCTAGGGGCAGGCAAGCGCCCGCCGGTGGTGGTGACCATCAACGGCAAGAGCTACCGGAGCAGCATCGCCGTGATGGGCGGCCAGAACCTCATCGGGGTAAGCACAGCAAACCGGGAATTCACCGGAGTGTCCGCCGGTGACACGGTGGAGGTGGACGTGGAGGTGGACACCCAGCCCCGCATTGTCGAGGTGCCTGACGATCTTGCCGCCGCCTTGGCTGCCGAGCCGCAGGCCCAGTCGTTCTACGCCACGCTGAACTACAGTGCTCAGCGGCGGTATGTGGAGCCCCTCGGTGAGGCCAAAACGGACGAAACCAGGGCCCGCCGGATCGCCAAAGTGGTGGCTGATCTCAAAGCCGGAAAGAAATGACCCTGGAGCCGGCGGCGTCCGTTTCCACCGCGGCGGAAACTGAACTGTAGTCCGGGATGTGCAGCACGCTGTCCGGGAGTGGACCCGTATTTGGGCCCACAGCTACCGTGCGGATGCCCGCGGCCAAACCGGCTGCGATTCCGGCGGGTGCGTCCTCGAACACCACGGCGTCTGCAGGTTCCACCCCCAGCAGTTCGGCCGCCCTCAGGTAGCCTTCAGGATGCGGCTTGCCGCGGGACACCAGCTCGGCCGTAATGGCAGCAGCCGGCATGGCCAGGCCCGCGGCGCCCATGCGGATTTCGGCCAGGATCCGGTCTGCCGAGGTCACCAGGGCCACGGCATCCCCGGGGAGGTTGCGCAGCAGCTCCGCAGCCCCGGGCAACGGGACGATGCCTTCTGTCCGGACACGCTCCATTGCACCAAGCTCAGCGGTGAGCGCCACAACGTCGGCACCCGCCGGAGCGAAACGCCGCACCGTGTCCCCTGCCTGGACGCCGTGGGAGGTGCGCAGGATCTCGGCGAAGTCCAGGCCGTAGCGGACCGCGAACTCGCTCCACACCTGTTCCACTACTGCGGTGGAGTCCACCAGTGTGCCGTCCATGTCAAAGAGGACAGCGCGGCAGGTGATAGTGCGGGTATCGGCGGAGGCAGACGTGGGGATGTTCATCGTTCAATCTTGCCCTACCCTCTCCTGCGGCACGTTTGGTGACGCAGGCGAGCGGTACAGAAGCTAGCCTGCGATGCCGTAGAGGCGGTCGCCGGCGTCGCCAAGTCCGGGGACGATGTAGGACTTCTCGTTGAGCTTCTCGTCAATGGAGGCCAGCACGATTGTCACGTTGGCGCCGGAGAGTTCCTCCTCCAGCCTGGCAAGGCCCTCCGGCGCGGCGAGGAGGCAGATGCAGGTCACATCCGACGCGCCGCGCTTGAACAGGAACTTGATGGCCTCGCGCAGGGTGCCTCCGGTGGCCAGCATGGGATCCAGCACAAAGATCTGCCGGTCCGTGAGGTTCTCCGGGAGCCGCTCCGCGTAGGTGATGATGTCCAGGGTTTCCTCGTCCCGGGCCATGCCCAGGAAGCCCACCTCTGCGGTGGGGACCAGCTTGGTCATGCCCTCCAGCATGCCCAGGCCCGCGCGCAGGATGGGGACCACCAAGGGCGTGGGCTTGGTGAACGCCGTGCCAACAGTGGTGCTGATCGGCGTCTGGATGGTCACGGGCTGGGTGCGGACTTCGCGGGTGGCCTCGTAGGCGAGGAGCGTAACCAACTCTTCCGTCAGCTGCCGGAAGACCGGGGACGGGGTGTTTTTGTCCCGCAGGACAGTGAGCTTATGGGCGACCAGCGGGTGGTCCACAACGAGAGTGCGCATGGGTCAAAACATATCACCCGGGGGTGGAGCCCTTGCCCGTGGAACTGCCGCCTGCGCCGCTCTCCGCTGAGCCGTCCCTGGCTGGTCCGGCGCCCGTGTGGTCCTCGCGGAGCACAGGGTGGTCGAAGGTTGGCGCCGGCCCGGCATGCTCGCGCTTCCGTGTCAGATGGAACAGCCGGTGCGCGAGGATGACCAGCCCCGTCCAGGCAAGCCCAAGGAACCAGGCGGCCAGCACATCGGTCATCCAATGGTGGCCAAGGAACACCCGGCTCAGGCCCATGGCAATGATAAAGATGGTCCCGGCGGTGATGGCAGTGATACGCACCCACAGCAGATCGAACTGGAGGCACATGATGTACACCAGGACGCTGATCACTACGGTGGTGTTGAGCGTGTGCCCGCTGGGAAAGGAAGGCGACGACTCATAGGGCGGCACGGCCTCTGAGTGGTCCGGGCGGGTCCTGCCCACCAGCCGTTTGCCCACGGTCGTGGCCAGTATGGAAACCGTTGCAGCGCCACCCACCAGGATGATGGGCCGCCAGGTCCGGCTCAGGAACGTCAGCCAGGCCGTCAGGATACTGGCCAGGATGGGCATGCCGATGCCCCCGCCGACGTTGGTGAAGGCCGTCACTCCGACATCCAGCTCAGGAGTCCGCAAGTCCTGGGACAGCTGCAGAGCCGGAATGTCCAGGGACGCCAGCCCCTCGTCGTCCACCACGTTTGCGTAGACTTCAGCACCCAACAGGGCCATCGTGACCACCAGGGCGCCACCGACCATGAGCGTGATCCACAGGGCGGCGTACGGCTTGAACCATTGGACTAGGCGGTCTCTGAGGGTGTCCATGGCGGCCTCCCGGCGTCAGTGCATGCACGGCTGGATATCCTTCGAAACTATCATTGAGCCATGGTCCCCGCAGAAAAGAAACACCGCGAGTGGATGGGCCTTGCCCTGGCCGAGGCCAAGCGCGCTCTTGATACGGACGACGTGCCGATCGGCGCCGTGGTGATAGGGCCCGACGGCGCCGTGCTGGGTTCCGGACGGAACCAGCGGGAGGCGCTTGGAGACCCCACCGCCCATGCGGAGGTGGTGGCCATCCGCCAGGCGGCGGACCGCTTGCGGGGACTGTCCGTGCAGGGCGGCGGCACCGGTGACGGCTGGAGGCTGGCGGACTGCACGCTCGTCGTCACCCTGGAGCCCTGCGCCATGTGCGCCGGCGCAGTGGTGCTGGCACGGATTCCCCGCGTTGTTTTCGGTGCGTGGGACGAGAAGGCAGGCGCCGCAGGCTCCGTGTTTGACGTGCTCCGCGAGCGCCGCCTCAACCATTGGGTGGAAGTCTATGCCGGCGTCCGGGAAGAGGAATGCAGCGCGTTGCTCAGGGAATTCTTCGCCGGACACCGCAGCCAGCTGTAGCCCGGCTCAGCCTGCCGCGTCCAGCGCATCGATCCGGTTCTTCCGCGACGCCGGGGAGTCCAGGCTGAAGGAGCGGAAGTCCCCCAGCTCATCCCGGATCCAGGCTTCCACCTCGGCGATCCGCTGCATGGCTGCCGGGTCGGGCCCGTCGAAGAGCCAGTGCGCGATCCGCTCTTTCCCAGGATCGTATTGCCAGAGCCCGATAATCCGGCCGCGGTCCAGAATGGGATGGTCCGGGAGGTCGGCCTGCAGCGCCAGCGTTGAATCCAACACTTTCTTGCCCCTGTCCTGCTCGGCGAACATGTCCCCCGAGTTCCGGCGGAGCAGGACAAGGGAGTCGGTCCCGGCCAGCAGCTGGATCTGCTGCTCCGCCGGTGCCTCAAACAGGGCGAGCCGGTCGACGTCGTCGGGCAGCATCCACAGCACGTCACCCCCTGCGGTGGGCACTTCCACGGCCCCAACGGCGGCGAAAGCCGCCTTGGTGTCCGCCACCGTGAACCCGGTGAACCATTGCGACTGTTTGAAGGTGGCGCCGCCGGTCCAGCCGAGATAGCGCTCCAGGAGGAGGCAGCGGACGTCAGATTCCTCCATGGTGGTGGGCGGCAGTCCCCACAGTGTGTAGGCGTAACGCTGCTGGTCCAGCCTGCCATTGACGGGCACTCGCCGTATCCTGCCGTCCGCCTGCAGGAGGCCCAAGGCTGTGGGCAACGTGGTGGCGGCACCCTTTTTCTTTCCTTCCTCACCGAGGCTGCGGACCGAATCGCCCAGCTCGTCCTTGAGCTGCCTGGGGTCCAGGGGGCCACCGGCCTCGGCCAGGGCGTGGAGGATCTGCTCTTCCAGGAGAGTTATTTCACCGCGTTCCACTCCCATCCTGGCCAGTACCCGGAACGGCGCCACCGCTGCGCCGCGGCCTACCTGGAGTCCCCAGGCGAAGTCGGCCTGGCCCACGACGTAGGTGCAGCCGCGCGCGGTGGGGAGTTCGTGGATCTTCAGCGAGAGGACATCGGCGTCCGCCTGTGGGCGGCTGATGCCAGCGCGGGCAAAAAGGGTCAGGTATGGATTGGCGCCGCCAACCGAGCGGGCCCAGCCGGCCTGTGTGAAGACTTCGGCAGCGCTGGCACCCTGCAGGGCGCCGTCCAGGCCCTGCTTATGCCAGGCCCAGGCCCGCAGCAGTTCGGGGGTGAGGAGCTGAGGATCCAGACTTGTGGCGGGAGGTGCGTGCGTGGTCATGCCTCATTGTCCACCGGCGGTCCCGGCTGCGGTAGCCGTTCCTTTGGCGGGGCCCCCACGATGTCCATGACAGTCCGTGCCGTGGTTTCCCATCCGGGCAGGTTTTCCCGCGCAGCGAGCGCCGCCGCCCGCCAGCCGGTGTGGAGGCCGGCTTCCTCCAGCCATTGCCGGATCGCCCCCGCCAGCCCCTCCGCAGGATTGCTGGACAGGTCGACGGCGGCACCGGGCAGCATGCCGTCCCGAACATCCGTCTCCCCGGCAGCCAGGCTTCCGAACGCCAGCGCCTCCACGGCTCCCGTGCCGTCCCGGATGATCACCGGGATCCCGCGGGCGAGCGATTCCGTGACCACCAGCCCGAACGCTTCTGCCTTGGATACCAGAAGGCTCAGGTCGGCGCGGTTCCATTCGGCATCGAGCGGCGCCCCCGTCAGCTGGCCCATCAGCCGTATCCGGTCTTCCAGTCCGTGGCCGGCAACCGCGGCACGGACGAGTTCCGCGTACTCCGGGTCGGCGTGGTCGGATCCCACCAAGGACGCCGTCCAGGCATGGTCCTGGAGGCGGGCCAGCGCCTCCACGGTCAGCAGTTGGTCCTTGTTGGGCAGGAGCGCCGCTACGGCAATGATGTGCGGCGGGTCCGAGCCTTCGGCCACGGGGGCGGGGTCCGTTCCGGGCAGTGCAACGTGGCTGTCGGTCAGGCCGTGCAGCGACGTGATGCCTGCCGCGGCGGAGGTACTGGTACAGATGACGCCGGTGGCCGCACTCAGCGACCGGGCCTCGTTCCCGGGGTGGCTGGCGGACGGCATGTGCAGCAGCACCCAGGTCTGCCGCCGCGCGGCCGCTGCGTACTCCAGCTCGTCAGGGGCGCCGCAGGCGATCAGACCGTCCACGAGGGTGACTGTGCCCGCGGTGATTTCCGCCTGAGGTCCCCACGCGCCGAGCAGGCCGCCCAGCCGCCGTCGTTCTTTAGCAGTGGCCTCTGGCCAGGAGCCATCCGCCGCTATCACCTCAACCTCAACGCCCAATGCCCTCAGCCCCTGGGCGAGGCGGGCGTTGTACACGTTGCCGCCAGAATTGTGGCGGATATTGGCGGGGACCAGGAGGCGGAGGCTGCGCACGGGAGTCAGGCGGAAAGGTCCAGCGAGTACGTGGCCCAGGCATCGGGATTCTCGCGCAGGGTGACGTCGATCCCGGCGAGTTCACGGCCGTCGTCGCCATCTTTGATTTGCTCGGCCACGGCCTGGGCGATGTATTCGGCGAGTGCCTCGGTGGTGCTGAGTCTGCCGGCGAAGTCCGGGTGCTCGTCCAGGTTGCGATAGTTGAGCCCGGCCAGCACCTCCTCGATGATGACGCCGGCCGCACCGATGTCCAGCACGATTGCGTCGTGGTTCAGCGCACGACGGCGGAAGCCCACCTCCGCCACGAAGGTTGCGCCGTGAAGGGCCTGGGCCGGGCCGAACGCCTCCCGCGGGAGGCTGTGGGCGATCATAAAATGGCGTCGGACGGTCAAGCTGAACACGGGCTACCTCTTGTCTTGGGGGTCGGTGTCTTGGGGGTCGGTGTGTTTGGGTTCTGGATCATTGGGGTCGGCCGTCTGGGCGCCCGGGTATTCGATCACGTGGCACAGGGCTTCCAGCTTGCCGTCGGAAAGTCTCTGCACCACGTCCGGCAGGTCCGCGAAGGGCGATGCGCCGCTGAGGAAAACGTCGAAGACCGGGTCCTTCAGGAGCGAGACGGCCAGGTCCAGGCGGTCCGCGTTGGTCCGCCGGTGACGCCTGGCCCGGGAAACCACTCCTACCTGGCTGGCGCGGATGGAGAGGCGGCGGGCGTGGAAGTCCTCACCCAGCGGCAGCGTGACTGCATGGTTGGCGTACCAGGACATTTCAATGATGACGCCTTCGTCGCCCGCCAACTGCAGGCTTCGCGCCAAGCCCTCCTGGGACGCGGAGCAGTGGAACACAATGTCGCAGTCCGCCAACGCTTCATCGGGGTGGGCAAACTCGACGCCGAGGGTCGCTGCGAGACGTTTTCGTCCCGGGTCCAGGTCCACGAGTTGCAGGCGGGCCAGCGGGAAGGTGCGCAGGAGGGTGGCAACCATCCCGCCCACCAGCCCCGCACCCACGACGGCGATCCGGTCCCCCAGCCGGGGGCCAGCCTCCCAGAGGGCATTGATTGCGGTTTCCACCGTGCCAGTGAGCACAGCGCGGCGGGAGGGAACGCCGTCCGGAATCCTGGTGAGGGCGTCGGTGGCGATGACGTAGCGGTCCTGGTGCGGGTTCAGGCAGAAGACTTTCTGGCCTACCCAGCCTTCCGGCCCTTGTTCCACGACGCCCACGGAGAGGTAACCGAACTTCACGGGGGAAGGGAAGGAGCCTTCCTGGTGGGGTGCCCGCATCTCCTTCGCCACCCTGGGCGGGACAGAGCACTTGTGGACCACCATCTCCGTGCCCTTGCTGATCCCGGAGTACAGCGTGCGGACCAGTGCTTCATCCGGCCCCGGCGCGGGCAGGTCCTCGGATCTGAGCTCACCGTGCTCCGGGCCCGTGGTCCAGTATGCGGTTGCCTGCGCTGCTCTGCCTGATTTAGTCATCTTGCTTACGAATCTAGTCTGCCTCGGGTTGCGGGCAAAGCCTGCCTCGGGTTGCGGGCAAAGCCTGCCTCGGGTTGCGGGCAAAGCCTGCCTCGGGTTGCGGGCAAAGCCTGCCTCGGGTTGCGGGCAAAGCCTGCCGGCGCGAACGCCCGTCGCGGCGCCGGCGGGTCCCAGCAAGGAGCCAGGGCCCCACCAAGTCTCAACCGCAACGTTCTGGGTCAGCCGCAATGTTCTGTGTCAGCCGAGCCAACCGACGCACAGTTCCAAGCCGACTCCCAGGCGTGCCAGTCCGGCCAAGGATCTTCGAGCGGCAGGGGACAGCCCAAATCGTCCATCCCTGTGGCGGGCACTGGGTCTTCCCTGATCCAGGTGTCCATTGGCCGGTCGTCCATTGGCGCCAGATCCGGCCAGTCGGGTGGTTCCCAGTCCTGCTCTTCGCTGGCATAGTGACGGCCCCTCGGTGAGGTCCAGCCCGGCGGTTTGTCCGGGGTGGCATCGGTTGGTTTCCAGCGGGTCGCGTGTTTGAGTCTGTGATGTTTGGGGCAGGGTTGGCCCAGATTGCTGACACCGGTGGTCCCGCCGTCGTTCCAGGCGAGGAGGTGGTCTGCTTCGTTGTCGAGGGAGTGGTTGTTGCAGCCGGGGAACGGGCATTTCCCGTCCCTGAGCCGCAGCCATTGGCGCATGGCCTTGGGGATGCGGTAGCTGGTCCGCCCGATTTCCAACGGGGCCCCGTCGCGGGGGTCGGTCAGGACCCGGTGGAACGAATCAGCCCCATCGGCGACGAGGCGGCGGGCCATCGACGCCGGGATGGGACCGTGCCCGTCAAGGGTGGCGGGTTCGGTGCCTGCGCCCATGAGCGAGGACATGGGGACGGTGACGAGTACCTGGGCTTTCGGGGACGGAACTCCGTCTGCAATGCCGTCAAGCAGCCAGGCGGCGGCAAGATCCGCTCTGAGCTGCGTCAGGTTCCGATGCTCATCCGGACCCTGCAGGGCGCGGGCGGCGGCTGTGGCCCGGTTCCAGATGCCGGCTGCCTGGTCGGCCGGGAGGTAGGCGGAGAGCCAGGCCATGCCGTCCCGGTCCGGCGCGTACTCGAGCCTCCGGTCCTTGGCGCTCTTGGTGTGGCGTGCTTCGATACTGTCCGGGTGGTGGCGTTCCCGCCAGGTCCTGGCCTTGTGCCGGAACCGGGACGGGACAAGTTCTCCTGCGGGGCCGCCGCGGGCTGGGTTAGGGGCGTCGGGGTCCAGGAAGTGCGCTTCAAGGGCGGTTGCAGCCGCGGGGTCGAGGTTGGTGGTTTCCTCGACCATGACCCGGGCGTGCTGCCACGAAATCGAGCCTGTCAAGTTATTTGTGTAAGAGAGGTGGAGCCTCATCGGTTTAGGTAGGGTCCGAGTCTGTCGGGATAGTTCAGAACGAGGACGCCAAGGGCTTCGCTCCATCCTTGCGTGAAGGTTCCCTCTATGAGTTTGTTGACCGTCTTGGCACGGTTCTCCCGGGCTCGGCCCTCAAGTTTGGCCCGGTCGCTGGCGCGTTTGTCCTCGATGTTGCAGATCGCCAGCCAGAGCAGTTTCACGGCGGCCTGGTCGTTGGGGAAATGCCCGCGGTTCTTGATGATCTTGCGCAGCTGGTAGTTCAGCGACTCAATCGCGTTGGTGGTGTAGATGATCCGACGCACCGGCGGCGGGAACGCCAGGAAGGGGGTGAATTTCTCCCAACCGTTCCGCCAGGTTCGTACAGTCGCGGGATACTTCCGTCCCAGATCGGAGGCCTCGAACGCGTCGAGTGCCTCCTGCGCTGCATCGGCCGTCGGGGCGGTGTAAACCGGCCGCAGGGCGGAGGCGACCTTCTTCCGGTCCTGGTAGCCGATGAAACGCATCGAGGCACGGATCAAGTGAACGACACAGGTCTGGACGGTCGCGGCCGGCCACGTCGCGCCGATCGCCTCAGGGAAGCCAGTAAGCCCGTCGCAGCAGACGATCAGGACGTCCTTCACACCGCGGTTGGCGAGTTCCGCGCAGACCCCTGCCCAGAACTTCGCGCCCTCGGTGGCTTCGACCCAGATCCCCAGAACGTGCTTGATGCCGTCCATGTCCACGCCCACGGCAATGTGCGCGGCACGGTTCTGCACCTGGTGTCCGTCGCGGACCTTGATAATGATCGCGTCCAGATACAGGATCGGATAAAGCGGCTCCAAGGGTCGCTTCTGCCATTCGAGGACCTCGTCCAGGACCTCGTCGGTGATCTTGGAAATCGTCTCGTGGGACAGCTCCGTGCCGAGCGTGGATTCCAGATGGTGGGCGATGTCCCGGACTGTCATCCCGCCGGCGTAGAGGCTGATAATCATGTCATCCAGACCACCCGTCCGGCGGGCACCCTTCGGCACCAGATGCGGGGTGAAGGACCCTTCGCGGTCCCGAGGCACGGCCAGATCCACGTCCCCGGCAGAGGTTCCAAGTGTCTTCGGATACGACCCGTTGCGGGAGTTGGGCAGGAAACGCCCGATCGGATCGCCCTTGTCATAGCCCAGATGCCCGGAGAGCTCGGCCTGCAGCCCGCGTTCCAGCGAGGCCTTGATCAGCTGCTGAATGAAACCGTCTTTGCCGTCGAGTTCCAACTGCCCGGAATCGATCTGGTTCATCAGCTCATCGAACGCACCCGAAGCCTTCAACGCATCCATGCTGCCAGCCGCCGCGGCCTTGCGGGCCAACTGCTCTACCAGCTCTTCACGCGGTTTCGTCATAGCCACAATGATTCTCCAATCATCCAGCGACTACAGCCCTCCTACACAAACAATCTGACACCCCCACGAAATCGTCCCGGCCTGCAGGGCCGACAGCGTCAGCGGCAAGGCCGTGGTCAGGTCGTGGGACTCTGCCAGCAGGGCCCCGGCGGTGCGTTCACTGACGGTCATAACGCACGCGACCTCGGCGACGATGGCCATCTCCTGCGCGGTGCGCTCCTGCGGCAACGCCTCCGGCGCTGCCATAACCCTTGTGGTGTCGGCGAACCCGGCTGCGGCGCGGACTATCAGGGCTGCCGTCTTGGCTTGCAGCCGGGCCCCTTCCGCCAGGATCTCCAGCCAGTCATCAGCCTGTTGCCGCAGTAGATCAACACCAGACCCGCCCGCGGGCCCCTTCCGGCGGACAATCACACCCACGGCAGCAACGGAAGCCTCGATGGCCTCCAGCACCTCTACTGCTGCCGTGTTCTCCATACCCACAGCATCCCAGGAGCCTCCGACAATAACGGCGCAGCAGATGGCCTATGTGGATAACCTGCGACCGACCGGGTCGCCAGCGCAGCGATAATGGTTTCCACCCGGGCGCCTCGGCGAGCCCGGGCAAAGGACGCGCCCTACGATGGGGATGCACCGTTTTGGGGATGCGCGCCATGCTCCGGTACCCTATTCAGGTTGGTGACGTGTCCGAGCGGCCGAAGGTGCAACACTCGAAATGTTGTTTGGTGTCAAAGCCAACGTGGGTTCAAATCCCACCGTCACCGCCATGAGAAAGGCCCTGCTTCCCTTATAAACAAAGGGAAGCAGGGCCTTTTGTTTTGTCTGGAAGAGCCAGCGGTAACGCAGCAGCAACAAATTACCCGCAGCCTTCTGTGTTCTGCCGCGCCGGGGCACCGCGCGGTCTGCGAACGACAGGCATCGGGCCGGCCGGATGGCCGCGGCAAGAAACTAGCTGGACGCTGTCATCCCCGGCTGGCGGCTGGAAATGTGCTCTTGTCAGCGGCAGATCATCGACGCCGCTTCTGGCGGTCTGTTGCCTGAGTAGTAGCCCCTTCCCCCGGGCTCACTCTCACACCACTCCTCAGCAGCCATGCCGCCAAAAGAATGCGCAGCCGGATAAGACGCAACAAGCAGCGCGAGAGCCGCCAAAACGCGCTCTACTCACCCCGTCAGTCTAGGTGCCCAAGTCATTTGCTGGCTCCGACAATTTGAGCTCTTCGGCCGCCTGCTCGATAGTTAGGAAGCAGCGGGCGCGCGGCTCATCCGTCACCGGCACATCCTAGGGCGCGACCCCGTTCGGAAGCGGTCGTAGACTCGGGTCATGAAGACGGGTAGGGGGATCCTGGGAATCGCTGTGCTGCTGGGAGCCATGCTGCCTGCCTCTGGCTGCGGCACTGCCTGTCCTGCCATCGGCTACGTCAGCACCATCGAGGTGATCGTTGAGGGTGACACGACGGCAGTCCATGAGGTCCAAATGTGCACGGACGAAGGTTGTTCCGCGCCTGAACCCACCGCTGGGCCTGCCCCGTCGGTCATCGTTTCCGATCAATGGGTACCGCTGCCCAACGGGGGCTTCTCCCCTGCGCCTGGAGCAAGCATTCCCCCGCCCACCTACCCGGACGCGCCGTTCCTCAGCTACAAACCTTCCGTCGGCAAGTGGGCCTTCTACCCAGCCGCGACAGGCAACGGCACACCGGACCGGATCACCCTGCGGGCCCTCGCCGACGACGGCTCGGTGCTGTCGGAGCAGGTGAACGACCTGGAATGGACAAAGGAAGACCCGTTCAACCCCTGCGGCAGCCCGGTCACGACACCGCAGATCGTCTTCATAGTGCGTGAACGATGAGAACCGATGTCGTACGCCGCTTCCGGCTCGGAGCTGCCACCTTCTGCACCGTGATGTTGGTGTCGCTTTGACAGCCGAGAGTCACTGAAACCCCTCATCCGTCCAGATCACGGTGACCGGCACAGGCAGGAACGAACCGTGCACCTTGGACCCGTTCAAACAACGAATGTGGTGGCCCCGCACATCAGCCGCAGCTCGTCGCCGGCCGCTTCCAGTCGGCAGTTCTGGTCTTTCACCCGAGGCCAGCCGGAAATTTCAGGTGCGCTGCGGGCCCGCTTGTAGTGGAGGTCGTCGTGCTCGGTGTAGATGTCAACGCTGTCGCCGTCGAAACCATCTTGGGTGATGAGCATGGAGCGTCCGTCCGCGGCTACCACCTTCACGGTGTCCCCTATGCCGATGGCGCCCAAATACGCGAAGCCGAAGATGATGCCCACGTACGGCACCACCGCTGCAGCCGCCATGGCAGTTGTCCACCCGGCAATCCGCCGTGGCAATTTCCGCGGGATGCGGCCTATCAGCGCCGCGAGCAGGAGAAACAGGCCAACGGCGCCGGACACGAGCGCCACAATCAGGAACCAGGAGGCGATGGAGTCCCCAGGGATGCCGGCGTAGAGCAGCAGGTCTTCCCGGGCAGCAGCACCATACGCCTCATCGATGGCATGGTCTGCCCAGGCAGCCAAGGAAGCAACAGTTAGAAGTGCTGCACCCCAGATCTCGCGTCGGCTCATAGGCTGCTGGCCTGAGCCGAGCGCTGGCTCTCAGCCCTGGTTTGGGCATCCCGTATCGTTGCCGTCACCGCGACGTGGATGACCTCCAAAAGTGCGAGGGCCGGCAGCACCAGCAGGGCCTCCAGCGCGAGCACGCCCTCAAAGACCCCGGCAAAGGAGTCGTCCTTCATGGCTGACGGAACAGACCTGCTCGCTGCAACCGCGAGCGAGAAGAACACTGCGGCCGCCGCGGCCAGCCCGCCGAACAGGACCCAGCGGGTATAGCGGTAGGCCTGGTGGCCGGCGGTGCCCAGGCTGGCGTGCACCAGCCAGAGGACCACGGCGATAACGGGTAGGACCAGTAAAGGGCTCATCGCTCGCCCCGCATGGTGTCGATATTCCGGTGCAGTGGCTGCTGTGCGTCCCCCAACGTCATTGGTTCAGCCTACCGTCGCGAGGAGGCACATGGCGCTTGCTCTGATAGGTCGCATCTTCCTGGTGCACCGCTGCTCACTGCAAATCTTCGAGAGCGGCGGTGAGGTTTCCATCCGGCCTCAGCCTCCTGTGACCTGCAACTGGGGCAGTGTCAGCGGCGGTGTGACTCCAAGCGGGATGCTGCGGGTGGTAACGGCGGCGGCAAGGCCGTCGTCGTGCGTAACCAGAACCAGGGCGCAGTCCAGCCGGTCGACCTGCTCCATGAGGCAGCGCACCGTCTCTTCCTGGGTGATGAGGTCCAGGCGGGACGTCGGTTCGTCGGCGAAGACCAGGGCCGGCTCAAGAAGCATCGACCTGATGATGGCGAGCCGCTGCAGTTCCCCGCCGGATATCTGCCCAGGCCTGCGCTGAAGAAGTTCGGGAGCAAGCCCCAGTAAGCCCATGAGTTCCTCCAGCCGGTCGCGTTCCAGCCTGTGACGGCGCACCACGTCGCCCAGTGAGTCCTTCAGCGGTATCCGTGCGGGAAATGCCAGGGCGGGGTCCTGGTAGAGCTTTTGGAGCCGGCCCCCCTTCAGCGCGTCCGAATGCTGCACCGTTCCGGCGTCGGGCGGGAGGAGCCGGAGCAGTATGTTCCCGAGGGTGGTCTTTCCGCTTCCGCTGGGACCGCTTAATGCAATCCGCTCCCCCGCCCTGACATCGAAGGAGAGATTGCTGAACAGTTGTTGACCGCCGAAGGACTTGGTGAGGCCCTCTCCCGAGACCAGAAGGGTGCCCTCACTTTCCACCTGCCTTCCGTGCTCAGCGTCCGCCCATTCCGCCGCATCCAAGGGACCCCTCATCCACGGATGCCTCCAGTGGGACGGTTCGGCCCCCAGGAGCCTGCGCGTATACGGGTGCACCGGCTGTGCCAGCACCTGGCCGGCCGCTCCCTGCTCCACAACATGGGCATCCTTCATCACTAGGACCTCCCCGCCGAGCTCGCGGGCCAGATCAAGGTCATGGGTGATGGTCAGCAGGATGCCGCCCCCCTTGAGATGGCTTCGCAGCAGTTCCGCCAGGTCCGCCCTGGCACGTTGGTCCAGCCCCTTGGAGGGCTCATCCGCGATGAGAACGGGAGCACCGCCGATAGTTGCGGCAGCGAACGCCACTCTCTGCGCCATGCCGCCGGAAAGCGTATGTGGAAAGGCCCTGGTAGCCTGCCGCAGGCCGAGGGAGGAAAGAAGGGCATCCGCAGCGCGCCGGGCGCCACGTTTGTCCGCTGTGAAGGTGAGGGCTCCTTCTGCCACCTGCTCGCCGGCCCGCATTGTGGGGTCCAGGGCGAGCACGGGCTCCTGGGGCAGAAGGGACATGGTTCGCCCCCATAGCCTGCGCCGGTTCGCCTGATCGCTGACGTCATAGGAGTGGCCATCCACAGTCAGGGTTCCCCGGGCTGTGAGGTTCGCCGGGAGCGTGCCCATGATTGCGTGGGCCAGGAGGGATTTGCCCGAACCACTCTCACCGACGATCGTCACGGGGCGCCCGGGCTCGAAGTCCAGCTGGGCGGTCTCGACCAGGACTTTGCCGCCGTGGGTAACGACGAGGTTGTTGAGACGCAGGCTCATGCTCGGGACTCCTTGCTCCGCAGGCCCAAGAGCCCGATCAGGATGGTGGTGAGAACCAGGACCGGCGCCAGGGCCATCCAGGGTGCCTCGTGATAGAACGGGAAGGCTTCGGTGATCATCAGCCCCAACTCCGGCGTGGGCGGGCGGACACCGATCCCCACGAACCCCAGCGTGGACAGTGCAAGGATGGATGAGCCTACGCCGAAGGTCGCCATGGTGGTCAGGAGCGGGCGCAGCTCAGGGAAGAGGTGCCTGCGTACGATGTGAACGGGGCCGAGCTGGAGCAGGCCCGCGGATTCCACCGCAGGGCCGGCCAGGACCAGTCCGCTCCGGGCGCGCACCATCCGGAAATACTCCACCCACTGCGACAGTGCCAACCCCAGGCAGAGAGTCCAGAGGTCACCGTTGGCGATGGCCGAGACGACGAGAACCACCAGCAGGGCCGGCAGCGCGATGAACACCTCAGACAGGCCGTGCAGCACCGAATCGACCCAGCCGCCGCGCCAGGCGGCAGCTATGCCCGCCAGTGTTCCGAACAGCAGGGCAGCGCTGACGCACAGCACCGCCATTACGAGGGAGAGCTGGGCGGCGTGGGCCAGCCGCGCAATGACACTGCGGCCCAGGTGGTCACGGCCAAGCGGTTCCGCGGGTCCCGGTGGCTCCAGGAACCTGGACAGGTCCTGAAGCGCGTGATCCGGCCAGACCAGCGGTCCGGCTACCGCGAAAGCGACCAGGCCAGCCAGCAGCGCTGCGGAAATGAGCTGGGTTGCTGTGCCGTCGGCCAGCCATTGCGGCCGTTGGGAGACTCGGGCTGGTCCGGGAGAAAGTTCTTGCATGGCGACGCCGTTCGTCACAGTACTGCCTCCTTGTGGCGGGGCCGGGGATCCACAGCCGCCGTTGCCAGGTCAACGACCGTATTCATGGCAACCACCATGAGCGCAAGCGCCAGCGCTGCGGCCTGGATCATGGGGATGTCCCGCCAGAAGATTGCATGGACCAAGGCATGCCCCAGGCCTGGCCAGGCGAAAAGGCTTTCCACCACCACAACGCCTTCGATGAGAACCAGCACCTGCACCCCGACGTAGGCGATCAAGGTCACGCCGGTGTTCCTGCAGACGTGCCGCAGGAACACGAGCCAACTGCCAATGCCCTTGGTGGCGGCGAAGCGCACATAGTCCGATTGCCGGATCTGTGCCATCGCGTCGCGGGTCACCCGGGCGAACAGCCCGGAGAGGCCGACTGCGAGCGTTGCCGCAGGGAGCACGATGTTGTTCGCCTCTCCATGGCCAGCGGCGGGGAGCACGCCCAGATGAACCGAAAACAGCAGGATCAGGGCCAGTCCGAGCAGGAAGGGCGGCAGCGCCCGTGCGGCGGAAACCCAAACTGTCGTCAGTCGGTCAAGGATGCCGCCCGGCCGGGCCGCTGCCAGGGCTCCCACCGTCGCCCCGACGATCAATGCAAGAACCAGCGCGGCCACGGCCAGCTGCAGGCTGCTGGCGAGGTGAAGCCCAAGCTCCCCGGCCACGCTTGCCCCAGTGACCAGGGAATTGCCCAGGTCAAGGGAGGCCAGGCCAGCCAGCCAGTCCACAAGCTGGAGCCAGACCGGCCGGTCAAGCCCCAGCTCAGCGCGGACGCTGTCCGCTGACGCAGCAGTCACCTGGTCATAGCCGTAGCGGCCAGCGGCAATCCGAAAAGCGATATCCCCGGGGAGGCTTTGGACGATGGCGAAGCAAGCGGTGGAGACGAGTAGAACTACCCCTGCCGCCTGGATGGCGCGGCGGCCCAGAACGCTTGCCGTGGCGGCCAGGGCGGGAGGGACGGCGAACCTTCTTAAGGCACTGTTGGAGGCGCGGGGTTTAGCGGTCGATAAAGTCATGTTGTCCGCTCTCCTACTTGGCCCAGGTCAAGCCGCTAAGACGCCACGAGCGCTCCAACGGATCCAGGATGAGGCCTTCAATCCGCGGGCTGACCACGGCGCTCTGCCGGTACCAGGCCACCGGGATGACGGGCAGCTGGGTCTGCAGGATGTCGGTTACTTTTCGGCGGGACTCCGCTGCGTGGTCGGCGTCATGGCCGCTGGCCAGGGCGTCGAAAGCTGACGTGAGCGCGGGGTCGTTCCAGCCCATGGCGCCATAGTCGCCACCTTCAGGGGCAAAATCATCGGCGAGGGTTACCAGGGCGTCGGGCACCAGTGCATAGTTACGGGAGTAAAGCGCCAGCTCCAGCGACCCGTCCTTGTGCCCGGCCGGAATTTCACTGGAGTTACCCACCTTTACGTCCAGGGCAATGCCCAGTTCCTTCAGCTTCGCTTGGATCGCGGTGGCCAGGACGGGCAGTTCCGGACGGTCCGGGAAAGTTCGCAAGGTGACCGAGAATTTCTTGCCATCGCGTTCCAGAGTGCCGTCGCTGCCCGGGACCCAGCCGGCGTCGGCCAGCAGCTCCTTGGCCTTGGACGGGTCGTGTTCCAACGGTGTGGCAGATTCCTGGTGCCAGTCTGGCAGCGATGGCGGGAAGAGCTGCGTGGCCGCCATCTCGGGGTCCCGCAACAATGCTGTTGCCATTGATTCACGGTCCAGGGCCATGCTTATTGCGCGCCGAACCTGGACGTCGCCCAGAACGTCATGGCCGGAGTTGACCTTGAGCAGGATGGCCCGGGGCAGGGTCACGTCGGCAATGTTCAGCTTGCCTGCCTGCTTGATCTTCTGAAGGCTGGTGGGGTCCATGCCGAAGGTGACGTCTGACTGGGCGCTTTCGGCCATCAGCGCCCTGCTCTCGGATCTCCCCACGGCCTGATACGTGACCTCGGATATCTCCGGTTTTTCGCCGCGCCACTGCTCGAATGCCGCCAGTTTGATGTTTGCAGGCGGCTCGAGCTGTGTCACCCGGTATGGTCCTGAACCTACTACCTTGGTCACTGCCTGGTCCGGGCCGTAGGAGCTGGGGGCGAGGATCTGGGTGCTTGTGTGGGCCAGCACCGCCGGCAGGGGAGCAAACGGCTCCGTCAGGTCCACGCGGACAGAATTGCCTTCGGCAGAGATCGCCTTGAGGGGAACCGTCGCCAGCGGAGTGCCAGCCTTGCCGTGTGCCGTGTTTAGCGCGGCGGCTGCCACGTCAGCTGTGACCTCCGTACCGTCATGAAAGAGGGCACCGGAACGGAGCGTGAGCGTCCAGGACAGTCCGTCGGCGGAGGCGGTCCAGTTGTCGGCCAGTCCCGGTTGGAGGACGCCCTTGGAATCGGCGTCGACAAGGGTTTCTGCCACCTCCAGACGTGTGAACAGGCCACCAGCCGTCGAAGGGTCCAGGCTGTGGAACTCAAACTGCCCCACCACCCTCAGCGGCTGGTTAGCTGCCGGAGTGTCCTTGCCCGCACCGGCGCACCCCGCAATCATCAATAACGCGACGGCGGATGCCCCCGCCACCCTCATCCTCTGCCAACCCATTTTTCCGTTTCCTTCTGATCGCGAAGCCTTAATAGTTCGACCTAACACTCTAGATGCAAACCATTATCATTAGCAATTGAGTCTTGGGGAAGGATTTCCAGATGGGGTGGCTCGCAAGGCAGCGGATGCGGCTAGGACTTCACGCTCCGACTAACTTCGGAAAGACGCTCGGAACCTGAAGCAGGTCGGCGACACGCCGGACAGTGTGTGGTTGCCGGCGCACGTACGACTGACGGCCGCCCCGTTGCCGGGGCGGCCGTCAGTTTCAGTGCGCTGTTGGTGTTAGTGCTCCGCTTCTGCCGCTGCCTTCTTCTTGGCGTTTTTCTCGGCGTCCTTTCCTGCACGCAGAGCCTCCGCATCGTGCTGCTCCTCGGCTTTTTCCTGGTGGATAACCTCTGCCAAGAGCTTCTCCATCTCCTTGGCCACGCCGGCGGCCGAGGCCGGGTTCTGGCCGGTCACCAGCCGGTCGTCAACCACGACCTTCTCCTCAAAAACATCAGCGGAGACGTGTGTGGCACCCTGTTCCTCAAGTCGGTCGGCCAAGAAGAACGGGATGACCTTGTCCTTCCCTGCGGCAACCTCCTCGTCGTTGGTGAAGGCGGCGACCTTCCTGCCCTCGACGAGCCGCAGTCCGTTGGCCAGTTCTACGTTCACAAGCCCGGCCGGTCCATGGCAGACCGCGCCCACCACACCGCCGGCGTTGTAGACGCTGGACAGGAGCTTCTGCAAGCCTTCGCTGTCCGGGAAGTCCCACATGGTGCCGTGGCCTCCCACCAGGTAGACGGCGTCGTACTGATCGGGATCAACGACGTCGACGCGGGCAGTGTTGTAGAGACCGGCGCGCGTGGTCTCGTCCTCCGTGAAGGCGACCTGGATAGGATCTTTTGAGTCCACTTCGTCGCGCGGCGGCTGGCCGCCCTGGATGGACGCGAAGTCTACGAAATGCCCGGAATCCTTGAAGACCTTCCAGGGATGTGCAGCCTCGGCCACGTTGTAGCCGGTCTTCTCTCCCGTATCGCCGATCTCGGAAACGCTGGTCAGTACCATGAGGATTTTCTTCATGAAGTGTTCCTTTCGTCTAACTTCCACCCTACGCCCAGCCCATTTTCGGGCCTTCCCTCCCCGTCTTGGACGGTGGCAGTCGTCTGCGCCTCGAAGCGCCCGTACGGGGCTTCCTCGGTCCCGGTCAGATATTTAACCCGGCCCGGCTAACGGCCCGTTGCACCCGAGAAAGCGCCCCCAGGACGATTGCACTCACGCCTCAATCACGGGGTCGCATGAGCGGTGGGTTGAGCACAGCCCGCGTGGGCTGGCCCGCTGCCGGGCGGGCTGCTGCGGCCAGCCGGAAAAGCGCGGCGGGACGGCCCGCGTCTCCTGTTGTCATCCGCCCGGTGTCTTGCAAGAAGTCGGGCGTACCCGTTGCCTTGCGATGGAAGTTCCGGGGGTCAAGACGCGTTCCCCAGACGGCCTCATACACGGCCCGGAGCTGGGCAATGGTGAACTCGTCGCCGCAAAAAGCCGCCGCCAGGGGCGAGTATTCCAGCTTTGACTTCGCCCGCTCCACCGCGTCGGTCAGAATCCGCTCATGATCAAAGGCGAGCTGTAAATCGCCATTCAGGACATGACGGACGGGGTACCAGGCCGCGTGCTCGGCGTCGCTCCCTGCCGCCAGAACCGGAAAGTCGGGAGCGAGCAGCAGATGGGCGACAGTGAGAACGTCCCCGCGCGGGTCGCGGCCCTTGGGGCCATAGCTGCCTAATTGCTCCAAATGGCCCGGGTGATGCCCGACGCCCGTTTCCTCCGCAAGTTCCCGGCCCGCCGCCTCCAGCAACTCCTCGCCGGCCAGGATGAATCCGCCCGGGAGGGCGAGCCTGCCGCGGAACGGATCGATGAGGCGGGTGATAAGCAGAACGTTCAGCCCGCCGTCGCGCACGGTGAGGGCGACGACGTCGACAGTCACCGGAAATCGCGCCGGTGCCGGATGGGTTTCAGTCATGAAGCCATCGTAGGTACTTATCGTCACCTTGACAATAATTCCGCAACGGTTCCAAAGACGCCAAAACGCCGCGGACCCGTAATGGTATCCGCGGCGCTTTGTTGGCTCTGACCGGATCTATCCGGCGGAATCGTCCTTCAGTCCAGGACTGATCACTGTGGTCCGGCTGGTTCTTTGACGGCGCCATTTCCGGTGCCCCGGCTGTCTGCGACGGGGGTAGATTTGCCGTAGCCCTTGAGCATCTCGATCACATCGAAACCGGTGGTGTCCTTAAGCATCTGCGCGGTCTGCTGTACACCAGAGGCAACGTTCTTGCTCATCTGGCCTGCACCATCGTTAGAGATGACCGTCATGTTGCTGATCGCGCTCATCGGGGCGGCGATCTCCCTGGCAATGGAAGGCAGAACCTCCAGAAGCTTGTTCAGGATTGCCGCCTCATTGAACTCGCTGTACGCCTTGGCCTGGGCCTCGATGGCTTCTGCTTCAGCCCTGCCGCGAAGACCAATGACGTCAGCTTCTGCTATGCCCTTGGTCTTGGTGACCTCAGCCTCAGCAAGGCCACGGATCTTGTTGATTTCAGTCTCGGCATTGCCCTTGGCGGTATTAGCTGCTGCCAGAGCCTTCGCTTCGACCTCATTGCCGGCGGCCTTGAGCTTTCGGGTTTCGAGTTCAGCCGCCGCTTCAACTTTCGTGGCTTCCGAGATGCGGGTACGGCGGGAAAGATCAGCCGCGGCTTCGGTTTCAACCTTGTACTTGGCAGCGTCGGCGGGCTTGCGGACCTCGATGTCGAGTTCCTTTTCGCGAAGCTCCGCCTGACGTGCCACGACCTGCTGATTCTTGAGGATAATCGCTTGCTGCTGATCGGCGTGGGCAAGCGGACCGGCGGCGTCAGCTTCCGCCTGGCGGGCATCCGTTTCCTGCTTCAGTTCAGCGCGGCGCAGAGCCAGCTTCTGCTCAGCTTCAGCCGTCTTCTGATCCGCGAGCGCCTTCGCTTCCGCAGCTTCACGCTGGGAGTTCGCTTCGGCAATGCTTGCGTTCCGGGCAACCAGGGCAGCCTCGGGACGGCCGAGGTTCTTCAGGTAGCCGCCTGCGTCGTCCACAGACTTGATCTGAAAGGTATCGATGACCAGACCCTGGTTGGTCATCGAATGCTCGGCTTCTTCCTTCACGGATGCTGCGAACTGAGCACGGTCCTTGATGATCGCGTCAACGCTCAGCGTGCCCACAATGGAACGCAGGGAGCCCGAGAGGGTCTCCTGGGTGTAGTGATCAATTGCGTCCTGTTGGTCAAGGAAACGCTGGGCTGCCTTGCGGACGGAGATCTTGTCACCGCCTACCTTTACTTGGGCTACGCCAGCCAGTTTGAGCTGGATGCCGTTGTTGGAGATGGCTTCGATGGTGACTTCAACCTGGCGCGAGGACAGTGAGATATGGCTGACGCGTTCTGTAATCGGGTTGACGAACGCCCGATTGTTAATGATGACGCGAGACTGATCATCGGACGTTTCATCAGTTGTGTTCGGGTCGCTCTTGCCGGTGATGAGCATGGCCTCATTAGGCTTGGCGAACCGGATGCTGGATGTGTAGAAGATGAATCCTGCGATGAGTAGGACGGCAAGTATGCCCCCGCCGATCAGCATTACTGTCATTGTTCCCCCTATTGATGTGTCGGATCGCCATGGAAATAGCCGATCCTTGAACCCGCGGCGTTCATGTGGGCAGGCGCCACTTTTGGAACTCGGTGCCGTCTCCTCATGACGCCGGGCGCCTTCCATCAAACCTTACGTCTAGCGGACGATCCATAGTCATGGCGTCGGCTGGAGCAAATAGCTAGTCACCAGGACGTTCAGCTCGCCGTCGCGCACAGTGATGGCGACGGCGTCGACAGTCACCCGGGTTCGGAATCGATGCCATCTGAAGTATTTATCGTCACCTTGACGATAAATCAGGCAGAGCCCTACGCTCTGGTTATCGTCAAAGTGACGAAAATATAAGCGAGGAGCACCCCATGGCCAGCATCAAGCGCTACCCCTGGATCAGCCACTTCCTGGGCAGCCCCACCGGCTACGTCGTCCACCTTCAAAAGGGCCAGGTCAGGCACCAGGGGGTGGGCCAGGCGTTCTGGTTCCGTCCGGCGAATTCCGTGCTCAGCGAGGTCCCCGTGGATGACCAGGAACTGCCCACGCTCTTCCACGCCATCACCCGGGACCACCAGGACGTGAGCGTCCAGGCTAACGTGACCTACCGCTTCGTCGACCCCGTGGCCGTCTCCAACCGGCTCGACTTCGGCCTCCAACCGACCGGCTTAGCGCCAGCCACCGGGAAGGAACAGGTGGCCACGATCATCGGCCAGCTGTGCCAGAGCCACGCGATCGATCAGATCGCGACCACCACCCTCGCCGAAGCACTTGAGCGCGGGGTCAGCCAACTCCGCGCTGTCCTATCCGAAGCGCTCCGCACCGACACCCGGCTCCTGTCCACCGGCATCGAAGTTCTTGGGGTGCAGGTCCTGGCGGTCCGGCCAGAGTCCGACGTCGAGCGGGCGTTGCAGACGCCGGTCCGCGAACAGCTCCAATCCGAAGCCGACCGGGCCGTGTACGAACGCCGGGCAGTCGCCGTGGAGCGCGAACGAACCATTTCCGAGAACGAAATGGCGAGCCAGATCGAACTGGCCACCCGGCGCGAACACCTGGTCGCCCAGGAAGGCGCCAACGCACGCGCCAAGCTGAGGAGAAAGCTGCCGCAGGACTCATCGAGGCGCAGGCCTCGGCCGAACGCCAAGGCATCAGCGCCTCAGCCGAAGCCAACCAGATCAGGTTGGTAGGCGAGGCAGCCGCAGCACGCGAGGCCGCCACCATGGAGGTCTACCAGGGCATGGAACAGGCCACCCTTCTGGCGCTGGCCCTGCGCGAGGCGGCAGGATCACTGCCCAACATCGGGAACCTCACCATCACCCCGGACCTCCTGAGCGGGGCGCTTGCCGGACTGTTCCGGGAGCCTGCAGGCGGCATCATGCAGGGCACTGAAGCCCGTATCGCGGCCGGGACAGCCGGCAGTGCCGAGAAGTAGGACCCCGTCATGGCAAACCCCCGTCTCATCATCGTCCACCGGCGGACCGAGCTCCAGGAACTCCTGGACCGGCACGCCACCCGTGGCCAGGCCGAATTCTTCCTCCGCACCAGAGGCCGCAACATCCAAGACGTACAGGAGCGCCATGACCGGCTCACCGCGGCCTTGGTGACCATCCGCGCCGCGGTTCCGGCCGAGTGGCGTCACGCCGAGGTGGAGCGCGCGGACCTCAGCCGCTTCCTTCTCACACCTGAGGACATCATCGCCGTCGTGGGCCAGGACGGGCTGGTGGCCAATGTCGCGAAGTACCTGGCCGGCCAGCCCGTCATCGGGGTCGATCCGGAGCCGGGAGCAAATCCAGGGGTCCTGGTCCGGCACTCTCCCGACGCCGCGGCCACGCTGCTGCAGGAGCTTGCCAAGGCTGGGACTGTGGAGCGGCTGCGGTGCCAGGAGCTCGCCACAGTGACAGCACTCCTCGACTATGGTCAGGAACTGTCTGGACTCAACGAGGTCTTTATCGGCCATGCCTCGCACCAGTCGGCCCGATTTCACATCACGACGCCGGACGGCCAGACCGAACGACAGTCCTCCTCCGGGCTGATCGTCTCCACAGGCACTGGCGCCACGGGCTGGTGCGCATCCATCGCCCTCGAACGCGGAGGACGTGCCTTGCCTGCGCCCACGGACCGCCGCCTCGCGTGGTTCGTCCGCGAGGCCTGGCCCTCCCCCATCACAGGAACCTCACTAACGGAGGGCGTCTTGGAAGCGGGCGACTCTCTGCGGATCACCGTGGCGTCCGACCAACTCGTGGTGTTCGGCGACGGCATGGAAGCGGACCGCCTCACCGCATCCTGGGGCCAGGAAATCACAGTGCAGTTGGGCCAAAGGCCGCTGCGGCTGGTGGGGTAGGAACGCTTCAGGAATCGAGCCAAAGTCGATTTACCGCTCGCTGGAGCGCCGTTCGTCTGCACCATTTCCGGCATCCACCGATACCGGGAATGGCTCACAATCAGCAGCACGCGCCAAAGCCTCGTCCAGGACCTTGCCGAAATTGGCGGCGTCGTGGGCATAGCGGCCAAGGAAAAGACCCGAAATGTCCTCAAGCGCGGGCAGCAGCCCCGGCTTTGCGGAACCCCCGTAGATGACCGGCAGCTCCCCCAATGAGCTGCCGGCTACCGGCGAATGCGCGCCCAGCATTTCACGCAGGAAACGCACGACGGCGGACACGTACGTTGCGCTGGCGGGCTCGGCGGCGCCGATGGCCCAGACGGGTTCGTACGCAATGACCAGCCGCGAAGCCAGGTTCCAGTCGCCGTCGACCGCTTCCTGGATCTGTTGGTGGACAAACGCCGCAGCCGTCTGCTCTCCGGAAACCCCCGCTCCTGCCGCCGAGCCCTCCCCGACGCACAGCAGCGGGGTGACGCCGGCGGCGTCCGCCGCCCTGACTTTGCGCGCAATCATGGCGGCGTCCTCCCCCAGGTGGCGGCGCCGTTCTGCGTGCCCAACTTCGACAACGCCCACGCCGAGTTCGGCGAGCAGCGACGGCGACACTTCCCCGGTCCATGGGCCATCCGCCCACCCGCAGTTCTGGGCGCCGAGGATGAGCGGTGAACCCGCCAGGATCTTGCCGGCTGCCGGGAGCATGGGGAATGAGGGGATCACAAACGGGACCACCCGCCCGGCTTTGAGGGCCGGGCGGGCGTCCACTTCGGACCGGACTGCAGCGAGCCACTCCAGGCTGTCCCGGTATCCCAGGTACATCTTGGTGCTGACACCGACGTACAAGGTCCCCGGCTGACTGGATCCAATCATTCCGACTCCCTGCATTTGAGCCGTCGTCGTGGGCTACGGGTTCTCAAGCAGTTCGTCCGCCTTGTTGCGGAACTTCTTGGTGGCGTACATCATCACGGCCGCTACGAACGGGAGCACACCCAGTGCGTACACGCCCATGGTGCCGGTATCGGAGGCGGTGATCTGGTTGACCGAAGTCCGCAGGATCGGGGCTACGAACCCGCCGAGGTTGCCGAGGGAGTTGATCAGGCCGATGCCTGCAGCGGCTGCCGTACCGGTGAGGAACGCCGTCGGGTAGGACCAGGAGATGGGCCCGATGGACAGGAAGCTGCACACTGCGAGGGTGATGAAAATGATTCCCAGCGCCGGCAGGTGGTTGGATCCTGCCCACGCAGAACCGAAGATGCACAGGCCGGTGGAGATGAACAGTCCGGTACCCCACACGCGGCGGCGGACAATGGTGTTCGCTGCCTTGCCGATGAAGTAGCAGGCGAAGATGCCGAAGAACCATGGAATGGCTGCCAGCAGGCCAACTTCAAAGCCAACCTTCTGGCCTGTCAGCTGCGCTACCTGCTGCGGCAGGTAGAACGTGACCCCGTAGACGGCGATCTGGAGGCAGAAGTAGATGGCGGTGAAGTACCAGACCTTGCCGTTCTTCATGGCTGCGAGGACACCACGGGGGCCGTCCTTTTCCTTGACGTCGTCTTCCAACGCCATGACGTCGAGGAGCGCCTTCTTTTCATCCTTGTCCAGGAACTTAGCGTCCTGGGGGCTGTTGATGAGGAAGAAGTAGGCGGCGACGCCCGCCAGGACTGCGAGCATGCCTTCGGTGAAGAACATGACCTGCCAGCCGGCCACGCCGGGAACCTGGTCGCCGATGTTGATCAGCCAGCCGGACAGCGGTGCACCCATCATCTGCGAGAAGGGCTGTGCCAGGTAGAAGATGGCGAACATCTTCACGCGGACCTTGTTGGGGAACCAGGCGGCAAGGAACATGATGACGCCGGGGAACAGGCCGGCCTCGGTGACACCAAGCAGGAACCGGAGGATCACGAAGGAGGTCTCGCCCTGGACGAAGGCGAAGCAGGCAGAGACGATCCCCCAGGTGATGGCGATGCGGGCAAGCCACACCTTGGCGCCGAACTTGGTCAGCAGCAGGTTGGATGGGATCTCGAACAGGGCGTAGCCAATGAAGAAGATACCTGCACCCAGTGCGTAGGCTCCTGCCGTGATTCCCCGGTCCACCTCCAGGGCAGCCTCGGCGAAACCCACGTTGGTGCGGTCAAGGAATGCCACCACATACAGGATGACCAGCATCGGCATGAGGCGGAAGGATGCCTTGGACACAGCCGATTTCAGGACCGGTGAATCCAGCAGCTCCTTGGTGGTTGTAGGGCTAGCGACAGACATTCAAACTCCTCGTTGAGTCAGTCAGGTGAGTAAGTCGGGTGAGTACGTCAATTCAGGGATGTGTGAACGAGTCCAGGTGTCAGAGCGAGAAGGCGATGAGCAGGACACCGGCGAGGCAGGCGATCACACCCACGGCGAGGTAGATCTTGCGTTCCCTGGTCCACGAGCTGATCCCGGTGGCGGCTTTGTTGGCGTGTGCCATGGTGGTCCTTCCTAGTGCATGTAGAGGCCGCCATCCACATTCAGCGTCTGGCCGGAGATGTAACCGGCGTCCTCGCTGATGAGGAAGGCGATGGCGGCGGCGATATCGCGGCTGGAACCGACGCGGTTGACCACGAGGTCCTTGGTGAGTTCGTCCTTGCGTTCCTGGCTGAGCGTGCCGCCCATGATGTCCGTATCGATAGGGCCTGGAGAGATGGCGTTGACGGTGATGTCGTACCCGCCGAGTTCGCGGGCGGTGGCGCGGGTCAGGCCTATCACGCCGGCTTTGGCTACGGAGTAGGGCGTCTTGGAGAAGGTGCCGCCGCCGCGCTGGGCAGACACGGAGGAGATGTTCACGATGCGGCCGATCCGGTTCTTCACCATGGACTCGGCCACCCGCCGGGTGGCGTAGTGGACACCGTTGAGGTTGATGTTGAGCACGCGGTCCCATTCGGCCGCGTCCAGGTCCAGGTACGCCACCGGCGAGCTAACGCCGGCCACATTGGCCAGGGCGACGATCTGCGGAAGCTCGGCTTCGAGTTCATCGATGGCCTTGCGGACGGACGCTTCGTCTGCCACGTTGGCGCCGACGCCGTGGGCCGCTACGCCGAACTCATTGGCGATTTCCTTGGCGGCTGCCTTGCACAAGGCGTCATCCAGATCGATGATGCCGATGTTCCAGCCCTGCGCGGCCAGGTAGCTGGCGGTGGCGCGGCCGATGCCGCGCTCGGAGACGGCGCCGGTAATGATCGCGGTGCGCTCTGCGGGAAAAATGGTCATGGAAATGCTCCTCAACAAGAAAGTCTGGACGGGTTTCGGAATCGGGCTCAGGCGATGGGGGCCGGGCCCAGATCGTCGAGGAGCTTCTGCATGGCCACGTACGCCTTGTTGCGGTAGGCGATCAGTTCAGGCGTGCGCTCGGCGGGAACGCTGAGGAAGCCCGCACCGGACTTGGTGCCCAGCTTGCCTGCTTCCACCAGGTCAGTCAGGATCTTCGGCGTGGCGAAGCGCTCCGGGAACTCGGTCTGCAGGGACTTGTAGCAGAAGTTGTACACGTCCAGGCCGGCCATGTCCGCAATGGCGAAGGGCCCGAAGAAGGGCAGCCGGAAGCCGAACGTGGTCCGGACCAGGGTGTCAACGTCCTCCGCCGTCGCGATGCCCTGCTCCACGAGCTGGGCTGCCTCGTGGAACAGTGCGTACTGGAGGCGGTTGAGGACGAAGCCGGTGACGTCCTTGACCACGGCGGTCTGTTTGTTGGCAGCATGCACCATTTCGCGGACGGCGCCCACTGTCGCAGCCGAAGTACCGGCGTGAGGGATGATTTCCACGCCTGGAATAAAGGGGGACGGGTTAGAGAAGTGCACGCCCAGGAACCGCTCCGGGTTGGTGACCGGCCCGGAGAGCTCAGCGATGGAGATGGTGGAAGTATTGGATCCGATGATGGCGTCCGGCCGTGCTGCCGCGCTGATCCGGGCCAGGGTCTGGTGCTTGATCGCGATGACCTCTGGCACGGCTTCCTCGATGAAGTCGGCACCAGTTACTGCTTCTTCGATGTCCTTGGCAGCCCAGAGGTTCTGCTTCAGGATGGCTGTGGCACCTTCCGGGAACAGGCCGTCGGCGACGAACTGGTCGGATTCGGCAAGGAGCCTGTCGTAGTTGTTCTGTGCCACTTCGGCCGACACATCGGCCAGGGCCACGCGTGCTCCGCCCAGCGCCAGCACCTGGGCTATGCCCCCGCCCATGTAGCCGGAGCCGACGACGGCGATCTTCCGGGCAGCGTTGCTGGAGCTTTCTGGTGAACTGATTGGTGTTTCGGTCATGATCAGACTGCCTTCGTGTATTCGGGCTCGTAGGAGCAGATGGCGTCCACCTTGTCGGCGGACGCGGAATTTTCATCGAAGCGGTAGCCGAGCCATTCGCCCACGAGCTTCTTGGCCAGTTCCAGGCCAATGACGCGCTGGCCCAGAGTGAGGACCTGCGCATTGTTGCTGAGGACGGAACGCTCCACAGAGTAACCGTCGTGGGCTGTGACCGCACGGATCCCGGGGACCTTGTTGGCCGCGATGGCCACTCCAAGACCGGTGCCGCAGATCAGCAGCGCCCGGTCTGCCTGGCCTTCCGCCACCATGCGCGCGGCGTCCACGGCCACGTGCGGGTACGCCGTGGAGTCGTTGGGGCCAACCCCGATGTCCTGGACGGAGGCCACGCGGCCGTCCGCTTCGAGCAGCGCCTTCAGCTCGTCCTTATATTCGACGCCGGCCTCATCGTTGCCGATGACAATGCGCCACCCTGCGGTGTTATTCATGCACGTGCTCCTTTTCCGGCCGCTGCGGCCAGTTCAGAATCGATGTAGGTGGAGATGCGCTGCGCGATCAGCCCGAAGGAGATCGCGCCGGGATCCGGATGGCCGAGGCTCTTCTCGGCCAGCGGCCGGGCGCGGCCCTTGAGCGGACGAAGTTCTGAGGTCTTCTCCGCTGCTTCCTGCGCGGCCACAGCGGCGGCGGCGAGGGACTTCGCCACCTGCGTGCCGCCGTCGAGGTTCCGGAGGAAGGCATCCCGGAACGGCAGGAGGGCGTCCACCATGGTCTTGTCCCCCGGCCCGGCCTTGCCAAGTTCGGTGATGGCGGCCGTGAAGGCGGTCACGGCGTCGGCCGCGTCCTCGCCACGGTATGACGCCCGGTTGCCCAGGGCCAGGCCTGCCGCGATGACGGCCGATCCCCACAGCGCGCCGGAGGTGCCGCCTGCGCGTTCGCTCCAGGCTTCCCCGGCTGCCGTCAGCACGCGCGCCACTGAGGAACCCGCTGCCGCCATCGCCTCGGCGGCGGCTGCTGCTGCGTCCACGCCCCGGCGCATGCCGATGCCGTGATCGCCGTCGCCAGCGATCGCGTCCAGCCTGCCCAGTTCCTCTTCATGTTCGACGACGACGTCCCGCACCTGTGCGAGCACGGCGGCTGCCAGCCTGCCAAGGTGGGCAGACGCGGCGGCGGGTTCTTCGGCATCGGCGGCGACGACCTCCTCGGGCCCTGCCTGGGCGCGGCGGGCACGCGGCGCCAGGGTGCCCTTCTTGAACGCCGGGGTGTCCGCCGGAGCGGCCCAGTACCGCTCGAGTTCCTCATCCAGCCAGAGCAGGGTGAGGGAGAGTCCGGACATGTCCAGGCTGGTGACGAGTTCCCCGCACTCGGGTTCCACAACTTCCAGTCCGGCGGACACCAGCACCTTCTCGATCTTGCCGAACAGCAGGAAGAGCTCGTCGTACTTCACGGTGCCCAGGCCGTTGACGATCGGCACTACGCGGTTCCCCGCAGCTTCTGGCCTGTCTTCCAGAAGGCGCGAAACCAGGAGTTCGGCCAGTTCGGAGGCGGTGGGCATCGGGTGTTCCGAAATGCCCGGTTCGCCGTGGATGCCGAGTCCCAGTGACATCTGGCCGGCCGGCACGTGGAAGAGCGGTTCGGCGGCACCCGGCAGGGTGCAGCCGTCGAAGGCCACGCCCAGGGAACGGGTGTGAAGGTTAGTTCTGATGGCGAGCCGCTCCACCTCGTCCAGGCTGAGTCCGGCTTCAGCGGCGGCGCCGGCGATCTTGAAGACGGTCAGGTCCCCGGCGATGCCGCGGCGTTTTTCGATCTGGTCCAGCGGGGCGCTGGCGATGTCATCGGTGACCAGCACCGTGCGGGTTTCGATGCCCTCGGCGTTGAGCCGCAGCTGGGCCTGGCCGAAGTGCAGCACGTCGCCGGCGTAATTGCCGTAACTCAGCAGCACGCCGCCGCCGGCGTTCGCCGCCTTGGCCACCCGGTACACCTGGCCTGCGGCCGGGGATGCAAACATGTTGCCGCAGGCGGAGGCCGTTGCCAGCCCCGGGCCAACCAGCCCGGCAAAGGCCGGGTAGTGGCCGGAGCCGCCGCCCACCACCAGGGCCACCCGGCCGGAAGGCACTTCGGTGGAGCGTACAACGCCGCCGTCCACGCGGGCGACGTACTCGCGGTTCGCGGCTACAAAGCCGTCCAGCGCCTCATCCGCGAAATGGGCGGGATTGTCGAAGATCTGGGTCATGGTTCCTCATTGAATCCGTGTCGGAAAAGAAGGGTTGTGTTTGGGGACCGGCTTTGGGTCAGACCGCGGCGAGTTCGACGGCGGACGGCTGCTGCCGGCCCTGGTCCACCTGGCTTTGACCGAGGACGTAGCCGTCGGCCTTGGGCAGGACGTGGCGGCGCAGGTATTCCTGGTTGCTGGCCGTCACGCTCAGCCCGTCTCCGCCGTAGTGCTCGGTGCAGAGGATGCCCTGGAAGCCCACGGAGATGGCCTCCTTGAAAGCCTCGCGGTAGTTAATCAGGCCGCTTTCCATCGGTGCCGGCATGGTGACGTACGTGTCCCTGGCAACGTCCTCGTCCCGGACGTAGTTCTTCATGTGCCAATAGTTGGAGTACGGCAGGGTCTTGGCGACCATCTCGCGCCAGTCCTCGATGGGGCGGTGCAGTCGGATCAGGTTGCCGAGGTCGGGGTTGAGTCCCACGTTGGAAAGTCCGATGTCCTGGACCAGCCGGACCGAGGAATCCGCGGTTCCAAGGTAGGTGTCCTCGTACATTTCGAGCGAGAGCAGGACGCCCACCCCGGCTGCATGGCGGCCAAGCTCGCGCAGTCTTGTCACGGCCTTGCCCCAGGCTTCCTTGTCACCTGCCGGATCCTTGTGTCCTTCGACCGTCCAGAACCACAACTGCTTCTGCTGCTCCGGTGTGAGTGCCTGGTGCAAGCCGACGGAAACAACCTCGCAGCCCAACTCGGCGGCTGCGTCGATGGTGCGATGGCTGTAGGCCAGGTTCGCCTGCCAGTTGCCTTCCTCGATGACACTGCGACGAATGGCGGAGATGACCGGAATGCCGATGCCCACGCTGGCCGCAGTCTGCTTGAACTCAGCGAGGCGGACCGGGCTGAGATCGCCGGGGCGGACCCAGCTGTCGGTCAGGTCAGCGTTGGCAAAGCCGGCTTCCTTCACCTCGGCAAGGACCTCTGCCCAAGCCGAACAATCGGCGTCGTTGATGTGGATGCCCTGGGCGTCAGTACCCCGGAACTGCAGCAGCGCTGCCGTGATGGGCCAGTTTTCGGCTGTATAAGCCATTCTTCACTCCCTCGTGGAATCCTCTTTCCTATAGGATCTACTACCGCGTTGAATGTTGTCAAGGTCACAGGCTGGCATAATCAAAGATCCTATAGGTCTGTTGAGAAGGAGGGCCTTGTCACAAAGTCTGTATGATTCAGGGTCGCTACTCCGGCGGGGCGTCGGCGATAGCGCGGCCGCGAACCTTCTTGATGTGATCCGACATGGCGGCAGCAGCCTTCTCGGGATCTCCGGTGGAGAGCGCGTCCAGAACTGCTTGGTGCTCGGCAATGGCGAATTCGGCGTCCGTGATGCCCACGCCGCCAAAGAGGCGGAAGCGCTGCACCTGGCCGCCGAGGGCTCCGTAGGCCGCGACCATGAACTGATTTCCGGTCAACTGCGCGATGAGCTGGTGAAAACGCTCGTCCGCCTCCAGGTAGTCCTTGAATTCGGCGAACGACGGTCCGCGGGGTGCCGCCCTCAGGTCTTCGACGGCTTCGCCGAGCTTTGCGAGGCTCTCCGGAGTCAGCCGTGGGCACGCTAGCCGGGCGTTGACTGGCTCTATCGCGAGACGTGCCTCCATCAGCTCGGCGAAGTCGTCCTGTGTGAAGACGGGCGCAACGCGGTACCCCTTGAGCGCTACCCGGCGGACCATGCCCGTATGCTCCAGCCTTGCAAGGGCCTCCCGGACGGGAGTGGGTGAGACGTCCAGTTCACGGGCCATGCCGTCGATGCTGACGGCGGCGCCCGGTTCCATCCTGCCGTCCATCAGCGAGGAGAGCAGCTCTTCGTAAACGTGGTCGGCCAGGACCTGCCGATTGACCGTCCTGCCGGCCGGGCGGCCCGCTAACCCACCTGAGCGTGCGCCGCTGGTGGCGTCGGACTTGCGGCCGGTTTTGCTACCAGCTTCAGGGCCGGGGATAGCGTTCTGCATGTTCAGATCCTATAGGGCCACCACACAGCAAGCCCCGGCTTCCCCTCGTTTGAACGGAAGCAGGGGCTTGCTTGGCCTCAGTCAGAGCTTGTCTGTTTTGTCATCACCCTTGTGGCCGGTGCCGCGCAGGTTTTCCTGGACCTTTCCGAAGAGGTCCTTGAGTGTGGATTCGGTATTAGTCAGCATGTCCGGCTGGATGTAGACCTGCTGGCTGGACGGAAGGCTGTAGCTGGACTGCAGGCCTCCGCTGCCGTCCACCCCGTCCAGCGCAATGGTCACCCCGCCTTCCTTCCGCGCAACCGCTGCGATCCTGCCGAACACCACGGTGAACTCATCCGGCTCAAAACTGACGGTCTGCCCAACGTGGGTCCTGTTGAGTTCGCTGGCCGGCGTCGCTTTCTCATTGCCAGTCCCTGAGTAGTTCATGGTGTTGCTCCCTGAGGTAGTTGGCGACTTACGCGAGCAGTCTAACGCCGCCCACTGACGCGGTACATAGTCCCATTGGATGCCTTGACGGCCCGGCGATGCATGCCGCCAGTGGCCCGGCCAGCAGCAGGGGAAGGGCAAACAGCTGCCAGTACTGCTCCGGTCCTGAACCGGAATGACTTTGGGCTGGGCCGCAAGCCCTGCGAGACTGGATCCGACCGCACCGTGACCGTCCAGGAGCCCCGATATGACGCCAGAGCACCGCACCCCGGCCCGCACCAGCCGGGTCACCGAACTGTTCGGCACCGAGGTTCCGGTTGTCCTGGGCCCCTTCGGCGGTGTGTCCTCCGTCGAGCTCACGGCGGCGGTGAGCGACGGCGGCGGGCTGGGTTCCTACGGCCTGTACGGTTATGGCGCCGAGGCCATCCGTAACACCGCTTCCCTGCTGAAGGAAGCCACGGCCAGGCCGTTCGCGTTGAACCTCTGGGTACCCGACGGCAGTGAGGGCACGCCTCTCCCGCAGGCAGACTTCGACCGCTACGTCAGCACCCTCAGGCCGTACTTCGACGAACTGGAACTGCCCCTGCCCCAGATGCCGGACGCCTACCTCCCGGACTACGGCGAGCAGGTGGATGCCACGCTCGAGGCGCGCCCCGCCGTCGTCAGTTTTGTGTTTGGTGTCCCGGCGCCGGAAGTCGTCGAGGAGGCGCACCGGCGCGGAATCGTGGTGATAGGCACTGCCACCACCGTGGCGGAAGCCGTAGCTTTGGAGGCCGGCGGCGTGGACGCCGTGGTGGCGAGCGGAATGGAGTCGGGCGGCCACCGGGTCTCCTTCCTGAAGCCCGCGGAGGAATCCCTAGTGGGCACCTTTGCGCTGGTCCCCCAAGTGGCGGACGCCGTTGGCATCCCGGTGATCGCTGCCGGCGGCATCGCCGACCGGCGCGGATATGCGGCCGCCATGGCTCTGGGCGCCGATGCCGTCCAGGTGGGCTCCGCGTTCCTGGCCACCAGGGAATCCGC
This sequence comes from Arthrobacter pascens, assembly GCF_030815585.1. Classification (NCBI taxonomy): domain Bacteria; kingdom Bacillati; phylum Actinomycetota; class Actinomycetes; order Micrococcales; family Micrococcaceae; genus Arthrobacter; species Arthrobacter pascens. Next base: position 3,747,794 of record NZ_JAUSWY010000001.1, read on the forward strand.
CGCGGTTCCGGCCTACCGTGAGATCCTCCGAAGCCCGGCGGCCCGCGAAACGGTGCTCACCCGCGTCCTCAGCGGACGGCTGGCCCGCGGGATCCCCAACCGCATCACGGCCGAACTGACCGACCCCGCCCGGATAGCGCCCTTCCCTGCCCAGAACTGGCTTACGGGGCGGTTCCGGCCGCAGGCGGCGGCCCAGGGGAACACCGGACTGATGTCCCTGTGGGCCGGGCAGGCAGCGCCCCTGATCCGGCACGACTCGGCCGCAGATGTCCTGGCCGAACTGCTCGCAGGCGCACCGGCCTGAACTGGCCCATCCGATACCGGGCCAGCGCCGAACCACCGGTAGAATCTGACAGTCGTTCCGACCAATGACGGCACTGAAAATGAGGGAGGATCCGTGCGCACCCACCATGCCCGGGCGCCCTTTCATTACCTCCGGGCGGCGTCCGTAGCCACGGGCATCCTGACCCTCGCGGCCGCAGCCCACGCGGCAGGTGGCGGCGAACTCCCTGCCCCAGGCATCCTGCTGGCCGTGCTGGCCCTGACGGCGTTGGCGTGCACTACTGCCACCCGTCTCAGGCTCAACTTTCCGGCCATGGCCGTTTTGCTGGGCGCCGGACAGGTTGGGCTGCACGAAGTGTTCACGGTGTCCAGCGCCGCGGGACCTGCCGGCGGCCCGGCCGTTCCGGACCTGCACCACGTTTCCGGCGCCGCATCGCCCATCATCGGCGCCGCAGGACACCTCCATCAGCCGGACTCCCCGGCCGGGATACTGATGCTGCTGGCCCACGCGCTGGCCACTGTCATCTGCGCCCTTCTCATGGCGAAGGGCGAGGCTGCGCTGTGGGCACTTGCCGCGTGGCTCAGGCCCCTCCTCCGGCTCCCTGAGGCAGTAAGGCCCGAGGCCGGTCCCCGGCCGGCGGTGCCCGGCCCGCCACCGGTTGCGCCGTTCCGTCGGTGGCGGAACCTCAGGCAACACAGCCGACGCGGCCCGCCTTCCGCCGTCGTGCTTTCCTGACCCGGCCCGCACCGCACGTGACGGGCCCTCACCCGTACTTCCGCATGCCTGGATCCCGGCGCATGCGGCCGAAAGGCAATCCCATGAACACCTCCATCCTTCGCCGTACCCTCACAGCCGCCGCAACCACCGTCGGCTCCGCCGCCCTCCTGCTCACTGCGGCAGCCGGCGCGTCGGCTCACGTCGGCGTCACCCCGGACAAGACGACCGCCAACTCCTATGCCCTGCTCACATTCGGCATCCCGCACGGCTGCGATGAGTCGGCTACCACCAGGGTGGCCATCACGCTGCCGGCCGAGCTCAACGATGCCCAGCCCACCGTGAACCCCAACTGGACCGTGGAAAAGGTCACCGAACAACTCGCCGAACCCAAGAAACTGGCGGACGGCACAACCATCACCAAGCGCACCAGCCAGATCGTCTACACAGCAAAGACTCCGCTCGCAGACGACCTCAGAGACGCTCTGGTACTCTCGCTGAAACTGCCCGATGCCGCCGGGACAACGCTCCACTTCCCCACCTTGCAGACCTGTGAAACGGGCCAGACGGACTGGGCGGAGATTGCCAAGGAGGGCCAGGACCCGCACTCGCTGGAGGCCCCGGCACCGTCCATCACCATCACCGAGGCAGCAGGCCCGGACGGGCACGACGCCGCCACTGCGGGGACGGCTGCGCATTCCACAGGACCGTCGTCCGCAGGGACCGGCACGGGCGCGGACGCCCGGAACTGGGCCGGCCTCGCTGCCGGCATCGGCGGACTCGCCCTCGGCGGCCTGGCGCTCGCACGCTCGAGGCGCACCGCACAAGCAGGAGAGGCTGCCGCCAAGTAACTTGCGCCATGCCGGAGGTTTGATGCCCGGATCATCACGATCCGGGCATCAAATCACCGCGGTTGCTCGTGGCATCGTTGACTCCTGCCACACAGGCCGCAATGGTTATGCCATGAGGTCACAGCGAATTTCACAGGGGTTTGTTATTACGACGGCGGCCGCCGCGGCGGCGGCACTGATGCTCACCGCCTGCGGCCCAAGCCAGTCGCAGACGCCAGGGACCACGGAACCCGGCACCACCTCGGCCAGCCCCGCCACCACCTCGGCGTCGCAGACCCCGTCCCAAACACCGTCGTCGTTGACGTCTACCTCCACGCCCGCGGGGCAGGCGCTCTGCAAGGCAGGCACCCTCGCGGCCACCACCGATGCAACAGGCGGCGGAGCGGCAGGCAGCGTCTACATGAAGCTGATCCTCACCAACACCGGCACGGAGCCCTGCCTGCTCAGGGGCTTCCCCGGGGTGTCCCTGGCCAATGACGCAGCGGGCGCACCGATCGGAGCGCCGGCCAAACGCGACGAGGCCATGCCCGCGGCGGACGTCCTGCTGGCGCCTGGCCAGGCCGGGTCCGCCGTGCTCCGCTACACCCAGGCCGGCAATTATTCCGACTGCACCATGGTGGATGCTGCCGGTTACCGGATCTATCCTCCCGAGGACACTGCATCCCTGTTCCTGGCGCAGCCCACGCAGGCCTGCAGCAACGCGGGTATTGAGCTCCTGACCATCGGAGCCTTCCAGCCCGCCTAGCCTTGGCGCTGGCCTAATCTTGCCTCCGGCCTAGTCCTGCCTCTGGCTTAGTGGGCTGTGGTGGGACGGCCGGCCCTGGACGGACCACGGGAGAGCGCCACGCCCAGCGCAATCATGCCGAGCCCCAGAATCAGGTGCAGCCAATTGTCAGCCGTGTTGAAGGGGACGAAGTTCGCCGGCGTATCGTGGCCTATCAGCAGACCGTACAGCCAAAGAACCAGGTAGACGGCACCGCCCACCAGCAGGAAGTTTTTGGACTGGGTGGCGCTGCGTGCCATAGCGATGCCCGCTGCGCCGAACAGCAGGTGGACGATGTTGTGCAGCACCGAAACCTGGAAAACTCCCAGCAGCAGGGCGCCGGAGCCAGGGCCGGCCATGCCCAGCAACTCATAGTTGGTGGTAATGCCGGGGATGAATCCCAGGATGCCCACCAAGAGGAATACAGCGCCCACGGCAAGGGACGCCTTCTGGATGTTGGTCCGGCCTATGGTGCGACCACCGGAACTCATGGTTGTCATGATCACTCCTGGATCTATTCGTCGTTGAACCTGCACATGTGACCGCCGGGTCAAGCCAGGAACATATCTTAAACACCGACATGGTAAGTATACTTATCAAACGCGCCAGGGATCAGTCCCACAGATAACGGACCCATCACAAACGGCCCCTTTGAAGGCCGCAGACCGGAGGCAGGTTGAGCTCGGATGACGTCACTTTGGCTGGACCGCACGGAATCGTTCACTCCTGACGCCTTCCAGGCAGGAACCCGCTATGACACCGTGGTTGCGGGGGCGGGACTGACCGGACTGGTGACCGCCCTGCTGCTGGCCAGGTCCGGGCAGAAAGTCCTGGTCCTTGAAGCCCGGTTCCCCGGTGCCGTCACCACCGGGAATACCACGGCGAAGGTCACCCTGCTGCAGGGCACCGTCCTGTCCGCCCTGTCCAAGCAGTACCCGCAGAAGCAGGTTCGCGCGTATGTGGAAGCCAACCGGGAGGGCCAGGCCTGGCTGCTCCGCTACCTCGACGAGCACAACACGCCTTACCAGCGCCGGGATGCGTATACCTACGCCGCCACCGCTCAGGGCGCCGAACCCCTTCGCGAGGAACTCGCAGCGGCCACCATGGCCGGCCTTGACGTCGACTTCGTACGTGCCGCCGGTCTCCCTTTCGCTGTACACGGCGCCGTGCGGCTCGCTGACCAGGCCCAGATCAATCCGATGGACGTCCTGGACACGCTCCTGTCCGATGTCCGCGGCCGTGGCGGGAGCATCGTGTGCGGCGTGCGGCTGCGGAACGTCACAGGCAGCGGCCCCGCGACGGTTCACACGGACGGCGGGACCGTAACAGCCAACGCGGTTGTCCTGGCCACGGGCACCCCGGTCCTCAACCGCGGCCTCTACTTCGCCAAGCTGAAGCCGAACCGCTCCTACGCGGCCGCGCTGGAACTGCCGGCGGACCAGGTGCCGCCGCCCGGGATGTACATTTCCGTCGAACAGCCCACCCACTCCCTCCGCGACTACGAGGCGGACGGCCGCAGGCTCCTGCTGGTGGGTGGGCACGGGCATCCGGTGGGCCGGGCGAAGTCGGAAAAGGCCCAGCTCTCCGGGCTGCTGGCCTGGGCCGGAGAACATTTTCCCGGCGCCGTTCCCACTCACACGTGGTCCGCACAGGACTACCAGGCCACTAATCTGCTGCCGCTGTTCGGCAAGCTGCCAAGGGGCCGCGGGCACGTGTTCTTCGGCACGGGCTACAACAAGTGGGGCATGACCAACGCAGTGGCCGCGGCCCTGGGCATTTCCGCCGACATCCTGGGCGGCCAGCTGCCCTGGGCAGACACCATCCATCACCGCGGCACCTCCCCTGCCGGCGCTGTCTCTGCCGTGGCGCTCAACGCAGGGGTGGCCGCCAAGCTGGCCACCGACTGGGGACGGGTTGCCGCCGGCAAGAACCCGGACACCGCCGTCCAGCCGGAAACTGCTGTCCAGCCGGGTGACGGGATGCGGGCTGACGTGGAACAGCTGGCCGACGGCGAAGGGAAGGTCTACCGCGACGGCGCCCGGCCGGTGGCGGTCTCCACGGTCAACGGAACAACGTGCCGACTCTCCGCTGTCTGCACGCACCTGGGTGGCATCGTCCACTGGAATGACAGCGAACTGACCTGGGACTGCCCCCTCCACGGGTCCCGCTTCAACAGCGACGGGCGGCAGCTGGAAGGTCCGGCAACCAGGGATCTCCCCCGGGCAGATCGCCTGTGACCAAGTGCAGGCATTCCTGTCAGTGGCATAGTGCATGATGGAGGAATGCAGGAGGATCAGCCAGCGGAAGCGGGATCGGCGGCGGAATCAACAGCCAGTCCGGGAACCCCCATGGGCCGTTTCAGCCGGCCCACACGAGACTGGTTCCTCGGCGCGTTTTCGGAGCCCACCCCTGCCCAGAACGGTGCCTGGGACGCCATCTCCTCCGGTTCGCACGCCCTGGTGGTGGCTCCCACCGGATCCGGAAAGACACTTGCCGCGTTCCTCTGGGCCTTGGACCGGCTGCTGGTCTCCGCTCCCGCTCCGGCTCCGGAGGTGCCCGGGCTCGAGGACCCGCCGGCGAAGGGCAGGCGCCCGCGCACACCCGGTCGCAAAACCAGGGTGCTGTACATCTCGCCCCTGAAGGCCCTGGGCGTGGACGTCGAACGAAACCTCCGCTCGCCACTGATCGGCATCACGCAGACTGCCAAGCGGCTGGACCTGCCGGCCCCGTTGATCACCGTGGGCGTCCGTTCCGGAGACACGACGGCGGCGGACCGCCGCTCGCTGCTCAGTCACCCGCCGGACATCCTCATCACCACCCCCGAGTCACTCTTCCTGATGCTTACCTCCAAGGCGCGGGAGACCCTCGCCGAGGTGGACACCATCATCGTGGATGAGGTCCACGCGGTGGCCGGAACCAAGCGCGGCGCACACTTGGCGGTCTCCCTGGAGCGGCTGGATGCGCTGTTGCCCAAACCAGCGCAGCGGATCGGTCTATCAGCCACGGTGGAGCCCCGGGAGCTCGTGGCGCAGTTCCTCGCGGGTTCCGCGCCCGTGCAAATCGTGGCACCGCCGGCGCACAAGAACTGGGACCTTACGGTGTCCGTGCCTGTGGAGGACATGTCCGATCTCCAGGGCGCAGCCGGCGCCTTTGATTCCGGACCTGCCTCCGGGCTGCAGCCGCAGGCATCCATCTGGCCGCACGTGGAGGAGAAGATTGTTGACCTGGTGCTGACCAACCAATCCACCATCGTCTTCGCCAATTCCCGGCGGCTGGCCGAGCGCCTCACGGCCCGGCTCAACGAGATCTATGCCGAACGGCAGCTGATCGCTGTTGGCGGCGGGTGGGACGATCCCGCCTCCGACGTCAGGGCAGGGTCCGCTCCGGCCGTCGGAGTCCCGGCATCCACGGCCACTCCGGCCCATATGATGGCGCAGGCGGGCAGCACCGCCGGCGCCGACCCCGTGCTGGCCCGCGCCCACCACGGCTCCGTCTCAAAGGACCAGCGGGCACTGATTGAGGATGACCTCAAGTCCGGCCGGCTTCGTTGTGTTGTGGCCACCTCATCGCTGGAACTCGGCATCGACATGGGGGCCGTGGACCTTGTGGTGCAGGTCGAATCCCCGCCGTCGGTGGCCAGCGGGCTGCAGCGTGTGGGCCGCGCCGGGCACCAGGTGGGAGAGATTTCGCAGGGCGTGCTGTTCCCCAAGCACCGGGCGGACCTCGTGCACACAGCCATCACGGTGGAAAGGATGCTGGAGGGAAAGATCGAACGGCTCAGTGTCCCCACGAATCCGCTGGACATCCTGGCGCAGCAGACCGTGGCTGCCACCGCCCTGGGCAGCATCGATGTGGAGGAATGGTTCTCCACTGTCCGGCGGTCCGCCCCGTTCGCGTCGCTCCCCCGTTCCGCCTTCGAGGCAACGCTGGATCTCTTGGCCGGCCGCTACCCGTCCGACGAATTCGCCGAGCTTCGGCCGCGCATCATCTGGGACCGCAACGCCGGGACCATCGAGGGCAGGCCAGGCGCCCAACGGCTGGCCGTGACGTCCGGGGGCACCATTCCGGACCGCGGCCTGTTCGGCGTCTACATCATCGGCACAGAGGTGGAGGGATTCGCCTCAGCCGGCGGCGACCGAAAAGGCGGCGACGGAAAAGCTGCCGCCTCGCCTGCCAAAGGCGGCCGGCGCGTGGGCGAACTCGACGAGGAGATGGTGTACGAGTCCAGGGTGGGCGACATCTTCGCCCTGGGTGCCACGAGCTGGAAGATCGAAGACATCACGCACGACCGCGTACTGGTATCCCCCGCCTTCGGACAGCCGGGCAAACTCCCCTTCTGGAAAGGCGACTCATTGGGCCGGCCCGTTGACCTGGGCCGCGCCCTGGGCGCTTTCGTTCGGGAACTGTCCGCCTCTGATCCTGGGCCGGCAGCGGAGCGGTGCGAGGCGAGCGGCCTGGACCAATTCGCCGCCAACAACCTCATCCAGTACCTGGCGGAACAGAAGCTCGCCACCGAGGTAGTGCCCAGCGATACCACCCTGGTGGTGGAGCGTTTCCACGACGAACTGGGCGACTGGCGGGTGATCCTGCACAGCCCGTTCGGCATGCCTGTGCATGCGCCGTGGGCACTCGCTGTCGGGCAGCGGCTCCACCAGCGTTACGGCGTTGACGGATCCGCGATGGCCGCCGATGACGGCATAGTGCTGCGTGTCCCCATGATGGAAGACGAACCTCCCGGAGCTGAGCTTTTCCTGTTCGACCCTGAAGAGCTTGAGCAGATCGTCACTGCGGAGGTTGGCGGCAGCGCGCTCTTCGCCTCGCGTTTCCGTGAGTGCGCCGCCCGCGCCCTGCTGCTCCCCCGCCAGACTCCCGGCAAGCGGCAGCCGCTGTGGCAACAGCGCCAGCGGTCCGCCCAACTGCTGGACGTTGCACGGAAGTACCCCACGTTCCCCATCGTGTTGGAAACAGTCCGGGAGTGCCTGCAGGACGTCTACGACCTTCCGGCCCTGAAGGACATCGCTGCATCGGTGGAACGCCGCGAGCTGCGGATCGTGCAGACCACCACCCAGCAGCCCTCGCCCTTCGCCAAATCCCTGCTGTTCGGCTATGTGGCCCAGTTCCTCTACGAGGGCGACTCCCCGCTGGCGGAACGCCGGGCTGCCGCCTTGGCGCTGGACTCGACACTTCTGAACGAGCTCCTTGGCAGGGTTGAGCTGCGTGAGCTGTTGGACGCCAAGGTCATCGAAGCCACCGAGCGGGAGCTCCAGCGCCTTGCGCCGGACCGGCGGGCCCGCGGCGTGGAAGGTGTGGCAGACCTTCTCCGGCTGCTTGGTCCGCTGGCTCCGGAGGAGGTGGCGGTCCGGCTGGCGGGCGAGGCACCAACCTCCCCGGCCGCGGCAGGAACCGAAGATGCCGGAACCGGGTACGGCGGCGGAGATCCGGACCGCGCGACGGCGGACACACCGCACGCAGGCACCGCCGTGGCCCTCTCCCACCTCGCCGCCCTGCAGCGGGCAAACCGGGCCATCAAGGTGAACGTCGGCGGAGCGGAACGCTTTGCCGCCGTCGAGGACGCCGCCCGCCTGCGCGACGCCATTGGCGTCCCCTTGCCGATGGGGGTGCCGCTGGCGTTCATCGAACCGGTGGCGGATCCCCTGGGCGACCTCGTCTCCCGGTATGCGCGCACGCACGGACCTTTCACTGCGGCCGAAGCCGCGGCCAGGCTGGGACTCGGGGTGGCCGTCATCGGCACCGCCCTGAAACGGCTCGCGACGGACGGCCGCGTGGTGGAGGGCGAATTCCGGCCGCATGGCGCTCCCTCCACAGACGGGCGGGGACAGTCGCCGGAAGAAGCGGCAGCGGAAGCAACGCCACAGCCCACCACCAGCGAATGGTGCGACGCCGAAGTCCTCCGGAGGCTCCGCCGTCGTTCCCTGGCCGCACTGCGCGCAGAGGTGGAGCCGGTGGACGCTGCCGCCTACGGACGGTTCCTGCCCGCCTGGCAGCACGTCCGGGCGCCCGGTTCCGGACGCGGCCAGCCGGCGCTGCGCGGGCTCGACGGCATTGTCACCGCCATCGACCAACTGTCCGGGGTACCCGTGCCGGCCTCGGCCTGGGAACCGCTGGTCCTGGCCAGCAGGGTCTCCGACTACCAGCCCGCCATGCTGGACGAACTCATGGCTGCCGGTGAGATCCTCTGGTCCGGGGCCGGTGCCCTGCCCGGAAACGACGGCTGGGTCAGCTTCCACCTTGCCGATTCTGCCGAGCTGACCCTCAATCCCGCCATCGAATACGAGCCCGGCGACGCGCAGCGGCGGCTTCTCGACCACCTCCGCAACAACGGCGGCGGCTACTTCTTCCGCCAGCTGACGGACGTCGCCGGCGGCATGGACTCAGTGCTTGGCGATCAGGATGTGGTGTCCGCGCTGTGGGACCTCGCGTGGGCCGGACGGATCACCGGAGACACGTTCGCGCCGGTCCGCGCCCTCATCGCCGGAGGGCACACTTCCCACCGCCAGGTTGCCCGGCCGCCCCGGGCGCGTTCACTCCGGATGAGCCGCCTGGGCCGGTCGCACGGCACCGGCCTGCTCGGCTCGCCCGGACTGAGCGGGGGCAGGTACGGATCGATGTCCGCAGCGCCGCCAACTCCGCCCATGGCCGCCGGCCGCTGGTCGGCACTGCCCCTGCCGGAACTGGACCCCACCATCCATGCCCGGGCCACGGCCGAGCTCCTGCTGGACCGCTACGGCGTGGTGACGCGTGGCTCGGTCATGGCAGAGCAGATCCTGGGTGGCTTTGGCCTGATGTACAAGGTGCTGGCCCGGCTGGAGGAGGCCGGCCGCTGCAGGCGTGGCTACTTCATCGAACACCTCGGGGCGGCGCAGTTCGCCGTCCCCGCAACCGTGGACCGGCTGCGCACCTATTCGGAGGACACCCAGCTCGCCAAGCCGGAACCGGCGGCGCTGGCACTTGCGGCTACGGATCCTGCCAACCCCTATGGCGCTGCGCTGCCCTGGCCGGCCCTCAACGTGGAGGCCGGCACGGGGCACCGCCCTGGACGGAAAGCCGGGGCCCTGGTGGTGCTGGTGGACGGTGCACTTGTGCTGTATGTGGAGCGGGGCGGGAAGACCCTGCTGGCCTTCAGCGACGACGAGGCAGTGCTGGCGGCCGCCGGCGCAGCACTGGTAGGCGTGGTGACCCGGAGGGCCGTGGACAAGCTGGTGATGGAAAAGGTCAACGGCCACGGCATCCTGGACACACCGGTGGCGGCCGCACTGTCAGCTGCGGGGGCCTACTCCACACCCAAGGGATTGAGGGTCCGTGCCTGAGGGTGACTCCGTCTGGCGGGCCGCAGCCCAGCTTCACAATGCCCTGGCGGGGCAGAAGCTCATCGCCTCGGACTTCCGTGTGCCCCGGTTCGCCACCCTCAACCTGGCGGGCTGGACAGTGGCGGAGGTGGTCCCCCGCGGAAAGCACCTGCTTATGAGGGTGCACGGGCCGGACGAGCAAAAGCTCACCATCCACTCACACCTGAAAATGGAAGGGGTGTGGCAGGTCTATCCACCAGGTGGACGCTGGAGGAAGCCCGGCTTCACGGCCCGGTGTGTGCTCCGCACGGCGGCGGCAGACGCTGTCGGCTTTTCCCTGGGCATTGTGGAGGTGGTCCGCACCGCGGACGAGGATTCGATCGTTGGCCACCTCGGGCCGGACCTGCTGGGGCCCGGCTGGGACCCGGCGGAAGCGGAACAGCGGATCCGCTCAGCCCCGGAGGTACCTATCGGCGTGGCGCTGCTGGACCAGCGCAACCTCGCGGGCATCGGCAACATCTACCGCTGTGAGGCCTGCTTCCTGTCCGGCGTTCACCCGGCGTCCCCTGTTTCGGCGGTCCCTGACCTCGGGACTTTGATGACGGATGCGAAACAGCTCCTGGAAGCCAACCTGGGACCGGGGCGGCGGATGACCATCCTCAATCCCCGCGGCATGCCCGTGGGAAGGATGGCGGGCCGCCCGGGCTACTGGGTCTACCGCCGGGAGCACCAGCCCTGCCTGAAATGCGGCACCCCAATCCGCCGGACCGTCCTGGGCAGGCCCAACGGCGAGGAAGAACGGGACATCTATTTCTGTCCGCACTGCCAGCCGCTGTTGTCCTAAGGATCGTGTGCCGCAGTTCCTGACCTACTTGACATCCGCTTCGACGGTGGCGGTTTCAAGGGTGGCAGGGGTTTCTGGTTCAACGGCATCATCGTCTCGGGCTTCGGCCGGAAGACTCGCAGGAACCATAAACCGCGGCAGCAGCAGCTGCACCAGGGGTCCGATCGCCAGGGCGTACACCACCGTGCCCACCCCCACGGAACCGCCCAGCAGCCAGCCGACACCCAGCACCACCACTTCGATCAGGGTCCGGGACACCCGGACTGACCAGCCGGTGCGCCTGGCAAGGCCTGTCATCAGGCCATCCCTGGCACCGGGGCCGAACCGTGCGCCGATGTAGCAGGCGGAGGCGATTCCGTTCAGCAGCACGGCGCCCGCCAGCATCGCGATCTGGCCGCCCAGGTTGGCGGCCTCTGGGATGAGGGCCAGGCCGACATCGGCGAACACGCCAACCAGTACGGCGTTGCACAGTGTCCCGAAACCGGGCCACTGGCGCAGCGGAATCCAGAGAATCAACACCAGGAAGCTCACGATGATGACCACCACTCCGATGCTCAGCCCGGTAATTCCGGCCAGGCCCTGGTGAAAGACGTCCCAAGGGTCCAGGCCCAGTCCGGCGCGGATGAAGATGGCCAGCGAGAGGCCATACATGGCAAGGCCGGTAAAGAGTTGGAGAAGTCTGCGAGTCATCATTTGACCACTCTGGCAGAAAACTGGCATTGAATTACATAGCCAGTCTGAGATACTGGCTGCATGTCCGGCTCTCTGAACCCCTCGGCACTGGCCCGTCTCCTGGGCACGTGGCACCTCGGTGCCGCACCCGCCTACCGCGAGCTGGCCGACGTCGTGCGTCTCCTGGTCCTGGACGGCAGGGTGCCGCTGGACACGGCACTGCCCAGCGAGCGGGCGTTGTCCGAGGCGCTCGGCGTCAGCCGGACCACCGTGACGGCAGCCTATGCCCACCTGCGCGAGGGAGGGTTTCTCAGCAGCGGCCAGGGCAGCAGGGGGCGCACCCGGATCCCCCGTTTGACCGCGCTGGGCGCTTCTGTGCTTACCGGTTCCGCGTCCACGGGTCCGGTAAACGCCAGCCTCTCAGCCGGAGACCGCCCAGCCCCTGGGCTCGCAGCCCCTGGGCTCGCCGCACCCGGGCTGGCAGCACCCGGGCTGGCAGCACCTGGACTGGCCGCACCGGAGGGACTGATAGACCTCGCGTACGCGTCGCTTCCAGCCAGCGGGGAGGTGGTGCACCGTGCGTTCGCCGCAGCCCTGACCGAGCTCCCGGCACTGCTGCCCGGGTTCGGGTACGACGCCATCGGCCTGCTGCCCCTGCGCGAGGCTATTGCGGAGCGCTACAGTTCGGCCGGTGTTCCTACTACCGCCGCGCAGGTCCTGGTGACCTCGGGCGCCCAACATGCGCTCAACATCGTGATCCGTGCCCTGGCTGCCCGCCAGGACCGGGTGCTGGTGGAGCATCCCAGCTACCCCAACGCGCTGGACGCCATCCGGGTGGCGGGCTGTCGGCCGGTTCCGGTGGCATTTGCGGCAGCCGGCCATGACGCCACCCATGGCCAAGTCCCCGTGTGGGACATGGCCGCACTGCAGTCCGCGTTGCTCCAGCAGCGGCCCAAGATCGCATATGTGGTGCCGGACTTCCACAACCCCACAGGGCAGCTGATGCCCAATGCCCTGCGCCGCCAGCTGGTCCGCGCCGCTGGGGCCGCCGGAACGGTGCTGGTGGTGGACGAGACGCTCCGGGAATTGAACCTCGACGGCGCCGCCACCTCTCACGTCGCTGCATTCAGTCCTGCCGTGGTCACCATCGGCTCGCTCAGCAAGTCCCATTGGGGCGGGCTCCGTACGGGCTGGATCCGTGCCGCCGAACCCCTTATCCAGCGCTTCGCTGCGGCACGGACATCCCTGGACCTGGGCGGCCCGGTCATGGATCAACTGGCAGCGGCGCACCTGGTCCGTGCCCTGGACGAGCCGCTGCCGGCACGGCTCGCCGCCCTACGGGACAACCGCGGAGCCCTGCTTGAGCTTCTGGCCGGCCACCTGCCCGAGTGGGAAACGCCCCTGCCTGCCGGCGGACTGTCCGTCTGGTGCAGGCTGCCGGCCCCGGTCAGCACGGCCCTCACCGTGATCGCCCCGGATTTCGGCATCAGGCTGGCTGCAGGACCGCGCTTCGGAATCGGTGGAGCCTTTGAACGCTACCTCCGCGTCCCGTTCACGCTGCCACCCGAGCACCTGGAAACAGCAGTGCTGGCTCTGCGGTCAGCCCAGGACAGGCTCGACGCCGCCCCGCAGCTCCGCCGGACACTCAAGAACGCGCCGGCCGTAGCCATCGCCTGACAGGTCGCCTTCCATCCGGTCCAGCCGCGCCGCCGCCCCCACGCAGTGCCCTGCCACCCTGCTCGCCGGCTAACCGTCCTCGGACGGCCGCCCGGCAGGGGCCGTCCCCGCGGTCCGGCCCATGCGCTGCTTTGCGGTATTGCTTCCGGGGCCCACGGGGACATGCACCGTGGCCTTGGCCAGGCCAAAGAGTGGCATCCCGTTGTAGACCACCTCGATCCCCCGGGCAGGCACCTGGTACGTCTCGTGCCAGACCCCGGCATCTCCGGTCCCGGCGAGTTCCTTCATAAATCGGCGCCAGGGTGCCAGATGAGGGGACTCCCGGTCCGCGGCGAACTTCCGCAAGTGCTCCGGACTCTCCCAATAGCTGAGCAGCATGGTGGTGCGACCGAACCACTGCTCGTAGCCGAGCATTCCCGCCGCCGGGTCCGCGGCCAGATGCTGGAGCATCCGGGGCATGGCGGCCGCCACCTTGCCGACAGTTGCGACCTTCCACCACCGGTTTGCCCTCATTCCGATCAGGAAGACCGTTACGGATTCACGTTCCGGGTCAGCGGTATAGCGGCCCGGAAATACTTTCTGCGCCATCGGAACTCCTTGCGTTCTTTGTTTCACAACCCTGTTTCATAACATTGTTACGAAACAAGGTTATGAAACAATGGACTCCATGGCAAGACCTGTAGTGCACACCGATTCCCTGAGGCAGGAGCTGTTGGCTGTCACCGCCGACCTGGTAGACCGCGACGGTCCCGGGCGGGTGACACTGCGGGATGTGGCAGCAGCTGCCCGCACCTCCACCACGGCCGTCTATTCGCTGTTCGGCGGAAAATCCCAACTCCTGACCGCCGTCGTGGACGACGGGTTCCGGTCATTCCATGACTCACAGGTGGCCGCCTCCCCAGGCGGGCTTCGGGAACTGGGCGTTGCCTACCGGGCCTGGGCGCTGGAGCACCGGGCGCTTTACAGGCTGATGTTCGGTGGCGCGCTGGCCGCTTACGTCGATTGCCAGCCCAGTCCAGAGGCTGCCGCCGATGCCATGGAGCCCCTCATGGATGCAGTCGCTTCCGCCCAGTCCGCAGGAATTCTGCTGCCGGCACCCGTGGAAATGGTCGCCGTCGCAATCTGGGGCCAGGTCCACGGCCTGGTGAGCCTGGAACTGGCACAGGTGGGGCCGCCGGACGCAGACTGGGCCACCGCTTACGGCGCAGCCCTCGACGCCCTCGCCCGCGGCTGGGCCGCCTGACGACGCTGAATCCACGAGCGGCCGCGCGGATTTTCCCGACGCGCCGATTCACCCCGCGACGCGCAAAATACCTGGCGCGGGCGAAATTTCCACCGCGCCAGGTAGTTTGCGAGTCGACCGGTAATTTGCGTCTCCTGAGCCGGGTTACGCGTAGACCTTCCCGAGGAACCCGCCCCAGGCTTTAGCCGTTGCATCAGGGTCACCGCTGCCGCTGAAGTCGTGCACTGTTATACCAACCGGAGCTCCGAATGAGTTGCGGCCGAAGAACCGGTAGAGCGCATTCGACGTCCGGAGGCCCAGGAAGTGCTCGTTGGAGAAGTCCACTTCCCCGGCAAGCCGCCCCACGCCGTCGAGCTCCAGGTCCTCGACGGTTCCCTTGCCGGGCGGCGGCCACGGCGCCGGACCGGCAAAGTAGAATGGACCGGTGATGCAATCCCCCCTCCCCGTGCGCGACGGCGTTAACGCCACCCGCCTGCGCCTGCCGGACGAGGGGCCGTGGACCACAGCGATGGACTACATGATGCACCGGTGGGGCCATATCGATCCGCAGGGCATCGAGGACAGGTTCGACGCCGGCGAGATCGTCGGTGAGGGCGGCGCACCGCTTGACCGGGCCACAAGGCTCGAAGACCACACCTTCATCTGGTACTACCGCAGTCTCCCGGCCGAGCCGCGGATTCCGGTGGAGCTGAACATCCTGCACCAGGATGAGCACCTCCTGGTGGTGGACAAGCCGCACTTCCTGCCCACCACCCCCGGCGGCACATACATCCAGGAATCGGCCCTGGTGCGCCTGCGGAACCAGCTGGCCCTGCCGGACCTGATCCCCATGCACCGCCTGGACCGTATGACCGCTGGGATCCTGCTGCTGTCCACCAACCCCGAAACGCGCGGCAAGTACCAGGTGCTCTTCGAGAAACGCCAGGTGCAGAAGGAATACGAGTGCGTTTCCGCCGCGGAGCCCGCCGCCGGGTATCCCGCCGTCGACTTTCCCGTGGTGGTGCGGAACCGGATGACCAAGTCCCGCAGCTACCTGCTGGCCGAGGTCATTGAGGGCGAGCCGAACGCGGAGACCAGGATCGAACGGCTGGAAACGTTCGACGGCGGCGCTTCCGCCGGCGCCCCCGGCAGTGCGCGGCGCGCGCTGTACCGGCTTGAGCCGCACTCGGGGAAGACGCATCAGCTGCGGGTGCACATGGCCTCCCTGGGCCTGGGCATTGTGAACGATGCGTTTTATCCTGACCTGCTGGACAAGGCTCCGGACGACTACACCAAGCCGCTGCAGCTCCTGGCTCGGGGCATCCGTTTTGTCGACCCGATCTCCGGAAAGCCGGTGGAGTACCGCAGCCGGCTGGAACTCAGCGAGGCCGCTCCCATTCGGCGTTGAACGCGTCCTCCAGCTCCCGGCTGAACAGGACAAACTCCACCAGCTCCAGCCCGTTGTCCGGATGCGAGGCAGTAAAGCCGTTCACGGCGTCGAAGGCTGCTTCAGCCACCTGCCGACCGCCCCACCCGTAGACGCCACCGCCCACGGCGGGGAAGGCGACGGAACCTGCAGCCACCGAATCGGCCACCCGAAGGCTTTCGCTGAAGCAGGAAACCAGCAGTGCCCGGTTGGTCTGCCCGGCATGACGGTTCGGCCCTACCGTGTGGATGACCCAGCGCGCCGCGAGCCGGAAGCCAGGCGTGGCCACGGCGGCACCCACCGGCAGCCCGTGCGGCAAGTCCGTGGCCCGGAGCTCCTGGCAGGCCGCCAGCAGTTCAGGTCCCGCGGCGCGGTGGATGGCACCGTCCACTCCACCGCCGCCCAGCAAGGTGGAGTTGGCCGCGTTCACGATCGCGTCCACTGGACGGGTGGTGATGTCGCCTTGGAGAATGCGGATCCGCATGCCGCCAGTTTCCCACCGGGAGCCTCTGGATGACAGGACGTTGCTGGAATATCCCGAATGCCTGCGACGACCACAGGGATCGTCCGTAGACGAACCGCCCGCCAACCCGCCTGCCGAACTGCCCGGCGCCCCCGCCCGCCGACCCGCTTTGCGCCCCGTGGCCCCGGCCCGGCGCCCCCGCGTGCCGGCCGGAAGTGCGGTACTTTGTGGCCATGGACTTTGGCAATGCTGACAGCTGGGGGACGGCGATCTATTTTTGGATCATCCCCGTGGTGCTCGGCGACGCCATCTTCCCGCCCATCCCATCCGAAATGGTGGTGATCACCGGCGGGGCGCTCTCCGCCGACGGCCGGGCCAACGTGTTTTTGGTGGCCACTTTGTCCGCGGCGGCCTCCTGGATCGGCGACATGGTGGTGTTCCAGCTCTTCAAGCGCCGGCTCAGCCATGTCCTGGACCGCTGGAACTGGGGCCGCAAAGTCCACAGCGGGATCCACCACGCCATCGCCAAGGCCGGACGCTCCTCCACGTACGGGACTATCATCGGCGCCCGTTTCATCCCGGGTGGCCGGCTGGCGACTTGCGCCGGGGCGGGGATCGCGGACGTTTCGGTCCGCGGTTTCAGCCTCTGCGCCGGCCTGGGCGCATTGCTGTGGGCCAGCTGGCTGGTAGGCCTGGGCTACTTCACAGGGTCCGCCACCAAACTCCCGTTCTGGGCCAGTTCCCTGATCGGTGTGGCGCTGGGCCTGGTGATCGGCGTCGTCGTCGGAATTATTGTGACGCGCAAGCGCGGCACCCGATCGCCCGTGGACGAACCCGGCGGACCGGCCTGAACTTCCTCCTGGGCCGGAACTAGACCGGCGTCCAGCGGCCGCGGTTGCGTCGCAGCAGCATCAGTGAACCGGTCAGCGCAACGCGTTCGACGGCGTCGCGCATCATGGCTGCCGATTCGTGCGCCTGCTGGTTCTCACCGCTGTATTCGGTGGGCTCAACGAGGAACCGGAGGTTCAGTTGCGGAACTCCGCCCGCGAGCTGCAGCTGGTTGGACTCCACGTGGTGACGCGTTTCCAGTGCCTCCACGGCGGCAGCCATCACGGATTCGGGCAGGTTGCCGGGCTTCAATCCGGTGATCTTCAGGCGTGTCTGGAACGAAGGCATGCAAACCACCCTAGCTAGCCGGCCCCCGAAGACTTCAAACGCTCTCTCACTTCCTGCCGGAAAAACCCGAACCCTCTCTCACTTCCTGCCGTTTTTCCCCAACCTTCTCTCACTCGGTGAGAGAGGGTTTGGGAAAAACGGGCGGAAAGTGAGAGAGCGTCACCCGGTGTTGCGCAGGCCGGCGGCCACCCCGTTGATGGTGATCAGCATGGCGCGCTGGAGCCGTTCGTCGATTTCGGACCCGCTTACACCTTCGTCCTCAGCTGCCTGAGCCCGCACTCGGCGCAGGAGCTCCACCTGCAGGTAGCTGATGGGATCCAGGTACTGGTCACGGATTTCGAGGGAGCGCTTGAGGGTGGGCTGGGCATCCAGGAGCAGGTTTTCACCGGTGAGGTTCTGGATCTCGGTGACGGTGAGCTCATATTCCTCGCGGATGTCGCGGAAAATGTGGTGAAGCTCCTCCGGCACGAGGGTGGCCACGTAGTACCCCGCAATGTCCAGGTCGGTTTTGGCGAGGGTCATTTCCACGTTGGAGAGGACCGAACGGAAGAAATGCCAGTTCTGCATCATCTCCACCAGCTGGGCGGAGTGCCCGGCCTCGCGGGCAGCCTTCAGGCCCGAGCCCACGCCGTACCAGCCGGGCACGATCTGCCGGGACTGGGTCCAGCCGAACACCCAGGGGATGGCCCGCAGCCCGCCCAGGCCTGCGCCCGAGTCGGGGCGTTTAGACGGCCGTGAACCGATGTTCAGCGATCCCAGCTGCTCCACCGGGGTGGATGCCAGGAAGTACGCCGGCAGGTCCGGATCATCGATCAGCTTGCGGTACCGGTCAAACGCTCCGTCGGAAATGGTCTCCATGACGTGCCCGTACCGCTCACGCTGGTCCTCCGAGGTACGCGGGCTGCGGTGCAGGGCCGATCCCTGGAGCACGGCAGCCAGGGAAAGCTCGAGGTTTTCGCGGGCCAGCTCCGGCAGCGAATACTTGTCCGAGATGACCTCGCCCTGTTCGGTGAACTTGATTTCACCTTCCAGCACACCGTTGGGCTGGGCCATGATGGCGTCATAGGTGGGTCCGCCGCCGCGGCCCACGGAACCCCCGCGGCCGTGGAACAGCCGCACCCGGACACCGTGCTTGGCCGCCACATCACGCAGTTTCCGCTGGGTCTTGTGGATCTCCCACTGGCTAGTCATCACGCCGGATTCCTTGTTGGAGTCCGAGTAGCCCAGCATGACTTCCTGGACGTCGCCGCGCAGCCGCACCAGCTCGCGGTAGGACGGATCGGACAGCAGCCGGTCCACAATTTCCGCCGACGCCCGCAGCTCCTCCACGGTCTCCAGCAGCGGCGCAAACCCGATCTTGGCGTACTGGGAATCGCCGAACAGGTTCACCAGCCCGGCTTCGCGGGCCAGGACTGCTGCCGCCAGGACGTCGTCTGCGCCACGCGTCATGGAAATGATGTAGGTCTCGATGACGTCGGGGCCGTAGGTGCGCAGGGCGCGGCGGATCTCGCGGAAGACGTCGTACGTGGCATCGGCAACGCCGTCGAGCTTAATCGGATGCCCGGACAGCGGGCGGCGCGAGGCGAGCTCCGACCCCAGCACTTCAAGGCGCTCCTCGCGGCTCAGCTCCGCGTACAGAACGCCGGGACCACCCAGCCGGTCCATGAGCTGGCCGACGGCCTCATGGTGGTGGTCGGCGTGTTCGCGGATGTCCATGGTGGCCAGGTGCAGGCCGAAGGAGGCCACGGCACGGCGGACACGTGCCAGGGCGCCATCGGCAACGAGCGACGCCGAGTGGTTCCGGAGGGACAGTTCCAGCAGTTCCAGGTCGGCCAGGAGTTCGTCGGTGGCGTTGTAGTCGCGGCCGTGCTCGTGCGAGGAATCCGAGGCCACGCGTTTGCCGGTGTTGATCAGCTTGGCCTTGATGCAGGTCAGCTTGAGGCGGTAGGGCTCCTGCGCGTTGAGCTCCAGGACCCGGCGGTCCAGGCCGGGCAGCATCTTCAGGTCGGCGTCGATCGAGTCCAGCAGTTCCTGGTCCGCGCCGGCCAGCGAGGTGGAGTTGGACAGGACCGAGATCAGTTCGTCGATCATGCCGATGCTGATCCGTACCGCGTGCTGGTTCTGGATCTGCAGGATTTCGCGGGTGACGGCCGCGGTGACGTTGGGGTTGCCGTCCCGGTCCCCGCCGATCCAGGAACCGAACCGGATGGGGGCGTTCTTGGATGCCAGGCTCACGCCGTGTTCGCCCAGCAGCTCGGACAGTTCCGTGAGCATCTCGGGCATGGCGTCGGTGAGGATGCTGCCCAGGTAGTAGATGGCGTTGCGGGCTTCGTCCACCGGGGTGGGACGGACCTGGCGGAGTTCGTCGGTCTGCCACATCTGGTCGATGATTTCGGAGAGCTGGCGGTCCTGCCGGCGACGTGCGGTGGTGCCTTCCTGCGTGGGCTGGGCCAGCACATCGGAGAGCTTGCGGATCTTGTCCAGGACAGAACGTCTGGAGGCTTCGGTGGGGTGGGCGGTGAAGATGGGGCGGACGTCCAGCCGGTTGACCACTTCCTGGAGCACCACGGGCCCCGCCTGTCCCGCGATATCGGCCACGGCCTTGGCCAGCCAGCCGTCCTTCTCCTGGCGGGTACGCAGGCTCCGGACCCGGTGGACCTGCTCCGCCGCGTTGGCCAGGTGGAAGTAGAACGCAAAGGCGCGGACCAGGTCCGTTGCCTGCTCGATGGGCAGGGAGCCCAGCAGCTCGCGGACCTGGGCGACGACGTCGTGCGCGCTCCACGGACCAGTGGCGTGGGCGCCCCCTTTGGCCGCTTCCTTGGATTCCTTGGTGAGGAGGCGAACCTGCTCCACCAGGTCCAGGAGCTCCGGCCCGTGCTGGCGCACCAAGGATTCACCCAGCAGGGTGGAGACGCGCCGGACATCAGCCCTCAGCTCGGAGGCGAGGTCGGTTCCGGAATTTATTGCAGTGTCAGCCATGGAAACTATCTTTCGAGGGTTCGGACTTGGCTCGTACACTGCGCTGGATACTGTGAGCCGCGTTACTAGCTAAAGATGCTACCCGCAGGGGGCCGTCGCCGGGGAATCCGTCAGGTAGTGTGACGATGCGACTTCTGCCCGGGCGCACATCAGCGAACGATCTTGAAGTTGAAGTCCAGCGTTCCCAGCACACCGTAGAGGCGCAGCCAGACGGGCAACATCATCTCCGCACCGCGGGCAGTGGTGATGTCGCCGAGGTCAATGATGTCGCGGTGCCCCAAGGCCTGAAGGAGCTCACTTACTGCCTTCTTCGCCTCGGCGTCATCCCCGGACACGAACACCGAGTGGTCCCCTCCGGCAAGCCGGCCGGGATCAACCATCAGCCCCGCGTTCATGGTGTTGAGCGTCTTGACCACGCGGGCATCCTGGAACGACTGCTGGATTCTCTCACCCAGGCTTTCTGTGTTAACCGGGTTCAGCACCGGCGGCATGCCTTGGGAAAAATCGAGCGCGTTGGACACGTCCATCAGCACTTTGCCGGCCAGGTTCGCGGATCCGGCTGAGCTAAGGGCGGCGAGCGTCTTCGCGCCCTCTGTAGCGTTGACCACGAGGTCCCCGGCAGCGGCAGCATCCGCGAACGTCTCCAGGGGGATGTGCTGGTTCCCGGCGTGCCATTCGCTGAACGGCGGTTTGCCCATGGAGCCTGGGCCGCTTCGCGCAAACGTAGCCTGCGGATCGCGCGTGCCTAGGACCACAATGTGGCCCAGTCCGGACAGGGCGCCCGCCAGGGTCCTGCCGACGGTGCCCGTGCCAAGGACTGCGATTTTCATATGCTCCTCCGTTTTCAGCTGGCGGGGCTCAGCTGGCGGGTTGAAGCAGGTCACCCGCCCGCCTCCGACGTTACTCCGAGCGAGCGGGATGACAAGTGCCACTGCCGGCCGACGCCCCCGCGTGGTGGAATGAACGTCGTCCGCCCAAGGTTGTTAATTGGGCACCACAACCGCCCAGGAGGAACCGTGAGCACACCCGCAGCTGCCCAGCTGGAACGCTGGCAGCGCTTCCGCACCCACCGCAACAAAGCCCTCGCGGCGGACCACGGCTGGCTGACCCTCACATCCTTCGAATGGCTGGATGCCCAGCCATCCGGCGTCGAACGTGCCCCGGGCCTGTGGTCAACGGACGGCACGACGGCGGCACTCACCGCTGCGGCGCAGGACGGGCTGACGTTCGTGGAGACCGGGGAACCCGTGGATGGGACCATCACGGCAACCCTCTTTGATGAGGAATCCCTGATGTGGGTGCAGTTTGGCGGCGCCGACGGCAGGCAGGTGGTGGTGGAGCTGGCCATGCGCGCGGGCCGGTATGCCATCCGCACACGGGATGCCAGCTCACCCGTCTTCACTGAGTTCGACGGAGTGCCCACGTTCCACTACAACCCGGACCTCGTCATCGAGGCCGGTTTTGAGGCGTACCCCGAGCCCGTGCCCGTGCCGATCGGGACAGCCAACCCGCTGGTGGACGGCGTGCACTACTCCGTGGGCGAGGTGGTCTTTCGACTCCCGGGCATCGTGCATGAACTGCGGCTGCATGCCGAGGAGGAAAAGCTCGGTGCGCTGACCATCACGTTCCACGATGAAACCAACGGAGATACGACTGATGAGTGGCGCAAAGTGTCCACCGCCAGGCCACGCGTCGACGCGTCCGGCAAGGCCACGGTCATCCTGGACTTCAACCGCGCCATCAACTACCCCAGCGCGTTCACCCCGTACGGGACCTGCCCCATGCCGGTGAAGAACAACAGCCTTGACGCGAGAATCGAAGCCGGGGAAATGCAGCCCGGCCTCGCCCACTGACTGGGCGCGAACTGGCGCCTAATACCCCCAAACCGTCGTTTTGAGGGCATCAGCTGCCAGTTCG
Organism: Arthrobacter pascens; assembly: GCF_030815585.1. Classification (NCBI taxonomy): domain Bacteria; kingdom Bacillati; phylum Actinomycetota; class Actinomycetes; order Micrococcales; family Micrococcaceae; genus Arthrobacter; species Arthrobacter pascens. The sequence goes on from NZ_JAUSWY010000001.1 coordinate 3,770,088, forward strand.
CGCCGGAGGACGGGGGCCACAAGTCCCGCCCGCGCAGGGGGGCGGGTCACACAATGGCGGAGACCCCGGTGACGGCACGGCCAACGATCAGGGTGTTGATCTCGAACGAACCCTCGTACGTGAAGATGGCCTCGGCGTCGGCGAAGATCTTGGCCATCCGGTAGTCGGTCACGATCCCGTTGCCGCCAAGGATGGACCTGCCCATGGATACGGTCTCGCGCATCCGGGCGCTGATGTAGGACTTGGCCAGGGCAACCTGCGGCATGTCGGCCTCGCCTGACTCCTGCAGCTGGGCGAGCCGGGCCATCATGCCCATGCTCGCCACGGCATTGCCCAGCATGGTCACCAGCTGCTGCTGGATGAGCTGGAACTTCGCCAGCGGCCGCCCGAACTGCTGGCGTTCGACGGCGTATTGCCGGGCGACGTCGAAGGCCGCCAGCTGCTGCCCTACCGCCTGCCAGGCCACCATGATCCGCGATCCGCGCAGGAGCTGGTTGGTGTCGTCAAAACTGCCGATGCCGGCGAAACGGTCGGCCTCGGCGACACGCACCTCCTGGAACTCAATGTCTGCGTTCTGGACGGTCCGCAGGGCGATCTTGTTCTCGATCCGGCGCCGGCTCACCCCCGGCAACGAAGCATCAACGATGAACGCGCGGACGGCACCGTCCTGCTCATCCCGCGCCCATACCAGCATGTAGTCGCAGAACGTCCCATTGCCGATCCACCGCTTGGCGCCGTTCAGCACCCAGCAGTCGCCGCCGTCGTCGGCCTCCCCCGTCAGCCCTGAGATCCGCCGCGCCCGTGTCTCCATGCCGCCGGCAACGTCGGAGCCGTGGCCGGGTTCGGTGAGGGCGAAGGCGCCGGTGATGCGCAGGTCCGACGCGTCCTCGAGCAGCCGTTCCTTCTGCTCCTCCGAACCGAAGGCGTAAAGGGACTCCACAAACAAGTCGTGGTGGACCAGGAAGAACGTGGCGATCGAGGTGTCCACGCGTGTCATCTCGGCGATGACCAGTCCCGCGAAAAGGTGCGTATAACCGCGCTGGGCCGGAGTGCTCAGCTTCAGGCCGGCGAGCTTGGGGAGGATGTGCGCGGGAAACTCCGCCTTGTTCCACCACTCCGAGGCGTACGGGGCGATCTCCGTGGCCAGGAAGTCCCGCAACTCGGCGAGCTTGATCCGTTCCTTCGCGCTGAGCATAGATTCGAAGTCGAAGAAGTCCGCGGTGGGCAGGTCCCGGACAGCCGGACCGGAGGCAGGCACGGGCGCCAGGTTCATTTGGGACCCATTCTGAGGGCGCCGTCCAGCCGAATGGTTTCCCCGTTAAGCATGGCGTTCTCCACAATGTGGGCCACCAGGTTGGCGAACTCGGCGGGCCTGCCAAGCCGGGACGGGTGCGGTACCTGCTGGCCCAGCGAATCCTGGACCTCCTGCGGCAGGCCTGCCATCATGGGGGTTTTGAAACTGCCCGGCGCGATGGTCACCACCCGGACCAGCGAGCGCGCCAACTCCCGGGCCAGCGGCAGGGTCATGGCGGCGACGGCACCCTTGGATGCGGCATAGGCGGGCTGCCCGATCTGCCCGTCGAAGGCCGCCACGGACGCCGTATTGATGATCACGCCCCGCTCCGGCCCGCCCAGGTCGGTGCTGGCCGGTTCCGTGGACACCATGGCCGCGGCAGCGAGACGCAGCACGTTGAACGTCCCGATCAGGTTCACCTGGATCACCCTGTTGAACGTGTCCAGCGGCAGCACCCCGTCGCGTCCCAGCACCTTGCCGGGGGTCCCGATTCCGGCGCAGTTCACCACGATCCGCAGCGGTCCCAGGGCGGCGGCGGTGTCGACGGCGGCCTGCACCTCGGCGTCGTCGGTGACGTCCGCGGGGGCAAAGACGGCGGTCGGGCCCGTGCGGCCGGGATCGTCCGCGCCGGGGACAGTGGTGCCGGGGACAGTGGCGCCGGGGACAGTGGCGGCACCTGCCGGCAGCCCGTTCAGCTCGTCGGCAAATGCCGCACCGGCGGAGGACGGAAGATCGATCAGCACCACGGAAGCTCCGGCGTCGAACAGGCGCCTGGCGGTGGCGGCTCCCAGCCCGGAGGCCCCGCCCGTAATCAGCGCGACGGTACCCTTGATGTCCATACATCCTCCTTGATGCGAGCCCCTGCGATGCCAACCCCGCGCGGAACATTGGTTAGTGAATGTTAACTGAAATGGCGGCGGGCCGCACCACCTGGCCCCACAGCCGGGAGAATCCGGCGCCCGCCCCCGGTGGCCACTAGGCTGGAAAGCATGATCCCGCAGGACGGCGACCCATCCCCGGCCGACTGGGCTGCCCGGGCCAACGAGGCGGCCCGCTCGGTTACCGCGATCTTCGGTCAGCGGCTGTTCTTCCTGCCAGGCACGCACATCGGCGCCATCGTGCGGCCGTCTGGCCGCGTGAAGAACCTCATCCGCCCGTGGCACTACTGGTGGCAGGCACATTATGTGGACTGCCTGGTGGACGCCGGAAACCGGGAGCTGGGGAACGGGGCCACTCCTGCGGGAAGATTCGACGGCGCCGGCCGCCCCAGTGCCGGACGGCTCGCGTCCCGTCTGGTCACAGGCATCCGGCTCCGCAACTTCTTCACCTTCGTCAACAGCTACTACGACGACATGGCCTGGCTGGCGCTGTCCACGCTGCGGCTGGAAAAACTGGCCGAGGAGACGCGAATGCCCGGCCGACGCCGCAATGCCCGTGTCCACAGAACCCTGACCCTGCAGTTCGACTCCGCCACCACGGACGATCTGGGCGGCGGGACCTTCTGGAGCAAAAAACGGGACTTCAAAAACACTCCCGCCACGGCCCCAGTGGCGCTCTACTACTCCCGGACCGGCCACCCAGCCAAGGCCCAGGCCCTGCTGGACTGGCTGGACGCCAAACTTTTCGATCCCTCCCAGGGCCTTTACCTGGACGGCCTGCGGATCAGCACCGCGGGCGACGTCACGGTGGAACGCGGCATCTACACCTACAACCAGGGTCCCGTGCTGGGCGCCCTGCTGGAGCTCGGCGGCGAGGCCAACCTGGCCCGCGCCGCCACAGTGGTGCAGGCGGTCGCCCGGAACCTGGCCAGCCCGCATCCCAGCCAGGGCACAACCGAACGCAGTGTCCTGCGTTGCGACGGAACGGGCGACGGCGGACTCTTCACCGGGATTCTGTGCCGGTACCTGGCACTCGCCGCAGTTGACCTCCGGCTCCCGGAGAACGTCAGGGCCACTGCCGAACGGCTAGTCCTGGACACGGCGGATGCATTCTGGGCTGGCCGGCGGCACATTACCGCAACCGAACCCCTGGCCGCCCACCGTGGGAAGCTGCTCTTTTCCGTCCATCCCCAGACGTCCGCGGGCGTCTCCTATCCGCCAGGAGCCGCCGTCGAACTTTCCACCCAACTGCAGGCCTGGATGGTCCTGGAGGCGGCCGCGGCCATCCGGCAACCGGCCAAAAGGAATTAAGTCACGCAACAGTTCCGTAATTGATGTGATCCTGATCACTTATGCGCGTATCTGCTTGGCTGCTTAGGTTTGGCTAACCTACAGTTTCCACAGTGAGCAGCCCTGATCCCCGGCTCACCAGGATCCCGGTCCACCAGACTTTTCCCCAGAAAGCAGCCCCTAATGAAGATCCGCACCAACGCTCTGGCCGGCATCGCACTCGCCGCCGCCGCAGCACTTGGACTGACCGCCTGTGGCGGCAGCACCACCCCGGCAGCCACCGGCACCTCCTCCGCTTCAGCCAGCGACGCTGGCTCGGGCGGGATTACGGTGTACAACGCCCAGCACGAAAGCCTCACCAAGGAATGGATCGAGGCCTTCACGGCGGAGACCGGCATCAAGGTGACCATGCGTCAGGGTTCGGACACCGAGCTGTCCAACCAGATCATCCAGGAAGGCGCGGCATCCCCGGCCGACGTTTTCCTCACGGAAAACTCCCCCGCAATGACGCAGGTGGAGACTGCCGGACTGTTCGCTGACGTGGACAAGGCAACCATCGAGCAGGTTCCGGCAGAATACCGTCCCTCCACGGGGAAATGGACGGGCATCGCCGCCCGCTCAACGGTTCTGGTCTATGACAAGGCCAAGCTGACGGAGGACCAGCTGCCCAAGTCCATGCTGGACCTGGCCAACCCCGAGTGGAAGGGCAAGTGGGCAGCTTCACCGTCCGGTGCCGATTTCCAGGCCATCGTCTCCGCCCTGCTTGAGCTCAAGGGTGAGGCTGCAACCGAGGAATGGCTCAACGGCATGAAGGAAAACTTCAAGGCCTACAAGGGCAACAGCACCGCCATGAAGGCAGTCAACGCCGGCGAAGTTGATGCCGCACTGATCTACCACTACTACTACTACGGCGACCAGGTCAAGACCGGCGAGAACTCCAAGAACGTCACGCCCTACTACTTCAAGAACCAGGACCCGGGCGCGTTTGTCTCGGTATCCGGCGGCGGCGTACTCAAGACTTCCAAAAACGCTGAGGATGCCCAGGCATTCCTGAAGTTCGTCACGGGGAAGAAGGGCCAGGAAGTGCTGAAGAACGGCACCTCTTTCGAGTACGCCATAGCGTCTGACGTTCCGGCCAACGACAAGCTGGTTCCGCTGGTGGAACTGCAGGCCCCCACCGTGGATGCTGCCAAGCTGAACTCGGAAAAGGTCACCGAGCTGATGACCAAGGCAGGACTCCTGTAATTCGTGACCACTGATCTATCGGCTCCCCCCACCAGGGGGAGCACGACGACGGCGGGCCGGGGCAACAGCCCCCGCCCGCCTTTCGGCGTTTCCGTGGTGTCCGTCCTGGCAGTGCTGATCGCACTGTTCTCCCTGATCCCGCTCGGCTACGTGGTCTACATGACCGCCGCAACCGGGTGGGACACCGCCGTCGAACTGATCTTCCGGCCCCGCGTCGGTGAGCTGCTGCTCAACACCGTGCTGCTGATTCTCTTCACCGTTCCGCTGTGCCTCATCCTCGGCGTGGGCGGAGCCTGGCTGGTGGAGCGGACCACGCTGCGTGCGCACCGGATCTGGGCGGTGCTCCTCGCAGCGCCCCTGGCCATTCCGGCCTTTGTGAACAGCTATGCCTGGGTATCGGCCGTCCCGTCCCTTGAGGGGCTGGGGTCGGGAGTCCTGATCGCCACACTGTCCTACTTCCCACTGGTCTATATCCCGGCGGCCGCCACGCTCAGCCGGCTTGATCCGGCCATCGAACAGTCCGCGTCCGCGCTGGGACTCGGCGCCTGGCGTGTCTTCTTCCGTGTGGTGCTCCCGCAGCTCCGCCTTGCCATCACCGGCGGGGCGCTGCTGGTGGCCCTGCACCTGCTCGCCGAATACGGCGCCTTTGCCATGATCCGCTTTGATACCTTCACCACCGCGATCATGGTCCAGTTCCAGTCCACCTTCAACGGCACCGCCGGCAACATGCTGGCCAGCGTGCTGGTGTTCTTCTGCCTGATCCTGCTGCTCCTGGAAGCCCGCGGCCGCGGCTCCGCCCGGTACGCGCGGGTGGGATCCGGCGCCCAGGCCAAGGCCCTGCGTCTGCCGCTGCACGCATACCAGGTTCCTGCCCAGCTTTTCCTGCTGACGCTCACCGCCCTGGCCTTCGGGCTCCCGCTGTTCTTTGTCCTGCGCTGGATCGTGGCCGGCGGCACCGGCGTCTGGGCGGCGGATGAGTTCCTGCCGGCACTCCTGCAGACCCTTGGCTACGGGCTGGCAGGTGCTCTGGTAACCACCGCCGTCGCGTTCCCCATGGCCTACCTTGCCGTCCGGCACCCCAGCTGGTTCAGCAAATCCCTGGAACTCTCCAACTACATCACCAGCTCCCTGCCGGGCATCGTGGTGGGCCTGGCATTTGTAACCGTAAGCATCCGTCTGGTCCCCGGCGTGTACCAGACTGCCGGAGTGCTGGTGGCAGCCTACGTCCTGCTGTTCCTGCCGCGCGCCTTGGTGAACCTCCGCGCCGGCCTGGCACAGGCACCCAAGGAACTGGACGAGGCAGCCCAGTCCCTGGGCAAACCGCCGCTGCTGTCGTTTATCCGGGTCACGCTCCGCCTCAGTGCTCCCGCGGCAGCCGGCGGTGCGGCCCTGGTCTTCCTGGCCATCACCAACGAGCTCACCGCCACACTGCTGCTGTCCCCCAACGGCACGCGCACCCTCGCCACCGAATTCTGGAGCAAGAGCAGCGAGATCGACTACTCCGGCGCCGCGCCTTATGCGCTGCTGATGATCCTGCTCTCCGCACCCATGACCTATCTCCTCTTCCAGCAGTCCAAGAAAGTGGCCGGACAGTGACCGATTCCTACACTTCGCGTGATGCTCCCTCAAGGCTTCCGGAACCTCGGATCGCCGCCTCCGTGGCTCCCTCCACCAACAGCCACCTGCAAATCATTGATGTCACCAAGAACTTCGGGTCCCAGGCCGTCCTGAAGGGGGTCAATCTGTCAGTGGCCAAGGGCGGGACCACCGCCATTGTGGGACCCTCCGGCTCCGGCAAGACCACTCTCCTGCGGCTGATCGCGGGTTTTGAGCATCCGGCCACCGGCAGCATTGCGCTCAATGACACCAAGGTGGCGGGCGACGGCGTCTGGCTGCCCGCGCACAAACGTCACGTGGGATATGTTGCCCAGGACGGCGCACTTTTCCCGCACCTCACGGTGGGCCAGAATGTTGCCTTCGGGCTGGACAGTGCCAAACTTCCGGGCGGCCGGCGCGGGGTTGCTGGCCGGATCACTGAGCTGCTGGAGATGGTGTCCCTGGACCCGGCGATGGCCAAGAGGCGTCCACACCAGCTTTCCGGCGGCCAGCAGCAACGGGTGGCGCTGGCCCGGGCGTTGGCACGCGAACCGGAACTGATGCTGCTGGATGAACCGTTCTCGGCCCTGGATGCCGGGCTCCGCGTCGCCACCCGGCGGGCCGTGGCCAACGTCCTGAACAAGGCAGGAGTCACCACCATCCTGGTGACCCACGACCAAGCGGAGGCCTTGTCCTTCGCGGACCAGGTGGCGGTGATGCGCGGCGGCAGGCTGGCCCAGATAGGCAACCCCTTTGTGGTGTACACCCGCCCGGCGGACCGTGCCACCGCGGAGTTCCTGGGTGACGCCGTCATCCTGGATGCCTGGATGGAAGGCTCACTGGCCACCTGCTCGCTTGGCGGCATTCCGGTCCGCCGGCCGCCCGCCCAAGGCCGGGTGCAGCTGATGCTGCGGCCCGAACAGATCCGCATCGCCGAGGACGGCCCCATCCGCGGCGTGGTGGTGGACACGGACTACTTCGGTCCGGAAACCACAGTACGACTCAAACTGGCCATACCCCCTGAGCTCGCAAGAACCGACCACCGCTACCCCGGCGGCGGCGAAATCATCACCATCCGGCACTGGAACGCGTCCATCGCGCGGCCCGGAATGGAACTCTGCCTGCGTGTGGTGGGCGAAGCCGTGGCATTTCCGCTGGACGAGTGACCTGGTGGCCGCTCCGCAGAGCGAGCGAAGGCCTCCGTCGCGTGCCAGTTAACCTCACCGCGAAGCCTATTGGCCACGGGCCGCCTTCTTCTGCTGCGGGTACGGGGTCTCGCCGCGGGCCAGCATCTCCACAAAGCCGGCAATCTTCCGTTCCCTGGTGGCCGCTCTTTTCACCGCATTCGTCCGGTAGACCAGGGCGTACCGGTTCACGGAGGTGAGGACATCGAACATCTCCTGCGCCGCGGGGACGGCAGCTATGGCCTCGGCCAGGTCTGCGGGAACCTCCGCCGTCGCCTGCCCTGCATAGGCCGCCTCCCAGCGGCCGTCCGCCTTGGCACTGTCGACGGCGGCCCTGCCGGCGGCGGTCATCTTCCCGGCTTCCTCCAACCGGGCAATCCGAGCCACGTTCCGCTTTGACCACGGGCTCCTGGGGCGGCGGGGCGTCATGCGCTGAAAGGAGCTTCCGGCGTCCCGTTTCCTGGCCTGGCCGTCGATCCAGCCGAAGCAGAGCGCCTCCAGCAGCGCCGCCTCGTAGTCCAGTTCCGTAACGTCGCCGCCCTTCTTATGAAGCACCAGCCACACGCCCGGGCTGTCTGCATGGTTTGCCTCAAGCCAGGCCCGCCAGGCCTGGGCGTCGGGCACCAACAGTTCCTCGAGTTCAATCGCCATAGGGCTATTCTGCCCGGTGCCGGCCGATCCGAGTCGTGGCATGATGGCCGTAGCTGCGATGTCCCGGATTCGAGGAGGAACCCATGCTGCGTGTCCGCCCCATACACTTCACCTCCAGGCCGGAACCCTGGGAGTCGCTGCTCACGGCCCTGGGCATGGTCAAGACCGCGGATGCCGGCTCCTGGCGGGAGTTCGACGCCGGGGCGGGGCGGCTCGGCCTTCACATCGCACAGGCAGGCGCCCCCGACGACGGCACCACAGTCTTCGGCGTAGAGGTAGGCGATCTGGAAGAGTTCGCCCGACGGACCAATTTTGCCTCCGAGGACACGGGCACCACCCCGGCCGAGCTGATCCAGGCGGACCACGGAATGTCCTGCCGGATCACGGGGAAGGACGGCTTCAGCTTCCTGGCAGATCCGGCCACCCGCGCGAAGGACGGCACCTGGGCGACCTCTCCGGACGCCGACCCGGCCCTCGCCGTCGTGGGGGTGTGGTTCACGGAGGATGCAGCCGACGCCGCCCAGTCGCTGCGGGACATCGGCGGCCGCTTCCGTCCCTCCCCGGATGCCGATGAAACGGCCGACTTCATGGCCAAGAACGGCGGCGTACTGATGGTGCGACCCGCTTCCGGCCCGCCCCGGTCCGGCCTGGGGTTTGAGTACGACGGCGACCTCGATGCCCTTCAGGACCGCCTCGCCGCCGCCGGGCTGGAGGTGCTCCTGACGGAGGAGGCCTTCGGACGCACGCTTCACGTCGCCAATCCGGACGCCGCCGATGGCGCCACCGGCCCGCACATACCTTCCACGCTCTGGATCACGAAGCGCTGAATCGTGTGGCGGGATTTCAGCGCTTCGGACGACGCTTAGGGCCGGGATCCCACGCCTCAACCGGCCGCCAGCCGTCCGATGGGGTAGAACTTAACCATGAACCTTCGCACACCTGACCCGAATCCCGGCTGGCTTTCTGAAGAGGACCTCTTTGAGGCACGCGGGAGGCTCCCCATGGTTTATGTGGAAGCTGTTCCGGTCAGGCTGGATCCGCTGGGTTTCGTGAACGAGGTGGGCACCCTGCTGCAGGCCGACGAGGACGGCACCATGATCCGTTCGCTTGTATCAGGCCGCGTCATCTACCGCGAGACCATCCGCGCCGCGCTCCTCCGCCATATGGAAAAGGACCTGGGGCCGCTGGCCTTCCCGCAGCTGCCCATCAGCCCGGTGCCCTTCACCGTGGCGGAATACTTCCCGGCCCCCTCCCAGACCGGCTTCACGGACGAACGCCAACACGCCGTGTCATTGGCCTACGTCATCCCGGTGACCGGGGAGTGCGAGCCCCGCCAGGATGCGCTGGAGCTGACCTGGATGACCCCTGAGGAAGTGCTCAGCCCCGATGTCCAGCTCGAATTCAGCGGCGGCCGCGGTGCGCTGGTCCGCCAGGCCCTGGCGTTTGCTGGAGTGGGCCTCTGACGCCCTCGGATTAGCCGGCGTCCCCGACTTCCGGCGCCCTCCTTTGTAGACTGTTGGGCGGACCGCAAGAGAACCTAAGGACTCCCATGACCCAAACCCCAGCCGCCCGGCACTACAGCGAACAGCAGGCTGGATCTCTGAAGACCGGCGATCAGCTTCTCCTTCCCGATGGTGAACGTACCGCCGAAATCCAGCAGGCAGAGCTTGAGTCCGACGATTTCGGTACCCCCGCCCTCGTCTTGGCCAGCCTCTCCGGCGGCGGTACCGTCCGCATCGCGGCCGGCTCAACGGTGAAGGTTGTGGACGCATCTCCCGACGCCGTCACCCAGCTACCGGTCCCTGAGAACCACGCGGAGGAGGCGGACTCAGCCCCAGCGGCTCCCGCCGTCGTCGTACCTCCCCTGCCGGCCATCCCGCCCGCGGTGAGCGGGCCCGGAGCGGAAGAGCTCGCACTGATTCCCGCCCTGCAGGGGACACCGGAATCCGTGGTCGAGGGTGTCGCCCAGGCCCACCCGGATTCCGTGGGTGTCCTGCTGCTGGCCGACAAGCTGGCCAAAGGAATCAATTTCAAGTCCGGAAGCTGCCTGAAGGACCTCAGCGACCTGGCCCACGAACTGTTCATCGCGCTCAAGGATCCTGACGGTTCGCTGGCGGTTGCGGATCTCCTTAACGTCCTGCCGTTCGACGGCAATCCCGGCAGGTGGGCCTCCGTCGAGGCGTCGCTGGCGCTGTCCAGCTACATCTGCCACCAGGACGGGCAGGAGGCGCGCGCCGGGGTGTATGAAAAGCTGCTGCGTTCGCCGGAGACCCAGGAGACGGACCCGTTCAAGTCCCGGATGAACGCAAAAGTCCGCCAGCGTTCCCTCAACGAACCCAACCTGTACGACAAAGAGATTTTCCGCTCCATTGACAACTCCAACCATGAGGCCGAGCGGGAATGGCGGCTGCTGCGCCTGGAATCCCTGCTTTTCCTGCGGGCACATGGCGGCTCCGAGACCGTTGGCCTCGGTGAACTCCAGCGCCGGATCAGCAACGAACTCGAGGCAGTCCGGATCTGATTCTCCAGGTGGGGTAGCACCGTGAGCTAATTGCCCCTACCCGGCAGTGCGCCTGGGTTGTACATTCGGCCTATGACGAACAATTTGAGCGTGGTGGTAAATGCCGATGCGCCGCAGGTTTGGACCATGCTGCGCGAACCGTCCAGGGTGGCCCAGTGGCACGGCTGGGAGGCGGACGACCTGGACGCCGAAATCAAGGAAATCTACTTCGGCAGCAACGTAGTTGAAGCCCCGGACCACACGAGCCTGACCACCGACGGCGGCGACGTCTTTGAGCTCAAACCCGTGCCTGCCGGGACACGGGTCAGCGTGACCCGCGCGGCCAAGGACCACAACTCGGAGTGGGCGGCCTGGGACGAGGACATCACCCAGGGCTGGCTGACATTCCTGCAACAGCTCAGGTTCGCTTTGGAACGCCACCCGCACGGCAAGCGGCACACTTCGTTCTTCCAGGTTCCGGGTGGTCCCGGCTCCGCCATAGAAAAACTGGGGCTTTCCAACGTGCCAAAGCCCGGTGAGAACTATGAACTGACCCTTGGCACCGGGGAGGAGATCTCTGGCAAGGTCTGGTACCGGAGCAACCACCAGGTGGGGCTGACCGTCAATGGCTACGCCGAGCACGGTGACGGTCTGCTGATTGTGGCCGACCAGCCCGTCATCGACGAAGTCAGGCCCGACGGCGGCTCCATGGTGATCATCTCCACCTACGATCTGGGCGCCCACAGCCTGGAGTCCGTGCGCGCGCTCTGGGACGGCTGGCGTGCTGAGAACTACCCCACATCCGAGCCGATCAGCTGAGGCATCCGGGCTGATAGCTGGCACACTGGTACCGTGCCAGCCAACCGCCCCTCCGCTATGCCCGCCGCTCCTGCCGCTGCCGCCGCTGCCGCCGGGCAGTCGGAATTCTCCTTCCGGGTCGGCACGCGCGTGGCCGAAAGCTGCGCCCCGTCGGGAGCCTTGGTGGCAGCCAACGGCGGCGAATTCCGGGGCCGGACCGGCACCATCAGCACCCCCCATGGGGAGATCCGTACGCCGGCGTTCATCGCCGTCGGGACCAAAGCCACGGTGAAGTCCGTGCTGCCGGAATCCATGGCCGAACTCGGGGCGCAGGCGCTCCTGGCCAACGCCTACCATCTCTACCTTCAGCCGGGCCCGGAGATCCTGGACGAAGCCGGCGGGCTGGGCGCGTTCATGAACTGGCCCGGTCCCACCTTCACGGATTCCGGCGGGTTCCAGGTGATGAGCCTGGGTTCGGGCTTCAAGAAGGTCATCGACATGAAGTCTGTTGACGCTTCCGGGCCGGACGACGCCGTCGCCCCCGGGAAGGAACGGCTGGCACACATTGACGACGACGGAGTGTGGTTCAAGAGCCATCTCAATGGGGACCGCCACCGCTTCTCCCCGGAAATCTCCATGCAGGTCCAGCACCAAATCGGCGCGGACATCATGTTCGCCTTCGACGAACTGACCACGTTGCAGAACTCACGCCGCTACCAGGAGGAATCCCTGGAGCGGACCCGGTTATGGGCACTGCGCTGCCTGGACGAGCACTTCCGGCTGACCTCCGGGCGTGCGGGCAAGCCCTACCAGGCGCTGTTTGGGGTGATCCAGGGGGCACAGTACGAGGACCTTCGCCGCAAGGCTTGCCGGGACCTCGGTGCCATGCCGTTCGATGGCTACGGCATCGGCGGTGCGCTGGAAAAGGAAAACCTGGGCACCATCGTGCGCTGGTGCAACGAGGAGCTCCCCGAGGACAAGCCGCGGCACCTCCTGGGCATCTCCGAGCCCGACGACATTTTCACGGCCATCGAGAACGGCGCGGACACCTTTGACTGTGTCTCCCCCACCCGCGTGGCCCGCAACTCGGCCTTCTATACGCCCACAGGCCGCTACAACCTCTCTGGCGCAAAGTACAAACGTGACTTCGGGCCGCTGCAGGAAGGCTGCGACTGCTACGCCTGCCGCAACTACTCGCGGGCGTACATCCACCACCTGTACAAGGCCAAGGAAATGCTCTCGGCCACGCTCATCTCCATCCATAACGAGCGGTTTGTGGTGAAGATGGTGGACGACGCCCGGCTGGCCATCGAATCCGGCCGTTTCTTCGATTTCAAGGCCGAGACCTTGGCGCAGTACTACTCCTGACGCGACTACTCCTGACGCGCTGGCTTCGCGGGAGCGGCCCCAGTTCGCTGTATCGCTCCAGCGAACTGGTTACCTTCCCGCGAACTCACGGTTATCCACGTGGCGCATCCAACGTCTATCGGCGCCGTGGCACATAACCGAGTCTGGGGCTATGACAGAACCCCAGCCGAGCCCTCACCCCAGGCTTCCGGAAACCGGGAGCCTGTGGCGCACGCAGGAACTGCTGGACCTCGGCGTGGGAAAACGTTCAATCGCCGCACTGGTGGCGGCTGGCACCCTGGTCCGGCTCCGCCACGGCTGCTACATCAGGGGCAGCGCCTGGACGAAGCAGGGGCCCGGTGTCCGGAACCTCCAGCTGATCCACGCCCACGCGCATGGAACACGCACGACGTCGACGGGCAGCTTCCGCTACAGCCACACCTCGGGTGCGCGGCTCCGCGGACTTTACCTCTGGAAGGTTGACAACCGGATCCACCTGACGCAGCGTACGCGACCGTCCGGGGACCGCCACGGCCGCGACGTCGTCTGCCACACGGCGGAGTTGGCCGAGGCCGACCGGGCCGTAGTCAGGGGCCTTCGTACCACCACGCTGGAACGGACCGCCGTCGATTGCGGCCTGCTGCTTCCATACCGGCAGGCGCTCATCCTCATGGACCACGCACTCCGCCTTGGAGCGGACAGGACCATGCTGGATGCCAAGGCTGCGGGGCTGGACGGACGCCGGGGCATCAGGAACCTCCGGCGCGTGCTCGCGGCCGCCGATCCGAGGTCGGAGTCACCCGGCGAAACCCTGACCCGGGACCTCATCGCCCGGCTGCGAATCCCTTCCCCGGAGCCCCAAGTCGAAGTGATGACCCGCCGCGGCCGTTACCGGCTGGACTTCGCCTGGAAGCAAAGGAAAGTGGCCCTCGAGTTCGACGGGAAGGCCAAGTACTTCGACTACCGGCCAACAGAGGAGGTGCTCTTCGAGGAAAGGCAGCGGGAGAAGGCCCTCACAGAGGACGGCTGGACCGTCATCCGGATCGAATGGAAGGACCTGTTCCGGGAACTGGAGTTCAGGAACCGCCTGCTGCACGCCCTGGGTGGCTGACCGCCGTCGAGTTCGCGGGACCAGTCCCGGGAACGCTGTTTCGTTACAGCGAACCGGCAACGTTCCAGCGAACTCGTGAACTCGTGAACTGTCCGCCCTACGCCGCGCCGTAGCTGGGTTCGCGCTTCTTGATCCGGCCGATCACCAGGGACGTCACGGGGACGAACAGGAATTCCACGAGGGTCTTGTAGACAAAGCCCACCACCACGTAGTTCACGAAAGTGCCGAAGTCTGTGATGCCAATGACCGAGGCGGCGATGCTGCAGAAGATGAGGGTGTCCACAAATTCGCCGGCGCCCGACGATCCCATCAGCCGCGCCCACAAGGACTTCTCCCCGGACCGCGCCTTCATCTTGACCAGGATCCACGAGTTGATGGTCTGCCCTGCCAGGAACGCGAGCAGGGATGCCAGAACGATCTGCGGAACCGGTCCCAAGGCACCTTCCAGGGCCGCCTGCTTGGATGTTCCGAACTCGTCGTCGAAGCCGGGCAGGGCGATGATCACCCAGTAGCAGACCGAGGCGAAGACGGACAGGGCGAACGTGGTGAAAATAGCCTTGCGCGCAACCCGGAAGCCGTAGACCTCGCTGATGACATCGCCCAGGATGTAGGCCAGCGGGAAGAGGAAAAAGCCGCCGTCGGTGATGATGGGGCCGATGGCAACGCCCTTGGAGGCGCCGATATTGGACAGGATCAGAACGACGGCCATAAAGGCCAGCATGATGCCGAAGTAGGGCGAGCCGATCGAAGCAAACTTCGGTGCGGTTCCTGCGGGGTCTGTAAGGGGCAGGGCGTCAGGGCCTGGTGCGGAGGGCATGGGAATGTCCGTTTCGTAGTGGTTTGCTCGGCGCCCGGGACGATCACGGCACCAGCTGTATTAGCACTGTCACGCCATTCTCCCACCGAACGTGGACGTCCTTCCCGTCTCCGCCGTCGGAGGACGGCAAAGCATCGGCTCACCAGCCGGGCAGCGGATTTGAACACGTTCAGTTCCATGCCATACTAGTTTCTGAACACGTTCAAAAAATGGAGGGGAACCGGTGACGGGCAAGAGCGAACAGACAAGGCTGTTGGTGGCCGGCGTGGCGCTGCGCATGTTTCGGGAGATCGGATTCGAGAAGACCACCATGCGTGCCATCGCAGCGGAGGCCGGGATCTCCGTGGGGAACGCCTACTACTACTTCGCATCCAAGGACGACCTGGTCCAGGAGCTCTACGTCCAAGTGCAGGAGGAGCATGCAGCCAGGGCGGCGGAGTCCCTGGCGGGCGTTAAGGATCTGAGCGGTCGGCTCAAGGCCACGCTGCATGCGGGGCTGGACGTCATGGCTCCGTACCACCGCTTTGGTGCCGACTTCATCTCCACCGCCATCCGGCCGACGTCTCCCGTCAACCCGTTCGCCGGGGAGTCGACGGCGGCTCGCGAGGCTTCACTGGCGATCTTCCGCAATGCGGTGGAGGGTGCCAGCCCGTCCGCCCCGAAAAAGCTCCGCGGCGATCTCCCTGAACTCTTGTGGCTGGGCTATATGGGGATCGCCCTCTTCTGGGTGTACGACACCTCCGAGGGTCAGCGCAGAACGCGGAGACTGGTGGACGGCGCCGTTCCCCTGGTTGTCCGGGGGCTGTCGCTGGCGAGGCTCCCGGGCGTCAGCAAGGTCTTGGACGATGTCCTCAATCTGAGCCGCAGCGTCCGGGATTAACCCGCACCGCAACGAACACACAACATGGGGGAACATATGACCAGCGCCAAGACCGTGGTGATCGCCGGGGCATCAGGCTTCATCGGCACCTACTTCCGGTCCCGTTTCGAGCGGGACGGCTGGAAGGTACGCACCATCGGCCGCCGGCCCGCCGCTGATGGACCATACGATCCCGGCGGAACAGAGGCAGCCACCTGGGACGACGACGGCGCCATCGCCCGGGTGCTGGATGGCGCTGACCTCCTGGTCAACCTCGCCGGACGGTCCGTCAATTGCCGCTACAACACGAAGAATAAGGCGGCGATCCTCGAGTCCCGGGTCTCAACGACAGCGGCCCTGGGGCGCGCCCTCGCAAGGTGCGCCGCACCGCCGTCCACCTGGCTCAATGCCAGCACCGGCACCATCTACCGGCACGCCGAAGACAGGCCCCAGTCTGAGCGCGACGGCGACCTGGGCACGGGTTTTTCCGTGGACGTCGCACGTGCGTGGGAAGCCGAACTGGAAGCGGCGGCCACTCCCGGAACACGGAAAATCCCGCTCCGGATCTCCATCGTGCTGGGCGGGGGCGGGGGTGCGCTGAGGCCGTTCGCCAATCTGGCGCGGCTCGGCCTGGGCGGCCACATGGGACCCGGCAGCCAGAAGTTCAGCTGGGTGCATGTGGAGGATCTCTATCGCACCATCCGCTTCCTGCATGCGCGAACGGACATTTCGGGTCCCGTCAACGTGGCTTCCCCGGATGTGGTGGACAACCGCGAACTGATGCGGCTGGTCCGGCGCGCCTACGGTGCCCCGATTGGCGTCCCCACCCCCGCCTGGCTGCTCCGGATGGGGGCCGCGCTGATCCGGACTGAGACCGAGCTGGTGCTGAAAAGCCGTTGGGTACAGCCACAGAAACTCCTCGAGGCGGGTTTCATTTTCACGCAACCCGAACTGGGGCGGGCCCTTCTGAGGATCTCCAAGGGCACAGCATGAGCAGGGCCAGGAAGGTTGTCCTGGGGACCGGAGCCCTGGCCGTTGGCACATTGGTTAGCTTGGCATGCGTCGCTGTGGCGTTGACGTTTGCCTGGGGGCAGGCCTTGACCCCGGGAGCCATCTTTGTGTTCACCTTGCTCTACGGTTCGGTACCGGTCATTTTCTTGGCGTTCTGCCTGGGAGCACCCCTGGCCATCCTGTTGCAGCCCGTCAGGAACCAGTGGCTGCACGTCGCGGCTTTCGGGAGTCTGGGCTGCATCCTGGGAGCTGCGCTTGCGGCAGCCACCCGCATGTCGAGGGGAGGGCCCGACGACGCCCTCTTCGGCTTCACAATTGCTGCTGCGCTCATCCTCGGCGGCTCCGTGGCCACCGGTCGGCTCGCCGTCTGGAAACTGGTCCGGACGAACGACGGCGGCGGAGGCCCGCCCCCGGTTGTCCCGGGGGACCAGCCCTTTTAGGCTCCGGCAGCTATTGCGGGACCCTGCGACTCCCCCAGCAACGCTTCCGCCAGGAGCGTTGCAGTCCGCACGATGAAGGCACGACGGCGGTCCGCACGGTCCGGAGCGTCGCCGGCAAGGAGGGCATCGAGCTGGGGCAGTACGGTCCAGCCGTCACAGAGCGTCACCACCGTGATGACAAGGTCGGCGGCGTCCGTCCGGTCGACGCCGGGCAGGACTTTCATGACTTGGTCCACCTTGATTGCGCAATGGTCTGCCCGAGCGGCCCGGTCCACAGTATTGCGCCCACGCTCCAGCCCCTCCCAGAACAGCAGCCGAGGGAGGGCCCCGTCGGTTGTGTGACGGTCGAAAAGCCGGCCCGCATAGTCTCCAAAGTCCGCGGCACCGTGTCCTTCGATGGGCACCTCTGTCATCACCCGCGCCAGTTCGGCCGCCAGTACGGCGTCGAAGAGGTCATCCTTCTTGCCAAAGTACTGGTAGATCCGCTCCTTGTTCACCCCCGCGGCCGCGGCGATCCGGTCTACCCGGGCACCGGCCAGGCCCTTCTCGCTGAATTCCTCGGTAGCGGCACCCAGCAGCAGCGCTTTGGTGCGGTCAGTGTTCCAAGCCATGCCCCGAGTCTACCTTTTTCCAACTAAACAGTTGCACTTTATGAAGAGCCCAGCTAGTGTCGTTCCAGTAATTGCAACTAAACAGTTGGGGATCATTATGGACAACACACTCAGTCCTGCTTCAGCCGCCACTGCGGCGCAGTCAACGGCCCTTCCATCAGCGTCATCGGCTGCCCCTGCCGCACCATCAGTCCACGTCCGGGCGGTTATCACCTGGCTGGCGATCTTCCCGCTCGTGACCCTCGGCATGCTGGCGTCCGCGCCGTTGACTGATGGGTGGCATCCCGTACTCCGGGCCCTGGTCCTGACCCTGCTGGTGGTTCCCGCTGCCGTATATGTGGTGGTGCCCAGGCTGTTCGCTGCCTACGGCGTCATCCGGCGTAGGCGCTCCCGGCAGTGAGGCACATGCCTAGCGCGGATCGGCGACCGTTCCCATGAACAGTGGCAGTCCGGTTTCGACATGGACGATCTGGTAGTGGAACGGCCGGTCAAAGTCGATGGTCAGCTCAGGCTGGGCCGGCGCACTGGTCACCCTCCCGTTGATCTGGGTGACGGCGGCGGCGATGGTGCCCTTTTCCGCAACTGTGATGTTGGCAGCCTGGGCTGCCTGGGTGATCACCATCTCGGGCTGGATGGCGTTGAAGTCTTCGGTGGTGTTGAGGGTCTTTTGCAGGCCCATCGTTCCCAGGACCTTGCGCAGGTCAAAGTTGCATTTGTGGTCCCAGCGGGGCAGCTGTATCTGTACGGCTTGCGGTGACGCCGAGTCCAGGGCGACTGCAACCTCGTTGAGCCTACCGGCGTCGAAGGTTGCGGGTGCCGGCCCGGCATCGGGTGCGGCCTCCGGCAGGACCAGCCGCATGACAAAACCCTCGGCGTACGGAAGATCCACTCCGCGCCAGCCCCGCCCTTCCGCGTACTTCATCTCCAATGCTTTGTGCATCGCCGGAACAGCAATTTCCGCGCCTTCGGCTGTGGTGAAAGGCAGGTCCGACGTGTCGTCAGGATCAAACGGCTCACTCCAGGCCGCCGCGAAGTAGAGCGAATTGAGCAGGCTGAAAGTGTTCCTGGGATCGTATTTGGCGGGCGCTTGCTTGATCCGGCCGCCCGTGTTCCTGTCCACCCAGGCATCCATGGCCGGCTTCGTCGTGGGCTCGTCGCGGAAGTCAACGGGATAGACCCCTGCTCCGTAATGCCGGGCCAGGGTGTCCAGATAGGCCTCGCCCGTGGGCACATTCTTGTCCACGAACAACCCGTTCGCCGCATGCATTACCGGTTTCCGCGGCGGGTTCTCCTCATCCACGGAGCCGGGGTCGCCGTCGAACTTTTCGAGCGACGACAGCAGCGCATTCATGGCTTCGTCCCGGTTCTCCGCGGGCAGGCTCAACACGCTGTCCATCTCCGTTGCTGTTTCCCCCGAAGCGCCGGAACGCAGCATCGTGAGGGCAATAAGCAGGCTCCCGGGCGAGGAGACCACGTTCCCGTTGGTACCTTCGCCGCCGTCTGCCAGCAGTTCAACGCCGAGCGCGATGGCGGAAGCCCGGAAGGCCTCCAGTTCAGGGTCGTAGGCCGCGCGGTCCACCGAAACACGCTCCACGCCGTCGGCCTTTAGGAGCCCTGGGGACGAGACCGCACATGCTGTGAGCGCCGCAAGGGCGCCCGCCGTCGCCATCCTGGCCACGCGAAATGTCTTCATTTCTTCCCCTTGGACATGTCCTGCAAGCAGCGGGCGGAACTGCGCCGGTGTCATTCAGTCAATCAGCCCGCCGCGTGCAGAACGATGCCGGTAGGGTCACGGTTTGCCGTCGTTTTGGTCTCGTCCCCATCGCTCCCACAGATCCCCGTGTCGCCGGCCCACGAACCTAACGCCTCGGGATGTTCCGCAGGTTGCTCCGCGCCATACTGACGGCCTCGCCGGCACCGCGGTTCAGGGCCAGAGGACGACGGCGGCCGGCCAGCCGCCGTCGTTCTTTCGGCAAACCCTAGACGTTGAGAAGGTCTTTGTCCTTGTCATCGTCCTTGCTGGGGCGCTGCCAGGCGTCGCCCTGCTCCCGGTCCAGGTGCGTGGCCTTTTTGTTCTTCAGCGCGAAGATGTAGACCACCAGGGAGATGGCGATAGCCACGGTGACATAGGTGAAGAAGAGGTCCACCCGCTCGGCCTTCTGGAACGCGGCGCCGAGCAGCGGAACGGTGCCGCCGAAGAGCGAGTTGGCGATCGCGTAGCCCAGCCCGACACCGAGGGCGCGGATGGATGCGGGGAACAGCTCGGCCTTCACCAGCGCGTTGATCGAGGTGTAGCCGCCCACGATCAGCAGGCCGCCCATCATGAGTAGGAACGCGGTGAACGGGTCCTTGGTGTTGGAGAGGGTGGAGAGCAGCGGCCAGGTGAAGAGGACACCGGTGATGCCGAACCAGATCAGGAGCGGTTTGCGGCCAATTTTGTCAGAGATCATGCCGTAGACCGGCTGGAGCAGCATAAAGATGAACAGTGCCCAGAAGTTGATCACGGAGGTGTCGGTCTTGGCGATGCCGGACGTATCGTTCATAAACTTCAGGATGAAGTTGGTGTACGTGTAGAACGCCACGGTGCCGCCGAGGGTGACGCCGATGCAGATCAGCAGCGGCTTCCAGTACTGGGTGAACAGCAGCTTCATGGTTCCCGGCTGAGCGATGCCCGCCACGGGAACATGCGCGGCGCGGATCTGGTCGGCGGAGACGGTTTCTTCCATGGAGCGCCGCAGCCAGAGGACCACGAGCGCAGCCACGCCACCGATCGCGAACGGAATCCGCCAGCCCCACTCCGTGAGCATGTCCTTGCCCATGGTGTTCTGCAGAATGACGAGAACAAGCAGAGCCACCATCTGTCCGCCGATGAGCGTGACGTACTGGAAGCTGGAGAAGAAGCCGCGCCGCTTGGACGTGGCGGCCTCGGACATGTAGGTGGCGCTGGTGCCGTATTCGCCACCCACGGAGAAGCCCTGGACCAGCCGCACGAGGACGAGCAGAACCAGCGCCCACACACCGATCTGCTGTGTGGTTGGCAGGATCGCGATGGCGAAGGAGCCGGCCGACATCATGGTCACGCTCAGGGTCAGCGCGGCCTTGCGGCCGTTGCGGTCGGCGTAGCGCCCGAAGAACCAGGCTCCGATCGGCCGCATCAGGAACGACGTCGCGAAGACGGCCATCGCTTCGAGTCCGGCCTGGAGTTCGTCCTTGGAGTTGAAGAAGTGGGACTGGAAGTAGGCGGCGAACACCGTGTAGACGTAGAGGTCGTACCACTCGACCAGGTTGCCGGACGAGCCTTTGAGGATGTTGCTCACGGCCCGGCGGGTCTCGGCTGACTCACTCTGGACTTCGGCTTGCTGGGTGCTCATCTCTGAACCTTCCTCGGCGGCGCCGCCACCGGTAACCGCTGCAGGTGTTCTTTCGTACTGTCCATGGCGACCTTGCTCATGGTTCCTCCTCGACGTTGACAGTCCCCCTGAAAGGCCGGGGACTCATCCAAGCTATTGGTGATCCAAGGCACAACCAACGCCGAAGGGGATTTCCTAACACTTCCTTAGGTTTCCTCCTGCCGTGCCCCGGATCTTGGTCGAGCCAGGTTCCGGGGCACGGCGAAAATGTGGGAGAAGGGGTAACCTCCAAAGCGGGCAGGGATGCAAGCGCCCAATCAACGAAAAGGAACCAGGCAATGGAAGTGCTGATCGTCGAGGACGACGACGCCATGGCGTCCGCGCTTGACGCGGCCGTCGTCTCCGCCGGACATAAGGCGACCCGAGTGTCCCGGGGGTGCCGACGCCCTCCTCGTCCACAGGAGGTTCGAGGTAATTCTCCTGGACCTGGGGCTTCCGGATATTGATGGCCTCGACGTACTGCGGAAACTTCGCCAGGTCACGCAGTGTCCCATTCTGATCCTCACTGCCCGGGACGATGAGCGGAGTGTGGTGCTGGGGCTCCGGTCCGGGGCCGACGACTACCTCGTTAAGCCGGTAAAACTGGTCGAACTCCTCGCCCGCATCGAGGCTGTCACAAGGCGCGCAGGCCGCCCCAGCGACAGGCAACGAAACATCGTGCTGGGGGATCTCGACGTCGACCTCGACCGGCGCGTGGCGGCCGTCGGTTCACAGGTACTGCCCTTGACGGCCACCGAGTTCGACCTGCTCGCTCTGTTGGCCCGGCATGCGGGTTCAGTGGTGACCCGCGAACAGATCCTGGACGCGCTGTGGGGTGACGCATTCCTCGCATCCTCACGGTCCCTTGATGTGCACCTGACCGGACTGAGGTCAAAACTCCAACGGCCAGGCTTCATCATCAATGTCCGCGGCGTCGGCTATCGGATCGAGGCGGATCCTGCGTGAAACTGCGTGTCTTGGGCGTCCTCAGCCTCCTGTCCGTCCTGATGGTCATCATCGTCTGCAACGCCATCCTGACGTCCGCCAGCCGGGAGCTCACGCAGGAACTGCAGATCAACCGGGTTGCCGCACTCAACCGGCTCGCGCAGGTGGCATACGACGCTGCAGTGGACGGCGATTCCACCCAGCTTCAGAGCGAGATGGACAGGTACTCCGGGTTGTACCGGGAAGGCGTACTGGTCCGCCTGCAGCAGGGCACCTTGCGCTCCGGCGGCCTGGGCGAGGACAGGGCAGACGTCCGGGACGCAATTGCCAGCGCGCGCCTGAACCTCAGCGACACTACGCTCGCCCCGCTTCAGCCGTTTGGAACCGGCTCTGAGGTGATCTCCCGGTCCTTCGGAAGCGCCAGCCAAGTCCTTGGCGAGGCCGTCCTTGAAGTCAATCCGGATGCCGCCCGGGAGAAACTGCGGGAACGGTGGGTCGTCGTCGGACTTGCGGCAGCCGCACTGGGGACGGTCCTCCTCCTGGGTGCGGCGCGCGTGACCAGGTGGGTGTTGCGACCCGTTCATCGCCTGAATTCAGCGGTGACCGAGCTCGAGGCGACGGGCCATACGAGTCAGCTTCCGGAAGACGGGCCGCCGGAGCTGAGGGAACTCAGCCGTTCCTTCACGACGATGGCGCGGACCGTCAGTGAGAGTATCGATTCCCAACGCCAGTTGATAGCAGACACATCACACCAGTTGCGCAATCCGGTGGGCGCCCTGCGGTTGAGGATCGATCTGCTGCAGCTGGAACTGCAAACAGTCCGGGAACATACCGCGGCAGCGGGGGTACTGGCAGAACTTGAACGTGTGGAAGAGATCCTGGACGGAGTATTGAAGCTGGCGGCGGCTGAGCACCGGGCCTTCGAGGACTCTGCCCGCGGCGCACTCGGCCCCGCGTCAGGCAAGGACAAGGCCCTCATCGACCCCTTCCCTGTCCTGCTGGAAGAGGTGGAACGGGCCGGACCTGCCGCCCAGCGCAGCGGAGCATCGATCGTGCTGGAAAGGCCGCCCGACCCGGCGGTGCAAGTGGCCTGCAACTCCGCTGAGCTGGCCCAGATGGCCGGGGAACTCCTCAACAACGCCATCAAATATGCACCCGGCGCCCGCATCTCGGTTGCCGTCCGCGAGCGCCCGGGAGGGGCGGTCATTGAAGTATCCGACGACGGTCCCGGGCTTTCTGCGGAAGAACGGGCTACAGCCACCACCCGGTTCTGGCGGTCACCAGGGCATCGGGAGATCCGCGGCAACGGCCTGGGCATGACTATCGTGGACAAGCTCGCCGGCGCCAATGGCGGCCGCCTGGTGCTGGCCGAACGATCACCCCACGGCCTGATTGCCCGCATCGAGTTTCCGCCCGCGATCATCCCGCCGGGTCAGGAGGGACCACATGGCTGACTTGATGGCAGGCACGGCTCTTCCGTGCCGGAGGACAGCCCTCAAGGCCGGGCTGGCCGCAGGTCTGACCGGCCTCCTGCTGCCAACCGTCATTGCATGCACTCCGGAGGATCGTCCAGGCACCGTCAGCGTGGCGGGCGGTGAGCCGGGAGGCTTCTATTTGGAGTTTTCCACCCTGCTCGCGGAGTCCCTCCAGCGCCATGGTGTCGCCGACAACGCCGAGGCGCTGGAGACTGGGGGCAGCCTGGATAACCTGGAGTATCTCCTGACCGGCAAGGCCACCTTCGCCGTCGCGCTTGCAGACGCAGCGGCCCAGCACGCAGCAGCAAAAAATACGCCAAATGTCGAAATTGCCGCCCTGGGAAAGGTGTATGAAAACTACGTCCACTGCGTCGTCCGGAAGAACAGCGGCATCCGGGACTTCGCCGAGCTTGCGGGCAGGACCGTGGCCGTCGGCGAGCCTGGTTCGGGGACTTCACTGACCACTCCCCGGCTCATCGAGGCCGCCGGCTTCAGCTCCACTGCAGTCGGTGCCGCTGTCCCCTCCGTCCCCACCGAGAAGACGATCACGGTGATGAACCTCGGCCTTAACGATGGACTTGCCGCCCTCCGGGGCGGGTCAGTGGATGCGTTGTTCTGGTCCGGCGGCGTGCCCACAGCCGCCATCGCGGCCACCAACAAGGAAGTCGGGCTCGGATTGCTCGACCTCTCTGCGCTGATCCCGTCGACGCGGGCACGCTACGGCCCGTTCTACGATCGGGTGCTGATCCCTGAGGGCAGCTACGAAGGCATTCCGGCTGTTTGGACCGTTGGCGTGGCCAACCTGCTCCTGTGCCGAAGAGATCTGGATGACGCCACCGTGACGAGGACGGTCGAACTGCTGGTTGGCCATGCCGAGGAGCTCATCCCGAGGTCCAGTCTGGGCGTTCAGTTCCTGAGCCCGGAATCGCTCATCCATACCGCGGGACTGACGCTGCACCCCGCGGCCGCGGCTGCGTACAGGACCCTGCACGGCTAGGGGAAACGCTCTCACCTCATGCACCAAATATCGAAACGCCCTCTTCACACCGCACAGAGCGTTTGGGGAAACACCGCAAGATGTGAGAGAGGGTTCGAGGAAACACCGCAAGAAGTGAGAGAGGGTTCGGGGAAACACCGCAGGATGTGAGAGAGGGTTTTACTCAGCTCCCCGAGTGGGCCTGCAGGAAGCTGTACACCTCGGTTTCGTCCACGCCGGGGAACGCGCCCGGCGGCATGGCAGCGAGCAGGTGCGAGTGCGCGCGGGCTGACGGCCAGGCGTTGCCCGCCCATTCGGAGGCCAGCTCCGCAGGGGGCCGCTTGCAGCAGCTTTCGTCCGGGCACGTGGACTTGGACCGCTCCGTGGTATCCCGGCCCCGGAACCATTTCACGTGCGCGTAGGGGACCCCCACGGAGAGCGAAAACTCGCCGTTGGCAGAGCGCTCCGTGCGGGCGGTGCACCAGTACGTCCCGGCCGGGGTGTCCGTGTACTGGCAGTACGCACTGAACTTGTCCGCGACGTCAAAGACCACCCGCGATGTCCACTGCTTGCAGGACGGCTGGCCCTCGATGGCGCCCGTGTGATCCTGCGGGAACGTCACGCCGTCGTTCTCGTAGGCCTTATAGATGATGCCGCTCTCGTGCGTCTTCTGGAAGTGGGTGCGGATGTCCAGGTGATGGGTGGCGAGGTTCGTGAACCGGTGCGCGGCGGTCTCGTAGGACACGGCAAACGCGTCCCTGATGTCCTCCACTGCTATTTCCTTGGCCACCTTGGCTTTCTGCAGGAAATCCACCGTGGCCTTTTCCGGCAGCATCAGCGCCGCGGCGAAGTAATTGGTTGCCACTCGCTGCATCAGGAAATCGCCGTAGTTCTTGGGCGTCTGGTGGCCAAGGACATAGTGGCCCAGCGCCTGCAGCAGCACGGACCGGGGGTCATGGTCCGTCCGCTGGTTCTGCGTCAGGTAAATTCTGTGGTTCTTAAGATCCGTCACCGAACGGGTTGAATGCGGCAGGTCGCCCACGTGGTGCAGGCTGAACCCCAGGTGCGCGGCGATGTCCGCGATGACGTGCTGGGAAAGCGGACCGGTGGTGTGCCCAACGCTGGCGAGCACCTTCTGGGCCTCAGCCTCGTACTCCGGAAAGTAGTTGTTCCGCTCACGCATCATGGCGCGCAGTTCACCGTTGGCGCGCCGGGCCTCTTCCGGTGTGGCGATCTGCTCATTGAGCTTGCGCTCCAGCTCATGCTGCAGGCCCACCATTGACTCCAGGACATCCATGGGCAGCCGCGAGCTGATACGGATTTTCGGCAGGTTGAGGGACTCATAGATAGGGCTGCGCTGATAGCGCTCAAGCTCGATCTCCAAGGCCGCCCGGCGGTTGGGCGGCTCCGCCCCGAGCAGCTGGTCAATGCCCACATTGAGCCCTGCAGCGAGCTGCTGCAGCAACCCCAGTTTGGGCTCCCGCTTGCCGTTTTCAATCAGGCTCAGCTGGCTGGGGGCGGTCCCGACGGCGGCACTCAGGTCATCCAGTGTCAGTCCGGCCGCCTTGCGCAGGTGCCGGACGCGGCGGCCCAGGCTGATGACGTCCAGTTCCGGGGCGCCATTGTTCGGCGCGGGCGGCGTGGCTTTGCGGTTCCAGCTTGAAGGGGACATTTCTTGAGCATACGCGAAGAAATGCATTTCTTTCCATGGTTTCCCTCTATTGATTGCCTTGGAAGTACTGAAAAGTAGTAATCACGGAAAGAAACACCGCACCGGAGCAGTTGGCCGGGACTGCAAGGAAGCAGCCCCGCCGGCTGGTATTCACTCCGGAGCTCAATCAAGGAGACAAAGATGACTGCAGCATTTGAGCCCACCCAGCCGACGCCCGAAGAACAGGCAACCGCCCTGGAGCTCGAGTGGGCCGCCAACCCGCGCTGGGAAGGTGTGACCCGCGACTACAAGGCAACGGATGTGGTCCGCCTCCGCGGCCGCGTCTCCGAAGAGCACACCCTGGCCCGCCGCGGCTCCGAGAAGCTGTGGAAGCAGCTCACCGAAGAGCACAAGACCGGCGGCTACACGAACGCACTGGGCGCCCTGACCGGCAACCAGGCCGTACAGCAGGTCAAGGCCGGCCTGCGTGCCATCTACCTTTCCGGCTGGCAGGTGGCAGCGGACGCCAACAACTCCGGCCACACCTACCCGGACCAGTCCCTATACCCGGCCAACTCCGTTCCCACGGTGGTCCGGCGCATCAACAACGCCCTGCTCCGGGCTGACCAGATCGAGTTCTCCGAAGGCATCCAGACGGTTGAGGACTGGATGGTGCCGATCATCGCCGACGCCGAGGCCGGCTTCGGCGGGCCGCTGAACGCCTATGAGCTCATGAAATCCATGATCCAGGCCGGCGCGTCAGGCGTGCACTGGGAAGACCAGCTCGCCTCGGAGAAGAAGTGCGGCCACCTCGGCGGCAAGGTCCTGATTCCCAGCCAGCAGCACGTCCGCACCCTGAACGCCGCCCGCCTGGCAGCAGACGTCGCCGGGACCCCGTCCGTAGTCATCGCCCGCACCGACGCCGAAGCGGCCACCCTGATCACCTCCGACGTGGACGAGCGCGACCAGGAATTCATCACCGGTGAGAGGACTGCCGAGGGCTTCTACAAGGTCCGCAACGGCATCGAACCCTGCATCGCCCGCGCCAAGGCCTACGCACCGTACTCGGACCTCATCTGGATGGAGACCGGCACCCCCGACCTTGAGCTTGCCCGCAAGTTCGCCGAGGCCGTCAAAGCCGACTTCCCGGACCAGATGCTCTCCTACAACTGCTCACCGTCGTTCAACTGGCGCAAGCACCTGGACGATGCCACCATCGCCAAGTTCCAGCGTGAACTCGGCGCCATGGGCTTCACCTTCCAGTTCATCACCCTGGCCGGCTTCCACGCCCTGAACTACTCGATGTTCGATCTCGCCCACGGCTACGCCCGTGAAGGCATGAGCGCGTACGTCGAACTCCAGGACAAGGAATTCGCCTCCGAGTCCCGCGGCTACACCGCGACAAAGCACCAGCGCGAAGTCGGCACCGGCTACTTCGACGACATCGCCACTGCGCTCAACCCGAACGCATCCACGCTGGCCCTGGTGGGATCCACCGAAGAAGGCCAGTTCCACTAACACTTACGACGGCGGGCCTCACGTCCGTCGGCAAACCGGACGATCCTCGGCGTGCTATTCCCCACGGCCGGCTTCTACCTCGCTGAGCGAGGACGAAGCCGGCCGCAGGGCCCCTTTTACGCACGCTGCCGGATGTCCAGTTCACCGCCTTTCAGGTACGTCACCACCCGCCGTCGAATTGCTTCTTCTCTAAGGAGATTTGAAATGAATACCTTCACAGACAACTTCACTATTAATGGGATTACTCTGACTGCCCAGCCCATGTGCCGGCAGAACGAGGTTCTTACTCCGGACGCACTGGAGTTCGTCGCAAAACTGCACAGGGCTACGGCGGCGCGGCGGCAGGAGCTGCTGCAGGCGCGCCGGGTGCGGCGGGCGGAGATCGCCGGTGGCCAGGACCCGCGGTTCCTCCGCGAGACCGAGGATATCCGCAACGATGCGACGTGGCGGGTCGCTCCCCCGGCTCCGGGCTTGGAGGACCGCCGCGTGGAGATCACCGGCCCCGTGGATCAGAAGATGGCCATCAACGCCCTGAACTCCGGAGCGAAGGTATGGCTCGCTGACATGGAGGACTCCTCCACCCCCACGTGGCGGAACGTCATCAAGGGCCAGCTGAACCTCACGGATGCGCTGGAACGCCGGATCGACTTCACCAGCCCCGAGGGCAAGGAGTACAAGCTCCGCCCCGCCGCGGAACTGCCCACCATCGTGGTCCGTCCCCGTGGCTGGCACCTGCCGGAGAAGCACATGCTCATCGACGGCACCCCGGTGGCCGGTGGCATCGTGGACTTCGGCCTGTTCTTCTTCCACAACGCCCGCCGCCTGATCGCCCAGGGTAAGGGCCCGTATTTCTACCTGCCCAAGATCGAGAACCACCTCGAAGCCCGCCTGTGGAATGACATCTTCATCCTGGCCCAGGATCTGCTTGGCATCCCGCAGGGCACCATCCGCGCCACCGTGCTGATCGAAACCATCACGGCGGCGTTCGAAATGGAGGAGATCCTCTACGAACTGCGCGACCATGCCTCAGGCCTGAACGCCGGCCGATGGGACTACATCTTCTCCCTGATCAAGAACTTCCGCACCCGCGGCCCCCGGTTCGTCCTGCCGGACCGTGCCCAGGTGACCATGACCCAGCCGTTCATGCGGGCCTACACAGAGCAGCTTGTTCGTGCGTGCCACAAGCGCGGCGCCATGGCCATCGGCGGAATGGCCGCCGCCGTCCCCAACCGCAAGGACGAAGCAGCCAACACCAACGCCTTCGAGAAAGTCCGTGCGGACAAGACCCGCGAGGCCAATGACGGCTTCGACGGTTCCTGGGTGGCCCACCCGGACCTGGTTCCGGTCTGCCGCGAGGTCTTCGACGACATCCTGGGCGAGCGTCCCAACCAGCTGGACCGCAGCCGCGAAGACGTCACCCCCGATGATCGCGCCCTGATCAACGTGGCCGCCACCGAAGGGACCATCACCGAAACGGGCATCCGGAACAACATCGAAGTGGGCATCCGGTACATCGAGTCGTGGCTGCGCGGCAACGGTGCGGTCGCCATCCACAACCTCATGGAGGACGCCGCCACCGCGGAAATCTCCCGCTCCCAGCTGTGGCAGTGGATGTACGCCAGGGCCATCACCGACCGCGGGGAGATCATCACGCATCATTGGATCGAAGAGCTGCTGGACGAAGAGTTCGCACGGTTGGAACGCTTCGACGGCGACCGATTCGAAGACGCCCGGGACATCTTCGAAGAAGTCACCCTGGGCCAGGATTTCCCCTCATTCCTTACCCTCCCCGCGTACGCCCGCTACCTGACGGAGGCCCGCGAAAAGGCCACCGAGGACGAACTCACGGCGGCGTAGTCACGGCGCAGACTTCCGTTTGCCGGGCCGGCACACCCTTCGCAACAGGAACCCCGAAATCCGGGGAGCCGGCCCGGCAACGGAACCCACCACTCCAGGCGCGAACTGGCAGCTAATGACCCCAAAACCAAGGTTTGGGGTCATTAGCTGCCAGTTCGCGCTGTCCTGGGGTTCGGGTGCAGAGGTGGGGAGTACGACGGCGGCGGGGCGGGTCAGCGTCCTTTCGGCACCAGCCGCACGGAGAGGGTCGTACAGATGAAGAACGTCAACACGGACGCCAGGATCACCAGCAACGCCGGGGTCCAGGATCCCGATACATCATGCACCCATCCAACGAGTGGCGGGGCAACCGCACCAAAGCAGTAACCCACACCCTGGACGGTCGCGGACATCCGGCCAGCCGAGGCCTGGTCCCGCGCCAGTCTGATGATGGCTATGAAAATCAGCGTAATACCCCCACCCTGGGCAATCCCGCCGCACGTGGACCACAGCCACCACAACTCAGGTGCCAGCAGCAGACCGGCGGGCACCGCTGTCCACAGCAGGCCCAAGGTGACCGCCGCCGTCGTCGTACTGAAATACTTGGCTGCAAAGGGAACGCCCAGGCCGCCCACTATCGCGAGGATCTGGAAGATCGACGAACCCGCACCGGCCTCCGATGCGGACATGCCCAGCTCGTCGTTGAGGTAGCTCGGCAGCCAGGCCGTCACGGCGTAGTACGAGCAGGCCTGCCCGGCGAAACCGGCTGTCAGGCCGGCCGTAATCCAGCCGGAGCCCTTGACGGCAGCGTGCTCCTGCCCGCCCGGCACCACCGCATCGGAGGGCACCAACGCGCTCCGCGGCCCGACGGCGATCATCCAGAAGGCGATGGCCACCACGGCCAGGATTCCCACGGAGGCGAGGGCGGCCCGCCAGCCGGCAACCTCGGCCAGCGGGGCCGTGACCATGGATGTGAGGAAGGATCCGATGTTCAGCGCCGCCGTGTAGATGCCCATGGCGGTCCCCTGCCGAAGGGGTGAAAAATCGCGCCGGATGATCAGCGGCACCGCAATGTTCCCGATGGTGATGGCCAGGCCGATCAGTACGGTGCCCAAAACCACCAGCAGCGGTCCGCAGGCCGAACGGAGAATGACTCCGGCCAGCACACCAAGGATGGTGAGCGTCACAGCGAACTCTGCCCCGAATTTCCTGGCTGCCAGGGATGCCAGCGGAGCGGACAGGGAGAAACACAGCACCGGGATGCTGGTCAGGACTCCCAGCATGACGGGCGAGAATCCCAGGTCCACTTGCATGATGTCCACCACCGGGGCGACCGCCACAAAGGGCCCGCGGAGATTCAGGGCCAGAAGACCGATGCAGGCGAGGAGGATCCAGCCGTTCGGGATCCTGGCCATGAGCCGGCTGTTCATGAGGACCTGTCGGGCTTTAAAAGTGATTTCATCACCACCATTGCTATCACGCCGCGCCGGGCCATACGGCCATACGGCCGTCCCGCCGGGCAGCCGGGCAGCCGGGGTAGCCGGCCATGATGACCCGTTGCCTTAAGATGAACTCCACGCCACAGAACTCCACGCCACAGACCACCGGATGAAGGAACTGACATGAAGCACCGGCTCGCCATCCTGGACGACTACCAGGACGTGGCCCACGGATTCGCCGACTGGACCTCCCTGGAGCAGGATGGGGTTTCCGTAACCGTCTTCAGGGAGCCGTTCACGTCCCCGGATGCCCTGGTGGCTGCACTGGCCGGCTTCCACATCGTCGTCGCCATGCGTGAGCGGACGCCGTTCCCGCGCACAGTGCTGGAAAGACTCCCCGAGCTCAAGCTCCTGGTGACGACAGGTGCGGCGAACGCTTCCATTGACGTGGCCGCAGCAGCCGAGCACGGGGTGACGGTGTGCGGTACGCCGGGCTCCCCCACGGCAGCCCCGGAACTGACGTGGGCCCTGCTCTTGGGGATCGCCAGGAACCTCACGGTCGAGGAGAATTCGCTGCGCTCCGGCGCCTGGCAGACCACGGTGGGGTTTGAGCTCGCCGGCAAAACCTTAGGCATCGTTGGGCTGGGCAAGATCGGCCGCCGGATCGCCGCGTACGGGCAGGCCTTCGGTATGGAGGTGCTGGCGTGGAGCGAGAATCTGACAGAGGAGGCGGCCGCGGATGCGGGGGTGCGGAGGGTCACTAAGGAAGAGCTCTTTCTGAACTCCGACGTGGCCACCCTGCACCTGAGGCTGTCGTCCCGTTCCGAGGGCACGGTAGGCGAGGAGGAGCTGCGGCTGCTGGGGCCGGAAGGGATCCTGGTGAACACCGCCCGCGGCCCTTTGGTTGACCAGGACGCCCTGGTCCGTGCCCTTACGGAAGGCTGGATCCGCGGAGCCGCACTGGACGTCTTCGACCAGGAGCCCCTGCCGGCAGGCCATCCGCTCCTGTCCGCTCCGAACACTGTGCTGTCCCCGCATCTGGGCTATGTCACCCGGGAGAGCTACCGGCAGTTCTATGGTGGGGCCTTCGAGGACGTCACGGCCTGGCTGGCGGGCTCGCCCATCCGCGTCATTTCTGCGTAGGGCCGCCCGAGACCGGCTAGCCTGCGGCCTGCAGCGTGGCTTCGATCACGGCCGGGGACAGTACGTGCTGGGTGACCATCTGGCTAGCACCAAAAATGGCGGCCTGGTTCCCGGCCACTGAAGGGGCGATGCGCAGATGGGTCGTGGCCAGCGGCAGCGAGCGCCGGTAAACCACTTCCCGGACGCCGGCCATGAGGTGCTCCCCAGCTTGGCCCAGGCTTCCGCCGATGACGATGACGGAGGGGTTGAGCAGGTTCACTACGGTTGCGAGCACGTCCCCAACGTCCCGCCCGGCCTGGCGCAGGGCCTGGATGGCTTGAAGGTTGCCGTCAGCCACCAGGCGTAGCACATCGCTGCCCTTGGTCGCCGGAATACCCCGCCGGCCAAGTTCCGCGGCCACGGCCGGTCCTGATGCGAGCGCTTCGAGGCAGCCGAAGTTGCCGCAGCGGCACAGCACCTCGTCACCGCGCGGGACGCGGACGTGGCCCAGATCCCCGGCCGTCCCGTTGGCGCCGCGTTGCAGTTCCCCGTTGCTGATGATTCCGGAGCCGATGCCGGTGGCCACCTTGATGAACAGGAAGTTGTCGTGCTCGGGCCAGTGGGCCGTACGCTCCCCCAGCGCCATGATGTTTACGTCGTTGTCCACCAGGACGGGAACCGGCAGGGAGCGCTGGACGTAACGGACGACGTCGAACCCGTCCCACCCCGGCATGATGGGCGGCTTGACCGGCCTGCCGGTGGCGTGCTCCACGGGCCCCGGCAAACCGATTCCCACGCCGGCGAGGTCACTTATGCTCCGGCCTGCCTGTGCGATAAGCGCGAGGCCTTCCTCGACCACCCTGTCCAGCACAGTCTCGGGACCTTCGGCAACGTCTTGGGCCAGGCGCTGTTCAGTCAGGACACGTCCGCTGAGATCTGTGACGGCGACTGTCACGTGGGTGGCGCCGACGTCGACTGCCAGCACGGCGCGCGCCGCCGGGTTGAAGGCAAAGCGCGACGGCGGCCTGCCGCCGCTGGAATTAGCCTCACCGGCGGGTCCGACCAGGCCGGACAGAATCAGGGCATCGATTCTTGAGGCAACAGTGGAACGCGCCAGGCCGGTGGTCAGGGCCAGTTCGGCGCGGGTGCGGGCCTTGCCGTCCCGAAGGAGCTGAAACAAGTCACCGGCACGCGCGAAGCTGCCCCCGTTGTCAGGTGCAACAGGGTCGGTTCCGGTGATGAGGCTCATGAGTAAGTGATAGCACAGCTGGCTTCCGCATGTCACGCTGTAAAAAGTACGGCGACCTGTTTCCAACTTTTGCTTGACGATCGACAAAAGTACCTCTAGCTTGGGGTGTGAGGCAGCCCACTGACCTGAGAACGCTCCAGGACAAGCAGCAGTCCTCTAACCCCAACGACGAGGAGAGACAGTGCCATACTCGATCCAGCTCTACACGGTCCGAAAGGCCCTTGAAGAGGATCTCGCAGGAACCATCCAGCGCCTGGCAGAAATCGGCTTCACCATGGTTGAGCCCTACCGCTTCGTGGCCAAGGCCGCCGAGCTGAAGCAGGCGTTGGCGGACAACAATCTCACCGCCCCCTCGGGCCACGCACCACTGCTCCAGGAAAACCAGGATGAAATCTTTGCCGCCGCCCAGCAGCTCGGCATTGGCACGGTCATCGACCCGCATGTACCCGTTGAGCGCTGGAACTCCGTTGCAGAGATCAAGAAGACTGCAGAGCAACTTAACGCTGCGGCAGCCAAGGGAGCCGAATACGGCGTCCGGGTCGGCTACCACAACCACTGGTGGGAAGTTGAGTCCGTCATCGACGGCAAGACCGCCTTGGAGCACCTCGCCGACAACCTTGATCCCGCCGTGGTGCTGGAACTCGACACGTACTGGGCAGCTGTTGGTGGCCAGAACCCTGCGGAACTGCTGGCACGGCTGGGCCACCGCGTGAAGTTCATCCACATCAAGGACGGCCCACTGACCCCGGACCCGTCCAGCCAGACCGCAGTGGGCGACGGCAAGATGGCCATCTGGGATGTCCTCGACGCCGCCGACTTCCTCGAAGCCGGGGTGATTGAGCTGGATGACTTCCATGGCGATATGTTCGACGCCGTCCGCGACAGCTACAACTACCTCAGCGCCGGAAAGGTATCCGCATGAGCCGCGACGCCCTGAAATCTGGACCGGTCGGAGTCGGAATCATTGGGGCTGGTGTCATCAGCAAGGAGTACCTGGACAACCTCACCAGCTTCCCGGACGTCAAGGTGGTGGCCATCGGCGACCTCTTCCAGGAATCGGCGGCCGCGAGGGCTGCCGAGTATGGCGTGCCGGTTCACGGCGGCGTGGATGCGGTGCTGGGCAACCCTGACGTTGAGATCGTGATCAACCTGACCATTCCGGCGGCCCATGTTGAGGTGGCAACGCAGGCGGTCAACGCAGGAAAGCACGTGTGGAGCGAAAAGCCGTTCTCTTTGGACCGCGAAAGCGGCCTTGGGCTGCTCAAGACCGCAGACGCCGCAGGCGTGCGCCTTGGCTGCGCACCTGACACCTTCCTGGGTGCCGGCCTGCAGACAGCACGCCGGATGATCGAGCGCGGCGACATCGGTTCACCGCTCACTGCACTGACGCTGATGCAGTCCCCAGGGCCGGAGTCGTGGCACCCCAACCCGGCTTTCCTGTTCCAGGACGGCGCCGGCCCGCTTTTCGACATCGGACCCTACTACCTCACCACCTTGGTGCAGACCTTCGGCAGTATCCGCCGGGTGGCC
Organism: Arthrobacter pascens; assembly: GCF_030815585.1. Taxonomy (NCBI): domain Bacteria; kingdom Bacillati; phylum Actinomycetota; class Actinomycetes; order Micrococcales; family Micrococcaceae; genus Arthrobacter; species Arthrobacter pascens. The sequence continues at coordinate 3,804,850 of NZ_JAUSWY010000001.1, forward strand.
GCCTTCGGTTCGAGGTCCAAGGAAACCCGGGTGATCGGTTCGGGTCCCAAGGCCGGTGAAGAGTTCGCTGTTACTGTGCCCACCCACGTCAGTTCGATTCTGGAGTTCGAGGGCGGCGAATCTGCGCAGAGCATCTTCAGTTTCGATTCGCCCTTCAAGCGCGCCGGATTCGTTGAAATCACGGGCACAGACGCCACGATCGCTTTTCCGGATCCCAACACGTTCGACGGCGAAGTCAGGATTTGCGCCACGGGATCGGACGACTGGACCATAGTCCCTTCCGTAGGCTCCACGGCAAGCCGCGGCGCAGGCGTTCTGGAAATGGCCCGTGCCATCCGCGAAGGCCGCCCGCACCGCGCACAGGGTGAGCTGGCGTTTCACGTGCTGGACACCATGGCTTCCATCGCAGAATCCATCGACACGCGCGCCTTTGTCGACGTCGAAAGCTCGGCTGCACCGGTCCCGGCTCTGCCGGAGGACTGGGACCCCACCGCAGCAACGCTGTCCGCCTAGATAAGGCGGTCAACTGCGGGCCCGTGTCACGGGCCCGCAGCCATGGGTCACCAGGGCCCTGCAATGTCTGTGCCTTCTTTGACTCTGCCTAAGCACCAGCAAAACCCGCACCAGCTCGACGATGAGAAACCGGAGCAACCATGAAGAACCCCCTGAAAGTCCTGGCGTCCCTGACGGCCGTCGCATCCCTGGCCCTGAGCCTCAGCGGATGCGGCGGCGGTAGCCCGCAGGCCACCAGCGACACGATCACTTACTGGGCGTCAGACCAAGGCAACAGCCTGGACGACACTGCAGCCAAGTTGAAGCCGTCACTTGACCGCTTTACGGAGAAGACCGGAGTGAAGGTCAATCTTGAGGTCATCAGCTGGACGGACCTCTACAATCGGATCCTTACCGCCGTCACCAGCGGCGATGGACCGGATGTCCTGAACATCGGCAACACCTGGGCCGTGACACTGCAGGAAACAGGAGCGTTCGAACCTGTCGAAGGAAAACTGTTGGAGGCAGTGGGAGGTGAGGACCGCTTCCTGAAGACGAGCTGGTCCACCGGTGGCGCAGAAGGCAAGACGCCGACGTCGGTTCCCCTTTACGGACTGGCGTACAACATGTACTACAACACCAAGCTGTTCAAGGAAGCCGGCATCGAAAAAGCTCCCGTCACATGGCAGGAATTCGTCGAAACGGCGAAGAAACTCACCAAGGACACCAATGGCGACGGCAAGCCCGACCAGTGGGGATTCACAGCAGCAGGTGCTTCTGTCTCGGCCAACTCGCACCAGGCTTTTGTTCGTGGACTGCAGAACGGCGGCACTCTCTTCGACAAAGACGGCAAGCCGACCTTTGACAGCGGCCCACAGGTTGAAGGCGTCAAGCAGTTCATCGATCTGATGGCAACAGACAAGGTGATGTCGCCGTCGGATGCGGAAATCAGTCAAGGCAGCCAGAAGATCGACAATCTCATCAATGGCCAGGCCGCCATGTTGTTTGACCAAAGCCCGGTGAAGAACTTCGAGGCACGGGGGTTCACCGATTGGGGTGTTGCTCCGATCCCCATGATGTCAGCCGGAGCTACCGGTGACCTTGGCACCCAGAGCCATGTGGCCGGTATCAACCTGAGTATCTTCAAGAACAGCAAGAACAAGGAAAACGCGATCAAGCTTGCCGGCTTCCTGACCAGCGACGAAGAGCAGGTCTCGTTGAACAAGGCCTACCGGTCCCTGCCCGTGGTCAGCGGCGCCTCCTCCGATCCGGCGTTCCAGACGGAGGAGGTCAAGGCCAAGAATGATGCCCTGGCGAACCATGCGTTGCCCATGCCCTTGATCGCCAAGGAGGGACAGATGGAAACGCTCACGGGCACGGCCATCAAGAACCTCTTTGCCAAGGCAGCAACCGGAACTGTCTCCGAGGACGACATCAAGGCGGCCCTCAAGGACGCCAACAACCAGATGGCCGCGGCCCAATAACCACGCCTGACGGGTGGGGGCAGTGCCTTCAGGCAGTGCCCCCACCCGGGCAAAGGAGTTCCCATGTCCCACTCAGCCTTGGACAGCAGCCCCGCCGCTGCCGGCAGCCAGCCTGCCATTGATCCCGCGCCCGGCGAGACGGCAGACAAAGGTCAGCCGTCACGGAAGCCACGCCGTTCGTTCCTCCCGTACGGCCTGATTCTCCCGGCCGCCATCCTCGAAATCCTGATCCACATCGGCCCCATGCTGTTGGGCATCTGGATCGCGTTCATCTCCCTGACCCAGCTCAACCTCACCAACTGGCTCAATGCTCCTTTTGTGGGCCTTCAGAACTTCGTCAATGGGCTGAACCCGGAAAGCACCATCGGACAGGCCTTCTTCAGCACGGTCGGCCGCACGCTGGGCTATACCATCCTGGTGGTCGGCTTCTCCTGGATCCTGGGTATGGCCGGAGCGGTGTTCCTGTCCTCCAACTTCAAGGGACGCGCCATACTGCGCACATTCTTCCTGATCCCCTACGCCCTCCCGGCCTACGTCGGGACCATCGCGTGGGCGTTTATGTTCAATCAGCGCGACGGCGCGGTGAACCAGATCCTGGTTGACACTTTCCACCTGTTCGGTGACGAAAGGCCCTTCTGGCTCCTCGGCCAAAACTCCTTCGGAGCCATGATTGTCGTAAACATCTGGCAGCTGTGGCCCTTCGCGTTCCTGATGCTGATGGCTGCCCTTCAGAATGTCCCCACCGACGTCTATGAGGCAGCGGCAATCGACGGTGCTACGCTCTGGCAGCAGTTCCGCACCATCACTCTGCCCATGGTGCGCCCGGCCAACGGCGTGCTGTTGATGGTGATGTCCCTCTGGACCTTCAACCAGTTCAACGTTCCCTTCGTTTTGTTCGGCGCATCGTCCCCCAAGGAAGCTACCCTGGTCTCCCCGCTGATCTACCAGAACTCCTTCGGCAGCTGGAACTTCGGCCTTGGCGGAGCCATGAGCGTCCTGCTCCTGATCGCCCTGTTCATCGCATCCGTCTTCTACATCCGCATGGTGCTGCCCAAGGGGGCCGACAATGATTGAGACCCGCAACTTCCGCATTCTGAGGAATGTGGTCCTGACCATCCTGTCCCTCTGGGTGGCCATCCCCCTCTACGTGGTTGTGTCCACGTCACTGAAGCCACTCAAGGACGTCGCGGGATTGTTCCAGTGGATTCCCCGCGAAATCACTGCATCGCCGTACCTGGACATCTGGACCACCGTCCCGCTGGCCAAGTACTTCCAGAACAGCCTGATCATCACGGTCTGCGCAACGCTATGTTCGGTGACCGTAGCGGTCCTGGCCGCATACGCCATCGCGCGGCTGCAGTTCAAAGGCAAGCGGGCGTTCAGCCTGACAGTCCTATCGACCCAGATGTTCCCGGGCATCCTGTTCCTTCTCCCCCTGTACCTGATTTTCACCCAGATCCGGAACCTCACCGGGCTCCAGCTGCAGGGCTCCTACCTCGGGCTGATCATCACTTACATGACGTTCACCCTGCCGTTCGCCATCTGGATGCTGAGCGGATACTTCGCCTCCATCCCCAAGGAGCTCGAGGAAGCTTCCATGATCGACGGCACGGGCCGGATGGGCGCACTCATCCGCGTGATTCTGCCCGTCGCCAAACCAGGCATCATCGCGGTGGCGGTGTATTCGTTCATATCCGCGTGGGGAGAGGTCCTCTTTGCCTCCGTCCTGACGAATGAAACCACCAAGACGCTCTCGCTCGGGCTAAAAGCCTATGCGAGCGAGTCGGATGTGTTCTGGAACCAGCTCATGGCCGCCTCCGTAGTAGTCAGCCTGCCGGTGCTCATCGGCTTCATACTGGTGCAGAAGCATCTGGTAGCAGGCCTCTCATCCGGCGCCGTGAAGTAGTACCGAGCGGCTGAACCACACCAACCACATCCCTTTTGAGGAGCACCACTATGACGACGGCGCACACGACACCGCTGGAGCCCACCGGCACCACCCGCGGCAACGCCCCACTGGGCGTGGCGATGATCGGCTACGCCTTTATGGGCAAGGCCCACTCGAACGCGTGGCGGAACGTGGCCAGTTACTTCGACGTCCCGGCGTTTGAGCAGAAGGTCTTGGTGGGTCGGGATCCAGCCGGGGTTGCGGAAGCCGCCACGAAGTACGGATGGGCGGAGACCGCCACGGACTGGCGCGCGGTGATCGACCGCGACGATATCCAGATCGTGGACATCTGCGCCCCCGGCTGGATGCACGCCGAGATCGCCATAGCCGCACTCGAAGCGGGCAAGCACGTGCTGCTGGAAAAGCCGCTGGCCAACACCCTGGCCGAGGCCGAGGCCATGACCGCGGCCGCCCAGGCTGCCCGGGCACAGGGCGTGCAGTCCATGGTGGGGTTCAACTACCGGCGCGTCCCGGCCCTGGCGCTCGCGAAGGAACTGATCGCCGAGGGCCGGCTTGGAACCGTCCGGCACGTCCGCGCCGCCTACCTGCAGGACTGGCTCGCTGACGAAACGGCGCCCATGACCTGGCGACTGAAAAAGGAAACCGCCGGCTCCGGAGCGCTCGGAGACATCGCCTCGCACGCGATCGACCAGGTGCTGTTCCTACTCGGGGACCAGGTCACGGAGGTCTCCGGCCGGACGCACACGTTCACCACCCACCGCCCGGGGGCATCGGGCCTGGAGGAAGTGACCGTCGACGACGCCGCCTGGGCAACGCTGTCCCTCGCCTCCGGAGCAATCGCCTCAGTGGAGGTCTCCCGGGTGGCCACAGGCCAGAAGAACTCGTTGAAGCTGGAAGTCTACGGCGAGAAGGGCTCGCTACTCTTTGATCTGGAAAACCTCAACGAGCTCGGCTTCCTTGACGCCACCGTGCCCGTCCGCGAGCAGGGCTTCCGCCGGATACTGGTCAACGAGCCAGAGCACCCGTATCTTGAAGCGTGGTGGCCGCAGGGCCACATCATCGGCTGGGAGCACACCTTTACGCATGAGATCCGTGACTTCCTGCTGGCGATAGACAGCGGAACCGGGCCGTCGCCGTCGTTCGAGGACGGACTGGCCGTCCAGCGCATCCTGGATGCCGTCGAAGAATCCGCCGCCGCGAAAAGTTCCATCGTCCAACTGGCCGGCCGCCTGGCCGGCACCCCGTTCAAAACCGCCCCGTCCGAAGGAGCCTGACATGCCCCGCCCGTACACCCTGTTCACCGGCCAGTGGGCCGACCTCCCGTTCGAGGAAGTCGCGCGCCTGGCATCCGGCTGGGGTTATGACGGCCTGGAAATCGCCGTCTCCGGAGACCATCTGGACGCCTGGCGCTGGGACGAACCAGGCTATGTCGAGTCCAAGCTCGCTGTCCTGGAGAAGCACAACCTCAAGGTTTGGGCCATCTCCAACCACCTCAAGGGCCAGGCCGTGTGCGATGACCCCATCGACTTCCGCCACGAAGCCATCGTCGGGGCCAAAGTCTGGGGCGACGGCGACCCGGAAGGCGTCCGCCAGCGCGCCGCCGAGGAAATGAAGCACACCGCCCGGCTGGCCAAGGCACTGGGCGTGGACACCGTCGTCGGGTTCACTGGATCATCCATCTGGCAGTACGTGGCCATGTTCCCGCCCGTCCCGGAAAAAGTCATCGACGCCGGCTACCAGGACTTCGCGGACCGCTGGAACCCCATCCTGGACGTCTTCGACGAATGTGGCGTCCGTTTCGCCCACGAAGTCCACCCGTCCGAGATCGCGTACGACTACTGGACCACCGTCCGCACGCTCGAAGCCATCGGCCACCGCCCCGCGTTCGGCCTGAACTGGGATCCCTCGCACTTCATGTGGCAGGGCATCGACCCGGTCTCCTTCATCTGGGACTTCAAGGACCGGATCTACCATGTGGACTGCAAGGACACCAAGCTCCGTCCCACCGGCCGGAACACCGTCATGGGTTCGCACCTGCCTTGGGGCGACCCACGCAGGGGCTGGGACTTCGTCTCCGCGGGCCGCGGCGACGTGCCGTGGGAATCATCCTTCCGCGCCCTCACAGCGATCGGCTACAACGGACCCATCTCCGTGGAATGGGAAGACGCGGGCATGGACCGCCTCCACGGCGCCCCCGAAGCACTTGCCGCCCTGAAGAAGTTCGACTTCCCGGCCTCTAACACCTCCTTCGACGCGGCCTTCAGCTCCAAGCCCTAGGAGTTTTGTCCAGAAAACGCGAGCAAAAGTGACTTTTGCGGACGTTATCTGGACAAGAACCCGGAAACAGCGCACGTAGAATCCCTGCATGACCCATACCATCCGCAAGGCAGCAACGGACGACGCCGGCCCGCTCGCCGAGCTGGCGGCCGTCACCTTCCCGCTGGCCTGCCCGCCGTCGTCGTCGCCTGAGGACATTGCCGCCCACTTGGCGAACACGCTCACCGAAAGGCATTTCCAGGGCTACCTGATGAATCCGGACATCACGGTGCTGGTGATCGACGACGACGGCCGGCTCCGCGGCTACAGCCTCCTGGTACACCGCCCGGCGGAAGACATGGAGGTGGCCTCGATGTTGACGTTCAGGCCTTCCACAGAGCTCAGCAAGTGCTACGTCCACCCGGAGCACCACGGACTGGGTGCAGCAGCAGAGCTGATGCAAGCCAGCCTTCAGTCCGCGGCTGAATCCGGGGCCGGCGTGTGGCTGGGCGTCAACAACGAAAACGCCCGGGCCTTGCGCTTCTATGAGAAGTCAGGCTTTCGCCAGGTGGGAACCAAGACTTTCCGGTTGGGAAGCACCCTTGAACACGACTTCGTGATGGAGCGTGCAGTCCCCTAGCCGCCGGGTCAAGCGCCCAGTCGATTCCGGTGCAAGGAAATCCCATCCGGGACCGCTGGAGCATCTCGCTCTTGAAGGAGCTGGGCAAAAAGTCGAAGATGGTCGGCAACCATGCGTTCAGCGCTGAACCGTTCCTCAACACTGGCACGGCACCCTGCCCTACTCAGGCCTGCGGCGGCAGGAATAAGATCCGCCAGGCTGTCCGTGGCGGCCAGGTAGCCTGTCCGTCCGTGCTCCACAATCTCAGGGGCCGAACCGATCGGGGTGCCCACCACGGGCGTGCCGGTGGCAAGGGATTCAATCATGACCAGGCCGAACGGTTCAGACCACTGGATGGGATTGAGGAAGGCCATCGCTTCCCCCATAAGTCGGTACTTATCCGCGTCCGCGAGCTCCCCCAGGAACTCTTCGTTGGGTCCCAGCAGCGGCCTGATGACGTCCTGAAAATAGCGGACCTCCTCAGGCTCGCGCATCTTTGCAGCAATTTTGAGGGGAATCCGGGCTTTCCGCGCGACCTGGATGGCTTCCAGCACTCCCTTGTCCGGACACATGCGGCCCACAAAGCACACATAGCCACCATGCCCGGAGCCCAGCGGAACAGTGGACAGCTCCATTCCGTGATGAATCACCTTGGTCACCGGGACATCAGGGGCATGGGAGGTCTGATCGCGCGATATGGCGATGATTGAGGTGTTGGCGCCCACTGCCCGGTAGACTTCCGCGGCCGCGGGCGTGAGCAACCCGTGGATAGTGGTGACCACCGGGACTCCGGGGGGCCGGAAGGGGCAGAAGGGTCCGGCCAGGGTGTGGTCGTGGATGATGTCCACGCCTTGCATTCCTTCATAGGCCCTGATGATGTGGCTCAGTTCCGAGAGCGTGGAGCCGATTTCGGCCGGCTCGGACATGCGCATCCCGGCGACGCGAGGTGCCGGACACCGGCTGTCCGACGCGGCAGCCAATAGCACGTCGTGGCCCGCCTCCATGAATCCGCGCGCGAGGGTGTCCGCCACCCTCTCTATGCCGCCGTAGGTAACTGGAGGTACAGGAATCCATGGTCCTGCAATGAGTCCTATCCGCATCCCTGGCCTCCCGGGACAGCGGCAATCGCGCGCCCGGATGGCTGAGGGCCTGCCATCGCGGAACGACGTCAAACCGCGGGTTACTCGGATCATTCGGTCCGAAAGGCATCTGCTTAACCTACGCTTCCGACTATCGTCCGAAACCGGCCCCAAAACAAGGGCCCCTGTGACGTATCCAACACCCGTCTCCGGAATGGCAGCGGAGGGGCCGGAGTTAACCCAGGCATGAAGATTGAGATCTGGTCAGACGTCGCGTGCCCGTGGTGCTACATCGGCAAACGCCGGTTCGAGGCCGCCCTTGCAGAATTCCCGCACCGTGACTCCGTGGAAGTCCACTGGCGCAGCTACCAGCTGGATCCCAGCCTGCCCGGACACTACGACGGCACCGAGCTGGATTACCTGAGCACCCGCAAGGGCATGGCCCCGCAGCAGGTCTCGCAGATGTTTGACCACGTGGCAGCCCAGGCCAAGGGCGAAGGCCTGGACTACCGCTTCGACAAAGTGGTGGTCGCCAACAGCTTCACCGCCCACCGCCTGATCCATCTCGCGGCCGCCCATGGCGTGCAGGACGCCGCCAAGGAACGCCTCCTCAGCGATCATTTCGAGCACGGCGAGGACATCGGCAGCCGGGAGTACCTCACAGCGCTGGGCGGGGATCTGGGCCTCGACGCCGAGGACGTCGCTGAGCTGTTCTCCACGGACAAGTACGCTGACGACGTCCGGTCCGATTTCGAGGAAGCCCGCGCCTTGGGCATCAGCGGTGTGCCGTTCTTTGTGATCGACCGCAAGTTCGGCCTGTCCGGCGCCCAGCCCGCCGAGACATTCACGGCGGCGCTCAACCAGGCGTGGCAGGAAACCCATCCCCTGGTGCTGGTCAACACCGCCGACGGCGACTCCTGCGGCCCCGACGGATGTGCCGTCTAGCCCCACCTCCCATGAGGTTTACTGACACATAGCGGTAAAGTGTCTGCATGCCCAGGATTTCGGCGGCCAGCAACGCCGCGCAACGTGCCGAGACCCAGCGCCGCATCCTCAGGGCCTTTGGCGAGCTGTTGTTTACCCACGGCCTGCCCGGACTGACCATGACGGACGTCGCGCGGCATGCCGGGGTAGGGCGGACTGCGGTCTACAACTACTACGCGGACATCGAAGAACTCCTCATCTCGTATGCCCTGGATGAGACCGAGCGGTTCCTCTCCGAGCTCCGGGATGCCCTGAACCGCTTGGACAATCCGGTGGACCGGCTGGCGCTCTACGTGCGCGCCCAGGTGGAGGACCTCAGCCGCCGCCACCTCCCGCCCGGACCGGCCATGGCAGCGGTGATGTCGCCGTCGTCCTTTGCCAAACTGGCTGACCACGTGGGCGAGCTCAGCATCCTGCTGCAGGGCATCCTGCGCGACGGTATGGATCAGGGGTACTTGCCCGAAGCGGACATCGGCCAACAGGCGCAGCTGATCCACGGCACCCTCTCCTCCAGTGCGGCCCGCGGCAGCGACGAGCCTCAGGAGCTCAAAGCCCGGATCGACCGTACGGTGCGTTTCATCCAATTGGGTGCGGGCGCAACGTTCGACGACGACGGCCGGCCCGTGCGCGCCGGTCAGTTTCCTGTAGTGGCTGGCTGAATCCCCGGCAGATGTCTGTCAGGGCGTGGCGCCTGCCGTCGGGATGACCGGCCACTTTTCCTCGTCGGTGATCCGGCGGCTTTCGCGCGGGCAGCTGAGCCGGCCCGGGGTCTGGTCCACAAGGTCCACCGCCGCAAGTTCCTTGTAATCCCCGGCGACGATCACGTCCACGCTGGCGTCCGTCCGGTCGTCCTGAAAGTAGTCCGAGCCCGGCAGGTTGCGCTGGACGCTGAACGCTGCCGACTGCCCTGCCGCCCCTGACACCACCGCCGCAATCCCCCGGTAGCCGGCCTCCGTGTTGGCCACCGCGCCAACTACGAACTTACGTGCCAGGAATTCGTCGGCCACGGTGCGGGCCAGACCGGGCCGGCTGGTGGAGTTAAAGACGTTGAGATTGATCTTGTCGTTGGGGGTGTAGTCAAAAGTGGTCGTGGGACAGGTGGAGGCTGGTTCTTCGCTGCGCTCCGAGGTGGGGATCTTGATCTGTCCGCTCATGATGGCCACTGCCGTGAGGACGGCGGCGACGATGAGGCCCAGCAGGAGGACCAGAACCACGCCGTGCAGCACGTGGCGGCGCAGCCTGACGGGGTCGTCGGAATCCCCGGAATCCTCGAACGCGGCCCTCAGTTCCGGGCCGCTGACAACGTGGTGGCCATGCAGGATTTTGGCGTCCTTGGCCTTCTTAGCCATTGAGGACCAGCACTCGGGCGTGAATGGCGGTGCGTTGATGCAAGGCCGTGCGGACCGCGCGGTGGAGCCCGTCCTCTAGGTACAGCGTTCCCTGATACTGCACCACGTGAGGAAAGAGGTCCCCGAAAAAAGTGGAGTCCTCAGCCAGCAGCGCTTCAAGGTCCAACGTGCGTTTGGTGGTCACCAGTTCGTCCAGCCGGACGGGGCGCGGCGGCAGCGAGGCCCACTCTTTGGGCGTGTTGTAACCATGGTCGGGGTAAGGGCGTCCCTCGCCCACAGCTTTGAATATCACCATGCCACCCTAGGCACGTTGCGGGCCCAAAAGAAGTGCCTTGCCCGCCGCATTCCCAGGTTGTAGCCAAACAGTAACCAAGTGTCACATGCGGTTAGAGTCGGCGGGCCACCGCAGGGGGCTTAGCCCGCGGCTGACACAATGGAGCCATGACTGCACCCGAGTTTCCCGCCGGTTCCACGCCGGACGTCCGCCTGCCGTCCGCCCCTCCCCTCGCGCTCCTGCTCGACGTCGACGGACCGGTGGCCAGCCCTCTGACCCGCGACGTGAAACCGGAGATCATCGCGGACCTGGTGGCCCTTGCCTCTGCCGGGATTCCCGTCATCTTCAACACCGGTCGCTCCGATGCATTCATCCGGGAACAGGTGATGGAGCCGATGATTGCCGCCGGGATGCCGGGCGGAACGGTCATCCATGCCATCTGCGAGAAGGGTGCCGTCTGGTTCAGCTACACGGCCACCGGACCGGGACCCATTCACGTCGACCGGGAACTCGCTGTGCCCACGGCCTACGGGGACGACGTGCGCAGGCTCGTGGCCGAGGATTATTCCGCGCACATGTTCTTCGACGAGACCAAACGCGCCATGGTGTCCGTGGAGCAGCACATCGAGGTGGCCAACGCCGATTACCTGGCGGAACAGAAACTCTTCGACACGGACGCCATGGACCTTATGGCCCGCCATGGCCTGGGTGTCGTCCGGCTGGAGCATCACGCTCCGAACTCCGACGACGAAGTGGACTACCGCGTTGATCCCACCATCATTTCCACAGATATTGAATCCGTCAGGCTGGGAAAGGACCTCGGAGCCAGCCGGGCAGTGGAACTCCTGGCCGCACAGGGCATCACCCCGCAGGCCTGGCGGACCGTGGGGGATTCCCGCACCGACTACGCCATGGCAGACTGGCTGCACCACAACGATCACCCCGTGAAGCATGTGGATGTCCGTCCCGCGGACGGCGTTCCCGTGAAGCCCTACGCGGTGCTGACGGCCACGGACCTGGACCTGGGCGCTGACGTGATCCACGACGACGCCGGTGGCGCCTTCTTGCGCAGCTGGCGCGAGTCACTGGTCAGCTGAGCCCTCCCGGGCCGGGTGCGGCCCACGAGAGTCCTGCGGTTTTTTCTGCCGCGCTATTATGCAAGGAGGAACCCTTACCATTGAGCAGCACGGAGACAACCATTACAGAAGCACCGGTTCAGGACGAGATCTACTACGGCGGCCCGGCATCCGTCGAAACACGTGTACATACGGAAGTGACATCACCGGCGGCAGTTGAGCGCCTCAAACACCGCGCCGACGTCGTCAGGCACAAGGGCAGGTATGCCCTGATCAACCATAACCGGACGCCGTACCAGGCCATGGTGGAAGATCTGCTGTTCCTCCGGAATGTGCTGGCGGGCGCAGGCCTGGACTACCTGCTGGTCCGGGGTAACAACGATCGCCCTGTCATTGCCCTGGACTGGAAAGACCGGAAGAAGCTCCGCGCCGCCCTCGTGGAAGCCTGCCGCCATGAACCCGTCTACTCCATGACGGTTGACGCCAAGAAGAAGTCTTCAGTCCTGGTTGCCGATGGAGAGCTCTCCCCCAACCGGCAGGCGCGCATCTTCCGCCTGTACCGGCCTCGTGTCGAGCCCAACGGCGGCTTCGAGTTTGGCTCCTCGGCCGGTGTGCAGCTGGAACTGTGGAGCTTTGAGGGCGCCGAATTGATCCTGCCCATCGAGAATTCGCTCACCCGGCGCACCATGCTCAGCCAGGACGCCGTCCGCGGAACGGTGGAACGATACGGCCACACCTGGCCCACCATCGAGAACATGTTTGCTGACCATGCCAGCGACATCAGCTTCGACATCGACCTGGTGTTCTCCTGGGTGGACGGCAGCTCGCCCGAGTACGTCGCAGCCCGCCGGGCGCAGATGCAAGGCGTGGTGCTGGGCGAAGGGGACGACCATGAGGCCAGGTTCCGGCAGATCAACGAGCTCAAGTACGCCCTGCGCTCCATTTACATGTTCGCCCCGTGGATCCGGCGGATCTTCATCGCCACCGACTCCCCCGCGCCGGCCTGGCTCGCCGAGCACCCGTCGGTGACCATCGTCCGCAGCGAGGAATTCTTCTCTGACCCGTCGGTACTGCCCACCCACAATTCGCAGGCCGTGGAATGCCAGCTCCACAACATTGACGGGCTCTCCGAGCACTTCCTGTACTCCAACGACGACATGTTTTTTGGGCGCCCGGTGGGCCCGGACATGTTCTTCACCCCGGGAGGCATTACCAAGTTCATCGAAGCCGAAACCCGTATAGGCCTCGGAGACAACGACGCGGAGCGCAGCGGCTTCGAGAACGCTGCGCGGGTTAACCGCAAGTTGCTGTGGAACCGCTTCGGCCGGATCACCACCCGGCACCTCGAGCACACCGCGGCCCCGCTCCGGCGCAGCGTTGTTGCCAGGATGGAACGCGAGTTCCCGGAAGAATTCAAAAAGACGGCGGCCAGCCGGTTCCGGGCCGCGGACAATATCTCCGTCACGAACTCGTTCTACCACTACTACGCCCTGCTCACAGGACGTGCCGTCACGCAGACTGCTGCAAGGGTGCGCTATGTGGACACGACTTTCCGCGCCGGGCTGAACTACCTGCCCAAGCTGCTGGCCAAACGGAACATGGACTTCTTCTGCCTCAATGACGGCAGCTTCCCCGAAGTCCCCGCAGACGAGCGGGCGCAGCTGGTCACCGAGTTCCTGGAGAACTATTTCCCCATCAAGGCACCCTGGGAAATCTGACGTCTACGGCACGCTAGCGGGCTGACGTGAGCCCACTTTGGCACCCTCGGGCCGCGCCGTCTCCGGAATCCGGACACCCGCTGCCGCAAGGCGCCCGGCGGTCTCCTCCGGGGTGACATATTCCCCTACCGGGGGCGTTGCGCCCAGCGGGACCACCGAATGCACGATGGTGTGCTCGTAGACGTGCACCAGGTTGAACGCCTGGCCGCCATCACGCCCGCGGGTCCCGCCGACGGGAACGTTGAGGTCCTGTGTGTAGCAGGTGGCGGAGGCAACAGAGACCGGAATGCCCGCAAAACTGGCCGTCGTCGAATAATGCAGGTGCCCGGCCAGGATGGTGCGGACGTCGGAATTACGGAGGACGGCCGCGAGCCTGGCCTGGTCGCGCAGCTCCACCAGCACGGACAGGTCCAGGACCGACGGAACGGGTGGGTGGTGAAGTGCCAGGATGGTGCCGTCCGGAGCCGGGGTTTCCAGTTCCTGGCTTAACCAGTCCAGCTGTGATTCACTCAGCTCGCCGTGGTGGAACCCCGGGACGGAGGTGTCCATGGTGATGACCCGGAGGCCGTTGACGAAGTAACTGAGGTCAACTGGGGCGTCGCTGCCGGGCTGGCCCAGCAGCGCCGTGCGGAAGTTTGCGCGGTTGTCATGGTTTCCCATTGCCCAGATGACCTTGGCGCCGAGCTCCTCGCAGGCTGGATCCACGATGGCACGGAGTTTGGCGTACGCCTCAGGATCGCCTTTGTCTGCAAGGTCTCCCGTGAAGATCACGGCCTCCGGTTTGGCTCCGGAGGCGCGAACCTCCTCGAAGAGCTGGATGAGCCTGGCTTCGCTGTCAACAACGCCATATAGGGGGTCTGGGCCTCCCATCAGGTGGGGATCGCTCAGGTGGAGTAGGAAGTGGCGTGGCCGGGGGTGTTCGGCCTCGATGTGCTCCATTGCCTTGCTGCCTTTGTGGTCGGTGGGAAACGGCGCTTCCCTTCTACCCTTCGGTAACCTTTATCCAATCAGATTTCCGGCCGACATTGGGTCAATTGCGGCAGTCTTGTGGAAAAACGCAGGAAAAATTACGAGAATGTGGCTCCCCGGGCCCCATTCGTCCAGCACCGCTCAGTGCAGGGCCTTCTCAATGGCATCGATGACCTCGGCGGAGTCCGGCTCGACGGTGGGTGCGAAGCGTGCCACCACCTCGCCCTCGCGGCTGACCAGGAACTTCTCGAAGTTCCACTTCACCAGGCCGGGCAGTACACCGGTCTTGAACTTGGTCAGCTCAGCGTAGAGCGGATGCTGGTCCTGGCCGCGTACGTTCGCCTTCACCGTCAGGGGGAAAGTTACGCCGAAGTTCCGCTCGCAGAACTCGGCGATCTCGCTGTCACTGGCCGGTTCCTGGCCGGCAAACTGGTTGCAGGGGACCCCCAGGATCTCGAAGCCGCGGTCCTGGAACTTTTCGTAAAGCGTCTCGAGCCCAGCGTACTGCGGCGTTAATCCGCAGTTGGAAGCCACATTGACCACCATCACCACGTTGCCCTTGAACCGGCCGAAGTCAGTCTCGGTGCCGTCGTTGAGGGTGAGGGAAATGGAGTGCAGGGATGTCACAGGCGGTGTCCTTGAAGGTTGGTTGTGCAGGTGATGTGTTTCCGACAGTCAAAACCTACGGATTCAAGCTGGGAGTTTCCTGCCATGGTCCTGCCGTAGCCGCTGCCGTGGCCGATGTTTCCGGTGCCGGCTCCTCTTTGGCTGCGGTCTCTGAGGTGGGTGCGTATGTTGGCGTTGGTACCGACGTCGACGTTGGCCTCGGGGACGGCGGAGTAACCGTCGGGGTCGGAGCAGGAGCCGACGTCGTCAGCCCGGTTGCGGTGCCCGTCGACGTTGACGTCGGAGACGGCGGAGTAACCGTCCCCGTCGGAGCAGGAGCCGACGTCGTTCGTGCCGTCGCGCCGCCCGTCCCCGTCGGTGCCGTTGGCGTCGGGGACGGCGGGGTAACCGTCGGGGTCGGAGCAGGAGCCGACGTCGTTCGTGCCGTCGCGCCGCCCGTCCCCGTCGGTGCCGTTGGCGTCGGGGACGGCGGGGTAACCGTCGGGGTCGGAGCAGGAGCCGACGTCGTTGGTGCCGTCGCGCCGCCCGTCCCCGTCGGTGCCGTTGGCGTCGTTGGTGCCGTCGCGCCGCCCGTCCCCGTCGGTGCCGTTGGCGTCGTTGGTGCCGTCGCGCCGCCCGTCCCCGTCGGTGCCGTTGGCGTCGTTGGTGCCGTCGCGCCGCCCGTCCCCGTCGGTGCCGTTGGCGTCGTTGGTGCCGTCGCGCCGCCCGTCCCCGTCGGTGCCGTTGGCGTCGGGGACGACGGCGGGGCGACAGACGACGGCTGCTCGGTCGGGCTCTCATCCTGCGTTGCAGGAGGTGGAACGGTGCCATCCGGGTTGGGCGCCTCGAGCAGTTCGTCCTCGCCGCCCAGGACCGTGTGGCTGTTGTCTGCTGCCACGGGGATAGCCCACCTGGGCGCCTCTGCGGGATCAGCCGCTCCGCGAACCGCGTAGCTGACCATGGTGATTTCGGCCAGCTCATCAACCTGCCGGATGGGGATGAACGTCCAGTTGCGGGGGCTGGTGTGCTTGCCATCGAGGATCGTCTCGAAGTGCAGATGGCAGCCGGTGGAGGACCCTGTGGTGCCCACGCGCGCGATGACCTGGCCGACCTGCACGGAATCGCCGGTATGCACGGCTATGGCTTCAAGGTGGTTGTATGTGGTGATGAGTCCATTGCCGTGATCAATTTCCACCCGGTTGCCGCCGCCCCATGGGTGCCAGCCCACGGCCCGGACCACACCCGCATCCGCCGCGTAAACCCTGGTGCCGCAGGCTGCCGCGTAGTCCTGGCCCAGGTGGAAGTCTCCGGCACTCCCGGTGATCGGGCTGACGCGCAGGCCAAAGGGCGAACTTTGATTGAGGACTTCAAGAGGTGCCATAAGGGATCCCTCTGGCGGCCGTTTAAGCTCGACGGACGCGATATTGAGCTCCTGCTGCCCGCCTTTGGCAACGGTCCTGACCACGGTCCGGCTGAACGGGACCAGGGCCCTGGCATCCGCCAGGAACCCACTCGACCAGGCGGCCTGGTCAACTGGACCGGGACCAACGCTGCCGGCAGCAGTCCCCCCGGGCTGAGGGGGCGTCCAAGGTATGCCAACAGCAAAAAGTGACACGGCAACAACCGCGGTGGCCGCGACCACGCGCACGGCGACGGCGCAAGGGCCCACAGGTTCCTTGACCCGGCCGGATCCCCAATGATTGCCCACTAATTTGACTCCCGATCGACCCGCCAGACCCCAATCTTGACGGGCATACTCTCCCATGGGAACACAAGGACCGGAACCTGTGAACCCCGGATCGGTGCGGACACTTTGTGGACAAGTGTGCGGAACCGATGCCGGGCCGGATTCAACCCAGGTTTTCCTTGAGGAGCGAACGGTGCACAGCCGAAGCGCTGGCATGCAGGGTACGCCCGGCGTCGGTCAGTTCCAGATACAACGAGCGGCGGTCATCGGCACACGACTGGCGTGTCAGCAGGCCTGCTTTCTGCAGCCTGTCAACCACCTTGGACATGGCACTCTGCGTCATCGGAGTCCGCTCCCCCAGCTGCTTCATCCGGCAGGCCGAGTCAACACTGTCGGCCACGAGGTCCAGGATTTCGAACTCGTTAAGCCCGATATCAAATCGGACTTCAAGCTCGCGGTCGATGGCGCCCGCCGTGCGGAAATAGGCGCTTTGGATGCTTCGCCACTCGTCAACGAGCTGACGGTCCTTAGGTGTTGACATAGCACGATTCTAGTCCAGCCGTCGAATAAAATCCACGTCATAATATTCCTTGTCATCTAATGACGCGTCATATATGTTGTTCCCCTATGACCTCACTCTCCACCCTCAAAAAGAGCTCCGCCGGTGTTGTCGCGCCCGTCCGCTGGACCCGTGCACAATGGATGCTTCTCCTGGTCCTCTGCACGGTCCTGGCCCTCGATGGCCTGGACGTATCCATGGTCGGCGTGGCACTTCCATCCATCGGGCAGGAACTGAACCTTGGCACCGAATCCCTGCAGTGGATCGTGTCCGCCTATGTCCTGGGCTACGGCAGCCTCCTGCTGCTCGGCGGCCGCATGGCCGACCTGCTGGGCCGCCGCCGGATCTTCCTGATCGCCCTTAGCGTCTTCGCCGCAGCCTCCCTGCTGGGCGGCTTGGTGGATGACCCCACGCTACTTATCGCAACCCGCTTCATCAAGGGCCTGGCCGCGGCGTTTACTGCCCCCACGGGCTTCTCCATCATCACCACCAACTTTGCCGAAGGCCGCGAGCGCAACCGCGCCCTGTCCATCTTCTCCACTTTCGGGGCCAGCGGGTTCTCCCTTGGGCTGGTGGTGGGCGGCTTGATGACCAGCATGAGCTGGCGCTGGACGTTCCTCGTCTCCGTACCATTCGCCGTCGCGGTGGTCCTGCTGGGCCTGAAGTACATTCCCCGAGACAACCCGTCGGATCAGGAACAGCACACTGGCCACGACGTCTGGGGCGCCGTCACGCTGGCAGCAGGAATGCTGGGGCTCGTCTACACCCTTGTTTCGGCACCGGAAAAGGGCTGGGGATCCGTGGCAACCATTGCCGGATTCGCCGCTTCGGCCGCCATCCTGGCCGCCTTTGCACTGATAGAAAACCGGGTGAAGCACCCGCTCATCAGATTCAGCATCCTCAGGGAAGGCTGGGTGGCCCGCGCGAATCTGAGCGCCGTCGGCCTCTTTGGCTCCTACCTTAGCTTCCAGTTCATCGTGACGCTTTATCTGCAGTCCGTTCTGGGATGGAACCCGCTGAGTATGGCCCTGGCGCTTCTTCCCGCCGGACTCCTCGTGGTAGCCACGGCACCGTTCGCGGACAGGTTCATCGACAGATTCGGAGCTCCCCGGCTCATCGTGACCGGCCTGGCATCCTTGGCGCTGGGATACATCCTGTTCTTCCGGGTAGGGACAACCCCCGACTACGCCTCTGACATCCTCCCCTCCATCATCCTGCTGGGCATCGGCTTCGCACTCGCGTTCCCGTCCATCAACGTCCAGGCCACCGCAGGCATCCGCAATTCAGAGCAGGGACTGGCGGCCGGACTGATCCAGACCAGCATGCAGGTGGGCGCAGCCCTGGTCCTGGCTGTTACCACCGCGCTGATTTCGGGCCAAGGCCACCCGGCCGCACAGGCCCATGACGCCGCCGCAATGCTGGCGCAGTACCGCCCCGGGCTGATCCTCAGTGGTGCCGTGGCGATCGCCGCGCTTCTCGTTGCAGCGGCGCCGTCCCGCCGTCGGAAAATCCCCGCCATGGCGGGCTGACCAGCCCCCACAGCGGGCCGGGAGTGCGCAAGAATTGGAGTATGCGCAATCTCCTCAGGGACTGGCAACGCGAGCTGAAGCGGGCGTTTACCGGCAGCTCTGATGCACTGCCCGACTGGGTTCCGCGGCTGGCCGAAGGGGACGACGCCGGGTATCACTTGCCGGGTTCAGCAGTCTGGGCGGTGCATGGCTCCATGCCCACCATCGTTGCTGGCATCCGGACGCTGCTCATGCAGGCGCTCCATCCAGCTGCCTTGGCCGGAGTCCATGAGCATTCCAAGTACTACGAGGATCCCCTGGGCAGGCTGGCGCGGACCATCCGCTGGATCTTCACTGTCACCTATGGCTCCACAGCTGCCGCGCAGGAGGCCTCAGCCAGGTTGCACCGCCTGCACGAGCCTGTCCAGGGGAGCTACAGCGATGGGCAGGGCATGCAGCGGCGGTACTCCGCCAATGATCCAGAGCTGGCCCGTTGGGTCCACATCGCCTTCCTGGACGCTTTCCTCGCAGCCCACAAGATCTGGGGCGGGCCGATCCCGGGTGGGCCGGATGCCTATGTCCGGGAATGGGCACAGGCAGGGCGGCTGATGGGAGTGGAGAATCCACCGCTCACCGAAGCCGAAATGCACCGGCAGCTTGACCGCTGGTATGACAACGGTGAGCTCCGTGCGGACAGCAGGGTCGAAGAGACCGTGGCATTCATCCGCAACCCGCCGCTGCATCCGCTCCTTCGGCCGGGTTACCGGATCATGTTCGCGGGTGCCGTGTACAGCCTGGAACCCAAGTACCGCCAGATGCTCAGGCTCCGGACGCCCAGGCTGGGTCCGTTCCCGCTTCCCGTGAAAGTGGCCACCAAGGTCACCCTCGGCGTCGTGCATCTGGCCCTGGGCCGCAGGAGCCCCAGCGAGGTGGCCGCCCGGCAGCGGCTCCGGCGGCTTGGATACTTCACGGACAGTTGAGCGCCCGAGTCCCCCACGGCGCCCTCAACCATGCCCACAACCGTTCCTTCGGGGGATGCAGAAACCCGGCCCTGACGAGGTCAGGGCCGGGTTTTCGGCTGGCGGAGAATGGGGGATTTGAACCCCCGAGGGCGTTAACCCAACACGCGTTCCAGGCGTGCGCCATAGGCCGCTAGGCGAATTCTCCAGCTGCTTCTGAATCAAAAGCAGATACTAGAATACCTGAACTTTTCGGCATCACCCAATTGGACCTTGGGGCCTGGCATCCCCGCTGGAGGCCCGGGGCGGCCATGCGTTCATTAACGAAAAAATGGACGCCCCCAATGCGTCCATTCCACCGGTACACGTTGAGCTGCCGGGTCCGGCCCTCCAGCCAGGCCCCGCAGCTCACAACCTTGAGATTGCCCCAATCGGTGTACATACCCATGATCGTGCCTGCCCGCCAGATAAGCAATGAATAATCGCGCCTCCTTCCGTGCGATCCTTGGCAGGATGGGGTCATGACGCAGCTCCACGCCCTGGTGGTTTACGTACCCGTGTCCCATGCGGATGCAGTCCTGGCAGCCATCGGCGACGCCGGGGCCGGCCGGATCGGGCAATATTCGCATTGCTCCTTTGTCACTGCCGGAACCGGCCGCTTCACGCCGCTCGAGGGAGCTGCCCCGTTCCTGGGACAGCTGGGGAGTCCCACGGAAGTGGCCGAGGACCGGATTGAATGCGTGGTTGAGGCGGCAAGGCTCGACGCCGTTGTAGTGGCTTTGCGCACCGCCCATCCTTACGAGGAGCCTGCTTTCATGAGCTGGCCCGTGGACGGCTGGCGGTGACCGGCAGCCAAATCCACCCAGTTCGAGGCACCCTCAATCTTCGGGTAAACTTGCTGACGGCCCCTCATGTGGCGTCATCCTGTTGAACTCCCCCAGGACCGGAAGGTAGCAAGGGTAAGCGGGCTCTGGCGGGTGCATGGGGGGTCTTTACTATTCCCCCCAGGGCGACCACCCGCGAGGGATCCTGATTGTCAGCCCGGATTGGTAGGGTTTTCTCTGTGACTGTTACAACCGCCCTTTACCGCAGATACCGTCCGGACTCGTTCGCAGACGTTATCGGGCAGGAACATGTCACGGAGCCGCTGATGACGGCCCTTCGCAAGAACCGCGTCACCCACGCCTATCTTTTTTCAGGCCCGCGCGGCTGTGGTAAGACCACCTCCGCCCGTATTCTGGCCCGTTGCCTCAACTGCGCCCAGGGCCCCACCGACACCCCGTGCGGCACCTGTCCCAGCTGCGTCGAACTGGCCCGCGGCGGGTCCGGGTCCCTGGATGTCATTGAAATTGACGCCGCCAGCCACGGCGGAGTGGATGACGCCCGCGATCTCCGTGAACGTGCCACCTACGCCCCGGTACGGGACCGCTACAAGATCTTCATCATCGACGAAGCCCACATGGTCACCTCGGCCGGCTTCAACGCCCTGCTCAAGATCGTGGAAGAACCGCCGGAGCACATTAAGTTCATCTTCGCCACCACGGAGCCGGACAAGGTGATCGGCACCATCCGCTCGCGCACGCACCACTACCCCTTCCGCCTGGTGCCGCCGGAGCCGCTGATGTCATACCTGGAACTCCTGTGCAAACAGGAGAATGTTCCGGTGGCCCCCGGTGTCCTGTCCTTGGTGATCCGGGCAGGCGGCGGGTCAGTCCGGGATTCCCTGTCCGTGCTGGACCAGCTCATGGCCGGAGCGGGGCCAGGCGGCCTGGACTACGAGCTCGCCGTCGCGCTGCTGGGCTACACGCATGCCTCCCTGCTTGACGATGTTGTGGAAGCCGTGGCGGCATCGGATGCCGCCACCGTGTTCCGGGCGGTAGACCGCGTCATCCAGACCGGCCATGATCCGCGCCGTTTCGTTGAGGACCTGCTGGAACGCTTCCGCGACCTGATCATCGTCCAGGCAATGCCGGAAAGCGCCCAGGCCATCCTGCGCGGCATGCCGGCGGACCAGATCGCCCGGCTCCAGAACCAGGCCCACAACCTGGGCGCAGCTGAACTTTCCCGCGCCGCGGACGTCACCAACACCGCACTGACAGAGATGACCGGTGCTACCTCGCCCCGGTTGCAACTTGAACTTCTCTGTGCCCGCATCCTGCTGCCCAGCTCTGAACCGACCGAACGCGGCATTGCCGCCCGGATCGACCGAGTGGAGCGGCGTCTCAACTATGCGGGGACCGACGCCGGCAATTCCCTTGCGCCGCTAACGTCCGTTCCGGCACCGGCAGTTCCGGCACCGGCAGTTCCGGCGACCGCAGGACCGGCAACGTCAACCCCCGCTGCTGAAGTACCCCAGTCCCAGCAGCCTCAGTCACCTCAGCCGCCTCAGGGAGCCGAGCCCCGCCAGCCGCTGACGCCGCCCAGGGTCAGCACCGCAGACTGGCCAGTAGATGAGGCCGGCGCTGCGAGCTCCGCTCCGGCACCCGTTGTTGACGCGCGCCCCACGCAGGCTCCGGCGCCGGTGGTGGCAGCACCGCCCAAGACGGCTCCTTCGCCTGGACCGGCGGCACCAGGGCCCGCGGCACCCGCTGCGCCACGCCAAGGAGGCGCTCCCGCCACTGAACCCGCAGCCGTCGCTGCGGCCGCCCCCTCTCAGTCGCCCGCCACCCTAGGTGCCGCCGGTGACGTCGAGGTCCTCCGCCGTGCCTGGCCGGAAATCCTGCAGACACTCTCCAAAATCAAGCGCAGCACCTGGGCACTGGTGGAGCCCAACGCCCAGGTGGGTGCCTTTGACGGACTGGTCCTCACGCTTTCCTTCACCACAACGGGCCTGGCGGGTGCCTTCGGCCGCGCCGACCATTCAGATAACCTCCGCCAGGCAATCCACAAGACAGTGGGCATCGACTGCCAGATCACCGCAGTTGCCGGTGGGACCAACAGCGCAGCGAGCTCTGAGCCAAACCCAAAAGCACCCGCTAGCCCGGAGGTCCCAGCCACGTCCGCGGATGTGGCGTGGGGCCTCGCCCCCGTCGGCGGCTCAGTGGCGACGGACCCCGTCGCGAAGGGAGAGCGGGCAGAAGAGAGGGTGGCCGTATCTCCTGAATCACTGGCAGCGACGATCCAGCGGTCAGCTCCGAGTTCAGGTCGGGAGCAGCCTCAGTCAGCAGAATTGAGCCATGCAGAGCCTAAAAACGCTGCCACGGAAGCTCCCGCCGCGCCCGATTCACCGGATGCACCCGACACGGCCGAAGTGCCGGGCACGGATCTCGGCACTGCCGGCACGTACGCCTACTCCGACGATGACTGGGGTCCGCCCCGGGACGAGGATGCTCCGTCGTTGGACGAGGAACCCCCTATGGACTGGGACCCCTCAGCGCCTGTTGGACCGCGACACACGGCTTCCGCCGCCGGAGCTGGTGCTGGTGCCGGTGCCGGTGCCGGTGCCGGTGCCGCAACGCAAGCAAAAAAGCCCGCATCGGGAACGGTCCGGGCCGCGGCGCCCGCCGGTGCACCTACGCCACTGGTACCTGCACCGGCACCAGCAGGAGCAGGAGCAGGAGCAGGAGCAGGAGCACCGAAGCCTGACACGGCGCGCGATCCATGGACCCGTGCTGTAGAGCAGGCACCAGGAGTCTGGGTCATCGGCAGCGAGAGCAACGTGGGAAAGAGCGCCACCGCACCCTCTCCGGATGAAGCCGCAAGCCCCGCAGTTCCACCTCCGGCTTACGAGCCTGCCGCTGCCCAGGTGCCCCCATCTGCTCCCCTCAAGAACCCAGAACCGGATCCGGGAGCCGATTGGGGGCTCCCAGCTACCCCTGCAATCCGCCCCGCTCCGGAACCCTTCACTCCGGCGTCCGCTCCTACTATGGAGCCGGCCGCGTCGGAGCGGGTACGGGAACCTGTTTACGCCATGGCATCCTCGGCTCCCCAAGCCGCACCTCCGCAGCCTGCGCCAGCCACTTCACCGTCAGCGGCCGCCGCCAGGCAGAGCCTTTACCAGCGCCTGTCCAACAGCCCCGAAGCCGAGGCTGGCCGTGCCAAAGCGCCCGCACGGGCGGTTGCTGCCAGTGCCACGTACGTCCAGGACATTCCCAGCGCGGATGATGAAACCATAGAGGAATCGGGAGTGTTTGGCCGCGCCGCCGTCGAGCGTATTCTGGGCGGAAAGCTCATCGAGGAGCGCTCCCTCGACGGAAGCCGGATCCCACCCGGGTATTGAGCGCTCGATACGTGCGCCAGGACTGTTCGCCATTGATTCACCCATCATCCAAGCCAAGCTAAAGAGGGAAACGTGTACGAAGGAGCGGTCCAGGAGCTGATTGACGAGCTCGGACGCCTTCCCGGCGTGGGCCCAAAATCCGCGCAACGCCTGGCGTTCCACATCCTCGAGGCCGACCCGCAGGACATGAAACGCCTGGCGGACGCAATCACCACAGTGAAGGAGAAGGTGAAGTTCTGCACCGTCTGCGGCAATGTCACCGAGCAGGAACTTTGCAACATCTGCCGGGACCCCAGGCGCGATCCTTCCATCATCTGCGTGGTGGAGGAGTCCAAAGACGTTCTCGCCGTGGAGCGCACGCGGTCATTCCGCGGCCGCTACCACGTGCTGGGCGGAGCCATTAATCCCATCGCCGGTGTTGGCCCCGAGCAGTTGCGGATCCGTGAGCTCCTCACACGGCTCAACGACGGCGCCATCCAGGAGGTCATCATCGCCACCGACCCCAACCTCGAGGGCGAGGCTACAGCAACGTACCTGGCCCGCATGCTGAAGTCGATCGGCATCGTGGTTACCCGCCTCGCGTCCGGCCTGCCAGTCGGCGGGGACCTGGAATACGCGGACGAAGTCACCCTGGGCCGGGCCTTCGAAGGCCGCCGCAACGCCCTGACCTGACCTCGACCTCGACCTCGACCTGAAGCAGGGAACACCATGAGCGCGGCAAACATTGCACCGATTTCCACCGATCGCCTCACGCTCCGCCTGCTTACAGGGTCCGATGCCGCTGCGCTTCACCGCTTCCGCGGGGACAAAGAGGCTACCCGTTTCCTTTCCCACCCGGCCCTGACGGTCGAGGAGAACGGTCGGCGGCTGGAGGAACGCCTTGCCCAGGCTGAGGCCTCCACCAGCGAATGGTTCAATTACGGATGGGCCATCATTCTGCAGGAATCAGGAGAAATCATCGGCGACGGGCGGACCTGGAACAGTTCGGCTTCTCCAATCTCCGGCGTGATGGCCCCGGGCAACCTCCCGGTCCACCAGGCTTCGCTGGGCTACGTTCTTCATCCCGATCATCACGGCTGTGGCTTTGGCCGCGAAGCCGCCGGGGCGCTGGTGGACTGGCTCTTCGGGGAGCGCGGCATCAGCACAGTCTTCGCGGGGGTCTATGAACCCAACCTCGCGTCCATGAACCTACTCAAGAGTCTGGGTTTCACGCAGGACCGCTACGTCCCCTCCGAACTGGACAATTCGGCAGGGGTCTTCCCTCGCTGAGGTTCAGGCTGGACAGCCCGCCAGCGTCATCCCTCTGACCTGAGCCGGGGCCGGGCCCCGACGGAGGGGCCCGGCCCGGCGATCAAGGCCGGATGCGCCTGCTCCTGCAGTGGTGATCCACCAGGGCGGGCGTGTCCAGAGGAGCCTGCATCAAGGGGCCGCTAGGCGATCCGGGTGCCTCGCGGCAGCCTGTGAGCGGGGGTGCGGAGCGAACGCCAGCCAAGCCACATCAGCAGCCCGGCAAGCAGCAGCTGCAAGCCCAGACCCGACGGCCACAGCGGTGTGGCCTGCGACAGGTACCGCGGCTTGGTCTCCCCGTTGGCACAGGGATAGGTGCCGTCCGGCCCCGCCATGGCGTGGCGGGCTCCCTGACTGATGCTTTCGATGGCTCCCACCGAGGAGAAGCCGAGCGGGTCGGTGCGGACGGGATACGGAATAGCATCGGCCACCACCACGAATGGGTTCATGGCCAACAGCCAGGCCACGCGTTCGGTGCGCATGGTGGGCTGCTCGCGGAGCGGCCCCGAGCAGGTGTATTCCGGTTCATTCGGGCCCGGCTGCGTCAGCTCTGAATAGTTCCGGTACTGCGCCTGGTTTGCCATAACACTGCCCTGGGTGAGTCCAGTGCCCAGCCCGAAGGAAATCAGCGTGCCGAACACCAGCCCGGCCACCGCCAGGTACGTAACCACTATGGAAAATAGTGGACGCCCGGCCAGCGCGGAGATTCCGACGCCCACGGCGCAGACAATGCCGACCTCCACTGCCAGCATCAGCAGCGCCACCAAAACATGGCCCAGCGTCATGCCGCCGAGTGCCACTCCGATGACCAGGAAAGGTGTGCTCGCAACCAGGAACGCCAGCGCCGCGAGCCACGCTGCGAAGAATTTGCCCCAGAGAATCTGGCCGGGTTGGAGCAGCGTCACCTGCAGGATTGCCAAGGTGCCGCCGGCGCGGTCACCGTTGACGGCGTTCGCAGACAGTGCGGGTGCCACCAACAAGGCGAACAGCAGGACAAAGGCCAAAACCACTTCGAAGATTATGGACCCAGGGCCCGAGGCTTCCGGCGGCACGTAACCCGAATAGGCCCGCTGGGCGGCCTGGCTGGCGTTCCAGCTGGCCCAGGTGAGCCAGGTCACCAGGCCTGTCAGGATGAACCAGATCGCCAGCATGATGTACCAGCCGCGTGACCGCAGCCGCTGTTTCAGTTCCAGGACCACCACGTCCCTGATCCCGGCAAGGTAGCCGGCGGCCGGACCTGCGCCACGGGAGTGCTGCTGGGTCTCGGTCAGCTGGCTCATCTCCGCTCCCCCTCAAGGTTCATGTATGTCTCTTCCAGGGCACCCGAAGCCGGGGCGAAGGAGCTGACCCCGACGCCGGCCAACACCAGGTCCCGCAGGAGGCGGGCCGCGTCGTCGTCGTTAAGCAGCATCAGGCTGACGGCCGGCCGGCGGCCGTCCTCGATCCGGAAAGCCAGGCCCAGCTCGGAGAGCTTGGCGGCCAACACGGTGCCGTCCGAGGCCGAGATGGAGTAGCGCCTCCCGGAGGCTGCAGCCTCGTCCATGGTCTGCTGCCTGACGGTGCGGCCCCGGTTGACGAACACCGCGCCGTCGGCAATCTCGTCCAGTTCGCTAAGGACGTGCGAGGAGACCACGATGGCTTTGCCCGCCTCCGCAAGCTCCCGCAGCATGATCCGCAACTCCACCCGGGACCCAGGGTCCAGTCCTGAGGCGGGCTCGTCAAGGAGCAAGACCGACGGATCATGGATCAGGGCGCGCGCGAGGCTGAGCCGCTGCTGCTGGCCGCGGGACAGCACGCGGGCTGGCTGGTCCGCCAGGTCACTGAGGCGCACCTGGTCAAGCATTGCCGAAACCCGCGGCGCGATTCCGGCAACCGGAAGCCGGTAAAAGCGTGCAATCTGCGTCAGTATCTCGCGTGCGGTCAGGGAGTCCCAGACGCCAAGAGTGTCCGGCATCCAACCGATCCTGCTGCGAACCTCCGCCCGGTGGTGCTGGGGATCGAGCCCGCCGACGCTGATGGTGCCCGAATCCGGCGCCAGGAGCGACGCCAGCATCAGCAGCAGGGTGGTCTTGCCGGCCCCGTTGGGGCCGATCAGCGCGGTCACTTTGCCTGCTGGAGCGTGGAAGTCCATGAACTCGACGGCGTGTACCGGCCCGAAGCTCCTGCTGACCCCGCTGGCCGTAATGCCGCCTGGATTTTGGCTTTCCGGCTGGGCCGGACCGCCCGTTACGTCATGATTTACTGCCATCTTCTGCGCACCTGTCCCCCAAGTCTTTGCATGCATACTGACTATACGATCGTACGCCTGCACTGCTGCGAGCGGAGTCCACCGCAGGGCTGAAATTCGGTCACAATTCAACGCCGGACGGACGGCGGCGATAAACTGGGCAGACAAGTCACGCCGTCGCGCCGTAAGGCTGCCTGGCGTCCACAACTCCGATTGATCCAGCGAAGGTACGCGCATGAGTACGCCCACTACCGAAGTGCACACCGCAACGCGGCCGCAGGAGCAGCCCGTCGGCACTGCCGTGACCAAACAGCTTATTGTGCAGAAGTTTGGTGGCTCGTCCGTGGCGGACGCCGAGGGTATCAAACGGGTGGCCAAGCGCGTGGTGGACGCCCAGCAGGCCGGCAACGAGGTTGTTGTGGTGGTCTCGGCCATGGGCGACACCACTGACGAACTGCTGGACCTGGCCGCCCAGGTGACGGACTCCGCGCCAGCCCGCGAGATGGACATGCTCCTATCCGCCGGCGAGCGCATCTCGATGGCCCTGCTGGCCATGGCCATCAACAAATTCGGCGCCTCGGCCCAATCCTTCACCGGATCCCAGGCCGGCATGATCACGGACGGCATCCATGGCAAGGCCCGGATCATCGACGTCGATCCACACCGCATCCGGACATCACTGGACAAGGGCCACATCGCGATTGTGGCTGGCTTCCAGGGCATGAGCCGCACCACCAATGAGATCACCACACTGGGCCGCGGCGGCTCGGACACCACCGCCGTTGCCCTGGCCGCGGCGCTGGACGCGGACGTCTGCGAGATCTATACCGATGTTGACGGCATCTACACCGCGGACCCCCGCGTGGTGCCTTCCGCCCAGAAGATCGACACCATCTCCAGCGAGGAAATGCTTGAACTGGCCGCCTCGGGTGCCAAGATCCTTCACCTGCGCTGCGTTGAGTACGCGCGCAGGTTCGGCGTGCCGCTGCACGTCCGGTCCTCATTCAGCCAGCATGAAGGCACGTGGGTCATCCCCAGCGCCGAAGACAAGATCACCACACAAGAGGGAGTTGCCTTGGAGCAGCCAATCATCTCCGGCGTTGCACACGACCGTTCCGAAGCCAAGGTCACCGTAGTAGGCGTGCCGGACATTCCCGGCAAGGCCGCCGCGATCTTCCAGGTCATAGCCGACGCACACTCGAACATCGACATGATCGTCCAGAACGTCTCCACCCACGGCACCGGCCGGACGGATATCTCCTTCACGCTGCCCATCGTTGAGGGTGCTGACGCGCTGAAGGCGCTGAAGACGGCGCAGCCGGAAATCGGCTTCGAGAATATCGAGTACAACGAGCAGATCGGCAAGCTGTCCCTCATTGGCGCAGGCATGCGGTCCCACCCGGGTGTTTCCGCGCGCTTCTTCGCTGCCCTGTCTGCCGCAGGGATCAACATCAACATGATCTCCACCTCGGAGATCCGCATCTCCGTGGTTACCCACGCCGACCTGCTCGACGACGCCGTCCGCGCCATCCACAAGGCTTTCGGACTGGACAGCGAGAGCGAAGCCACGGTGTACGGCGGCAGCGGGCGCTAAAAATGCAGCCATAGGCATGACAAAAGCCGCCCCACACATTGTGCGGGGCGGCTTTCTTGCCATAATCTCCGGTGCGTGCCTTACTTGAGGTCTTCGCGGCGGACTGCGTAGTGGTGGCCCTCGGAATCGGTCTCCACTTCGAAGCGGGCAAGATCCTCATCGGAGGCCTGCTCAAACTCATCGTGCTTGTGTACTACCGGCACGTCCGTATCCAGGCGTGTTGCCGGGCCAAAGACAAAACGGAGCCGGTCAGTCGCCTTCATAAAGCGGGTGAGTGCATGTGCCATAATCTCCACCCCCTTCCCACGTCCGGGCTAAAGTGCACTGTCCCTATAGGGGGCCAGTGCCCTTATTTTACGCCTGGAGGGACAAAAAAGGCCCCCCGATGGACGCAGCAGCCGGCGTTCAGCGGAGGGACTGGTCGTCCGGATTCCTGGGCACCACATAGGTGCTGCCGTCCGGGCGGTGCAGGGTTTCCCACTGCTGACTCTCAGCTTCGCGCTGCGCAAGCAGTTTCCGGTTCTCCTCGGTCATGTCGTGCACCAGGGAACTGCGGTTGGCCGGGCCGAAAATGGCCCTGAGCCTGCCTGTTGCCCGCATGAACCGCTGAGAGGCGTTGCCCTTACCGGCCGGGTTGCCCTTGCCCATTGAATTGACTCCTTCGAGAGAACGAATTCCTGAGACAAGTGTACGCTAATAATTAGTGCACTAACTATTGGAGGCCCCTGATGACGACCAGGTCCGAGGCGACGCCGGAGCAGGACAACGACCTGCTGCTGGAGCACCAGCTCTGCTTCGCCCTCACTGTTGCATCGCGCAGCGTGGTGGGCGCATACAAGCCCGTCCTGGAGAGGCTTGGACTGACCCATCCTCAGTATCTGGTGATGCTCTCCCTCTGGGAGTCCAGCCCCCGCACCGTGCGCAACATCAGTGAGGCCCTGGCCCAGGAGCCGGCGACCATCTCCCCACTGCTCCGGCGGCTTGAAGGCGCAGGTCTCATCACCCGGCACCGGATGGACGGAAACGAGCGCGCCCTTGCCGTGGACCTGACCGCCTCTGGCGTCGCGCTGCGGCAGCAGGCACTCGCCGTCCCGGGCACCATGATGGAGCGGCTGGGCCTCACCCGCGAACAGGTCGCCGAGCTCCATGCCTCCATGATGGCCCTTATCGCTTCCACCGCCGGAGACGCAGGCCGGAAACAGGAAGTGCAGCGGTAGAATGGCAGCAATCAAGGAGGCCAGGGCGCGTGCGTAAATTGCTGTTCCAGATGATGGCGCTGCTGGTGGCGGCGGCACTGATGTCGTCATGTACCGCAGGCCCGGACACCAACGGTCCTTCACCCAGCACCCCTGCTGCAAGCTCGCCCGGCACACCGAGTGCGTCCGACACTCCTGCCCCGGACACCGAAACGTCCGCCCCGGCCCCTGCGCCGTCATCACCCCCCGCACCGTCAGCTGGACCGGGAGCCGGCAACGCCGAGCTGGCCATCATGGTCACGCCATCCGAAACTGAGACCACAGAGAACTACACGCTGGTCTGCCAGAACGGCGTCCCGGCAGCCGAAAGCAAGCACCCTACCGCGGAAGCGGCCTGCACCGCCCTCAAGAACAACGCCGCGCTGTTGAGCCCGTCCACCAAGGGCACGGCCCAGGCCTGCACCGAACAATATGGCGGACCGCAAAAGGCCACCGTCACCGGAATCGTGGACGAAACTCCCGTGGATGCCACCTTCGCCCGCACGAACGGCTGCGAGATCAGCGCCTGGAACGCAGCCCAGGACATCCTTGGTGCCAGCGGTGGAGCAGCTTAGCCTGCTGGCGGCCAGCGACTGGAAAGAGCGCGAAGCAGCGCATCAGCAACGCGTCCGCCGCTATTCCGATCCCTACCTTGCCCGCCGCTCGGCCGGCAGGAAGCACCCCGTTGAGGACTTCCTTTTCACGTACTACACCCAAAAGCCCGGCCAGCTGCTGCGCTGGCACCCGGGCGCCGGCGTCGTCCTGGCGGGTGCGTCCGCTGTTGCCCGCAGCGCTTGGAAGCACTACAGAATGCTCGACGACGGCGAACTCGCCGCCGTAGGACTGCCGGCCGGGAGCAGGGCGGTCACCTTTGACCGCCGCGCCTTCCTGGAGGACAGGCACCAGGCTGTCGCCTTCGCCGGGATCATTCTCCGCGGAACGGCAGCCCGGCCCGCCCAGTTCGGCTGCTTCGGACTGCACGAGTGGGCCATGGTCTACCGCCAGGACAAGTTCGACCGGCGCCACGAGTACCTGAGCCTGAGGCTGGGATCCGCCGGCACGGACAAGGTGGTGGAGGACAACCGGATCCGGTGCTCGCACTTTGACGCCTTCCGCTTCTACACGCCGGACGCTGTGCCCCTCAATGAGCTGACGCCCAGCCGGGACAACCAGGGCGACATGGAACAACCGGGGTGCCTGCACGCGAACATGGACCTTTACAAGTGGGCGTACAAGCTGCTGCCTGCACTTCCCAGTGAGCTGGTCATGGACTGCTTCGAGCTCTCCTGGCGGATCCGGGCCATGGACATGCAGGCCTCCCCCTACGACCTGGCGGAGTGGGGATACCCGGCCATCCGGATCGAAACCTCCGAGGGGAAAGCGGCCTACGTTGAACACCAGCGGGTCTTCGCAATCGAAGCAGCTGCGCTCCGCGGGCGTTTGGCACAGGCGCTGACGCCGCTCACACCCGCGGTGGCACCTCCGGGAGCGGGACTAAGGGCTTCGGGCGGGCCCGCATGACAGGGCGCAGCGACGAATTAGCCCAGGTTGACCTGACTATCAGGCTGACGGAAGAGCCCGGTGGCGCCGAACACGTCTTCCGGTTGGTGGCCGTGGACGACAGGCCCGGAGTTGCCTCCAGCCTGCCGGATCCAGAGGCTGCGCTGGCAGCCCTTGAGCGGTCCGGCGAGGATATCTTCTTTCCAAAGCCTGGTCCGCCCAGGCTGTGCACCCAGCAGTACGGTGGCCCGCAGGTCGCCGTGGTGACCGGGGCTTTTCACGGCCGGAACGTCAATACGGCATTCCGGCGCACGGATGGCTGCGAGATCGCACGGTGGAATGCCATGGCAGCGCTGCTGGGAGGAACTCCTGGTTCCCGGGGCGACACTTAGGGCTTCCGCTGCGCGGAGTCAGCAGGATCGGGACTCAGTAGGATTAATCACAGCGCCACCGGCTCCTCCCGGATCCGGCGGCGCTGTGCTTACTCCTGGGTACGTTTAGAGATCCATGTTCATGTTCCCTGACGACCCGGGGAGCTCCTGCTTTTTCTTCTCCCTGGTGACCTGGTCCTTCTTGCCGGTGTCTGACGGGCCGGCAGCCTGTTCATCCGCGGGAACCACAACACCGCCCCCCGGGGCAACTACCACCGAGACGAACGTAGGCGTGCTCGAGCCGGCGAAGGTCACCCGGCCAATGTATGAACCTTCAGCGAGATCCTTCCAGTTCAGCGTCACGACCCCCGACTGGCCGTTTCCAAGCCGCAGCGGGTTCGGGGTCACCGTGGCATTTCCAACATTCGCCCCCAGCACTGCGGCGTCCACCGATGCCTTGGTGGGCTGGTCGTTGGGACTCGCGTACAGATTCACGACGATGGCGTACACACCCGGCGCAGGGTTCGGCACGGAAATGGACTCGCTGGCGGAAGCCGTTTGTGCCAGCAGCACCTGGCCTGCCGGCGTGAAGACCACCATGTCGAAGTCTGCCGCCTCGTCTGCGGACAAGACGGAGAATTTGGCCAACGGAGATCCTGCCGGAACGGTTACTTCCTTGGCGTAGTTCGAGGCGTCCGTTTCAAGGGCCAAAGGCCCTGGCACCAGTTCAATGGCTGAGGAATCAGCCTTTGACAGCCCGTCCAGTGTGATGCGGACCGGCACGTTCGTGCCGGAGACCACCGGAATGCCACCCTGACCCGATCCGACGTCCGAGGTGAATGCCACGTTCGCCGGGGCCACCACGGACTGCGGACGGACGGCGATGGGCGATGCCACCTTCTTCCCGGCACCCTCCCAGACCAGGCTGCCCATGGCGAACTGTCCCAGCGCCGCACTGGCGTTTTCGAATCTGACCTTGAAAGTACGCTTTTCACCCGCGGCGCTGAAGTCAAGGACCGACGGCGTGACCGTCACCTTGACGCCGGGAACCTTGGCCTGGGCGCGGTAGACCCCGGGTGTCAGGGCCGTGACGGTTCGCGTGACCTCGATCGTGCCCGTAAGCGCGCCCAGCGCAAATGAGGCAAGGTTCATGTCGCGCGGCGCGGTGGTTCCGAGATCCGGAATACCAAGGTCCAGGCCAGTCCCCTGGATGAACTTCAGGTAATCTTCCTCGGTGTTGTCGTAGGCCAGGCCGGGATTCACCGCCCTGGCAACGTCCACCTGGCCGGCGCCGGTGGCGAATACATCTCCGTTCCGGCTTCCGTCCGCCTTCTTAACGTCAGTGGCAGTGGTCATCATGGCTGACTTGACGGTGGCCGGGGACCAGACGGGGTTCTTGCCGAGCAGCAGGGCACCAAAGCCCGCGACATGCGGCGCGGCCATGGACGTTCCGGACATGATGCCGAACTGGTCACCGCCCGAACTGATGGGCGACACGCCTGCCAGCACAGCTACGCCAGGCGCGGCAACATCAGGCTTCAGCAGGTCCGAGCCAGTGGCGAGGAGAGGTCCGCGGGAAGAAAACCCCGCAATCTGCGGCTGTGGTGCAGCCGGCAGCCCGGTGGTGTCCTTGTTGACCAACGCAGCCTTGATGTCTGGATTCGCCGTGATCTTGTCCTTGATCTGCTGCGTCGCCGGCGGATTCACATGCACTGTGGGGACGGAATGCTGATCAAGGTCCTCAGAAGACGTCTCCAGGTTGACCAGGATCATGCCGATGCCACCCGCCCTCTGGACCTCGGCACTCTTGGCAACCCGGTCAACAACACCGCGGTCGCAGACCACGATTCTGCCGGTCACCTTGGCGGAGTCCAGCGCGTTCGGAGCGCAGAGCTCCGGGTTGGCCGCACCGGCCGCGGCCGCATTTGCCGCCAGGACAACGTTGCTGGCGGGAACGGGATTGGCCATGAGGCTGGCGCCACGGAACTTGCTGCCGTCCTCGAATTCCACGGTTCCCTGCAGCTCCGTTGAGAAGGAACTGGCGGCCACGGTGGTCAACCACGGTGCGCCGTGGTTGACGGTACTGGCGGTGGGACCTAAGTTGCCTGCCGACGCGGCGACAAAAACACCTGCCGACGCTGCCGAAAGGAACGCCAGCGCCACCGGATCGGTGGTGGTGGAAGGTGTGCCGGAGATGGAATAGTTCAGTACGTCCACGCCGTCAAGGATGGCCTGGTTGATTGCCGCCACGGATGCAGAGCTGTAGCAACCGCCCGAGGCCGGGTTCTTGTCTTCCCAGCACACCTTGTAGACGGAAAGCTTTGCCGCCGGGGCCACCCCGCTGGTGACGCCCATGTCGGTTGCGCCAAGGTTGGCCCTGACATTCGCTTTGCCCGCCGCGGTGCTGGCGGTATGGGTGCCGTGGCCGCCCACATCAACGGGCGAGATGAGCTCCTCGGCTGCGCGGTTCTCCGGCGCCACGTCCCTGATGAAATCATCGGCGAAGTAGCGGGCACTCAGCACCTTGGAGTTGCAGGCACTCCCATCGAAGGCAGCCCCGGTGTCTTGGCCCTTCTGGCAGTCGCCAACGAACGTATCGCCGTCGGACTTCAGCATGGCGATCTTCCCGTCCGCGGCGCGGTAGGGCACCCCCACCTGGGCTGGGCCGGCGAGGGGCCGGACTTCATCACCGGCGAAGAACGGGTTGGACGGGGTGTACCCGGAGTCGATAACGCCGACAACAACGCCCTTGCCGGCGTTCTCCTGGCCGCCGAACGTCGTATTCCAGCTGCCGTTGGGCCCGCTGAGCTTGAGGAAGTCCGTGGTGGAGTAGTCCGGGGCATTCTCCGTGTCCGGGGCAACCACCAGGACGGCCGGGTCCTTGGCGAGCTTCACGGCCTGTGCGGCGGTGAGATCGGCTGAGAATCCGTTGATGGCTGCAGTGAACTTGCGCTTGATCTGGATGCTCCCGGCGCTGGCAACGTCGTTCTGCTTCTTCTCAAGGTGGGCCTGGTATTTCTGGACCTCGGGGCGTTCACCGTCCAGCTTGCGGCCGCTCCCGGGCTTGGTAGCCGCGAGGCCTGGAGTGCCGCCGTCGTATGTGGCCGCAGGCTTTTCGGCCAGGACCACAATGTAACGGCCGGCCTGGTAGTCGTACGGATTGACGTTCTTTGCTGCTGTAGCCGTATTTGGCCCGGCGGGCTCCGCGGTAGCGGGGCTCAGCGCCAGCGAGGTAAGGAGGAGCGGCAAACCCACGGCCAACGCCGTCGCTTTGCGGAACCCCCGGCCCCGCATGGGGCTCTTTCCAGTTGATTTCACGAGCGACTACACCTTTCATGAGGTACGGGCCCGGCCACGTTGCCGGCCTGAAACGGCTGGAAAGCGGCTTGCGGTATTACAGGTCTTGTAATACGGCGAGACCAGCCGATTCAAACAGTACAGACTGATAGATTAATATGACATAGAGCAGAATGCTCATGATCTTTTCTGTCACATCGCTCGCTGTAAGCAATGGTCCGATCCTTCGCGCCTGCCCAACCGACGCGATGACGGGACGCAAGAAACGGGGGGCGTCCGCCCAGGGAACGCCAGCCTCGAGGTTAGTGTTGCGATGGGTGGAACCTACTCGCGCGGTGTCCGGACAACCTCGCTGATCCACTGCCGGGTCTTTTCATCCACAGGGCCCGCTACCCGGTTTTCCCTGGCGGCACGGTCCGCCTTAATCTTCTGCAGCACCATCCGGCCCAGCCCGGCGAAAACGGCCACGGCAACAACTTGCAACAGCACGGATTTCGAATTATCAGCCATCTAGCAATCCTAGTGACGCTGCGTGCACAGGGCCAGAGCCGCCGCCGTTTCCGGGCGTTCAAGCCGGCTCCGATCTCCATGACCGCGGCCTGCCCCGCCGAATACAGGGTGGGGCGCTCCGGCCGGTAGAATGGGCTAGCAAGCTCGCGGAGCGCCCGTCCACAAAGTTTAAAAGGCATGTCCCCAATCACTTCGGAACGGCGTGAGACGGCACCACTCCGCTGCGCCCTTACCCAATGCTCACGCACAGGAGTTGCCGGATGCCCCGGATCGTTGTTGACGTCATGCCCAAGCCCGAGATTCTGGACCCGCAGGGGAAGGCCATCGTGGGTGCACTCCCTCGTCTGGGCTTCACCAGCTTTAGCTCTGTCCGCCAGGGCAAGCGCTTTGAACTGACCGTCGACGGCGAGGTGACCGAGGATATCCTGGCCCAGGCCCGCGAAGCCGCAGAGACCCTGCTGTCCAACCCCGTGATCGAAGACGTCGTCAACGTCGAGGTCGTCGAGGCCTGAGATGACTGAACTTCCTTTGATTGGCGAGGCCATCGCCGTCGCCGCGGAGCCGCGCTTAGCCGGCGCCCGGATCGGCGTCGTCACCTTCCCCGGCACCCTTGACGACCGCGACGCCGCCCGCGCAGTCCGGCTCGCCGGCGCCACCCCCGTGGAGCTATGGCACGCCGACACAGCCTTGGGCGACGTGGACGCCGTCGTGATTCCCGGCGGCTTCTCCTACGGTGACTACCTCCGCGCCGGCGCCATTGCCCGTTTCGCCCCGCTCATGGCCAAGATCATCGATGCCGCGAACTCCGACGCCAAGCTGCCCGTGCTGGGCATCTGCAATGGCTTCCAGATCCTGACCGAATCGCACCTGCTCCCCGGCTCCATGATCAAGAACGACCACCTGAAGTTCATGTGCCGCGACCAGGTGCTGCGGGTGGAAAACAGCAACACCGCCTGGACGCTCGACTACGAGGCCGGCCAGGAAATTACCGTGCCGCTGAAGAACCAGGACGGCCAGTACATCGCCGACGAGAAGACCCTGGACGCACTTGAGGCCGAAGGCCGTGTCGTATTCCGCTACGTCGGCTTCAACCCGAACGGCTCACGCCGCGACATCGCCGGCATCTCCAACTCCGCCGGGAACGTCGTGGGCCTCATGCCGCACCCTGAGCACGCCGTGGAGGTTGGCTATGGTCCGGAATCGCTGGATGGCATCGGCGGGTCCGATACTGACGGGCTGGGCTTCTTCACCTCCGTACTGAACAAGATTGTGGGAGGCGCCAAGTGACCACCTCAGCTGAAACCGTCGGCAAGAAGTTCAACATCGACACCGTCGAGAACGCTGCCAAGACCCCGGACACCGAACTCCCCTGGGCCGAACTGGGCCTGAAGCAGAACGAGTTCGACGAGGTTGTCAAGGTCCTGGGCCGCCGTCCCACCGGTGCCGAGCTCGCCATGTATTCGGTGATGTGGAGCGAGCACTGCTCCTACAAGTCCTCGAAGAACCACCTGCGCCAGTTTGGCGAAAAGGTGACCGACGAGATGAAGAAGGACATGCTGGTGGGCATCGGCGAAAACGCCGGCGTGACCAACCTGGGCGACGGCTGGGCCGTGACGTTCAAGATCGAATCCCACAACTCGCCGTCGTTCGTGGAGCCCTACCAGGGCGCCGCCACCGGCATCGGCGGTATTGTCCGCGACATCATCTCCATGGGCGCCCGCCCGGTGGCCGTGATGGATCCGCTGCGTTTCGGCGCCATTGACCACCCGGACACCGCCCGCGTCATGCACGGCGCAGTTGCCGGAATCGGCGGCTACGGAAACTCCCTGGGCCTGCCCAACATCGGCGGAGAAATGGTCTTCGATTCCGTGTACCAGGGCAACCCGCTGGTCAACGCGCTGGCCGTCGGCGTGATGCGCCACGAGGACATCCGCCTCGCCAACGCCTCCGGCAAGGGCAACAAGGTGGTGCTGTTCGGCGCCCGCACCGGTGGCGACGGAATCGGCGGCGCCTCCGTGCTGGCCTCCGAGTCCTTCGACGACACCAAGCCGTCAAAGCGCCCCGCCGTCCAGGTGGGCGACCCGTTCGCCGAAAAAGTCCTGATCGAGTGCTGCCTGGAGCTGTTCAAGGGTTCACTGGTTGAGGGCATCCAGGACCTGGGCGCCGCAGGTATCTCCTGCGCCACGTCCGAGCTCGCTTCCAACGGCGACGGCGGCATGGAAGTTGAACTGACCTCTTGCCTGCTGCGGGACCCCACCCTGACCCCCGGCGAAATCCTGATGTCCGAGTCGCAGGAACGCATGATGGCAGTGGTCACCCCGGAGAACGTTGCTGCTTTCGAAGCGGTCATGGACAAGTGGGCCGTGGAGTACTCCTGGCTGGGCGAGGTGACTGATACCGGTCGCCTGATCATCACGTGGGACGGCGAGGTCATCGTCGACGTGGATCCGCGGACCGTGGCCCACGACGGTCCGGTCTACGACCGCCCGTACGCGCGCCCCGAATGGCAGGACTCCGTCCAGGCCGATGCCTTCACCGGTTCCGTCCAGGATGCGGGCCGCCCTTCCGCCCCCGCTGAACTGGCAGCTGCGGTCACCGAGCTCATCTCCTCACCGAACATGTGCGACAAGTCCTGGATCACCAACCAGTACGACCGCTACGTCGGCGGCAACACAGCTATGGCTATGCCGGACGATGCCGGCGTGGTCCGGGTTGACGAGGAAACCGGCTTGGGCGTGGCCCTGGCCACCGACGCCAACGGCCGGTACACCTACCTCGATCCGTACCACGGTGCGCAGTTGGCCCTGGCCGAGGCCTACCGCAACGTGGCCACCTCCGGCGCGGTGCCGATGGCCGTCAGCGACTGCCTGAACTTCGGCTCCCCCGAGGACCCGGACGTCATGTGGCAGCTTGCCGAGGCCATCCGCGGCCTGTCCGACGCCTGCATGGTGCTGGGTATCCCGGTCACCGGCGGCAACGTCTCCCTGTACAACCAGACCGGGACCACGCCCATTCACCCCTCCCCGGTGGTGGCGGTCCTGGGCAAGTTCGACGACGTCGCCCGCCGCACGCCGTCGGGCTGGCGCGAGGACGGCCAGGCAATCTACCTGCTGGGCACGACGGCGGCCGAACTGGACGGTTCGGAATGGTCGAACCTGCGCGGTCACCTCGGTGGGCTGCCGCCAAAGGTTGACCTTGCCGCCGAGCGCGCCCTAGGTGAGATCCTGATCAACGCGTCCCGGGACGGCATGGTGGATTCGGCGCACGACCTCTCCGAAGGCGGCCTCGCAGCAGCCCTGGTGGAGTCCTCGCTGCGCTATGGCGTGGGCGCACGGATCGCGCTGCAGGACGTCATGGACCGCGACGGTGTGGACCTGTTCACGGCACTGTTCTCCGAGACCCAGGGCCGCGCCATTGTGGGCGTCCCCCGGTCCGAGGAGGTCCGATTCAAGGACATGTGCACCGCCCGCGGCTTCGAACACCTGCGGATCGGTGTGGTGGACGCGGCCAGCGGCCAGCTGGCGATCAACGGCGTCGAGACCCTGTCCCTTGACGCCCTCCGCGAAGCCCATGAGGCCACCCTGCCGAAATACTTCGGCTAGGACCGCACCGAATCCGCGGCGGTTCCGGACCTCCGCATCCCTGAGCCGGGATGCGAAGCCCCGGAACGGCCGCGGATTTTCGTTTTAACATTTTGATTATGGGCAAGGTCGCAAGATTCCTGAGTTTCCCAGCGGTGTTGTTCTTCATCCTGGTCTCTGCGGCACCAACACCAACAGCTGCCTACCCCCGCAGCATGGCCGCCCTGGGCGACTCCATGACGCAGGCCACCAATGCCTGCTGCGCGGAAGGCAACCACCCTGCCCAATCCTGGTCCACCGGGGATGGCAAGGACGACGGCGTGAAGAGCCACTATGAACGGCTGCTCCGCCTGCAGCCTGGAATCTCTGGAAGGAATCACAACGACTCCCAGAGCGGCGCCAAGGTGGCAGACCTTCCAGCCCAGGCTGCCCTTGCCGCCAGTCAGAAGGCGGCCTACATCACCATCCTCGTGGGAGCCAACGACCTTTGCACCCCGTCAGTGGAAACAATGACTTCCGAGGCCCATTTCGCGGCAAATCTGAAGCAGGCGTTGGCTATCTTGGACCAGATGCGCCCCAGGCCACAGGTCTTTGTCAGCAGCATCCCGGACATCCATCAGTTGTGGGCTGTTCTGCACACAAATGCCACTGCGCAGTCCGTCTGGTCGGCTGCGGAAATGTGCCAGTCCATGCTTGCCAGGTCCAACACCGAGGAGGCGCGCCAGCAGGTGGTGCGGAGGGAAGTCGCCTTCAACGCGATCCTCTCCAACACATGTGCGGCGTACGCCGGCACTTGCCGTAGCGACGGTGGAGCTGTGTATGAATATCAGTTCACCACAGACGACGTGAGCACCATCGATTACTTCCATCCAAGCCTGCAGGGTCAGGCCAGGCTGGCGGAGATCACCTGGGAAGCGGCCTGGTAGGAGCCACCCCGAGGAACGAAGAGCTGCAGTCAGTCTTCACTGTGAAGTTCCCGCTGCCTCGTGCTGAGGAGTTCAAACTCCGGCCGGGCAGCCATAAAACGTTCGACGGCGGTCAGCACCTCCACGACATGCGCCCGGTCTGCTGCCACAAGGCCGGCCCCCACCTGGGAGCGCCGATACTGCTCGTGGTCCCCCACCTCTGCCACGGAGACGTCGTAGCGGCGCTTTACCTCGGCGAGCAGCGGCCTGATGACGGAGCGTTTCTCCTTCAGGCTCTGGACGTCGCCTAACAGGATGTCGAATTCGATCCAGCCGATCCACATGTCCTCATGCTACCCATCGGGATGGTCCAGGGTCTCTGTTCACCCGGCGGCCAGGGCCTGTTCGCACCCTTGGATGGCCTCACGCGCATGCTGTTGCTGCACCGGTGTTCCCGCCCGTTCGGCCCATTGTTCGGCCAGCTGGAACTCCACCAGCGCCTCGGCAAACCGGCGGGCACCGTGCAGCTCCCAGCCCAGGTTGTTGTGCAGCGCCACCATCCAGCGCCGGGTACTCGGATCATGAGCGGTGGACGCATACTCCAGCGCGCTCCGAGTCCAGAGTTCCGCATGCGCGGAGTCGGCGATGGCAAGCATGTGCAGCGCGTCCACGGCGAGGAACTCCTCGCCGAGGTGATCGCCGAGCTCGGCCGCCTGCTCGAACAAGGGCACGGCCATGGCAGCGTGGCCGCTTGAGTTCAGGACCCGCCCCCGCTCCAGCAGGACACGGATGCCAACGGTGGGTTCCTCCGCGTCGATCAAGTCCAGCAGGGCATCGGCCTCGTCGAAGCGGCCCTGCAGGCCGATGGCCCGCCCCAGCTGTGTTGCGAGTTCCGCCTTTTCGTCAGCGTCATATTGGTGGTCTGCCATCGCGTCCCGGAACCGTTGCTCGGACAGCTTCGGATCCTTGAATTCCCACAACCGGTCAAGGGTCTTTTGGTCCAGCATGTACGTTCTCCTGATCAGCTTTCACCGTCGGCAAGTTGGCGTGCCCCTTCAATGTATCGGGAAGTGATGTGCCTCTGCGCCGTCCGGGCCAGCACGCCGCCCATCGTGTAAAACCAGTTGGAGTGCCTGCTGAAAGCCGTGATCTTCAAAAACACCCTCCCTTGTGAGTCAATCTCCACCTCGAACGCCTCCTCGCCGCGCTCTGGGTGACCGGGCAACGTGCCGTAGCCGAAGCCGGCTGACTGCGGACCTCCGCCCGGAGCCGGCCGGCGCACCCACACCACCTCACACGGGGCATTGAGGCGGAAAGGCCCGACGCCGAATCCGCTCACCACCCGGGCACCGGAGAGAACGCCGTCGGACTCGGTCCGGATGCGCAGCCCGGACCGCCGCTGCAGCTCCCACGTGAGGATTCCCCGGGCCACCCGCCGGTAGACCGCCAGACCGTCACCGAGGTACGTCTGAGAGACAAGGCGGGGGTATCCTTCCGGCGGCTGGCCATGCTCGGTGGAACCG
The DNA here is from genome assembly GCF_030815585.1 of Arthrobacter pascens. Classification (NCBI taxonomy): domain Bacteria; kingdom Bacillati; phylum Actinomycetota; class Actinomycetes; order Micrococcales; family Micrococcaceae; genus Arthrobacter; species Arthrobacter pascens. Next base: position 3,846,627 of record NZ_JAUSWY010000001.1, read on the forward strand.
ATGCCCGGGTAGTTCAGTTCGCCCGCCGCCAGGCGTTTTTTAGTCAACGGAACCGCCCTGGGAACCGGACAGCCCGGCCCAGCCAAGCTGCTCCCGCTGCCTGCGGCTCAGGCTGGCAACCACCAGGTCGTAGGAATCCTCCACCATGTCCCGGACCATGGCATCCGGCAGGGTACCGTCAAGGCGCACGCCGTTCCAGTGGGTCTTATTCATGTGCCAGGCGCCCGTGATCTCCGGGTTGGCGGCGCGGAGCTGCTCGGCCAGGGCGGGCTCGCACTTCAGGCTCACGGACCAGTCGTCTGGGTCCATGGCGGATGCCGCGAACATCTTGGCCTCATGCCTGGCACCGCCGGCCACGTGGGCACGGACCTTGAACACAGAGGTCTCAGGTCCGAACGGGAAATCCTCAAAGGCCCCCGGAAACGACAGGCAGATTTTCCTGAGTTGAGCTGTGTCCATGCAGCGAGCCTACAAAGCCTTCGCGGGCGGTGCTAGTCTGCGAGCATGGCACATGACCGGGGGACCATACCTGTTCTGGACCTGAGCAGCGCACGCCAGCCAGACGGAACCTTCAGTCCGGATTTTATTGAGCAGCTCCGTGATGCCACCCACCGGGTGGGCTTCTTCCAGCTCACAGGCTACGGCGCCTCACCCGGACAGGCAGAGGGTCTCCTGGCAACCATCAAGCGTTTCTTCGACCTGCCCCTCGCAGAACGGATGAAGCTGGACAACCGGCTGTCACCCCATTTCCGTGGCTACACACGGATGGGCACCGAAGTCACCCAGGGCAGGGCGGACGCGCGGGAGCAGATCGACTACTCTCCGGACCGTGAACCGGTCCGGGAGTATCCCCGGGATCAGCCATACTGGCTCCTCCAGGGCCACAACATGTGGCCGGATGAGGCCCTGCCGGAGCTGGAGCCTGCCGCGATGGCCTGGGCAGGGCTGATGTCCAGGGTGGGGAGCGAGCTGCTCCGCGGCATCGCAGTATCCCTCCAACTGCCGGAGGACTACTTTGACGAACCGTTCCGGGACACACCCGCCTGGATGGGCAAGCTGGTCCATTACGTCGGCGGTGTGGTGGAGGCGGCCGGAGACCAGGGTGTCGGCTCCCACGCGGACTACGGTTTTGTGACCCTCCTCCTGCAGGACGCGGTGGGCGGCCTGGAGGTGCTGCCGCCTGGAGCAGACGAATGGGCGTCCGTGCAGCCCATTCCTGGCGCGCTGGTTGTCAACCTTGGCGAGATGCTGGAGGTTGCCACCGAGGGCTACCTGGCCGCCACCATCCACCGGGTCCAGGCACCTGCCCCCGGAGTGGACCGGTACTCTGTGCCGTTCTTCTGGTCGCCCCGTCTCGATGCGGTAATTGAGCCGGTGCCGTTGCCACCGGAGCTGAAGGCCCAGGCCCGCGGCATCTCCGACGACCCGTCCAACCCGATGCTCGCTTCGTTTGGGCTCAACATGCTCAAGGGCAGGATGCGCGCCCATCCGGATGTGACAGAGCGCCACTACCCGCAGCTGATGAAGCGTTGAACTTGTTGAGCACTGATTAGAGGTTGTACTTCCAGGCCTGTTGCGCCGGACAGACATTCATCACCACGTCCAGGCCGGCGGCCTTGGCGCGCTCTGCGGCGGCCTCGTCAATCACGCCGAGCTGCAGCCACACCGCTTTGGCGCCGACGGCGATGGCCTGGTCAACCACGGCCCCGACTTTCTGGGAGTTCACGAAGCAGTCAACGACGTCGAGGGGCTGCTTGTCCGCCGGAATGTCGGCAAGGGCGCGGTAGCCGGTTTCGCCGTGCACCGCGTCCCCAGGCAGGTTGACGGGGATGATCTCCATGCCCAACTGGTCCCTGATGAACAGCGAGGTGTCGTAGGCCGCCCGCCATTCATTGGACGTCAGGCCCACGATGGCCCAGCGCCCCTTGGTGCGCATGAGGCGTTCAACGACTGCAGGATCATTGGTGTGGCCCATAAACCAAGCCTAGCCTGCGCCTACCGGCTGAACTTCTTCAGCCAGCTTGCACCGGGATCGGCCTTGCCGGCCCTGGTCTTGGCTGCGGTAGCCGGCACTGTCATGGCGCCCTTCAATGTTCTCTCGGCGCTTTCAGCCAGGGTCCGGCGCAGCTGATTCTGTACTCTTCCCAGCTCCACCGCACCGTTTTTCTGCGTTTTGACAGCGTCCTCCTCAGTCTGGGACTCGGTTGCCTTCCTGGACTCTGCCGCTGTGCCGGCAGCGCTGTCCGGATCCTTGGCGGCAGCACCGCCGTCGTCCTTTTTGGCCGTGACTCCCGCCTCCGCAGCTGCCTGATCCTGCACTGCCCCTGTCAATGGCTGTTCCGGCAGCGCCGGCATGGACTGAACGGCGGGCGCGGGCTCATGCTGCGCCGTCGGTTGGGGGGCCGGCAGTAAGCCGGCGGTGCTGGCTGATGGACCCCCCGCGATGGTCCAGGAGGGAGCCCAGCCCTCTAACATGTGCTGGACGGACATGCTGGTCTGCCGGCCCTGGCCTGATGCGCTGGCAGCAACGCCGGTGACACCAAAACCCATGCCTGCAACGACAGCCAGGCCAACAACGGCGGCCCGGTGTTTGCGCAGCCAGCGCTGTCGTCCAAGCTCATGCGTGCCAGCCATCAAGGCAGCCAGTTGGGCGTTGGGGGTGGGCACCGGCAGGCACGCCAAGGTTCCCAAGGACAGCAGGGCGGCGCGGAGCTCGGTGGCCTGCGCCTGGCCAGCGTCGAGCAGCATCTCATCCACGGTCTTGCCCAGATAATTGGCGTTGAAAGTCATGGCGCCACATATTCCTTTACTGCGGACTGCTCACGGAGTTTGGTCAAAGCACGGCGCTGGAGCTGTTTGACGGAGCCGGGGCTCTTTCCCATTACCGCGGCAACCTGGTCAACGGTGAGTCCGCCGATGAGGCGCAGTGTCAGCACTTCCCTCTGCTCGTCGGGCAGGCCTTGCAGGAGGTCCAGGACTTCCTTCGGCGAGAAACGCTGCAGGGCCTCTGCCTCGGCGGAGGAGTCCTCCCGCTGGTCCATTTCCGCCTCAAAGGACAGCTGCACAGGGGTGCGGCTTTGCCGTCTGTGATCGTCCACCAAGCGGGCATGCGCCACCGAAAAGATAAAGGTTCGCAGGCCAGGGATTCCGCCGCTGACGGTATCCAGCTTGGGAAGAATGGCGAGGAACACTTCCTGCATGACCGCCTCCGGATCTTCCACTCCGCGGGCTGTGAGATAGCCCAGGACCTGTGACGCATATGTTCGGTACACGAGGCTGAAGAGCTCTGGATTGCGGGCACCGGCCCGCAACACATCGTCTGTCAGCGCATCGGTCACGGACGTAGGGCTTTCGGTGAGGGGGACTTTGCTTGCTAAGTCTAGGGCCAGTTACGCCTTCGCGGAATGCCCTTGCCCAGCTAACTTTACCCACGGTAACCAGGCTGTCCGAACCAACGGCATCCGTCCCCGCTCCAAAAACCCTGCAGCCCGCGAGGCCTGCCGGGCATAAAAAGAGCCGGGCTGGAACGTGATGGGGGACAAGTTCCAGCCCGGCGCTTCATAGGGGTAATCGCTCCGGACGCCCCAAGGGTTACGCTCTGGCACAAACTTTTTGGACTTTATTTTTGGACGGGATTTTTGGCCGTGGCTGCGCGGCTTTGGACGGGCTGTGAGACGCGGCGCTTATGCCGCGCCGGTCCAACGGGCCGTGGCTGCGGACCGGCATATTGCTTTGGGGAGGGCGAAGACCCGCAGGCTGTTAGCCGGTATGCGCTGGTCATCACAGGCCTGCGGAAACGGGTCTGGATCAGGTGAGGAGGGAAGATCCTGTTTGCCGGCTGGGCAAAGGTCGGTGATCAGCCCCATACCGGCGCACTCGCGGACGGCGGCGATCCCGGCCACGGCAGCGGACTTGTCCTCGTAGGCCGCCGAAACCGCCATCACGGTTCCGTCCGCCGCCTTGAGTTGGAATCTGAAATGCGAGTCCACATCCATAAAGACTTCAAACATCCCGGCCATAACAATCCCTCCGGTCTGCGGGCTCCTGTCCGGCAACATCTTCACCACCGAGCAGGCCTCGACGCACCTCTGCGTCCTTCTCCCGCGGGTCTGGTCGAACGATCCGTTGAGTCACCATGTGTAGTTGATTCAACATGTGTAAACGAGTCTGTCGCCAGCGCGTGTGGCTCACAAGACCGGACGGGTTAACCCTGCGTAAAAAGGATGCAACGACGGCGGCGGGCCGCCCTTCCGGGTGACCCGCCGCCGTCGTATTTCAGGTGGTCCTAGTCCTTGATGAGGTCGTTGACCACAATGGTCTGGTCGCGGTCCGGGCCCACGCCGATGGCCGAGAAGCGCGTGCCGGAGAGCTTTTCCAGGGCCATCACATAGTTGCGGGCATTCTCTGGCAGGTCCTCCAGGGTACGTGCGCCGGTGATGTCCTCGGTCCATCCCTCGAAGTACTCGAAGATGGGCTTGGCGTGGTGGAATTCCGTCTGCGTCATGGGCATTTCGTCGTGCCGGACACCATCGACGTCATAGGCCACGCACACCGGGATCTGCTCGATGCCGGTGAGCACGTCCAGCTTGGTGACGAAGTAGTCCGTGAAGCCGTTGACGCGGGATGCGTGGCGGGCCAGGACGGCGTCGTACCAGCCGCACCGGCGCGGCCGGCCGGTATTGACGCCGAACTCGCCGCCCGTTTTCTGCAGGTACATGCCCATTTCGTCGAACAGTTCAGTGGGAAACGGGCCGGCGCCGACTCTCGTGGTGTAGGCCTTGATGATGCCGATGGAGCGCGAAATGCGTGTGGGCCCGATGCCGGAACCAACGGAGGCGCCGCCTGCCGTGGGATTGGAGGACGTGACGAACGGGTACGTGCCGTGGTCCACGTCCAGGAAGGTAGCCTGGCCGCCCTCCATCAGCACCACCTTTCCCTCGTCCAGCGCCTTGTTCAGGACCAGGGTGCTGTCGATGACCAGCGGGCGGAGGCGTTCGGCGAATGAGAGGAAGTAATCCACGATCTCGTCCACCTCGATGTCGCGGCGGTTGTAGACCTTGACCAGGAGTTCGTTCTTCTGGCGGAGGGAGCCTTCAACCTTTTGGCGCAGGATCGATTCGTCGAACACGTCCTGGACGCGGATGCCGAGGCGGGCCACCTTGTCCATGTAGGCCGGGCCGATGCCACGGCCGGTGGTGCCGATGGCGCGGCTGCCCAGGAAGCGCTCCGTGACCTTATCCAGGACCTGGTGGTAGGGCGCCACCAGGTGGGCATTGGCCGAGACGCGCAGCTTGGAGGTGTCCGCGCCGCGGGCCTGGAGTCCGTCGATTTCCTGAAACAGGGCCTCGAGGTTCACCACGCAGCCGTTTCCGATGATGGGAACCGCATTGGGACTGAGGATGCCTGCCGGAAGGAGCTTGAGTTCGTACTTCTCACCGCCTACGACGACGGTGTGCCCGGCGTTGTTGCCGCCGTTCGGCTTGACGACATAGTCAACACGGCCGCCCAGAAGGTCAGTGGCCTTGCCTTTTCCTTCGTCGCCCCACTGGGCTCCTACGATCACGATTGCTGGCATGGGATCCTCCCCCATTCGTTCGGGCCGTGTTCCGGCTTGCCCACCCTGCCTGATTCGCCAAGGTGGTGCACCGGAAGTCAGCGCCGTTCATGAGAATGCCCCGAAGGCAACAGCGTGGCTGGATCCGCGAGGCGGCCAGCCATGCAAGAGTTCGGGGCTCTTACCACCCAAGTTTAGCGGATGGGGGACTTACTCCACTCGTTGGGCCCGATGGGCCTCCACTCGTTGGGCCCGATGGGCGGACAGCCGCTCCTGGTCCGGTCGTACAGCGGACCTCAGGACACGCCATCCGCCGACACATAGCAAGGATGACTTGCTCCCACGTGCAGGGATGGAATTAAGTGAGAGGGACCATTCGGAGCGGCCGAGAGAAAGTTCCAGCATGTCCTTGAACACAGACCACATTCGCGTCACGCACGCAGGTTCCCTGCCCCGGACGCCCGAGCTCATTGCTGCCAACGCGGCCAAAGAGACAGACGGCATCACACCCGAGTTCCTGGACCTCCTGGAAACCTCAGTGGTGGACGTGGTCCGGCGGCAAAAGGACCTTGGCATCGACATCCCCAATGACGGCGAGTACGGGCACACAATGTCCAACTCGGTGGACTACGGCGCGTGGTGGAACTACTCCTTCTCCCGCCTTGGCGGGCTGGAACCCACCAACGTGGACCGCTGGGCTGACTCCGAGATACACCGTTCCTCGCCCGGCAACATCGTGCTGACATCCTTCCCGGACCGCCGGGACAGGCAGAAGTTCAACGACGCCTACAACGATCCCTCCTCCGGCATCCTGGCCCACCGCAAGAGCGTGACACAGCCCAGGATTGCCGGACCGCTGACGTACACGGGCCAAGACCTGGTCGCCTCGGATATCGCCAACCTCAAGACAGGCCTGGCGGCGGCCGGCCTCACGGACGGCTTTGTGGCCTCACTCTCGCCGGGATCGTGTGCCCGCGTGGCCAATAGCTACTACAAATCCGATGAAGAACTGGTCTACGCCTGCGCCGACGCCATGCGCGAAGAATACAAGGCGATTATCGACGCCGGCCTGACGGTCCAACTCGATGACCCGTCGCTTGCCGAAAGCTGGGACCAGATCAACCCCGAGCCCAGCCTCGAGGACTACCTCAACTTCATCCAGCTCCGCGTGGAGGCCACAAACTGGGCTCTCCGCGACCTGCCCCAGGACCAGATCCGCCTGCACGTCTGCTGGGGATCGTGGCACGGACCGCACACCACTGACATCCCGCTGGCGGACATCATCGGAGCCGTCTTGCAGGTCAACGCCGGCGGCTACTCCTTCGAAGCCGCCAACGTCCGGCACGAGCACGAGTGGCGCGTCTGGGAGGACACCAAGGTGCCCGAGGGCAAGGTGATCATCCCCGGCGTCGTCTCGCACGCAACCAACGTAGTGGAGCACCCGGATTTGGTGGCTGACAGGATTGTCCGGTTTGCAGAATTGGTCGGCAGGGAAGGCGTCATCGCCTCCACCGACTGCGGACTGGGCGGCCGCGTCCATCCGCAGATCGCCGTCGCCAAACTGGAGGCCCTGGGCGAAGGCGCGCGTCGCGCCACCAAGCGTCTCTGGTAGTAACTGAACCGCCTGCGGTGCCTCTGCCTCCTGCCTCCGAACCATCCGGGGCAGGAGGCAGGCACCGCATTTCGTGGGGCTTGCTAAACTGATAAGGACCGCATAGGAATCGGTCCACCACATTTCAAACCATCCCGGACTTGCCGCGCCCACGGTGCTCCATTTTCCGGATTGGCAGCACCGCCGAGCCCCGCAGGAGACATAGCACTACATGACAGCCCTGGCACCTGAATCTTTCCGCGAGCAGCTCCTCAGCCGCCGTTACGAACCCAACGTCGCAGCCGTCAACGAGCTGTGCGATTCCCTGCAGAGCGTCAAGCCGCACACCGAAGTCCCCTACGTTGACCCCATGCACGACGTGGACGAGTGCCGCATCATCAGCCTGTATTCAAACATCGGCGAAGCGGATAAGTCAGGATTCATCACCCCGGGCGACGACGACGCCGCCGCCCGTATGCTGGGCGTCCAGTGGAAGCTGGGCCTGCGTCCCGAGTTTGTGATGCCGTGGAATGTCCACCCTTGGCACACGCCGGGCGAGCCGAACGGAAAGTTCACTCCGGACCAGATCGCTGCCGGGCTCAAGCCCCTGCTCAAGTTCCTGGCCGTTGTCCCGCGCGCATCGGTGATCGTGGCGCATGGTACCGAGGCCAACCGCCTGGCCAACCTGCTGCTGAAGACCGAGGTTCCGCTGCTCTGGCGCCGGGGCCTGAAGACCTACAAGGTCCGCTCCCTCAGCGGTCGCGCGTTTGCCGGAACTCCGGCCCGGCAGGAACAGTACCTTGAGGAAATGCACGTGGCCTACGCGGATGCCATGGCCCGGACAGGCCTGACGAAGCCCAGCTGACCAACGCTCCGCTTAAGTTCGACGGCGGGCGGTCACCTTTTCTTCAAAGGTGACCGCCCGCCGTCGTTCCCCACCCGCACCCTCGCCTCGCAAGCTCGGCCAGGGAACCCTGCGGGCGTGGGCCCATGGAGTTATTTGGCTTCGATGGCTGCTTTCGCTGCCGGGTCCGAATCGTTGAGGAACTTCTCGATGCGTTCCGGCTCGTCGGCCTCGCCGATGGCCGCCGACGCACGGCCCAGCGAATAAAGGGCCCGCAGGAAGCCACGGTTGGGTTCGTGCTCCCACGGGATGGGACCCACGCCGCGCCAGCCGTTGCGGCGCAGCGAGTCCAGCCCGCGGTGGTAGCCCACGCGCGAGTAGGCGTAGGAATCGATGGTGCGGCCCTCAGCCCACGCCTCCTCCGCGAGTACGGCCCACAGGAGCGAGGACGTGGGGTGCTTCTCCACCAGATCGAGTGCTTCCTGGCCGGCCTCCAGCTGCTCGTAGACCTCAGTCTCGGCCGGCAGGAGTGTGGGCTCGGGGCCCATCAGGTTCTTGCGGAACTCGTCGGACATGCTAGAACGTCTTGCCGAGCGAGCCGAGCTGCTTGGCTGCCTCAACCACGCGGGCGGCCAGGCCGGCTTCGGCGGAAGCGCCCCAGACGCGGGGGTCGTACAGCTTCTTGTTGCCGACCTCGCCGTCAACCTTCAGCACGCCGTCGTAGTTCTTGAACATGTGGTCCACCACGGGACGCGTGTAGGCGTACTGGGTGTCGGTGTCGATGTTCATCTTGATGGTTCCGTAGGATACGGCGTCGGCGATTTCCTGGTCAGAGGACCCGGAGCCGCCGTGGAAGACCAGATCGAACGGGTTTTCCTTGCCGATCTTGGCACCGACCTGAGCCTGGATGTCCTTGAGGATCTCCGGGCGCAGCTTCACGCCGCCCGGCTTGTAGACGCCGTGCACGTTGCCGAAAGTCAGGGCAGTGATGTAGCGGCCGTTCTCGCCTGCACCGAGGGCTTCGATCGTGGCCAGGGCGTCTTCCACCGTGGTGTAGAGCTTGTCGTTGATGGCGTTTTCGACGCCGTCTTCCTCGCCGCCCACGGTTCCGATCTCTACTTCGAGGATCATTTTGGCGGCGGCGGTGCGCTCCAGCAGCTCACGGGCGATGCGCAGGTTTTCCTGCAGCGTCTCGGCGGAACCATCCCACATGTGCGAATTGAACAACGGGTTGCGTCCGGCCTTGACCTCAGCCTCGGAAGCGTCCAGCAGCGGCAGGACAAAGCCGTCCAGCTTGTCCTTGGGGCAGTGATCCGTGTGCAGCGCGATGTTGACGTTGTAGTTCTTGGCAACTTCGCGGGCGAATGCGGCGAAGCCCAGGGAACCGGCCACCATGTCCTTGGTGGAGGCGCCCGACCAGTAGGCAGCGCCGCCGGTGGAAACCTGGACGATGCCGTCGGACTCGGCGTCGGCAAAACCGCGCAGGGCCGCGTTCAGCGTCTGCGAGGAGGTGACGTTGACGGCAGGGTACGCGAAGCCGCCCGTCTTTGCGCGGTCGATCATCTCGGAGTAGATCTCTGGGGTTGCAATGGGCATGCTGACTCCTAAAGTGAATTTCGTCTGCGGGTTCTGATTCCTGGAGCGAACCTCGTCGGCTAGGAACTATCCTAGCCATTTCTGTCCGGAGGCCGTGTTTCGGGTCACGCGGAGCGGTAACACTTGCCTAGACGTGCTGGTTGAACACGTGCCGGCGGACCCAGGCGTGCATCGCTATGGCGGCCGCGGAAGCAGCGTTGATGGAGCGCGTGCTGCCGAATTGTTCTATGGATAACGTGGCGAGTGCGGCGTCGTGCACTTCGGGCGTGAGCCCGGGGCCTTCCTGGCCAAACACCAGCACGCAGTCCTTGGGGAGTTCGTAGGTTTCCAGCGGTACCGAGTCGGGGAAGATGTCGATGCCGATGATGGCCAGCCCCTCCCCCTGCGCCCACGCCACAAAATCCTCCACGGTGGGATGGTGGCGGACGTGCTGGTAGCGGTCGGTGACCATGGCCCCGCGCCGGTTCCACCGCCGTCGTCCGATGATGTGGACTTCTTTGGCGAGGAACGCATTCGCGGTGCGCACCACGGTTCCGATGTTGAGGTCGTGCTGCCAGTTTTCGATGGCGATGTGGAAATTGTGGCGCTTCGAATCAAGGTCCGCGACGATCGCGTCGTGTTTCCAGTAGCGGTACTGGTCCACCACGTTGCGGCGGTCGCCATCGGCCAGGAGTTCCGGGTCCCAGTGGTCCCCCACCGGCAGTTCACCTTCCCAGGGCCCGACGCCGACCTCCGCCTTGGGCTCCGGCTCCTCCTCGGGCGGGGGAACGGGCAGGGCAGGGTTCTGGGGGTGGTCAGTCACCCCTCAACACTAGACTGGGCAACTGGAGCATTCATCACGGCGGAGGAAACATGGCAAAAGCGGACCAGGTCAGGGAATCGTCAGCGGTATATCGGAGCGGCCGGGAGATCGAGTGCTGGCTGACGGACATGGACGGCGTGCTGGTCCACGAAAACCAGCCTGTCCCCGGCGCGGCGGAACTCATCCAACGCTGGGTGGACACCTCCAAGCGCTTCCTGGTCCTGACGAACAACTCCATCTTCACCCCCCGCGACCTTGCTGCCCGGCTGCGCGCCTCCGGCCTGGAGATCCCTGAGGAGAACATCTGGACCTCGGCGCTGGCCACGGCCCAGTTCCTCAAGAACCAGGTGATGGGCTCGGGTTCCGGTAACCGCGCGTACACCATCGGCGAGGCCGGATTGACGACGGCGCTGCACGAGGCGGGCTTCATTCTCACCGACCAGGATCCTGACTTTGTGGTGCTCGGCGAGACCCGCACGTATTCCTTCGAGGCCATCACCATGGCTATCCGGCTGATCCTGGCGGGGGCGCGTTTCATCGCCACCAATCCCGATGCCACCGGCCCGTCCAAGGACGGCCCCATGCCTGCCACAGGAGCCATCGCCGCGCTCATCACCAAGGCCACCGGCCGTGAGCCGTACATTGTGGGCAAGCCCAATCCCATGATGTTTCGGTCCGCGATGAACCAGATCGATGCACACTCCGAAACCACGGCCATGATCGGGGACCGGATGGACACAGACATCATTGCCGGGATGGAAGCCGGCCTGCATACTGTCCTGGTCCTGACTGGAATCACCCAGCGCGAGGACATTGGGTCCTACCCGTTCCGGCCCAACCAGATCCTCAATTCCGTCGCTGACCTGAAGAACCAGATCTAAAAAACTGTGACCCTGGATCCTCCGCCGGGCAGTGGGAAGAAGCCATTCATCAGCCGCTCCACTATGGGCCGGTAGACCGTCGGGTTCCATCCCGGGCTGGCGTGTGCCGGCAGCGCACCCGCAGTCTGGAGGTCCGTGGACACCATGTTGGATTTGAACGCAGCCGCCCACTTTCTGCGGGCTGACTCGTAGTTAACCGTCTGGTCCTTGGGGCTGCCGATGAAAGCCATCTTCGCTGCGCCCAGCTTGTCCACAAACCGCGTCCCGTCAAAGTGGTAGATGTATGCCGATTCGGACTGGATCAGCACGCTGGATGGCGCGATCGGGGACAACTGCTCCATCGTCTGATCCAGGATCTGGCGCCACGACCGTTCATCTTTGTGGATGACGCGCTCACCCAGCTCATATCCGCCGCGAAGCATGGACGGGAAGCGGAATCCGCTCTCGTAAAGAAGGACCACGCTGTCGAACCAGCTCTGGTCAAGCACGTCGTTTCGGTTGTAGGGGCTGGAATCCAGCAGGATGAAAGCCACCTCCACGCCGTGGAGGTCGCGGAGCCTTGCGGCAACCTGGGTGGCCACCATGCCGCCAAAGCTGTGGCCGTAGAAGTACAGTTTGGTGAGCTTCTTGGCCCGGACATGCTCGATCACGGCGATGACCAGTTCGTCGATGTTCAGCCCCCCGTTGGAATAGCCGACGGCGGCCAGCTGGCCGCGCCTATTCAGGGCACCGCGGAGGGAGTTCAGGATCCACTGCGCTTCTTCCCAGCTGGTCTTGTAGCCGGGAAACAGGAACCAACTGGCTTCGGGGTAGTAGGCGTCGGCGAAGTCATCGGGCATCGTCAGGATTCTGTTGACCAGGCGTTCTGACTGGACACGGCGGGTGAAGAGCATGTCTGCGGCCAGGAGGGATGACGCGCCTGCTCCTATCAGGAAACTGCGGCGCGAGAACCGCTTGAGCGCAGCGGCTTCGGCAAGCAGCCGGGCTTCAGCAGCCCCGGGCTGTTCGCGTGGCTCTGGTGTCCCCTTGTGCAGCACACCTCTACCGTAGCCACAGGCGAAGCCGTCACCGCAACCCTGCGGCGGGTGTCCCTGCGCGGGATCGGCCGTCAGCCGGCAGCGGGCTCCTGCGCCGCCGGCCCGTACGCGGCGTCGGCCTGGCGCCGCCGCGAAATCTCCTGGCCGATATCGGTGTATCGGGCCAGCAGATCCGATCCGGCGAACGTTTCGGGGGTGTCCAGGAGCGCAAAGATCGAGTCGCTGGCTGCCAGCAGTTCGTCGTCGGAGAACTCCGCCAGTGGCCGGGTGCCCAAGGCCCAGAAGCTTGCGGAGGTCTCCGCGTCGGGCTCGTCCGAGAATCCAGCCATGGGCTCATCCGTGATGGCCAACGCCTGCTCGCCGGCGCCGGGTGCCGTGGACTCCACGTGCGTACGGACGGCCAGTTCCAGCGTAACCCCTGCGTCGTCGGTTCCTGGAACCGCGGCGCCGTCAATGGCATTGAGATCATTGCGGAGGCCTGCAAGCGCTGTTGATTCGATGAAGGTGGCGCCGGTGAGGTCAACGCGGATATGGGATCTGACCCCCATGCGCCGGACGCGCCGGACAATGTGGACGAGGCACGGACGCGATTCCTCGTTGAGGCTCCCCCGGACTTCTATCCTGACAACGTCGGTAACGACGTCGAGCTTAACGAGGGCATGCAGTCTGCGGTCCATAGGTACTCCAAAAGAGGGCGTCTATGGCCGACGGCTCAACCTCAGCAAGCGTATCCTCCCCGCAGTTCCGGCACAAGCCGCAGTGTCAGGCCAGGCCTAGCCGGCCTGCTTTTTGTCCGGCTCCTCGTAGTGCGTGCGGGTGCCGGTTCCGCCCACCGATTCCACCAGGGATTTAGCGACGTCGCGCAGCTTGGTGTTGCTGTTGCTGGACGCGTCGGTGAGGATCCTGACCGCGGCGTCCTGGCTGCAGCGGTTCTGGGCCATAACGATCCCCACCGCGATGTCGATGATGGTCCGGGACTCCAGCGTGGCCCGCAGGTTGGCGGCGCTGTCCGTATGGAGCGAAAACCTGACGGCAAGCCGCAGCGCCTGCGAGATTTCCCGGGTGTAGCCCCTCGCCTTGGCAGACGCGCGTTCGTCGAACTTGTTCGGCACGTCCGAGTAGAGGTTCAGGGCAGCCCTCGCTTCCCCCTGCAGGTTGAAGGGCAACGACAGCACTGACCGCAGCCCGTGCGACGCGACTGCATTGGCGTAGTCCGGCCCCCACCGGTCCTCCTCGAACAGGTCCGGCACATGGACTTCGCGCTCGTCCTCCGCCGCCGTGAGGCAGGGGCCCTGCGACAGCGAATACTGGATTTCATCCACTTCCCGGGCTGACTCGCTGCTCCAGCCGATGGTGGCAGCCTTGCGGTCCCGGAGCAGCGTGATGCCGCACAGCGCGTCGTCACCGTCGCCCGCCATCTGGTGGGCGGAGAACCGGGCCAGTTCGTTAACGAAGTCCTCAAAATCCGCGCTTTCCAGAATGAGGTTCTGGATTTGCTCGACGGTGCTCAAAGGTTGTTCTGGCGGGAGCATTATGCACGTTCTCCAAGGGTTTTGAAGGGGGTTACCGCAAATAGTAGGTCACCCCCAGAACCTAGTCCAGCCCGCGCAGCTCCGGCCGCGTGCCGGTCCGGCTGTCGCTATGAGAGTCCCAGCTCGTCCTTGCCGAAGGCGAACAGGTACGGCACACCGGTCTCGGCCTCGATCTTTTCCTTGGCTCCGGTGTCCCGGTCCACGATCACCGCTACCGCCACCACGTTCCCGCCGGCCTTCCGCACACCCTCAACCGCGGTCAGCGCCGAGCCGCCGGTGGTGGAGGTGTCCTCGAGCACCAGGACCTTGCGGCCGTCAACGGAGGGCCCCTCAACCTGGCGGCCCATGCCGTAGGACTTCTGGGCCTTGCGGACCACAAAGGCATCCACGTTCCGCCCCGCGTCCACAGCGGCGTGCATGACTGCGGTGCCCACCGGGTCTGCCCCCATGGTCAGGCCACCGGCGCACTCAAAGTCGATGCCGGCGTCGTCCGCCAGAGCCAGCATGACCTGCCCCACCAGCGTGGACGCCTCGTGGTGGAGCGTGATGCGGCGCAGGTCGATGTAGTAATCGGCCTCCGCACCGCTGGACAGGATCACCTTGCCGCGGACCACGGCGAGTTCCTTGATCAGTTCCAGCAGGCGGGCACGGGCAGCGGCAGCGTCAAGAGGGGAAGTCATGGTCTCCAGTTTAGTGGTTTCCGTATTTGTGACTGCGCCCCGGCGAGGGAACGCGGCGGGCGAAGCCGGGCGCGTGCTCCGGCCGGGGTCCGAAAGCGATGATCCGCGGCATGACCCGCCGCACTATCGGAGCGTGCCGGACCAAGAACAGCAGGGCCGGCGGAGGCCCGGTCCTCCTTCCGGCGAACAGTGGAACGAACACTGCCCGGTGCATGATGCGCTGTACGGTCTGGACAACAATGGTGGGCATCCGGCGCCGCCGTTCCACTGCAGCAAGGTCCTCCACCCCGACGTGCCCCCGGAGAAGCGCCGGGGCCAGCCGGGCTGCGGCCGCCACGGCATCCTGGATGGCCAGGTTGATGCCCACACCACCGGCAGGGGACATGGCATGTGCGGCGTCGCCGATGCACAGCAGCCCGTCCACGTACCAGCGCCGCAGCCGGTCCAGCCGCACGTCCAGCCAGTGAAGGTCATCGATCGAACGGATCGAACCCACGCGGTCAGCCAGGTCAGGACGCAGGGCGGCCACCCGTTCCCTGAACCGTTCAATCCCTTCGGAACGGATCCGCGCGTCTTCTCCCTTGGGACCGAGGTACCCCATCTGGTAGTAGTCGTCACGGAACAGCGCGATCATGGCTTCGCGGTCCCGAAAGGCCGGAACGATGCCCGCCACGGCGCCTTTTTCCGAAGCATGGCGCGGAAGCCTGAACCACCAGGTGTCGAAGGGGACCGGATATTCCTTCGACTGAAGGCCGGCGGCCCGGCGCAGCACGGAATGGCGCCCGTCCGTGGCCACCACGAGGTCCGCGTGGAGCGCCCCTTCAGCACCCCCACGCGTCCTGTAGCGGACGCCGGTGACGCGTCCGCCGTCGAACATTATCGACGTGGCCTCATGCTCCATCAGGAGCCTGAACGTGGGTTCGCGCGCCGCCTCGGTGGCCAGGAAGTTGAGGAAGTCCCACTGCGGCATCATCGCAATGTAGTTGTACGGCGGCTTTAGGGAAGCGAAATCACCAACGGTGACCAGGCCGACGCCCGGGATGGGGAAGGCGACGTTGTTCAGCCTGCTCTGCGGAAGCTTGCGGAATTTGTCGCCCAATCCCAGTTCGTCAATCAGCCTGATGGTGGATGCATGGACGGTGTCGCCGCGGAAATCCCGCAGGAAGTCGCCGTGCTTCTCAAGCACCGTGACCTGCACTCCGGCCCGGGCAAGGAGGAGCCCCAGCATCATGCCCGCCGGGCCACCACCGGCCACCACACAACCAGTCTTTTCCATGCCCTAACGCTACGCCGGGATTTCGCTGCCGATACGGACCCTGGGTCAGAGCCGGGTGTCGAAGGAATCGCAGAAGACGTTGTCGTTGAACGTTCCCTGGAAGCCGGACTTGCCCTGGATTTTCTCAATGGTGGCCCGGATGGCCTCGCGCGACCCGGCGTGGGCGTGGATGACGGTCCGGACCATGGGCACGTCGATCAGGTGGTTGGGCTGGTTCAGCGAGACAAAGACGGTGGGCACCTCGGTGACGTACCACGGGATTTCCGCCGCCATCGGCGACGACCATTTGATCCGGATGGCTGCTTCCTGGGCAAAGCCTTTGACGTTGGCGAAGACGAATGCGGCGTCGTACTTCTCGGCGTAGTCGCCCGTGGCTTCCTCGGAGATGATGGACATGAAGTTCACGCCCGCCTCTCCCGCGGCTTCGCGCTGCTCCGCCGTCCGGAACAGGTGCACCTCGAATCCGGCCTTCTCCAGCTCGTCCTTGACCGTGTCAAGGTAGGCCAGGGGGTCCGCGCGCGTGAAGTCCGGGCCTGCCGAGATGCCGTACAGGCGGATGCGTTTGTGCGTCTCCGGTGTGATGGGCAGGCTGTTGGCCGTGTCCTTGACCAGGGTGACGGTCTTGTCCGCAATCTCCGCAGCGACGGCCCGGTGTGCTTCGCTGCCGATGACACCCAGCGCCTCAACCGGCGGCACCAGTTCCTCCCGCGCCGTGGCATGCAGGCCCAGGCTGGCCTTCAGTGCCAGGATCCGGCGCAGGGCGTCCTGCAGCCGCTGCTCGCTGATGACGCCGGTCTTGTAGCCCTCCATCATGTACTGGAAGTCCTCTGCAGGGTTGCGGAAGAACAGGAACATGTCGCAACCGGCCGCGATGGTGGCCGGAACCAGGTCCTTGCGCTTCATGGCCTGGGTCAGGCCGATCATCTGCGAAGCGTCCGTGAGAATCAGCCCGTTGAAGCCGAGTTCGCCGCGCAGCAAGTCCTGGAGCAGTTCGGGCGCCAGGGTCGCCGGCAGAATCTCTTTGTCCGCAGTGCCGGGGCGGAAATGCCGGGAAAGCTCCGGCGCCCCGATGTGGCCGATCATGATGGACTGCACGCCGTGGCCGATCATCTCCCGGTACACGTGCCCGTACGTCCGGTTCCACTCCTCGTAGCCGAGGGTGTTGTAGGACGTCACAACGTGCTGGTCACGCTCATCTATTCCGTCGCCTGGGAAGTGCTTGATGGCGCAGACCGTCGGCGATTCGCTGATGCCGTCGAAGTATTCCTTGGCCCGCTCCACCACAATCTCAGGGGTGTTGCCGAAGGACCGGGTGGAGATGACCGTGTTCCGCCAGTTGTAGTGGATGTCCACAATTGGGGCGAACGCCCAGTTGCAGCCAAGGGCCGCCGTCTCCACCCCGGCCACTTGCCCCATTTGCCTCGCGATGGACTTGTCCGGGTGCGAGCCCGCCTGCAGGTGCGTGCACACGAAGGTTCCGTCGTCGCAGCTTCCGGCCCCGCCCATTTCCGGGTTGGACGCTATCAGCAGCGGCACCCGGGTTTTCGACTGGGCATACCGGATGTGTTCCTGCACCGCGGCCGACGGGCCTGGACGGTAACGCATTCCCCCGACGTGGTAGTTCTCGAGGACGCCGTCAAGGTACTCCGGCGAGTAGTCGTTGTTGTGGTTGATGAACAGCTGCCCGATCTTTTCCTCGAGTGTCATCGCATCAATAGTGGAATCTATCCAGACGATAGCGTCGTCGTCGAGGTTGAACGGCGCCGCCTTGAGGTCGACGTCGAACTGGCGCAGGGGGGTGCCTACGGTTCCGGTCGGCGGGGCAAGCGGTGCCGGCGGGGCAAGCGGGGCTGGCGGGGCGACGCCGCCAGCGAGTGCGGCGGAAATGCCGGCGAGTGCCGCCGTCACCACGGCGTCAACCGGTTCTGCGACGTCCACCACCACGCCTGCCTCGTCCGCTTGGAGTGGTTCCAGGGTTGCCAGCTGTGACTCCAGCAATGCGGGCGGCATGAAATGCCCGGAGCGCCCCTCAATTCGCGCTGCGAGAACGTCCTTGCTGCCATGCAGGTGGAGGAACACGGTGTCCGGGGCCTGGGCCCGGATGGCGTCACGGTAGCTGCGGCGCAGGGCCGAGCAGGCCAGGACCAGTCCCCTGTTACCGGCCGCGGCGAGTTCAGCGCCCACCGTGGCAAGCCACGGCCAGCGGTCCTCATCCGTCAGTGGAGTGCCGGCTGCCATCTTGGCGACATTCTCCACGGGGTGGAGGGAGTCGCCGTCGAGGAAGGGCACGCCCAGTTGGCGGGCGACGAGGTCGCCGATGGTGGTTTTGCCGCAGCCGGAAACACCCATGACAACGATGCGGCGGGAAGCAGGTACTGCATTCGAGGACACTGGTTCATCGGTGGTCACCAGTCGTGCACCGTTCCGTCCACAAGCCGGTTGTAGGGCAGGTAGGCCTGCTGGTACGGGTACGTCGCGGCGGCTTCCTCGTTGAATTCGACGCCGATGCCGGGCTTGTCGCCCGGGTGCAGGTATCCGTCCACAAACGTCATGGACTGCTCGAAGACCGTGTTCGTGGCGTCGGAGTGCTGCATGTATTCCTGAATGCCGTAGTTGTGGATGGCCAGGCCAACGTGCAGCTGGGCGGCGAACCCCACCGGGGAGATGTCGGTGGGGCCATGGAAGCCGGACTTGATCTGGTACTGCGCGGCGAAGTCCATGACCTTCTTCAACGGGGAGATGCCGCCGAAGTGCGTGGACGCTGCCCGGACATAGTCGATCAACTGTTCCTTGATCAGCGTCTGGAAGTCGAACACGGTGTTGAAGATTTCGCCGATGGCCAGCGGAGTGGTGGTGTGCTGGCGGACCAGGCGAAGCCCCTCCTGGTTCTCGGCCGGCGTGCAGTCCTCAAGCCAGAACAGGTCATAAGGCTCAAGCGCCTTGCCCAGTTTGGCCGCCTGGATCGGAGTCATCCGGTGGTGGCCGTCATGCAGCAGGGGCAGTTCCGGGCCGAACTCGTTCCGGACCGCCTCGAACACCGAAGGCAGGTGGCGCAGGTACGCACGGGTATCCCAGTCCTCCTCCACGGGGAACGCGCCGCGGCCGGCGGGCTCGTAGTCGTAACGCTCGCCCGAGGCCTGCGCCTGGGCAGCGACGCCGTACAAGGCCTTGATGCCGGGCACGGCGGTCTGGATCCGGACCGACTTGTAGCCGAGTTCCAGATGCTCCCGGACGGAATCAAACAATGCCGGAATGTCCGCGCCCGAGGCGTGACCGTAGGCCCGCAGGCCGTTGCGGGAAGCGCCGCCCAGCAACTGGTACACAGGCATGCCGGCCATCTTGCCCTTAATGTCCCACAGGGCCATGTCCACGGCCGCGATGGCGGCCATCGTCACCGGACCGCGGCGCCAGTAGGCACTCCGATAGAGGAACTGCCAGGTGTCCTCGATCCGGTGCGGATCCTTACCGATGAGCAGCTGCGCCACGTGCTCCTTCAGATACGCCGCCACCGCCAGCTCCCTGCCGTTCAGGGTGGCATCACCGATGCCGGTCACGCCGTCTTCCGTGGTGATCCTCAGGGTCACGAAGTTGCGGGACGGGCTTGTCACGAAGACTTCCGCGGCAATAATTTTCACAGCTATTCCTTTCGAACGGGGCTGGGTCGAGGCTGGTCAGGGAACTTAGTTGGAGTTGGCAGCGATTGGCTTGGCGGCCGGCGAAGCGTCGGCGGCGCTGGACGCTTCGCTTCCGGGAGCACCGTTTTGGGTGTTCTCTCCGTCCACGCGGCGGGCCCGGATCTCGGTGAGGATCTCGGCGTGCATGGCATCCGTCAGCTTGTATTTGGACATGACCAGGACGGCCAGGATGGTGAGCACGGCCGGGATGGCGCCGGCGGCGAGCTGGATACCGAACACGGCGTCCGCCGTCTGCACGGCACCGGACTTGTACCCGCCCAGAGCCAGGGCGTACGCGGCAAGGGCACCGCCCACGGCCTGCCCGGTCTTGCGGGTGAACGAGAAGAGCGCGTACGTGATTCCTTCGGTGCGGATGCCCGTCCTCCATTCGCCGTATTCCACGGTGTCCGCTTCCAGGGCCCACACTACGATGTTCACAGCGAGGACGCCCACGAGGCTGATCACGAGGCCGGAGAATCCGATCCAGACCTGGCTGGCAGGGGTGAAGAAGATGATGGCGCCACCGATGACGGTGAGCAGCGACGAGTAGATGTAGACGCGCTTCTTGCCGATGGACCGGACCAGCTTGGGCATGAACGCGGCCAGCACGAAAGTGAATACCAGCTGGATGATGGACAGCACCGGGTACAGGTCAAGGCGTCCCAGGACATCGCGAAGGTAGTACAGCTGCACCGATGTCAGTGCCAGGTAGCCGGAGAGGAAGAAGAAGGAGCTGATGCAAAGCATCAGGAGGGGCTTGTTGCCTTTCAGGGTTTCCATACTCTGCTTGACCGAGACGTTCGGGACGGCGCGGTGGACGCGTTCCTTGGCGGTCAGGACTGTGAAGAAGTAGAGGGCGGCACCGATGGCCACGAATACCAAGGTGATGGTGGTGAAGGTTCCCTGCAGGTCAGCTCCCGGCTTGATGAGCGGTGCCACAAAGATGCCGAGGGCCGAACCCACCAGCAGGCCGCCCACCATGCGGGCCGATCCCAGCTTGGCGCGCTCCCCTGGGTCCTGGGTCATGGCGCCGGCGAGGGAGCCGTAGGGGATGTTGACCAGGCTGTAGGCCAGGCCAAGGGCCGCGTACGTAACGTAGGCGTAGAGCAGGGTTCCGGATTCGCCCAACTGCGGGACGGAGAACGTTGCAACGCTCAGGAGCAGCAGGGGGATGGAGCCGAACATGATGAATGGACGGAACTTCCCGAAGCGCCTACTGAAGGTGCGGTCCACCATGCGGCCGGCAAAGACATCGGCGAACGCGTCAAAGATCCTGACGACCAGCAGCAGGGTGCCTGCCGCGGCGGCCGAGATTCCCGCAACGTCCGTGTAGTACACCAGCAAGAACATGGTGGCGGTGGTGAAGGCGAGATTGTTGGCCGCATCCCCGGCGCCGTAGCCGATGATGCTTAGCTTGCTCAGCTTTTTCATGATTGGGCTCCTTTACCCGGTGCCGCCCCCGTGGAGCCGGCGAAAACGTGTGAAAAATGCTTGGGGCGGTGATGCTGTGGAAAGTCTTTGGCGGCCGACGGGTGCGATTCCCCGGGAAGCCGGTATAGCTCGTGTTGTAATCCTAGTCACTTGGCAATCATTTGGCAAGCGGTTGCCAACTGTTGGCTGAAGGTTTTATGAAACACAGCTGCCCGGCCTCCGGGATCTGGAAGCCGGGCAGCAGCGCATGCGCGGAGGACGTTAAGGGGAGGCAGCCGGCTCCCCGAACGTTCCGCATAGGTCTTCTATCAGCTCGACGACGGTGGCGTCCCCGGCAAGCGCCCGATCCACTAGGCCCAGCAGGGCACGGACGCGCTCCGTACCGCTGAGCCGGTTGGCTGCGGCCACCTGGTCAGCGAGAGGATCCTGGAACGCGTCGGCGGCTGCGCTGTAGTCCATCCAGGCGGCAATCATGAGCGCTGCCGCAGTGCCGGACCTGCCCGCGGCACGCTCGGCCTGCAGCACCGGAACGGCGCGCATCCGCAGCTTGGTGCTGCCGTCCATAGCGATCTGCGCGAGGTGGTGGGCAATCCGGGCGTTGCTGAAGCGCGCCAGCAGGGCAGCGCGGTAGGCCGGGATCTGCAGCTCCGCAGCGTTTCCCTCCGGCCCGGAAAGGTTGGCTTCCGCCTCGTCCCAGAACTTTTCAACGGCCTGCAGGCACAGCGGGTCCGCCAAAGCCTGGGCCACGGTGGTGTGGCCGCGGAGCAGACCCGCGTAGGCGAGCAGGGAGTGCGCGCCGTTCAGGAGCCAGAGTTTGCGGTTCTCGTACGGCTCGATGTCGGCCACGAACACAGCACCGGCGTCCTCCCAGCGCGGCCGTCCGCCCGGGAATTCCCCGCTGAGTATCCAGTTGGAGAAGGGCTCGGCCACCACGGGCGAATTGTCGCGGTAGCCGCACGCGGCCTGGACGGCGGCAAGGTCCGCGTCAGTGGTTCGCGGAGTGATGCGGTCAACGGAGGTGCTCACGAAGCTGATGTTGGCGTCTATCCAACCAGCCAGGCCTGCGTCCCACGCCCCGGCCATGCCCACCACGGCGTTGTGCGCCACGGTGCCATTGTTGGAGAGGTTGTCACAGCAGACGACGGCGAGCGGTCCCGCCCCGGCAGCCCGGCGGGCGGCGAGGGCCAGCACAAGCCGGCCCACCGGCGTCGTCGGGTTGCCGCTGCCTGATGCCAGCAGCGCAAGGTCGGCAACGACGTCGGACGCGGTCCGGCCGAGGTGGCCGTCGGAGCCGAGCCGGTAGGCCGCTTCGGTAATGGTCAAGGTGACTACGCCGGTGGTGGGAGCGGCAACCAGGTCCGCGAGCCGCTGCACGTCGGCGCCGTCCACGGCCTCCACGATGCTGCTGACCACCGTGAACGAGTCACCGCCGTCGGCGCGTTCCACCACGGTGAACAGCCCGTCCTGTTCGGCCAGGGCCAGGGCGGCGTCGGGGCGGCGGCCGGTAAAGGCGGCGATGCCCCAGTCCGCGGCATCGGACGCCTGATGCGTGTACCAGGCCTGGTGTGAGCGGTGGAAGGCGCCCAGCCCCAGGTGGACGATCCGGACGGGCCCCTTGGCGGAGGGGCGCAGCTGGCGGCTGAGTTGGGGCAGTTCCACGGCGGGTTCTGCCTCTTCAGCATTCTGCAGTTCGGTGCTCACAGTTTGAAGACCCTTCGTGGCGAGCCGTCGACAAGGTCGACGATCAGTTCATGGGCGCGGTCCTCGCTGACCCGGTGCTCCGCCACGAGCCTGGCCAGGAAGGATGCCTCGATCCGGCGGGAAGCGTCGTGGCGGGCCGGGATGGAGCAGAAGGCGCGGGTGTCGTCGATGAAGCCGGACGAGCGGGAGAAGCCGGCCGTCTCCGTGACGGCGGAGCGGAAGCGCAGCATGGCGTCCGGCGCGTCAAGGAACCACCACGGCGCACCGAGGTAGACGGACGGATAGAAGCCTGCCAGCGGCGCGAGTTCGCGGGAGAACACGGTCTCGTCCAGGGTGAAGAGCACCAGGTGGAAGTCCTTGGCGGTGCCGAAGTCCTGCAGCAGCGGGCGGATCGCCTCGGTGTAGTTGACGGCGAACGGGATGTCGTGGCCGGTGTCCGCGCCGTAGGCGTTGAAAGTGGGTTCGTGGTGGTTGCGGTACGACCCCGGGTGGATGGTCATCACCAGGCCGTCCTCCACGGACATGCGCGCCATCTGGTACATCATGTGGGCTTCGAAGTCCTCGCGGTCCTGCGGGCTGGCCTGGCCCGCGCGGGCCCGGTCGAACAGCTTCGCCGCATCGCCGGCGTCGAGCTTCAGCGTTGCGGGAGTGCGGACGCCGTGGTCGGCCGAAACTGCGCCGTGTTCCACGAAATAACGACGCCGGATTTCCAGGGCGTTGATGTAGCCGGCATAGCCGGTGGCGCCGTCGCCCGCTGCCGCGATGAGCCGGTCCACATTCGCGGACCAGGCGGGGTGCGCGATGTTCAGGTAGGCGTCCGGGCGGAAGGTGGGCAGGACGCGTCCGTGGAACGTGGGGTCCTCGGCGATCGCCTTGTGGCTGGCGAGGCTGTCCAGGGGGTCGTCCGTGGTGGCCAGCACCTCGATGTTGAAGTCCTTGAAGAGCTGGCGGGGGCGGAAGCCCGGCTCCAGCAGCTTGGCCGAAATGGCGTCGTAGCTGGCACCGGCAGTCTCCGCGCTGATCTCCTGCTGGAGGCCGAACACGCTGTCGAACTGGGTGCGGAGCCAATAGCCGGAGGCCGTTCCCTCGAACAGCGGCCAGGCCTTGCAGAACTCGCGCCACACAGTGCGGGAGTCCGGTTCCGAGGTGTTCGAACCGCGCAGCCGGTCCAGCGGGACGCCGCTGGCGTGGATCAGGCGGGTGACGTAGTGGTCCGGGCTGACCAGCAGCGCTGCCGGGTCCGGGAAGGGGGTGTTGTGCTCAATGACTGCGGCGTCAACGTGCCCGTGCGGGGAAATGATGGGGAGGTCCTGGACGCGCTGCAGGAGGTCGCGCGCAATACTGCGCGTTCCGGGATCCGCGGGCAGGAGCCGGTCTGGGTTGGCTGCAATCGACTGTGACATAAATCAATGGTCACGTCTGTCGCAGGCTTTGTCAACCGGTTGCCATGAATTGCCATCCGGGTTGCGGCCGGTCTCGGACGCGGCTCGTGCGCGAGGACGCGGATAGGGCGTAGGGCCGCGCGGATACGGGCGTCCCCGGACCTGTGGCACATCGCCGGACCGTTTGCGCGTCGCCAGCCGCCGCGGGGAGTCACCAGCCGCTGTGGGACGTCGGGAGTTGCTAGCCCGCGGGCAGGAGCCGTCCGCTCGAGCCGCGCAGCACCAGCTCAGTTTCTACGCGGAGCGTCGCGGCAGGCTCCCCGGCGCCGTGCAGGAGATCAAGCAGCAGTGTGGCAGCGCCCGCGCCGCACTTCCCGAGCGGTGAGCGCACGGTGGTGAGCGGGGGTGTGGTGAAGTCGGCGCCGAAAATATCGTCGAAGCCCACGATGCTGATCTGGTCCGGGACCACCATGCCGGCGGCCTGGAGTTCCTGCATGAGGCCGATGGCCAGGAGGTCGTTGTAGGTCAGGACCGCGGTGGCGCCGCTGGCCCGGACGTCGCGCGCCACCTGCCTGCCACCGTCGACCGTGGGTTTGGTGGATTCCAGCCGTACGGCCTCCAGCCGGGACCATTCGCAGGCAGCCTGCACGCCGTCCCAGCGGCGGGCGGACATCCAGGACTGCGGCGGACCGGCAACAAAAGCAACTTTTGTGTGCCCGTTGGCGGCCAGGCTGCGGACTGCCTCACTGATGCCCTTGTTTACGTCGGGAACCACGCACGGCACGCCGTCGACCTCGCGGTTGATGACTACCACCGGTTTGTCGCGGGCGAGCCTGCGGATGTCGTCGTCGTTCATGCGCGGGCTGGCAAGGATGAGGCCGTCCACGGTGGCCATCATCCGGCGGGCGGCGGTCAGCTCGGTGACGGCGGACTCGGCGGATTCGGCCAGCACCAGGGTGTAGTCCCGCAGCGTGGCGGTGGTCTCCGCTCCGC
Organism: Arthrobacter pascens; assembly: GCF_030815585.1. Taxonomy (NCBI): domain Bacteria; kingdom Bacillati; phylum Actinomycetota; class Actinomycetes; order Micrococcales; family Micrococcaceae; genus Arthrobacter; species Arthrobacter pascens. Next base: position 3,871,601 of record NZ_JAUSWY010000001.1, read on the forward strand.
GGATGATGTCGAAGAATGTGGGGTTGGTGATGTCCGCGACGATCAGCCCGAAGGTGTTGGTGCGGCCGGTGGGGAGCGCCCGGGCGAACGGGTTGACCTGGTAATTCAGCTCGGCAGCGGCATCCTCAATGAGTTTCTGCGTCTTGGCGCTGACCCGGCCCGGCTTGGTGAGCGCACGGGAAACTGTGGATGGATTGACGCCGGCAACCTTGGCAATGTCGTAGATAGTGGCGTTGGGCTTGCCGTCCCGCGCGTGCTTTTTGGCCGGCGCTCTTGTTGCGGCAACTTCCGGCGTCTTGGGTTCAGTCACCGCCCCATCCTAACGAGGAACAATCCAACTGGGTCGCAGTTAATGTCGTTTCTAGCGCCCATAACGACAATAACTGCGACCTAGTTGGGCCTAGTTGGCCAGCGGTTGCCGGTTGCGGGTTAGCAGTGCCCGGCTAGGATCGCTCGGGGAACTTGCCTTCGTCCGCGATGCGCTTGTTCAGCTCGGCGAGGAACTCGTCCTCGTCGAAGTCCAGGCCCACTTCCGTGCCGGTCCAGCTGGAGAGGTGGATGGCGTTGGCCAGGCGGACGCCGTTGATGCCGTCCGATCCCGGGGCCAGCAGCGGGGTGCCGTCCAGGATGTTGGCCGCGAAGTTCTCCAGGACGCCGGCATGCTGGCCGCCCCAGACGGATTCGAACTCGATGACCTCGGTGGAGTAGTACTGTTCCGGATTCAGCTCGCCCATAAAGAGCTTGCGGACATCGTCCATATCCATGGCGTCGCTGAGTTCACGCTCCGGCTTGACCAGGCGCGTGACGGTGGCTGTTTTGGAGTTTTCGACCACGATCTTGCCCTGGTCGCCCAGGATCTCGAAGCGGTCGGTTCCCACAATGTCGTGGGTGGCAGTGACGAAAACGCCGGTGGCGCCGTTGCCGTAGTCCACCACTGCAGTTACTTCGTCCTCGACGGCGATGTCGCGACGGAAGCCGTACGCAACCTTCGAGTAGACGGACTTCGGCACTCCACAGATCCACTGCCACAGGTCCAGCTGGTGCGGTGCCTGGTTGACCAGGACGCCGCCGCCTTCGCCGCCCCACGTGGCGCGCCATTCGCTGGAGTTGTAGTAGCCCTGCGGACGCCACCAGTTGGTGATGATCCAGTTGGTGCGGCGGATGCTGCCGATCTCGCCGTTCTCGACGATCTCCTTGAGCTTCCGGTACAGCGGGTTGTTGCGTTGGTTGAACATGATCGCGAAGGACAGCTCGGGCTTGCTCGCGGCGAACTCGTTGAGCTCTTTGACCTGCTTGGTGTACACGCCGGCCGGCTTCTCCACGAGGGCGTGGATGTTGCGTTTGAGGGTCTCGATGCCCATTTCGGGGTGCAGGAAGTGCGGAACGCAGGTCACGACGGCGTCTACGTCGCCGCTTTCCAGCATGGCGATGTAGCCGTCGTAGAAGGGCACATCGGGGTACGTAGCCGAGGCAACGTCCTTCTTCGCAGGATCGGTGTCGCAAATGGCGCCGATCTCCATGTTGGGAACCATGCCGTCCGTGATGAACTTGGCGTAGGCGCCGCCCTGCTGACCCAGGCCGATAATGCCGAGGCGTACTGTCTTGCTCATGTGTAAATCTCCGTATTCTTTGGTGCTGAGTCTGGGGAGTCTTAGAAGAGGCGGGCGTGGCCCATGGCCACCAGGTTGTCGTGGGAGGTCTGCAGTGCATCCCAGACGGTGCGGCCGTAGAGTTCGTCCTGTTCAACCAGCATGTACTGGGCTCCGGCGGCCTGCGAGGCGTCGATGATCGAGGGGAAATCGAGGTTTCCTTCGCCCACTTCGGCGAACTGGACGACGTTCTTGAACTCGCTCATGAATCCCATGATGTCCCCCGAATCGAGCAGTCCGAACGCTGATTCCGGCAACTGACCGATTCGGTAGTCCTTCAGGTGCACCATGGCCGTCCGGCCGGCGTACTTCTGCAGCGTCCGGACCGGGTCGAGGCCGCCGCGCTGGACCCAGTGCACGTCGATTTCCATGCCCATGGCCGGGGAGTTCTCGGCGATGATGTCCAGCATGTATTTGCCGTCGAACTTCGCGAACTCGATGTGGTGGTTGTGGTAGTACAGTCCGAGCCCCTGTTCCTGCAGGCGTTCGGCGTATTCGTTGGCCTGCTTGGCGAAGTCAATGACTGCACCGATGGACCGCATCGCCGGAAACGGCAGCATGCCGATCCGAAGAAGCTTGGAGTCGAGGCGCTTCGCGTCGTCCACGATCTTGTCGAAGTGATCCTGGAGCGAATCGCCGGGACGGCCCTTGGGTGCTTCCATCGCGACGGACAACGCCGCGATGTCCATGCCCAGTTCATTACGGGAGCGGTCCAGCTCGGCCACATTTTCGGGTGTCATCGGGATCTGCGAGATTTCGACGGCGTTGTAACCGATCGCGCTGACCTTGCGGAGCGTTTCGAACGGCCCGATCTCCGCGAAGCTGTCCTTCAACATCATCGCCTGCACGCCTATTTTGGCCACGTTATTCCTCCGTTGTTGTACCTGGTGTGTTAAGTCCGGCGTCCGCCGCTAGGCGAGGGCGCCGGCCTGTTCAATCTGATGCCGCTGGCTTTCCAGCAGCCGGTGACGATCCGCCCGGCGCTGTTCCTGCCGGTCCGGATCGGGTACTGGGGACGCCAGCAGGAGGCGCTGCGTGTAAGGGTGCTCGGGGTCGCGGGTAACGATCTCGGCTGGTCCCTGTTCGACGATTTCGCCGTGGTACATGACCGCCACGCGGTGACTGATGTGGCGGACCACATCGAGATCGTGGGAAACGAAGAGGTAGGAAACCCCGGTATCACGCTGGATCTGCAGGAACAGGTCAAGCACTCGCGCCTGGGTGGACAGGTCCAGTGCACTGACGGGCTCGTCGCAGACGATCAGCTTGGGTGAGAGGGCCAGGGCCCGGGCGATGGCCACGCGCTGGCGCTGGCCGCCGCTGAACTCGCGCGGGAGGCGGTGGATGGCATCCGCGGGCAGACCCACCTGGTCCAGGAGTTCCTTGACGCGCTTCTTGGCGGCACTCTGCTCCATGCCCTGCACGCCGAGGGGCTCGGCGAGGATGTCACCGATCTCCAGGGCGGGGTTAAGCGAAGTGTACGGATCCTGGAAAACCACCTGGAGGTCGCGGCTCAGGGTTCGCCGTTGCTTTCGGGTGGCGTGGCTGATGTCCTTGCCTTCGAAAGTGATTTTGCCGCCCGTGACCGGGGCCAGGCCCAGGACCGCACGGCCCAGGGTGGTCTTGCCGGAACCGGACTCCCCGACCAAGCCAAGGGTCTCGCCCTGGCCGATGGAGATGTTGATGTTCGTCAGGGCCCTGAACGGCTTTGCCCGGAACTTCTTGCTCGGGTATTCGACAACCAGGTTGTTCACTGTCAGAAGCGGTGCGCTTTCCGTGGTGCTCATGCGACCGGCTCCTTCTGGCTGGATACAAGCATGGACAGGGGGGTTTTGTCTTCGAGCATCGATGCCAGGAGAGTCTGGGTGTACCGCTCTTTCGGGTTCCGGAGGATGTCGCGGACGGATCCTTCCTCCACGAGCCGGCCGTTCTGCATTACAGCCACGCGGTCGCAAAGGTCCGCCACCACACCGAAGTTGTGCGTCACCAGGATGATGCCGATGTTCAGGCGCTGCTGGAGCTCGCGCAGGAGGTCCAGCACGTCGGCCTGCACCGTGACGTCCAACGCGGTGGTGGGCTCATCGGCTATCACCAGGTCCGGTTCACAGCTGATGGCACCGGCGATCAGCACACGCTGGGCCATGCCACCCGAGACTTCGTGCGGGTACGCGCTGAAGGTCCGCTCCGGGCTGACGATCCCGACGTCGGTCAGCAGCTTCAGCGCACGCTTGCGGGCCTCCTCCTTGGAAATCCCCAATACCCGCACCATGGGCGTGACCAGCTGGTAGCCGATGGTGAAGGCGGGGTCCAGGTTGCTCATGGGCTCCTGCGGAATGTAGGAGATGCGCTTGCCCCGCAGCTTGGACAGCCGCGACTGGTTGACGCGTTCGTCGCCCGGGGCAACGGTGTAGTTGCCATCGAACTGAATGGCGCCGCCCACAATGCGGGCATTGTCCGGAAGCAGGCCCAGGATGGAGAACGCCGTCTGGGACTTTCCTGAACCGGATTCACCCACGATGCCGAGGATTTCGCCCCGGTCCACGTGGAAGGACACATCGTCCACTACCTTCTTGATGGAGCCGTCGGCCTGCGGGTAGCCGACGCCGAGATTGGTCACCTTTACGAGGTGGTGCTCAGTTCCGGCATCGACGGCGGCCACGGACTTACGCGACGGGCGCGCCGTGGCGGGCGCCGCCGTCGGGCTCGCTCCCGTGGCCGAAGACGTGGCCCTTTTCTTGCGGTGCTTGACCTTTTCGCCGTCTTCCAAGGCGTCGCGGATGGCGTTGCCGAGCAGCACCAGGCCGCCGATAGTGAGCGCCATGGCGAGGGCGGGCCAGAGGAGCAGCGTGGGGGTCAGGTAGACGTTCTTGAAGCCCTCGGAGAGCATCACGCCCCAGGTTGCCTTGGTGGGATCGCCGAGTCCCAGGAACTCAAGTCCGGACTGGATCGCAATGGCCACGCCGGCAATGGCTGCGGTCTGAATGATGATGGGTGCGCGGACCACGGAGAAGATGTGGCGGGCAATGATGCTCCAGTCGGAGAGCCCGGACACCCGGGCTGCATCGACATAAAGCTCGTTGCGCACCGACTGGACAGCGGTGCGGGTCAAGCGGAAGTAGGACGGGCTGATGAGGACGCCGAAGGCGATCATCGAAATCCATACCGAGGGTCCGAACGCTGCGCGGATGGTGAGCAGCACGATCAGGCCCGGCAGGCTCATGAGGATGCTGACCACCCAGTTGGAGACCGCCTCGAACTTCCCGGCGTAGTAGCCGGCGATCAGGCCGGCTGGGAGGCCGATGGCGATGGCAACACCGGCACACAGCAGTGCGGACAACAGCGTGAGCTGGGCACCGAAGAGCAGGCGGCTCCAGGTGTCGCGTCCGGCGCTATCCGTGCCCAGGATGTTCACAGAGTCTGCCGGTGCCAGGGTCTTGGTGATGTTCGCGAAGTTCTCCTCGAACGGGGCCAGGACCGGGGCCAAGATGGCCAGCAAGGCGATGGATCCCAGGATCACCAGCGAGGCGATGCCCATCGGGTTCCTGAGGAGGCGGCGCATCACGGTGGAACGGACCACTGTGCCACTCTGCCCCGTCGGAACGGGGGCAGGGACGGCCGTTACGGCCGCTGTTTCTACGGAATCGCTCATGACACACGCACTTTCGGGTTGAGCCAACCATTGAGGATGTCCACCAGGAGGTTCACCACAATGACCACCACCACGGTGTACATGACCACTCCCATGACCACGGGAAGATCGGACTGGCCAGTGGCGGTGACCGCGAGCGGTCCCATACCTGGAAGGGCGAAGATCTGCTCGATGATCACCACGCCGCCCAGCATTCCGATCAGTTGCAGGCTCAAGACGGTCAAGCCTGCCGGTGCGGCACTGCGCAGCACGTGCTTGAAGAGGATTTCACGCTCTCCGATGCCACGGCTGCGAAGTGTCCGGACGTAGTCGCGCTCGAGCTGCTTGATCACGGCGCTGCGGATCTGCTGCGCGCCGCCGGTCACGCCGTTGATAAGCAATGCAATGACCGGAAGGGTCATCGAGTAAACCCAGGCCTCTGGACCCACCCCAGGAGAGATGGTGCTGGTGGCCGGGAAGAGGCCCAGCTGGATGGCCAGGAGGGTCACAAGGAGCACGCCGATCACGTACCCCGGGATGGAGTCGCCAACGATCGCGCCCACCTGGACCACCCTGTCCACCCAGCCGCGCTTGACGGCTGCGGCAACACCGATCAGTGCTGCGCAGATGGCGATCAGGATCATTGCGGTGAAAACCATCGTCATGGTCACCGGGATACGCGTAGCCAGGGAGTTGGCCACCGGTTCCGAGGTGAACCACGAAGCTCCAAGGTTTCCTGAGAGGGAGTCGCCCAACCAGGCGAAGTAACGGGTCGCGAGGGGCTGGTCGAGTCCGAGCTCCTGTTCCTTAAAGGCAACCTGCTCCGGAGTGGCCTGGTCACCCAGGATGTTCCGGGCAATGCTGCCGCTGGAGGTGTACAGCAAGGTGAAGGTGAGTGCCGAGACTACGAACAACACCACCAGACCGCTGCCTAGCCTTTTCGCAATGAACTTGATCATGGAGTCCTACTTGGCAGGCGAGTAGTTGTAGATGGACGGAACGGCCTGCTGGATCTGCGGAGTGACGTTCACCTTGTCGTTGTGGTAGTACATCTGGTTCACACGGAACAACGGAGCGAACCATGCCTGTTCCACTACATACTTGTTGACGTCCTGTGCCAGCTTGCCGGCCTCTTCGCCCCCGGTGCGCACAGCCTGTATCTTGGCCTCGAGCTCCGGCGTGGTGTTCTTGAACGGGTTGTACAGGGCCTTGGTGGAGACGATCTGGTCAATCGCAACCGTGGGCTCGCCCTGGAAGAGGTTGTAAAACAGTGCGTGGTATTTCTGGGCCGCAACGTCCGCAGTGAACGTGTTGGTGATCGCGGCGCCCGGCTTCAGGGTAATGCCGACGTCCGCGAGCTGCTGCTGGAGAACGGAGATAAGGGTTTCACCTCCCGGAAGGGTAGGGACGTCCAGAGTTACGTTGCCCTCGAAGCCGGACTCCTTTAGGAGTTGCTTGGCCTTGGCGGGATCGTAGCTGTAGTAGTTCTCCAGCTCTTCGGTCCAAGCGCCGCTGTCCTTGCCAAACGGCTGCGAGGTGGGAGTTCCTTGGCCGAGCATGACCTGATCCAGGATGGTCTTGCGGTCGAACGCGTGGTTGATGGCCTGGCGGACCTTCAGGTTGGCCAGGGCGGGGTTACTGGTGCCGTCGCGGTCCAGGAGGAGCAAGCCGGACCAGTCCACCTGGTTGGTTTCGAGCTTCATCTTGGCGCCCTCGGCCTGCTTGCCGTTCTTGGGATCCAGGAGGGTGGCATCGATCTGGCCGGAAACCAGCGCATTGGTGCGGGCTGTGGGATCGGTGAGGATCTTGAGGGTGAGCTTCTGGTACTTCTGGAGGTCCTTGTTCCAGTAGCCCTCGCGGGCGGTGAAGACCGTTTGCGAGTCCTTCACCGAGGCTGCCTTGTCCATCACGTACGGGCCGGAGCCCACAGGAACGGTCTTGATGGCGTCAGTACCCAGTGACTGGGGGCTTCCCATCAGGCCCGCGGCCTGGCTCAGGAAGTACTCCAGTGCCGGATCCGGGGTAGCGAGGTTGATATCGATGGTGTCCGCGTCCACCACGGCTACGTCCTGCACCGAGGCGAGCTGGGCCATCTGCGGGCCGTTGGCCTTCTTGAAGTGGTCCATGTTGGCCTTGGCTGCTTCGGCGTCGAACTTGGCACCGTCGCTGAAGGTGACGTCGGTCCGGAGATCCAGGGTGAGCTTGGTGTTGGTGTCGTTGTACTTCCACGCCGTGGCCAGCATCGGACTGAGCTTGCCGTCCGGTTCGCGCAGGATCAGGGTGTCATACGCTGCCTGGTACGGCTGCAGGGCATGGCCGACGTGAGCCTGGGCAGGATCCCAGGAAGTGATGTCCCGGAGGGTGCCCAGGGTGAGTGATGTTGGAGAAGCGCCGGCGTTTGAGCCCGCTCCGGCGCCCCCGCCACATGCGGTGAGCGCCAGCGAGGCGCTGAGTACGAGGGCGGCTGCTGCCGCCTTGGGACCTAACTTCATTGTTGGCTCCTGGGATCCGTGGAACGTGAGACTTGCGAAATGAAGCAGATGTGGCGTGGACCACACCCGTCTTGTGAGATTCAGAATACGCACTAATGGCTTTTTTGGCAACCGATTGTCAAAAATGTTGCGGTATTTCTTTTTTCATACCGGAATGGGTTGCCCGGGCATGTGCGGGCTGGTTGCAACCGGTTGCTTCCAGCTACCGCCCAGACGCCACTACAGCCATGGGTCACGACACTTTGCCAGTCCATTCCGGGTAGCTCTGCCGGTAGACATCCTTGATGATGCGCAGCGATTTTTCGGCCTCTGCGGGGCTGATCCAGAACGGCTCCGCCTCGTCCAGCCGGCCATAGAAGTCGCTGATCAGCAGCTCGTGGGATACACCCCAGTAGGACCGGCCCCCGGAGCCGCTCGTGCGCTCCGGAATGACGTCCACCCGCCCGTCATTATGGTTGACAGTGAGGTCGCCCTTCAGGCTCAGGACGGCTTTCTCGGTGACAACGTCGAGTGCCACCGGGGCGTTGAAGGCATTGGCTAGGGTGGCATAGAACGCACTCCGGGCACCGTTGGCATGTACCGCCACGAATTCCGCGGTGTCTTCCACTTCGATGGTGCCGCCCAGGAATCGCGTCGAAGCATTTCCCGTGACCGTGACAACGTCACCCACCAGCCACTGGAGCAGGTCTACGGTGTGGATGGCCTGGTTCATCATCAGCCCGCCTCCGCCGCTGGCCCAGGTCCCCCGCCAGGGGCGGTTTTCGTAGTACTCGGCGGAGCGCTGCCACATCACCGTTGCCGAGGCCCCCACCACAGCCCCCAGCTCGCCCGATGATAGCAGGGCGTGCATGGCCTGCGCCGTTGCGTTGTACCGGTTCTGGAAGCACACTGCGATTTTCGCCGGGCTTGCCGAGGCGGCCTCCACCAGCCGCCGGCCTTCTGCCAAGGTGTGGGCCAAAGGCTTCTCCACAATGACGTTGACGCCACGCTCCAGGCAGTCCGCGGCCACCGACGCGTGCTGGTCATGCGGGGTGCAAATGTGCACCACGTCCGGACGGACCGCCTCGATGAGGCTCAGGTGGTCGGCGAAACCAGGCACGCCGTAGGCGGCCACGGCGGCAGCCAGCCGCTGCGGATCCGGATCGCAGACCGCAACCAGCGTGGCGCCGTCGAGCTTTGCAAGTGCCTCGAAGTGCACTGTCGAAACATCACCGCAGCCGATGACCGCCGCCGTCGTGCTCAAGAGAGTTCAACCCCGTTCTTCGCCGCGAGCGCAGCGAAGGCGCGGGCCGCGATGCCGAAGGCTACCGGGCCCGAGAAACCGCCAAGCTCGTGGGCGCTGGCCAAGTGGGGTTCCAGCGAGGCGAAACCGGCGAAGCCGTCCGCCTTCAGAGCAGCGATGGTGGCGTCCAGCTCGCCGTCGCCCTCTCCGGAGGGCACCACTTCGCCGGTGGTGGAGAGCGCGTCCTTGACCTGGAAGTACTCGAGGTAGGGGCGCAGCATCGCGTAGCCCTCGGTGAAGGGCTTGACCCCCACCTGGACGAAGTTCGCATTGTCCCACGCGATGCGCAGCGCCGGGGAGTCCACGGACTGCATGATGTCCAGCACGCGCTGCGGAGTATCGCCGTAGATGCCCTTTTCGTTTTCGTGCAGAAGCACGACGCCGGATTCCTCAGCGAGCGCTGCCAGCGCGCCCATGCGGATGAGGACGTCCTCACGGATGTCTTCGGCGCTCCGGTCTTCCGCCCGGTAGAACGAGAAGATGCGGATGTACTTGGTATCCAGGCCCTTGGCCACGGAAATGACCTGGCGGAGGCGTTGCAGCTCGTGTTCCACCGGCAGGCTCACCTCCACCTTGCCAATGGGGCTGGCCACTGCCGAGACCTTGAGGCGCTTTTCATCGAGGATTTCCTTGAGTCGGGCAACCTGCTCCGGTTCCAGCTGGGAGACATTGGTGCCCCAGGCGCTGCGCACCTCGATGTGGCTCGCGCCCAAGGCCAGCAATACGGCAGCCTGCACGGCGGGATCCGGATCTATCTCGTCGCCGAAACCTGAAAGGGGCCAGACTGCGATTGTTGTTTTGCTCACGCGGATCTCCTGGGTTTTGCGGCCGCCGCGCAGGCAGCTCGCCTTCGGCTCCAGCGCGGTGACGCAGTTCACAAACGGTGTCCATCCCAGTTTAGCTAGATCAGCCATCAAATGACAACCGATTGCCAAAAACCGACAATCTGTGGCATTCTTTGCTGATGGATCTGTGTCGGCAGTCACAGGCCCTCCCCTGACCGGCCATAACGGCCCGGCCACCACGTTCAGAGAGGAGCGCCGTGGCTACGACGCAACCAGCAGCTGTGGACCGCCCGCCCACGATCCACGACATCGCCGCACTCTGCGGCGTGGCGGCATCCACCGTTTCCCGGGCGCTCTCCTCGCCGGACCGCGTCAACATCCGGACGCGCCAGCGGATTGAGGCGGCTGCGGCCCAGCTGCACTACATCCCCAACAGCCAGGCCAAGGCACTGAGTTCCGGGCGCACGGGCGCAGTGGGGGTGCTGGTCCCGGACATCACCAACCCCTTTTATTTCGACCTCATCCGGGGCACCCAGCTTCAGCTCAAAGCGGCCGGCTACACCCAGCTGCTGGTGGACACGGAGGAATCGGACGAGGTGGAGGCCAGCACCATGGAACAGCTGCGCAAGAGTGCGGACGGAATCGTGGTGACTGCCTCCCGGCTCAGCGACGAAGCCCTGCTGGCCGCGGCGGCGAAGATGCCCATGGTCACCATCAACCGGGACGTCCCCGGAGTGCCTGCGGTTCTCATTGACACGCCGTCCGCCACAAGCCAGGCCCTCGACCACCTCATCTCGCTGGGCCACACCCGGATTGCCTACATCGCCGGCCCTGCCACGTCCCAGTCCAGCACACGCCGCTGGGCCGCCCTGTCCGAGGCCGCCGAGGAACGCGGCGTGGAAGCGCGCCGGCTGGGACCGTTCGCGCCCAAGACGCAGTCCGGCGCAGCCGCCGCGGACGCCGCCGTGCACAGCGGAGTGACAGCCTGTATCGCGTTCAACGACCTCATCGCCATCGGCATGCTCCAGCGCCTTCGCGAACGCGGCATCCGTGTTCCGGAGGACATGAGCATTGTGGGCTGCGACGACATCTTCGGCGCGGACTTCTGTAACCCGCCCCTGACGACGATGGCCTCCCCGATCGAACAGGCCGGGCGGGTGGCCGTTTCCATGCTGCTGGCGCAGCTGAACCCCCTTGCAGGCGGTGGTACCCGCAGCCGGTCCGTGATGCCAACGCATCTGACGGTCCGCGGCTCCACCGGGCCCGCGCCTGCACCTGGTCCGACAGCGCCATAACTCCGTGCACGACTCGGGCGGACCGTGCCGAACCGGCGGAAACAGTTGAGCGATGTTGACACCGCTGACTAGGCTGGGACACATGCGCGAACTCCAGGCCACCATCATTGAAGAAATGGGCGTGCAGCCCCGGATCGATCCCGCTGGGGAGGTGCGCAAACGCGTGACTTTCCTGAAGGACTACCTCAAGGCGACCCGGACCCAGGGCTTTGTCCTGGGCATCTCGGGCGGCCTGGATTCGTCCCTTGCCGGAAAGCTGGCCCAGCTCGCGGTCACAGAACTGGAGGCTGAGGGCACGGAGGCCAACTTCGTGGCCGTCCGCCTGCCCTACGGTGTCCAGCACGACGAGGATGACGCCCAGGCAGCGCTGGACTTTATCCAGCCCAAGACGGAGTGGACGTTCAATATCTCCGCGGCCGTGGACGGCTTCGAGGATGAGTTCGAGAAGACCGCCGGCGCCTCCATCTCCGATTTCCACAAGGGCAACACGAAGGCCCGGGCACGCATGACCGCCCAGTACGCACTGGCCGGCGAATACAACTACCTGGTGATCGGCACGGACCACGGCGCCGAGTCCGTCACCGGGTTCTTCACCAAGTATGGCGACGGCGGCGCAGACATCCTTCCGCTGTTTGGCCTGAACAAGCGCCAGAACCGTGCGCTGCTTGCGGAACTGGGCGCTCCCGCCCGGGTCTGGGAAAAGGTGCCCACGGCCGACCTTCTGGACGACAGGCCCGGCCGCACTGATGAGGACGAGCTTGGCGTCAGCTATGACCAGATCGATGATTACCTTGAAGGCCGTGAGATCCCTGAGGCGGCGGCCCAGCTGATTGAAGAGAAGTACCTCCGCACCCGGCACAAGCGGACCGTCCCGGTCACCATCTTCGAGACTTGGTGGAAATAACTCGCCACGCTCCTCTGCCTAACTATGGCAGCAGGACGATCTTGCCGCGGCCGTGCCCCGTGCGGCTGACCTCCAGGGCATCGGCAGCTTCTGCGAGCGGGAACCGGTGCGCGATGGTGAAGGTGAGGAGGCCTTCGGCGGCGATCGTGGCCACGTCCTCGATCCGGCCCTCCAGTTCTTGCACGGCGGCGATCCCGGCTTCCTCGGAATGCCGGCTGGGAACCGTGACCACAGCCTTACCGCGGTCCCGGAGCAGCTCCACGGTGGCAGCAACAGACTCCTCGGTTCCCGCAGCATCGAGTATGGCGGTCACCGGTCCAGAATCTTCAGCAAGAGAGCTAATGCGTTCCACCAGGCCTGGCCCGTAGGTGACGGCCTCGGCGCCCAGCTCGCGCAGATACTCCTGATTTGCCCCGGATGCCGTGCCGATCACCCGGGCACCGAAGGCCTGGGCCAACTGGACCGCGGCCGAACCAACGCCGCCGGCTGCCGCATGGATCAGGACGGTGTCGCTGGCACCCACGCCCAGCTGCTTCAGTGCTGAATATGCTGTTCCCCCGGCCACGGGCAGGCAGGCCCCCTGCTCAAAATCGACTCCGGCCGGCAGTGGCGTGAGCTCTTCAGCCGGTACCACCGCCTCCGTCCGGTAGCCACCGGTGAAACCGTTCCAGATAACTTCATCCCCGACTGCGAATCCTTCGAAGGCCGGGCCCACCGCGGTGACCACTCCCGCAGCCTCGCTGCCGGGAACTTCAGGCAGATCCAGCGGGGCCATTTCCTTGAGGTAGCCCGCCACAAGCATCCAGTCCGTGGGGTTGACTCCCACGGCACGGAATTCCACGCGCACCTGGCCGGCACCGGGTTCCGCCAGTTCCTCAGGCCCCACCTGCAGCACGCGTGGATCGCCATACTCATCGAAGTAGATCCTGGTGCTCATGTCCCTTGCTCCTTTGGGTGTCCGGCACTCTACCGCCAGCCTAAGCGCGCCGTTCCCGCCATCACAACAGTTCTTTGCTTCACAACAGTTCCTTGCCCGGTGTCCCCAGCTGGACGGTGATCCGGTGGGCTTCCTCCATCAGCAGCCGGCCCAGGAAATTCTGGCGGTCTTCGCGGAAACGGGGTTCGATGCCGGTGAGGGAGAGTGCCCAGGCAGGGCGGCCCGCGGCGTCGAATACTGCTGCACCCATCCCCCAGCTGCCTTCCAGCACCAGGCCCGGATTCACGGCGTAGCCTGTCTGGCGGGTCTTCGCCAGGTTGGCCCGGACCACAACTTCGGTGTGGGTGTCGGCGAACGGTCCGGCGTGGACGGGCCAGTTTTCCAGCAGCTGGTCCTGTTCGTCGTCGTCCAGGAAGGCCATGATGGCGGTTCCCGCCGAGGCGACCCCCAGGGGAAAGCGGACGCCCTCGTGCAGCACAAAGGACCGGACGGGAAAACTGCCCTCCTCCCGCAGCAGGCAGACCGTTTCCGAACCTCGCCGGATGGAAAAGAAGGCGCTCTCCCCGGTTTCTTCGGCCAGCCGGCGAAGGCTGGGCCGGGCGATCTCCTCCAGCGGGAACCGGGCCGAGGCGACCGATCCCATCAGCAGGATCTCCGGCCCCAGGACCCAGTTCCCGGTGCGGGCATCGTGATCCAGCAGCCCCTCGGAGGCCAACGAGGTCAGGAGCCGGTGGACTGTCGGCCGGGTGAGCCCCGACTCCCGGACCAGCGCGACCAGCGGGCTGCCCTCCGGTTTGCGGCCCACGATGCGTAGCAGTCCGGCGATGCGGCTGACCACCTGGGCCCCCTGCACGGGAAGTTGATTCATTTTGTTCCTCTGAATTGATGACAGACATCCATATTATGGATAGCAGCCAGTCTATCGTCCACATTGTAGAATTGCCGGATTTCCGCGGGAAACTCTTTGCCTTGACAGGGTGAATCCTCCTCCCGTACGCTCCACATTCAGACATGCAGTCCATAAAGTGGATAGCCATCGAAGAGCCAAACTCTCAATGAGGAGATGCGATGACCAAACTCAAACCGGCAGCGGCCGAAGCCCTGCGGGATGTCCTGCAGAACGGGATCACCTTGGCGGTTGGAGGTTTCGGGCTCAGCGGAATCCCCGCGGACCTGATTGAAGCCGTCCGTGATTCCGGCGCGCAGGACCTGACCGTGGTCTCCAACAACATGGGCGTGGACGGCAAGGGGCTCGGCGTCCTGATCGAGGCCGGGCAGGTCCGGAAGGTTATCGCGTCCTACGTAGGCGAAAACAGGCTGTTCGCCGAGCAGTACCTCGCCGGCAGGCTGGAAGTTGAGTTCACGCCGCAGGGCACCCTCGCCGAGCGCCTCCGCGCCGGCGGCGCCGGCATTCCGGCGTTCTACACCAAGACCGGGGTAGGAACCCTAGTTGCCGAAGGCAAACCGCATGAGGTGTTCGACGGCGGGACGTACGTCCTGGAGCGCGCCATCCGGGCCGATGTCGCACTGGTCCACGCGCACACGGCCGACACGGACGGGAACCTGATCTACCGCTACACCGCGCGGAACTTCAACCCGGTAGTGGCCACCGCGGGTAAGGTCACCATCGCCGAAGCCGAAGTCATTGTGGAACCAGGAGCGCTTGACCCCAACCACATCGTGACGCCTGGCGTTTACGTCCAGCGGCTGGTCCAGGCGGGCGGCCGGGTCAAGGACATCGAGCAGCGCACCGTCCGTCCTCGAGCCGAAGCGATGCCTGTCCCGGCCTGAACGCCGCCTCACGCTGCAACGGGCCACACACTCAACGGAGAGAAACCTGATCATGACTACTACGCAACTCAAGCACCAGGACGTCCCGCAGAAGGGTCTGGCCCGAATGGCGCAATGGCTCGCCGGCTGGACGCAGAAGTGGTTTCCGGACGCCTACATTTTTGCCCTCGCCGGCGTCGTGCTGGTCGCTGTGGCGGCACTGGCCATAGGGGCCTCCCCTAAATCTGTTGTCGATTCCTTCGGCAACGGCTTCTGGGACCTGACAGCGTTCACCCTGCAGATGTCCATGGTGGTGCTGACGGGCTATGTTGTCGCCACATCGCCACCGGTCGCGCGGATGATTGATCGCTTGGCGCACGTTCCGAGTAATGCCCGCACGGCTGTCAGCTTTGTCGCTGTGCTGGCAATGTCCGTCTCCTTCCTCAATTGGGGGCTGAGCCTGATCTTCGGCGGCCTCCTGGCGCGAGCCATTGCCCGCCGCAAGGATCTCGTCGTCGACTACCGCGCCCTCGGCGCGGCCGCCTTCATGGGACTCGGCGCTGTTTGGGCTTTGGGCCTGTCCTCCTCGGCCGCCCAGCTCCAAGCGACCAAGGCCTCCATTCCGCCGGCGTTGTTGAAAATTACGGGAGTCCTGGACTTCGGCACCACCATCTTTACCTGGCAGTCTCTGCTGTCGCTGGCCATCCTAATGCTGCTCACCACCGTGATCGCCCATTTCTCGGCTCCCCGGGGCAGCGCCATCAGGACAGCCGCCGATCTGGGTGTTGACCTGGACGACCGGCCCGAAGACTCCGAGCCACGGTCGCGTCCGGGCGAATGGCTGGAATACAGCCGGATCCTCCCCATCCTCGCGGGTGTTCTCACCTTGGGCTGGCTTATCTCGCAGGTTCTGACCCTGCCCGTTCTTAGCGTGGTCAGTTCGCTCAACGCCTATCTGCTGGTCTTTTTGGTGCTGGGGCTGGTGTTGCATGGCACTCCCCGCAAATTCCTCCAGGCGGTGACCAAAGCAGTGCCCGCCACGGCCGGAATCTTGGTGCAGTTCCCGCTGTACGCGGCAATGGCTGCCATTCTCACCAAAGCCACCGGGGCAGGGGGCCTCTCCGTCTCCGAACATCTGGCGCACTTTTTCACCAGCATCGGCGGCAACGGGGGTTTCGCCGTCATCATCGCCCTCTACACTGCCGTCCTCGGCATGTTTGTGCCCTCCGGCGGAGGAAAGTGGCTGGTCGAGGCGCCCTACGTGATGCAGTCCGCCACGGATGTAAACATGAACCTTGGCTGGACGGTGCAGATATACAACATCGCAGAGGCGCTGCCCAACCTGGTCAATCCATTCTTTATGCTGCCGCTGCTGGCGGTGCTGAAGCTGCGCGCCCGGGATCTGGTGGGCTTCACTTTCCTGCAATTCCTGTTCCACCTGCCGGTTGTGTTGCTGCTGGTCTGGCTGCTGGGCATGACCTTCGAATTCGTGCCGCCGGTGATACCGAACTAGTCCGGAAACACACCAAATCAACAGCCCCGAAACCATCTGAGGAGACCCCCATGGCCTGGACCAGGGATGAAATGGCTGCCATCGCAGCCGAAGAACTGAACGACGGCGACTACGTCAACCTGGGCATCGGCATCCCCACGCTCGTGGCCAACAATTTGCCTGACGGCGTCCGTGTTGTCCTGCAGAGCGAAAACGGACTGCTCGGCATGGGCCCCTTCCCCTACGAAGGCGAGGAAGACGCCGATCTCATCAACGCCGGCAAGCAGACAGTCACTATCCTGCCCGGCGGCAGCATCTTCGACTCCGCCACCTCGTTCGGCATGATTCGCGGCGGCCACGTCAAGGTCGCTATCCTCGGCGCCATGCAGGTCTCCGCCCACGGCGACCTCGCCAACTGGACCATCCCCGGCAAGATGGTC
Organism: Arthrobacter pascens; assembly: GCF_030815585.1. Classification (NCBI taxonomy): domain Bacteria; kingdom Bacillati; phylum Actinomycetota; class Actinomycetes; order Micrococcales; family Micrococcaceae; genus Arthrobacter; species Arthrobacter pascens. The sequence goes on from NZ_JAUSWY010000001.1 coordinate 3,888,275, forward strand.
AAGGGCATGGGCGGCGCCATGGACCTCGTGGCCGGGACCCCGCGCGTCGTGGTCCTCACGGAGCACATTGCCAAGGACGGCACCGCCAAGATTGTGAAGGAATGCACACTGCCCCTCACCGGCCTTCGGGTGGTGGACCGGATCATCAGCGACCTCGCCGTGTTTGACCTCGTCAGGACCGACGTGAGGAACGAACACGAAGCAGCCGGGCGGCAGCTCACGCTCACCCGCCTCGCGCCGGGTGTCACCGTGGAGGAGCTCCGCGAAAAGACCGAGGCGGAGTTCACCATCGCCTTTAAAACACCTACGCCCGCTCTTGGAGGAGCAGCGATTTTGGAGGGAACACGGGCATGAGCCTGAAAGAACAGTTCGGCAAGGATGTCCTGCTCACGGGCTGGGGCCACAGCCGTTTCGGCAAGCTCACCGAGGAGACCCTCGAGTCGCTGATCGTCCAGGTCGCCACTGAAGCCATCTCCACCGCCGGCATCGAGCCCGCACAGATCGACGAGATCTACCTCGGTCAGTTCAACTCCGGCATGATGCCGCTGGCCTTCCCGTCCTCGCTTGCCCTGCAGGTATCGGACCAGTTGGCCAACGTCCCGGCGACGCGGGTGGAGAACGCCTGCGCGTCGGGTTCGGCTGCCTTCCAGCAGGGCACCAAGTCGCTGCTTGCAGGCACCGCGAAAACAGTCCTGGTGATCGGCGCGGAAAAGATGACCCACGCGGGCGCCGAAGCGGTGGGCGCTGCGCTGCTGGGCGCGGACTACGACATGGCGGGCCAGGCGTCCACCACGGGGTTCACCGGCCTGTTCGCCGACATCGCCAAGCACTACGAGAAACGCTACGGCTCCGTGTCCGATGTCCTCGGCACCATCGCTGCGAAAAATCACCGCAACGGCGTGGACAACCCCTATGCCCAGCTCCGCAAGGATCTGGGCGAGGAGTTCTGCCGCACCGTTTCGGACAGGAACCCCATCGTGGCCGACCCCCTGCGCCGCACCGACTGCTCCCCCGTGTCCGACGGCGCCGCCGCAATTATCCTCAGCACCTCGCCTACCCGCGGAGCCACTGCGCCGGTACGGCTCGCCGGCTTCGGCCACGCGAACGACTTCTTCCCCGCCGCACGGCGCGACCCCACCGCCTTCGCGGCCACCCGGGCGTCGTGGCAGCGCGCATTGGCGATGGCCGGCGTCGGGCTTGAAGCCCTCGACTTCGCGGAAGTCCATGACTGCTTCACCATCGCCGAACTGATCATGTACGAAGCCATGGGGCTCACCGATCCGGGGCAGGGCGCCCGGGCCATCCAAGAGGGCTGGGTGTTCAAGGACGGTAAACTGCCCATCAACGTCTCCGGCGGTTTGAAGGCCAAGGGCCACCCGGTGGGCGCCACGGGCGTGTCGCAGCACGTCGTCGCCGCCATGCAGCTCACCGGCACCGCCGGCGACATGCAGCTGAACGGCCCCCGCCGGGCCGCGGTGCAGAACATGGGCGGCGTGGGCATTGCCAACTACGTCAGTGTCCTCGAAGCGGTATAGCCGCCCGCCGAGGAGCGGGACGTTGACCGGGTGCGGCTAGACTTCTTGGCACCTTCAAATCCCGTCCAAGGAGAGCCATGCGTGCCACCATCATCCACGGCCCCGGTGATATCCGAGTCGAGGACCGCGACTATCCCGTTGTCCAGCTCGCCACGGATGTTGTCGTCAGAGTGACTGCATCCTGTGTCTGCGGCTCGGACCTCTGGCCCTACCGCGGCGTGAAACCGACCCACAGGCCGTCCGCAATCGGCCATGAATTCATCGGCGTGGTGGAGAGCACCGGAGCCGAAGTCACCGGGCTCAGGGAAGGCGACTTCGTGATCGCGCCGTTTGTGGTCAGCTGTGGGAAGTGTCCGCAGTGCCTGAACGGCGTCACGGTTGCGTGTGACCGGCTCGCCGGCTGGGGCGGGAAGGACGATTCAGGGGTCAGGATCGACGGCGGCCAGGGCCAGGTCGTGCGCGTCCCGCTGGCCGAATCCACCCTCGTCAAGGTGCCCGGCGTCGACAAGGCGGACCAAGCGCTCCGGAGGAGCCTGCTTACTTTGTCCGATGTAATGGCCACTGGCCACCACGCGGCCCTCAGCGCCCAGGTAACCCCGAACCGGACGGTGGTGGTGGTGGGCGACGGGGCCGTGGGACTCTGCAGTGTGCTGGCAGCCAGGCGGCTTGGAGCCGAGCGGATTATTGCGATGTCCCGGCACGCCGACAGGCAGGCAATCGCCCGGGAATTCGGCGCCACGGACGTTGTGGAAGAACGCGGGGACGACGGCGTTGCCAAGGTCCGCGAGCTGCTCGGCGGCGTATTGGCCGACTCCGTGCTCGAGTGCGTAGGTACCAAAGAGTCCATGGAGCAGGCACTGCACTGCGTCCGGCCCGGCGGCGCGCTGGGTTTTGTGGGCGTCCCGACCGGAGGCGCAGAGATCCCGCTGCGCTACCTGTTCGACAAGAACATCACTGTGGCGGGAGGCATGGCACCCGCCCGGACGTACATTCCGGAACTGCTCGCCGATGTGCTCGCCGGCACCATTAATCCCGGCCGCGTCTTCGACATCGATATGCCGTTGGAAGAAGTGGCCGAAGCCTACAAGGCCATGGACGAACGGCGGGCTATTAAGGTGCTGCTGACGCCGTAGGCGTGCGGTCCCGCCGTTACAGGAGTGACAGTTGATGACCGCAGCTATTGCACCGTCAAGGCTCGACCCCTAGGTTTGAGACAGCGGAAGACAGTCTCCGCATCTGCCTGCCGTCGGAGCAGGGCCAGAAAAATGGGTTACAAAGGAAGTTAGCAATGGCAACAGGCACAGTTAAATGGTTCAACGCTGAAAAGGGCTTCGGCTTCATCGCTCCGGATGACGGATCCGCAGATGTTTTCGCGCACTACTCGGCAATTGCCAGCAGCGGGTACCGCTCGCTGGACGAGAACCAGAAAGTCGAATTCGATGTGACCCAGGGCCCCAAGGGCCCGCAGGCAGAGAACATTCGTCCGCTGTAACGGCTGAGAAGCTCCCCCGCCGGTGTGCCTACAGGGCAGCTGCGGGGGAGCTTCTGCATCCCTGGTTAAACCCCGGATGGCACTCAGGTGCCTCCATACCGGCGATACCATTCCACCGCTTCCGCCGAAAAACCGAAGCGTCCCGGCCGGGCGCCCGTCAGCGTCCAGAGTCTGTCGGACTGATACCAGTGGTCCTGCGACAGCAGCGCCACCTGATGGGCGGTGAAACCGCTCTTGAGCAGGAGCGCGACGGAGCTCGCTGAGTCGGTCCGGGCTGACCATTGGGGACCGGTGATGCGCTCTTCTATGTGGCGCAGGATCTGCCCCACGGTCACCGGTATCGGTTCAGCGGCGTGGAAAGTCCCGCTCGTTCGTGTCCCCGTTGTGAGCAGCCCGGCGATCAGGCGGCCCAGGTGTTCAACACTGATGACGGAGAGTTTGGAATCTCCGTCGCCTACAGGACCGCCCAGGATGCTCGCCATGCGGATCAGGGACGGGATAAACCACCTGTCCCCAGGGCCGTAGATCAAGCCGGTGCGGACGACAGTACCGCCAGCCTCCAGGACGAGTTGATCGGCGGATGCCCGGCTGCGGCTCACTGCCGATTCAGGCCGGCACGGAAGTGAGGTCTCCGTCTCGCCACGGTGTGGTCCTGTCCCGTAGACGGAGGTGGTACTGAGCTGGACGAACCCCGGGACGGTGCAGCTGGCGGCGGCTTCGAGCAGGTTCCGCGTCCCTTCATGGTTAACCAGGGCTGCCTTCGAAGCGTCGGATCCAGTGTAGGAGGCAGCGTTGACCACGAGGTCCGCCCCGCGCATCGCTGTCTCAAGCGTCGCACGGTCGGTGATGTCGCCTGCGTATATGCTGGCTTCACTGTTCTTTATGAGGACGGTCGTCCGCCTTGTCAGGACGCGAAGGTTGATTTCTCCCCTGGCAGCGGCAGCTTGAAGAACGCCCTGGCCGATGAAACCGGACGCTCCGACCAGCAGGACGGTCGGCCGTGGGACACTCCCCTTCATAGTTCGGACTCACTTGGGGGACCAACTTCTGCCATGTCCGGACGGTCCGGGCTAGGGGTACCGCGGGTACACACATCTAATGAAAGGTCGCTGTTATGCCTCTGCAGGAACGCGCCAGGGCTACAAAGGCGTCCATTGTGGAAGGCGCGGCCGCGGTGTTCGAAGAGATCGGCTACGGCAACGCAAGCCTTAGCAGCGTCGCCGAGCGGGCAGGTGTGACCAAGGGCGCCCTGTATTTTCATTTCAAATCCAAAGAGGACCTCGCGCTGGCGGTGATCGAAGCCCAGCATGCCCTGGCCACCCAAGAAGGCGAGCGGATCGCCGGGCTGGGCCGCAGTGCCCTGTCCACCATCATTTTGACGTGCGCCAGTTTCGGGCGGCTGCTGGTTCAGGAGCCGGTGGTCCGTGCCGGCGTCCGGCTGACGCTTGAGGCATCCGCCTTCGGGCACTCGGTGACCGCTCCCTATGAGGACTGGATCCGAACCATGGAGTTCCTGACCCGCCAGGGCCAGTCCGAGGGTGAAATCGACGAGGCGTTGGATACCGCTGCCTTCGCCCGATACCTCGTTGCGTCGTTTACCGGCGTGCAGATGGTGTCCGGCGTCCTCACGCATCGTGCTGATGTGCTGGAGCGGATCGAGGACATGTGGTCGATCCTCTTGCCGGCGATGGTTCCCGAGACCAAACTGGCTGAGTTCCTGGATCTTGCCCGCCTGGGCGTTCATGAGGCAGATCCTGCCGAGGGCCGTTCGGGGCATTCAGTGTGAACCGGCAGCTGAGCTCGACGCAGACGGCTCCGTCCACGCTGATGGCAGCAGTAGCCCACCCCTTTACCTGATCTTCAATGACGACGGTCCGCAAAGAGACAGACGCATCATCGTCGAGTTCGACGATTTTCAAGAATGAGGCTTCGAAGGCCTGAAAATCCAGGTCGGGAGCCGTCATCCGGACCCGAAGGGCCTGCCGGATTCCTTCCACCATGAGAAGACCCGGAACGTGGTCCAGCGGATGGTCAAAGAACGTGGGGTTTGTCCCGTCAACGTGCAGGGGCCAGGTATCTGCGGGACCACCTGCGCCAATGGCGACGTTGTGGGAAAACCGGTGCCCCACCTGTTCCGGCGGCAAAGGCACGGTCTGCGGTGGCTGGCCATCGGTGGCGGACCTCAGCCGCAGCCGGGCATAGCTGGCGGGGTCCACGAGCCGCGCTCCGGCGGCCCCCGTGGCGATGGGATGACCGCCGACGTCGAAGCGTGCCTCGACCCGAAAAACGACCGGTCCGCGTGAGTTCCGTTGTGAGACATTCACGTCGAGGAGCATGTTGACTTCTGTCGGAGTGCCCGGATCGCCGGCGTGGCCGCCGAGAGCCTGGACGGACATGTCCGGCATCAGGAAGACCTGCCCCAAGGGCACGCCCTCCATTGCGTGGGCAACCAGGATGGTAGCTTGCCGCAGGGATTCAGCGATCAGTGCTGTGTCGTACGCTCCAGGCCTGGAACAAAAGAAGGGGTGCAGCCGAGGCCACTGTGCAGTGGCCAGGTACCGGCCCTCACCGATCCTGCGGATATCGGTCATAAAAACCTCGGAAATGGCCCGGCGATGCACCAGTTCACGGGGGACCGTGCTGCTGAACGAGTGCCTCCGGTCGGCCCATTGCGATCGGCCGGCGTCGAACTTCCGGCGATCAAAGCGCATGGTTCCCCCTTCCACAACTGACTGGTGGAAAAAGCATACCGACCGGATGGATTGTTAACCGATGGAGGACGCCGCGATTCACAGGCAACCTCATGATAAACATACCGGTCGCATGGTTTATTGTTGTTAGCAGCAGTATTACCGTCGGAAGGGACATCTCCGCCGGATAAACAGCGACCTAGAGCAAGGACTGCAGTGGCGGGCGTTTTTGAAGTTATCCAGGACAATGACGGACCGCTGCCGTTCAGATTCCTCCTGCGGGGAAGCGACGGTGCAGTCGTGGCAGTTTCCCCACAGCTCGGGAGCATCACAGCCGTGAAGGCAGGAATCAGGGCGGTCAGGGAAAGCGCGGCCAGCGGGGCCGTTGTGGACCTGACCGACGAGGCAGACCCGAGCTGACAGCTGCGGTCGTCGGGCCGCCTACACGAAGGCCGACTTCCCTGTCACGGCACGCCCCACTATCAATGAGTTGATTTCGTAGCTGCCCTCGTAGGTGTAGAGGACCTCCGCGTCGCCAAAGAGCTTGCCCATTTCATAGTCGGCGCTGATCCCGTTGCCGCCCAGGATTGACCTGCCCATCGCCACGGAAGCCCTCGCCAGCCTGGTACACGTGGCCTTGGCCATCGCGGCCTGCGCCATTTCCAGCTTTCCGTCCTCCTGGATCCTGGCGAGTTGCGCCATCAGTGCGAGCGAGGCCGAGGCGTTCCCCAGGATTTCGGCCAGCTGCTGCTGGATGAGCTGGAACCGCGCCAGTTCCTTACCGAACTGCCGGCGTTCCAGAGAGTAGGAACGGGCGACGTCGAACGCGGCAAGCTGGATACCGGCACCTTGCCAGCCCACCCAAGCGCGTGAATCCCTCAGGAGGCGGTTGGCCCTGGAGAAGTCCGTGGCTCCCGGCAGCAGGTTGGACTCAGGAATGCGGACGTTATCCAGCACGATATCGGCATTCTGCATGATCCGCAGGCCGATCTTGTTGCAGATCTTGGTGGCCCTGTAGCCGGGGCGGTCTGTCTCCACGATGAAGCCCTTGATCTGCTGGTCCGCCTCGTCCCTGGCCCAGACCAGTGCAAAGTCGGCGATGGTCCCGGCGCCGATCCAGCGTTTGGCTCCGTTGATCACCCACTCGCCGCGCTCCAGCCGGGCAGACGTTTCAAGACCGCCGGCGATGTCCGAACCATGGTCCGGTTCCGTCAGCGCAAACGCTCCCAGCTGGGTAAAACCCGTCAGGCCCGGCAGCCAGCGATGCTTCTGTTCTTCCGAGCCGAGCTCGTCGATCATGCCCACGATCAGTTCATTATGAATCCCGACCAGGGCGGAGAGGGAAACGTCAGCCCGGGCCACCTCCACGTACATCAGGCCCTTGAAGAGTTTGGAACTGCCGTCCGTCTGAAGTCCGCCCAGGCCGAGCTGGCCCATCCCCGCCAAGAGCCCGAACGGGAACTCTTCACGGTTCCAGTAATCAATGGACGGCTGCCGCACCGAAGACTGGAGGAAGCTCCGGATGGCCAGGTAGCGCTCCCGCTCGGGTTCCGGCAACAGGTCCACGATGTACATCAGGTCTGCATCCGGAAAGGGCGGCCCCTCCGGCACGGGCTCCGCGGGAGCCACCTGCGCAGCCTTCGGCGCGATGGATGAAGCCGCCTCCTCACGTCCTTGTGGCTGCACGGGCCTTCATCCCTTCGCTCTTCCAAACCCTTGGATGTCCTAGTATATTCACAGAGTTGGATGTTTAGTGATGCGCATCACGTGACGAAAGGGGGCCCCATGTCAGTCACCGAAGACTTCCGTGCAGCACGCGACCGCCTGCTGGCCCTGCGTGCCGATTACGCACAGGCCAGGCACGAGTTCCAGTGGCCGCACTTTGAAGAGTTCAATTTCGCCCTCGACTGGTTTGACCAGATCGCGGCAGACCCTTCGAAGGGACACAACCCGGCGCTGGTGATTGTTGAGCAGGACGGCTCGGCCACCCGCCGCAGCTTCGCCGACCTGGCCGCACGCTCCAACCAAGTGGCCAACTGGCTCCGCGGCCACGGCGTTCGCCGCGGCGACCGGATGATCATCATGCTGGGCAACCAGGTGGAACTGTGGGAGTTGATGCTGGCAGGCATCAAGCTCGGCATTGTCCTGATCCCCACCACCACGCTCATGGGTCCGGCGGACCTGGCAGACCGGGTGGAGCGTGGCGAGGCGGGCTGGGCCGCCGTCGGAAGTTCCAACATCGGCAAATTTGCCGCTGTCCGCGGGAACTACCGCCTCATTGAAATCGGCGACGGCGTTCCTGTCGCGGCCCCTGAAGCCCTTCAGTACGCGGAGTCGTCGACGGCGGCACAAACCTTCTCTCCAGACGCCCCCACCGCGGCCGACGAGACGCTGCTGCTGTATTTCACCTCGGGCACCACTTCCAAGGCGAAGCTGGTGGAGCACACCCACACGTCCTACCCGGTGGGGCACCTGTCCACGATGTTCTGGATCGGAATTGAGCCGGGCGATGTGCACCTGAACGTCGCCTCACCCGGCTGGGCCAAGCATGCGTGGTCCAACGTATTTACGCCCTGGATCGCGGAGGCCTGCGTCTTCATCTACAACTACGAGCGTTTCGATGCCCGCGCCCTGATGGAGCAGATGGACAGCGAGGGCGTCACCAGCTTCTGCGCCCCGCCCACCGTATGGCGCATGCTCATCCAGGCGGACCTGACGCTCCTGGAGAATCCACCCACCAAGGTGGTCTCCGCGGGCGAACCGCTGAACGCCGAAGTGATTGACCAGGTGCAGCGCGCCTGGGGCCAGACCATCCGCGATGGCTTTGGCCAGACTGAAACCACCGTCCAGGTGGCCAACACGCCCGGCCAGCCGGTCAAGATCGGCGCGATGGGTCAGCCGCTTCCCGGGTACGACGTGGTGCTGGTGGATCCGAATACCGGACAGGAGGCCGACGACGGCGAGCTGTGCCTGCGCCTGGAGCCGCGGCCCGTGGGCCTGATGAAGTCGTACTACGGTGACCCCGAAAGGACAGCCGAGGCGTTCCGTGGCGGCTACTACCACACAGGCGACATGGCAAGCCGGGATGAGCATGGGATCATCACCTATGTTGGCCGGGACGATGATGTCTTCAAGTCCTCTGATTACCGGCTCTCGCCGTTTGAGCTGGAGAGCGTACTGATCCAGCATCCTGCGGTGGCCGAGGCAGCCGTCGTGCCGTCGCCCGATGCCCTCAAACTGTCGGTTCCCAAGGCCTACGTGGTGCTCGCTGCCGGGCATGAACCGGGCCCGGAGCTGGCAGAGGACATCCTGCGGTATTGCCGCGAGCACCTTGCCCCGTTCAAACGCATCAGGCGGCTGGAATTCGGTATCCTGCCCAAGACCATCTCGGGCAAAATCCGCCGCGTGGAGCTGCGGCACAGCGAAGAAGTGAGGCACGGCGGGGAAGCACTTCACCAAGGGCTTGGGATTGAATACTCCGAGACCGACTTTCCGGGGTTGAAAGGTTGAGCCATGGCCACACCACTCCCCCGCGACCCCATCGCCGACGCCCAGAGCAACTGGGAAGAACACGGCTGGGCCGTTGTCGCAGCACCCATGGCCGCCATCACGGCGATCATGCGCACCCAGCAGATCCTGCTGGCCCGGATCGAAGGCGTCCTGAAACCCTTCGGCCTGACGTTCGCACGCTATGAGCTGCTCGCACTGCTGAGCTTCGCCCGCAGCGGCGCGCTACCCATGAACAAGGCGAGCGCCCTGCTCCAGGTGCATCCCACCTCGGTGACCAACGCCGTCGACCGGCTCGAAAGCGCCGGCCTCGTGACCCGCTCACCGCACCCCACCGACGGCCGCACCACGCTGATTGAGCTCACCGCCGAGGGCCGCACCCTGGCCAAAAGTGCGACGGCGGTGCTCAATACCGAGGTTTTCGGCAAGTCGGGGTTCGCGGATGAAGACGTCGACCAGCTGATCCGTATCCTCGGCAACTTCCGTCGGAACGCCGGCGACTTTACGGGAGGGTGAGCCGGCCCAGGGCTGGTCCTTCACAGAGTTGGCCAGTGGGCAGCAGATAGGGACAGCCAGCTGAACGTGAAGATCCTAGCGATCTGACCTGCTGCGGCGAATACCCCTGACCACAAGCCACGCCACCATGAGGCCCAAAGCTCCGTAGACGGCGTAATTGAGGAATCGCGAATACTGCTCGATCAGCCGGTACTGGGTGCCCAGCAGGAAACCCAGGCCAATGAGTGTGCCGTTCCAGAGTCCGCTTCCGGCAAGGGTGAAAAAGCTGAAGGTCCCCAGGTGCATGTTGGAGGCGCCGGCTGGAAGCGAAATGAGGCTCCGGACGCCGGGGAGCAGGCGGCCGAAGAAGATTGAGGACCTGCCGTGACGGCAGAACCAGCCTGCGGCCTTGTCAAAGTCCTCCCTGTCCACCAGGGGCAGCTTGGAGAGGCCTCGGATAGACCGCTCGAGGCCAAGCTTGGCGCCCAGCCAGTACAGCAGGAGGGCGCCCACATATGCACCCAGCGTGCTGGTGACAAAAATGAGGACCAGGTTCAGGTCTCCCTGCTTGGCCAGGAAACCGGCCAGCGGAAGGATCACCTCGCTGGGAATGGGCGGCAGGACCGTCTCGGCAAGGGTGAAGAGTCCCACTCCCCATTCGCCCAGGTTGTCGATGGCCTGGGCGGCCAACCCCACCAGACCGCCAAGGTTCTCCGCCGTACTTGCTGCGGCCACGGATGTTCCCCGCATGCAGTCTCCCCATTTCCACTACGTAGCCATGTTCCGTGTTCTGTGTCCCCTGCCGTGTATACCCCAGGAACCTGCACAGAAGCTAGGAGTCCATTGCCCGCCTGGCCGGCTTTGCCCGCACGTGCATCCGTTCGCCCTGGGTTCCGAACAGACTCAGGAACTCCACGGCGTTGGCGTCCGCCCGGCAGAACCAGTGCGGGACGCGCGTATCAAACTCCGCGGCCTCCCCCGGGCCCAGGGCAAAGTCCTGCCCGCCCAGGACCATCCTGAGCTTGCCGTTGAGCACATATAGCCACTCGTAGCCTTCATGCACCTGGGGATCAGGCTCCTCCAGCTTGCCGGCCGGCAGGATGTGCTTGTACGCCTGGATTCCGCCGGGACGTTTCGTCAGCGGAATGATGGTCATGCGGTTGCGCATAATGGGGCGGAGGTGGACGCGCGGATCCCCGGTGTCCGGCGCACCCACCAGTTCGTCGAGCGGAACCTGGTGAGCCTTCGCGAGCGGCAGAAGCAGCTCAAGGTTGGGCCGACGCTGCCCCGATTCCAGCCGGGACAGTGTGCTGACCGAAATACCGGTGGCTTCGGAGAGCGACGTAAGAGTGGTGTTTGTGCTCAACCGCAAGGCCCTGAGCCGCGGGCCGACCCTCGCCAGAACGTTGTCTATCTGTTCATCCATCCCCCTACTTTGCCATTCCGGCAAGGAACTTTGCCAGTCCTCAATCGGTCGGAACATCATGAAGACATGACTGAAAATACTCACAACACCAGCGACGTCCTGATTATCGGCGGCGGCGCCGCCGGCCTGAGCGCCGCACAAATGCTGGGCCGCTCGCGGCGTTCAGTGGTGGTGGTCGACGGCGGGGAACCCCGCAATGCCCCTGCCGAAGGGGTCCACGGATTCCTGACCCGCGACGGACTAAGCCCCGCTGAGCTCCTTAATATCGGCCGCGCTGAAGCCGAGCACTATGGTGTCCGGATGGTTCAGGGCGAGGTAGTGGCTGCGGAAGGCGGCGTCACCGAAGGCTTCTCACTTACGCTGGCGGACGGCCGCCTGGTCCGCGGCCGGCGCCTGCTCGTCACCACCGGCCTGGTGGATGAGCTGCCGGACGTTGCGGGGCTCCGCGAGCGCTGGGGCAAGGACGTGCTCCACTGCCCGTTCTGCCATGGCTGGGAGGTGCAGGACCAGGCCATCGGCATCCTGGGCAACGGGCCGTGGTCCGTGCACCAGGCCCTGCTTTTCCGTCAGTGGAGCAGCAACCTCACCCTTTTCCTCAACAACAAAACCCGGCCCGCCGACGTCGAACTGGAGCAGCTCGCTGCCCGCGGCATCAAGGTGGTGGAGGGCGCCGTGGAATCGCTCCGGGTGGAACAGGACACGCTGCGCGGCGTGGCCCTGGCCGGCGGAGCGGAAGTCGCTGTGGACGCGGTGGTGGTGGGACCGCAGGTCCGGGTCCGGCTGGATGCCTTCACAGGACTCGGCCTAAAAGCTTCACCGCATCCAATGGGCGTCGGCGACTACCTTGAAACAGACCCGGACGGAGCCACGGCTGTCCCCGGGGTCTGGGCAGCCGGGAACGTGACCGACATCCGTGCGCAGGTGCTGGCCTCGGCGGCGGCAGGCGCCTGGACCGCCGTCGTGATCAACAACGATCTCATGGCGGAGGAACTCAACCGGGATGTGGCCGCATACCGGGAATCCCTATCGATTGCTCCGTAACCGCCCTTATGGGCCGCGAAAGGGGCGTTTATGGAGCAATCGGCGGGCGTCAGCGCTGCCGGAAAGCCGGTTCACGCTTCTCCATGAAGGCGGCCATTCCTTCTTTCTGGTCTTCGGTGGCGAAGAGGGAGTGAAAGATTCGACGCTCGAACAGGACCCCTTGGGCGAGGCCGGTTTCAAAGGCGGCGTTCACGGCTTCCTTCGCCACCATGGCCACCGGCTTGGACTTGGACGCGATGACTTCGGCAACCTTGAGTGCCTCCTCCACGACGTCCTCCGCCGGCACCACACGCGAGACCAGACCGGATCGCTCGGCCTCCTCTGCGCCTACGAATCTTCCGGTGAGGATCATGTCCATGGCCTTGGCCTTGCCCACGGCGCGGGTGAGGCGCTGGGAACCGCCCATGCCCGGCAGCACTCCCAGGTTGATCTCCGGCTGGCCGAACTTCGCGTTGTCGCCCGCAATGAGGAGGTCGCACATCATGGCTAGCTCGCAGCCTCCACCCAGGGCGAAGCCGGATACGGCAGCGATGGTGGGGATACGCAGCCGGGTGAAGTCCTCCCAGCCGCGGAACCAGTCAGCGGCGTACATGTCCATGTATCCCTGGGCGGCCATCTCCTTGATGTCGGCCCCTGCGGCGAATGCCTTGGAGGAGCCGGTGATCACCACGGCCCCCACGGCAGCGTCGGCGTCCATGGCCGAAACCGCTGCAACCAGTTCCTCCATGGTGGCCTTGTTCAGGGCGTTCAGTGCCTCGGGCCTGTTCAGCGTCACCAAGCCCACCCGGCCGCGCCGTTCCACGAGGATGTTCGCATACTCCGTCATGCCTGACTCCCGTCCTGTTGCGCCCGCTTCACCGTGCCGGCAGGCTGCGACTTATCCCGGATATCAGTGATAATTCCCGAGAAGTCGCGGCCGGCACCGCCTTCCGCCGCAAACGTATCGTAAATCTCGGACGCGAGTGGCCCCAGGCGGGCCGCCACCCCCGTGCCCTGCAGGGCATTAAGGGCAAGTTTGAGATCCTTGGCCATGAGCGCGCCGGCGAAGCCCGGCTGGTAGTCGCGGTTTGCAGGGCTCGTGGGGACAGGCCCTGGAACGGGGCAGTTGGTAGTCAGCGCCCAGCACTGTCCCGAGGCGGCGGAGGCGACGTCGAACAGTGCCTGGTGGGTCAGCCCCAGCTTCTCGCCCAGCACGAAGGCCTCGCTCACGGCGATCATGGAGACTCCCAGGATCAGGTTGTTGCAGATCTTGGCTGCCTGGCCTCCGCCGTGTCCGCCGCAGTGGACCACGCGCTTGCCCATCACGTCCAGCACTGGCCGGACAGCCTCGAAGTCCTCCGGCTCGCCTCCCACCATAAAGGTGAGGGTGCCGGCCTCCGCGCCCACCACGCCACCGGAAACCGGAGCGTCCACGGCACGGTGCCCGGCGTCGATGGCAAGAGCGGAAGCCTCACGGGCCTCGTCCACGTTGATGGTGGAGCAGTCCAGGAACATCGTTCCGGGGGCTGCTGCGGCCAGCAGGCCGGGCTGCCCGTCCGTGCCGCGGTAGGCATCCAGCACGTGCTGGCCGCTGGGGAACATGGTCAGCACCACTCCGGCTCCTGACACCGCGTCCCCGGAGTTTGCCGCAATGGGTACCCCGTGGGATTTCGCAGTCTCCAAAGCAACGGGCACCACGTCGAAGCCCACAACGTTATAGCCCGCCTTGACCAGGTTGACGGCCATTGGCCCGCCCATGTGGCCAAGGCCCAGGAACGCGATGGTGGTCTTGTCAGACATTGTCCTTCTCCTTTGACCTAAGGTTCAGCTCTCGGTTGCCCAGCGGCGCGAAATACCGTTCCACGTCCGCCGCGTGCACCTCGCGCAGGGTGGCAGGCTTCCAGTGGGGCGTGCGGTCCTTGTGCACCACCTGCGCCCGGATCCCTTCGCGGAAGTCCGGGGCAGCCAGGAACCGGAGCCCTACCCGGTATTCCTGCGCCAGCGCTTCGTCCAGCGTCAGGCCCTTCACGCGCCGCACGGACTCCAGCGCCACCTTCACGGCGGTGGGCGATTTCTCTTCGATGGCCCGGGCGGCTTCTTCGGCCTCTCCCCCGGTTTCCCGCAGCCGGCGGAGGATGTCCTCGGCGTCGGAGGAGGCGTAGCAAGCGTCAATCCAGTCCCTCCGTGCCTCCAGTGTGGATGCCGGCGGACTTTTTGTGAAACGTACGACGGCGGCTTCCGCAGTTTCGCTTTCGAGTGCCACGGCCAGCTCCACGAGGCTTTCTGACGGGACGTAGTGGTCCGCAAGGCCCAGGAACAGCGCATCCGCCCCGCTCAAATGGGCGCCTGTCAGGGCTGCATGCGTCCCGGCCTCACCGGGCGACTTCGCAAGCAGCCATGTGCCTCCGACGTCGGGCACAAATCCGATGGTGGTCTCCGGCAGTCCCATCCGGGTCCGCTCGGTGACCACGCGGACCGACCCGTGCGCCGAGATCCCCACGCCGCCGCCCAGCACCAGCCCGTCCATGAACGCCACGTAGGGTTTGGGATATCCGGAGATCAGCGAATTCAGCCGGTACTCCGACTGCCAGAAGTTCGCCGTATTATCCCCTCCGGCGAGTATGTCCTGGTAGATGGCCACGATGTCCCCGCCTGCACACAAGCCCCGCTCTCCGGCGCCCCGGACCAGGACCGTGGCCACGCCGTCGTCGTCTGCCCAGGAGATGAGCTGCTCCAGCATGGCGGCCACCATCCCGGCGGTGAGCGCATTGACGGCCTTGGGCCTGTTGAGGGTGATGACTCCCAGGCGCCCACGCCGCTCGAACAGCACCTCCGCCTGCGCCTCCCCGCCCGGCGCTGTGTTGGGTGCTTCCTTCGGAAGATCCGCCATCAGCTGCCTTCCGGCATCACAAAGCTGGAGCCCTGTCGGACACCGGAGGGCCAACGTGTGGTGACCGTCTTGGTCTTGGTGTAGAAGCGGAAGGCATCGGCGCCGTGCTGGTTGAGGTCGCCGAACCCCGAGGCCTTCCAGCCGCCGAAGGTGTAGTAGGCGATGGGGACCGGGATGGGCACATTGATGCCCACCATGCCCACTTCCACGCGGCTGGCGAAATCCCTTGCGGCGTCGCCGTCGCGCGTGAAGATGGCCACGCCGTTGCCGAATTCGTGGTCGCTGCACAGCCGGAGCGCCTCGTCGTAATCGGAGGCCCGGAGCACGCTGAGGACCGGACCGAAGATCTCCTCCTTGTAGATCTTCATCTCCTTGGTGACATGGTCAAAGAGCGTGGGACCCACCCAGAAGCCGCCGTTGTATCCCTCCACCGTCAGGCCACGACCGTCGGCCAGCAGGGTGGCACCTTCGTCTAGACCAGACTGGATGTAGCCCTCGATCCGTTCCTTGGCACTGGCAGCAACCACGGGTCCGAAGTCCGAGTCCTTGTCCAGGCTGTGCCCTACCTTGAGATCTTTGATCCGGTCCTGGAGTTTGGCCACCAGCCTGTTGGCGGTTTCGTCGCCTACCGGTACGGCCACGGAGATGGCCATGCAGCGCTCTCCGGCCGAACCATATCCGGCACCGATCAGGGCGTCCGCCGCCATTTCCAGATCCGCATCCGGCATGACCACCATGTGGTTCTTGGCCCCGCCGAAGCACTGCGCGCGCTTGCCGTGGGCCGCCGCAGTGGCGTAGATGTACTGGGCTATGGGGGTAGAGCCTACAAAGCCGATCGCTTTGACCCGCGGGTCTTCGAGTAGCGCGTCCACCGCTTCCTTGTCCCCGTTGACCACGTTGAAGACGCCGTCCGGAACCCCGGCTTCCGAGTACAGCTCAGCCAGCCGCAACGGCACCGACGGATCCCGTTCCGAAGGCTTGAGGATGAAGGCGTTGCCCGCGGCGAGGGCCGGGCCGGACTTCCAGAGCGGAATCATGGCCGGGAAGTTGAACGGCGTGATGCCCGCCACCACGCCCAGCGGCTGGCGCAGGGAGTGGACGTCGATCCCGGCGCCGGCGTCGTCGGAAAACTCTCCCTTGAGCAAGTGGGGGGCGCCGGCCGCGAACTCCACTACCTCGATGCCGCGCTGGATGTCCCCCTTGGAATCGGGAAACGTCTTGCCATGTTCGGAGGACAGCAGCGCAGCCAGCTCGTCCATGTTCTGGTTGACAAGGTCCACGAACCTGAGCAGGATCCGGCCGCGGCGCTGCGGGTTCATGGCGCCCCATTCCTGCTGGGCCTTCTCCGCGGCGGCAACCACGTTCTGGACTTCCTCCCGGCTGGCCAGGGGCAACCTTGCCTGGACCTGGCCCGTGCAGGGGTCAAAGACATCGCTGTACCGGCCGGAGGTCCCGCTCACCCGTTGGCCACCTACGTAGTGGGATAGTTCGCGCACCATGGCTGAATGCTCCTTCACATGTGATCCAGGTCATCTCTGCAAGCGAATATACTCGGACTTCCTACTAAATTCCAGAGCGCCGGAGATGAGCGCCGAATCCCTCTGGCGCGGGCTTTTCCCGCCGCTGCACTGCCAAGGTAAGTTAGGGACTGTGAAGATTGCTACCTGGAATGTGAACTCGCTCCGTGCCCGCGCCGACCGCGTGGAGGCGTGGCTGCGGCGCAGTGACTGCGACGTCCTGGCCATCCAGGAAACCAAATGTAAGGACGACAACTTTCCCTGGGAACTCTTCGAACGCATGGGCTATGAGGTTGCCCATTACGGCGTGGACCAGTGGAACGGCGTCGCCATTGCCTCCCGGGTAGGCCTGGAGGATGTCGAGCGCACCTTCCTGGACCAGCCCGCGTTTGGAAAGGCCGGCAAGGACCCCGTCCAGGAAGCCCGCGCCATGGCTGCCACGTGCGGCGGCGTCCGGGTCTGGAGCCTCTACATTCCCAATGGCCGATCCCTGGATGATGAGCACATGCCCTACAAGCTCAAGTGGCTGGAAAGCCTGAAGACCCACGCACAGGGGTTGGTAACCGAAAACCCGGAGGCCCAGATCGCGCTCATGGGCGACTGGAACATTGCGCCCCTGGACGAGGATGTCTGGGACATCAACCTTTTCCTTACCCAGGGTTACACGCACGTGAGCGAGCCGGAGCGCGCCGCCTTCCGGGCCATTGAGGCGGCGGGCTTCACGGACGTGGTGCGTCCCCACACCCCCGGCCCGGGCGTCTACACGTACTGGGACTACACCCAGCTCCGATTCCCGAAGAAGGAGGGCATGCGGATCGACTTCGTGCTGGCCTCTCCTGCGTTGGCCTCCCGCGTGACCGGCGCCTCGATCGACCGCGAGGAACGCAAGGGCAAAGGCGCCTCCGACCATGCCCCCGTTGTGGTGGAACTGGCCGATTGATGAAAGCGTCCCGGGCCACTGAAAGGAGGCCGCAATGACTGGAAACCTCTACCGGGGCCAGGCCGGCCTGCCGTTCTCCTCAACGCTCCGGGTCTACGAACCGCTGGACGCCTTCCCGGAGGACCAGCGCGAAGCCATCCAGGCCGCCGGCGCACGCACCGCCTCCCGCGCAGCCGTGGAAAACGCCGAGCTGCTGGCGTCCCTCGGCCGGATCACCAGACCCGGAGGGGACCCCTTTCCCACCGGGCGCACGGATCTGGTCCGGGTAACCACCGCACCCCATGCCCCACCAGACGGTGCCCCAGCAGCGGAAGCGCCCGACGGCGGCGCTGGCTCTCGTTCTGGATCTGAGGCGGGCGCTGGTTCAGGCTTAGAGCCCGTCCTGCTGTACTGCCCCAGCCAGCTGGTGCTGCGCGCCGGACTGGCGGCCAATGCGCTGATGGAAGGGATCCACGGCCCGCTTGCCGAAATGCTGATTCCGGAGGAACAAAGGGACAAGCACCAGGAGCGGATCGACTTGGTCAAGGCCCGGGATGGTGCCATCCGGGTGCACACCCGCGCCTCCACCTGGGGAATCCCTTTCAGCTGGTTCTCCCTGTTTATGGAGAACGACCGCAAGGATGTGGTGGAATCCGGCGGCCGGATCCTCACCGTCAGGGTGTGGGCGTCCATCACCGAGGCCATGGAGCGCGCCCGCTACGCTGTAGCGAACCTGGCCCTGGCGGCACCGGACCTGGACATGCTGGACGATCTCGCCCAGCTGACCGAGTGGCTGGAGCAGTTCCACGTCGCTTCCATGGTGGAACTCGATTACGGGGCGGTAGCGGACAAGGTGTACCCGGACGAGTCACCGATGGACATCAGGCTGGGCATCGAGTGCCTGGCGGAAGGCGACATGACCGGAGCCGCGGCAGCCTATCGCCGGCTGGCGTCCCGCTGGATCCCCATCCGGCAACTGGCCCGCGCTTCCTAACCTCCGCTTTCTAAAAGGTGCCTGCTAGGCGGGCGGCGCCGCCGTCGTGCGTCTGACGATGAGCTCGTGGGGTGCGACGGCGGACCGCACCGCTCCGGCAGCACCGTTCAGTTCGTCAAGAAGCATCTTGGTGGCCAGCTCGGCCTGTTCGTCAGGCCGCTGGCCCACGGTGGTCAGACCCATGGCGTCAGCGAAGTCGTGGTTGTCGATGCCCACGACGGAAAGTTCCTCCGGCACGCGCACGCCAATCCGGGTGGCTTCGAAGATGACCCCCATGGCCATTTCGTCACTGGCACAGAAGATGGCTGTGGGTTTAGGGCCGGGATTGGCCCAGAGCCGCCGGAAGGCCTCCTGGCCGCTCTGGACCGTGAAATCGCCCCACTCATCCCATTCGGGCCTGGTAGGCAGGCCAGCTGCGGTCATCACATCCTTGAATGCCAGGATCCGCACGCGGGGAACGTCGAAGTTAAGGTCGGTTTCGTCGTCGCCATGCAGGAGAGCGATGTCGCGGTGCCCCAGATCAATCAGGTGCCGCACAGCTGTTGACGCGGCGGCGTAGTCGTCGATGCCGATGTAGGCACATTCCTCGACGTGGCCGCCCACCACCACCAACGGGATGTCGATCTTCTGGAGGTGTTCAAGCTCATCGTGCGTGAGAGCCATACAAAGAACCAGCAGCGCATCGATCTGCTTGTAGACCATGGTCTTGCTGAAAAGCCGTTCGCGGTTGCTGCCGTGCCCGCCCAGATTGAACAGCGAGAGGTTGTAGTGGCGTGCGTGCAGTTCCCTGTCCGCACCCTCGATGGCCTTGGAAAAGAACCAGCGGCTCACGAAGGGGGCCAGCACTCCGATGGTTTTGGTGCGTCCCGTGGCCAGTCCGGAAGCGGATGAAGAAGCCACGTAGCCCAAAGCGCCGGCCACCTCAAGAATTTTCTCCCGGGTGGCCGGCGAAACCCTGGGCAGTCCCCGCACGGCCCTGGACACGGTGGCGGTGGATACCCCCGCAGCTGCAGCTACGTCCTCTATGCTGACGCCGCTGTGGCCGCCCCGCTGTGCCCTGTCCGATGTCCGTGCCACGGTGTCCCCTTTGTCGACTCCATGCAGGCGTCCGCTATGCCCTGCGATACCCCCAGGCCATAGTATTTTGCGCGTCCTCCTGCTTCGCAGTGTTACCTCTGTGCCGGCTATCGGCAGTTGAGGATCAGCCCTTGAGTCCGCCCGAAAGAAGGCCCCTGACAAAGTAGCGCTGCAGCCCGAAGAAGACAGCCAGCGGAACAATGATGGAAACAAACGCTGCCGCTGGGTTCAGGTAGTCCCTTGCCCCTCGTGTTCCGGAGATCTCTGCCAGGCGTTGTGTAATGGGAGCTACGTCTGCCGTCCCACCGGAGAAGACCAGTGCCACGAGCAGGTCGTTCCACACCCATAGGAACTGGAAGATCGCGAGCGACGCCAGAGCGGGCACGGACAACGGCAGGATAATCCGCCAGAAAATTGTCGTGTGGCCTGCCCCATCCACCTTGGCAGCTTCGATCACTTCGCCCGGGATCTCCGAGATGAAGTTGTGCAGCAGGAAGATGCCCAGGGGAAGCCCGAACATCGTGTGGGCGATCCAGAGCTGGGCGTATGACCCCGGCGGAATCTGAAGCACCTGGGTGAACAGCGTCAGCAGCGGGATGAGGGCCATCTGGAGCGGGATGATCTGCAGTGCGAAGACAAAGATGAACGCGGCCTCACGGCCCTTGAAATTGCCCCACGCGAAGATATAGGCCGCCATGGATGCCAGCACCAGCACAAAGACAGTGACCGGGATCACGATCGCTATGGAATTCGCGAAGTACTGGGAAAGGTTGGCCGACTGCGAGCCGGCCGCCGCGGTCACGTCAACGTAGTTCTTGAACGTGAACTGCCAGTCGCCAAAGAAGTTCCACCAGCCATCGGAACGCGGACCCACCTGCTTGGCTGCCGGGCGGAAGGACGACACAAGGAGGCCGAACGTCGGGATGGTCCAGACCGTGGCGATAATGACGGCGGCGGCTGTTGCCCAGCGTGAGGTCAGTTTGGACTTGACCCTGCGCATGATCGGCTCGGAATCCTCAGGCGAACCGTTCGGCGGCAGGCCACCGCGGGTCTTGGTGCTCGAGGCGTTGGCAGCCTCATCCGGCGCTGGCATGACGGTCATCGGATTTCCCTTTGCTGACGAAGGACACGGGCGTTGTACACCACAATGGGCAGGACGAGAAGGAAGAGGATAAGGGCAAGGGCCGCACCCCTTCCCGGTTCGCCCGCGCGGAAGGCCTGGGTGTACATCTCATTTGCCACCACTGACGTGTCATAGTTGCCAGCAGTCATGGTGCGGACGATGTCGAAGACTTTCAAGGTGGCGATGGTGATGGTTGTGAGCACCACCACCAGGGCTCCGCGGATGCCCGGGACTGTAACGTTGCGGAACTGTTGCCAGGGATTGGCTCCATCCAGGCGGGCTGCCTCAACGAGTTCCACCGGAACTCCCTTGATCGCGGCAGAGAGGATCACCATGGCGAACCCGGTCTGGATCCAGACCATAACAATGATGAGGAAGATGGTGTTTTCCGGGGCGTCCAGAAGGAATTGTTTAGGGTCCATCCCCAGGGCGACCCGCAGGTAATTGATGACACCAGTCTGTTCGATGCCGGGGCCGCGGTAGTCATAAACGAGCTTCCAGATAATGCCGGCGCCAACGAATGAGATAGCCATTGGCATAAAGACCAAGGCCTTAAGGACCCGCTCGCCCCTGGCTTTGTCAATGAAGACCGCGTAAGCCAGACCGAAGCCTGTGGCCAGCAGCGGCACCAGCACTGTCCAGATGACGGTGTTGCGCAGAGTGGCGAGCGCCTCCGGCTGCGTGAACATCCAGACGAAGTTATCTACTCCGTTGGGCTGGCCCTTCGCGTCCGTGAATGCAAGAAGGGACGTCTGGAGTGCCGGATAAACCAGCCCCACCAGCATCAGAATTGCCGCCGGTGCCAGAAACCCGACGATTGTTACCTTGTCCTTGGCTGATTTGGGGGCTCTGTCCACAAGCAGCATGATCAGGCCAATAATTGCGGCAAATGCCGCCAAGGCAATCACGACTTGGAGAAACTTTCCTCCGATAAATTCCATAGCCCAACCTCCGTGGTGTGCGTGGATCAGTACGTTTGGGGTTGACGCTGCGCCCCCGGGACTTATGTCTCAGGGGCGCAACGCGAAGGAGGTCAGCTCTTCGGCCAGCTGTTCTCAACGCTGTCGGCAACCTGCTTGGCCGGAGTTCCGTTGACCCAGGCAACGATGCCCTTCCAGAAGGAGTTCGAGCCTACTGCGCCGGGCATCAGGTCAGACCCATCGAAGCGGAAGACGGTGTCCGGATCCTGCAACAGGGCGATCGACTGCTTATCCAGCTCCGACTGGGCGTTCGCCGGGTCCAGGCCCTTGTTTGCACTGACGGCACCGCCAAGCTTGACCCGGGTGTTGGCGAAATCAGCGCTCGCCATATATGCCAGGACCGCCTGGACCTCGGGGGTGTCCTTGTAGGCGCCTACCATCTCGCCGCCACCGTTGATTGCCTTGCCCTTGCTGGCGTCAATCGGCGGGGCCATGAACGCCCAGACGTCACCTTCCGGGGCAACCACGGTTCCTTCAGGCCAGTTGGCCGCCTGGAAGCTCGCCTGGTGATGCATAGCGCACTGCCCATCAAGGACCGGCTGGCCTGCCTGCGCGTATCCGGTGGTCAGGATGGAACGGACGTCGCCGAAGCCGCCGTTGACGTACTTGGGGTTCAGCAGGATTTCCCCGGTCTTATTCATTGCGTCCACGATCTTGGGGTCGTTGAAGGGAATCTGGTGGCTGACCCACTGGTCATAAACCTCGGGTCCCTGGGCGCGGAGGACCACGTCCTCCACCCAGTCAGTGCCCGGCCAGCCCGTGGCCTCCCCCGCTTCGAAGCCGGCGCACCACGGCTTCATGGCGCCGTCATCGGCGATCTTCTTCGTCAGGGTCATCATCTCGTCCCACGTCTTGGGGACCTCCCAGCCGTTGTCCTTGAAGGTCTTCGGCGCGTACCAGATATATCCCTTGACGTTTGCCAGCATGGGCGCGGCGTAGAAAGTACCGTCGACAGTGCCGTACTTCTTCCAGTCCGCGGACCAGTTCTTGTCAACCAGATCAGATACAGCCTTGGGGGCCGGCTTCAGGTTGCCTGCCGTAGCCTGATCAGTCAGCAGGCCGGGCTGCGGGAAGATGGCGATGTCCGGCGCGTTTCCTGCTTTAGCCCGGACGCCGATCTGGGTCTCGAACTCCTTGCTTCCCTCGTATTTGATTGTTGCTCCAGTGCACTCTTCAAACGGTGCAAAGGTGGTTTCCAGGCTCGTGGCTTCGGTGTCGACGATGCTGGCATAGACGGATACGGTTTTCCCGTCGAGCTTGCCGTAGCTTTCGTAAGCAGCGCAATCAACGCCCGTCGCCTGACCTCCTCCGCCTCCGCTGGGGCCGCATGCCGTGAGGGATAGTGCCAAGGCCCCGGTAGCAGCTACCGGAAGCAGGTATTTGCGGTTTTTCATGCTGATGACTCCTCGCTGAGTTACAGAAAATAACAACAGGTGCGTTTGATGTGGTCGGCATCACACTAATAAGAACCTCTCGGGAAATGCAAGCGCTTACACGCCGTGGCGCACAGGCGTGTCCAAAACGAGACCTTAGCCGCGAACGCCATCCGGACCTCCGCCGCCGTCCGGCGACCAGTTGGTGGACTAATCCCCGGCGACTTGTGGATCCTCCGCACGGACAAGAAAGGACGCCGCGCTGCCGAGGTAGCGGGGCGTCCTTCCATAGCAGGCGCTGGAGCCCGGGGGCTACTTGCCGCTCTTGAACAGCCCGGCGATCTTGGCGCCCAGGCCCTTCACGCCTTCGGTGACTTCGCCGGCCAGTTCCTTGGCGTTTTCAGTGACGTCGCCGGCCAGTTCCTTGGCGTTCCCGGCCACGTCTCCGCTAAAAAACTCCTTGACGTTCCCCGTGGCCTCGCCAGCAAATTCCTTGGCTTTCCCCGTAGCCTCGCCGGCGAACTCCTTGGCCTTCCCGGCCGCGCCTTCGATTCCGTCTTTGGCCGCTCCGCTGCCATTTACTTCTTCGCTCATGCTGTTCTCCTTGGTTTCCCGGCAATTCCATCCGGATGGTGGGTGCCCCGGTAACAGACGATGTCCGTCTGCATCAGGAAGATCAGTTGTCCCCCGCATCACACTATTCCCACAGGCCCCACTGTGCGCAACACCTTGGCCGGCCGCGAGTCACGGAGGCACATTGACATGACAGCAGCGGCGGGCTCGCGGTAATGCGCTCGAAGGAGAAGGCTCCGGTGAGCAATTGCCCTAGCGGACGCGCTCGGCCCGACTGAACCGTGTCCGGGCACCGGCCCCAATATGGATCAGCACGGGGGTCCGTTTACCAACCACTGTGTCCAAGGCATCCACCAACGCGGCAACTTCAGCCGCCAGGAGGTGCGGCGCAACCCCCTGGCGCGGCTGGAGCCTGACCTTCAACGCGGGGGCGCCGCGGACTTCATAGGTAGCCACGGTGGCGGCAGCCAGGTCGGGGCGTTCGGCAAGGGCGTGCTTCAGGGCCTGCTCTGCTACACCCCCACCGATCCGTACGTCCCCTGCCACAGTGCCAGGGTCATATTCCACCACCAGCAGGTTGCTGCGGCCTTTTCCCTGCTGGGCAATCCAGGCCACCATCAGCCCGATCAGCACCAGAAGAGCAAGGGCTATCACAATCCATAGCCAGCTTTCCGGGCGGCCTGGGAATCTGGTGCTGTTGAAGGCCTGGTTGATTCCTGTCCAGACTGAACCGGACCAGGAATGCCACCAGGAGGCGACGGCGGGAACCGTGGCCAACAGAATCAGCAGCAGTCCCACAGCCAGCAGCTTGATGCCGAGGATGCCGATCAGGACCCGGTTAAGTAGCGCCGGAGTGCTGTTCATGCGCCAATCACCCCCGACGTTGACACATTTACTCGGACTTCCGGCAGCGGAACCAGTGCCATTTCACGGAGCTCTTCCTGGACCGCGGCAAGTACTGAGCTTTCCTCAACCGGCACCCCTGATGTTGGACGGACGCTCACCGTGACCTGCCGCTGGGAAACCACCACCATGACCTGTTCAGGCGTGACATTCGCGGCGAGCCGGGCGCTGCGCGCCAGCGCGGACGCGATGACCTCGTCATCCACCACTACCGAAGGGATGTTTCCACCCCCTGCTGCCTGGCCGTTTTCCGCCGACCCGATTTCCGCTGACCCGTTGTCCGCCTGGCCGTTGTCTGAATCCGGACTTCCTCCGGCAGCAAGTGCATATGCACGGCTGTCCAACAGGTGCCTGGCACGCCTGCCCGGCAGGACCGCGTTGAGGACAAAGACCAGCCCTGCCATGGCCACCACCGCACCGATGACGCCAAGAAGCAATGGCGGGATGCCGGCGGGCAGCGCCACGATGCGCTCTGCCGCCAGCTGGGGCTCGATCAGCCACGCCGGCTGGCCAATCGCGTGTACTGCCGCCTCGAGGAGTCCGTAGGCAGCCAGCGCCATCACGAGGACGGCTGCCACGGTTGCGACCGCTGCCCGTGACGAATGTGTTTCCCGGTACAGGATCCTGCGCATGTCTGGTCCCTGGTCCCCTGGCACCTTATTCTCTGGCCCCCGGCTCATCGGACGCGGCCTCCTTCACTGACGCGGGCGCCGCTGATCCGGATATCCACCCTGCTCAGGCGGGCGCCACTGAGTGCCGTGACAGTAGCCAGGATCTGGGCTTTCGCGGTGATTGTCCGTTCCCAGATGGACCCCCCGAAGGCCGCCACGCGGCCGGCGTCACGGACAACGGCCTTCAGCGGCGGAATTCTGATCGGTGCGACGAGGGACAGGGCCAGCATGCCGTCGTCGTCGGACCAGGCAGCCCGTACATCCTGGGCTTCCACACCCAGCGCCTCCGCCGCCGCCGCTCTGGCGAGGCTGGTCAGGGCCTGGGTGCTGATGCGGTTATGGCCGCTGAGTACCTGCCCCCGCAGAGCCGGTGCGGGCGAGCTCATGAGGAGGAACGCCGGCCGATAATGGCATCCAGGACGCCGCGCAGATCCAGTTTCCCTTCCGCAGCACGGCCCAGCAGGGCTCCGATGGCCATAAAAAGCAGTGAAACCAGGAAGCCCCACAGCCCAAACTGGAAGGACATAAACGCCACAAAGGCACCGACGGCGATTCCCACTACGGTCAGGTTCACAGCAGTGCCTCCCTCTCTGAGATGCCGGGCGCGGCGGATTTCACCGGCGGAACCACGTAGACATCGGTGATTTCGACATTCACTTCGATGACCTGGAGGCCAACAAGTTCCTCGACGGCCCGGTAAACGGCGGCTCTGACCTGGTCAGCAAGGGAATGCAGCGGCGTGCCGTACGTGGCCACCAGATTGATGTCGACGGCCACCTGGGTTTCGCCGACCTCGGCATGAACCCCCGCCGCATGGTCTGAGCTGCCCACGGCGTCCCGGATGGCACCGAGCGCACGGGAGGACCCGGAACCCAGGGAATAGACACCGGGCACTGCACGGGCGGCGATGCCGGCAACCTTGGCTACGGCAGTTTCAGAGATGACGGTGCGGCCGTGTCCTGGGACAGGGTGCTGTACCTGGCCGCCGGCAACGTGATTATGGACGCCCGCATCGGGTTGTGGGTTCTGGTATTCCATCAGGCACTCCCCCTTCTGTTGGTCCCAACCCTATCCCCTGCCTGGGACAACATGCTGGAATGCGCAGCAAGTCAGGCCGGCAGGTTCCGCCCGGTCAGGGTAAATCCTGCATTTCCGCCATCGCTGAACACCGATGCGTCCGTGTCGGCCCACTTCGGCAGGAACAGGTCCGTGATGACCACGCCCTGGTCGGGAGCGAACACCTCCACCGAGGACGAATCCAACAGGATCCGCAACTTCAGTTTTCCGTCCACCAAGGGCACCTTGGCCCCGTGGTAGGGACTGAATTTGGCCGAGAAATTGGCAGTCCCTGCCGCGGACCGGTCGATTCTCAGGTTGCCGGAGTGCGGCTGGTAACTGATCCTCAGCCCATCCTGGCCTTCCGTTGAACCGCCGGGTGCTGAACCTGCTGCTGAACCCCGAAGTACGATTCCTGCTTCGGCCGCACCGTCCGGTTTGAGTTCAACATCCAGGAGTTGGGATCTGGACGAGAAGGCTTCCCCCAACGGCTGGCTGCCATCGTCGACTTCCAGGCGCCGCTCCGAGGCGGGCTCGCTGGACAGCACTGCAGCCGGAACGGAGGCGATGGACGAGCGCAAGGCCGGCTTACCGCCGTCGTCGGTTGACAGCGTGAGTTCGCGGGGAATCGCCATGGCACCACGCCAGGGTGTGGTGGGCATTTTCTGGGCGTAGTCCCAGTTGCCCATCCAGCCGAACAGGACGGGTTTGCCGCCGGGGGCGGCGGAGATGGTGGTCGCCGCGTAGAAGTCCGCGCCGTAATCGACCCATTGGTGGTCCTGCAGCGGAGCGTCCGGAGGAGCGGCCCCTTCCGACCGGAACGTCACGCCGTCGAAATCGCCGGTGAAGTACTGCATCCCGGAGCCACCCGCGATACCGCCGGGATTGATGCTGACCAGCATCACCCAGCGCCGTTCAGTGCTGCCTTCCACCGGGACTTCCAGGAGCTCGGGCATCTCCCACAGCCCGCCCTGGGCGCCCACACCGGAAAAGTCGCTGAGAAAGTCCCAGTGCAGCAGGTCTGTGGATTTATACAACTTCACCACGTGGTCGTCGGCCACCACCGTAGTCATGACCCAATATTGGCCAGGCTCGTACCAGGTGACCTTGGGGTCGCGGAAGTTCGGCGACGCGGGCTCAAGGTTCAGGACGGGGTTGTCCCGGTGCTTCTTCCAGGTGCGCCCGTGGTCCAGGCTGTAGGCCACAGACTGGGCCTGGGAGCCTTTGGGCAGCGGGGCGTTGTCCTTGTAGGCACTGGTGTAGAGGGCAACCATGGCGGGCTCATCCTTGCTGCCGAGCCCCGACGTGTTGTCCGCATCCACCACGATTGAACCGGAGAAGATCTCCTCTGTATCCGTGGCCTCCATGGCCACGGACTCTTCCGTCCAGTGCACCAGGTCCGTGCTGGTGGAGTGGCCCCAGGACATGTTGCCCCAGTCGTTGCCCTTCGGGTTGTACTGGTAGAAGGCGTGGTAGGTGCCGTTTTCATTGACCAGGCCGTTGGGGTCGTTCATCCAGTTCTTGGACGGCGTCAGATGCGCGGCCGGGCGCCATGGTTCAGCGGCCGACGGTGACGCACCGTCCCGCCTGCTCCGCTCCTGACCGTCGCCGGGAGGGGTGCAGCCGGCGGCGATCACCGCCAGGAGCAGTGCGACGACGGCGGCCAGCGCCTGCCTGCCAGACCTGCGCCTGTCCGGGCTGCACGGGAGCGCCCGGGAAGCGGTGGAGGAGAACATGGAGATCCTTAACTTGAAGGCGGGAACGTCCGTGGGTTGCACGGACGTCCCCGCTTATTGGTTTGCCGCTCCGGTAAGGGAGCCGCGTGCCTACGTGAGGCTAGGGGTCACTTGTAGTGGCCTTCGCCGCCGACGCGGACGTTGGTGGGCAGGTAGCCGAACGGGCCGAGGCCGTTCTGGCCGAAGCTGCGGTCAACTGCCGAGATTCCGTTGCGGAAGTTGATCTTCACGGTGGGTGACAGGGAACCGCCGCGAACGCCGTTCACGTTGTCGATGAAGGACTGCACCAGGCCGCCCGGCTGCACGTAGTGCGAGTAGGCCTGGAACTGGCGGCCGTTCTGGTTGGCGGTGGGTTTTTCCGGGGACTCGGACGGAAGGTTCAGGTCCGTCGGGGACCCCAAGGCCAGGCCGCTGTTGTTCATCGGCTGGTAGTCGGAACGGACGCCGTCGCCAACGAAGCCGTACACACCGTCGGGCCCGCGCATACCGGCGGCGTAGGTGAACTGGTGGCTGATGGTGAACAGGTAGTACTTGTTCTTGCCGCCCTCGTTCTGGATGAAGATCTGCGGACGCTCAGTCTGGTCATTGACGCAGTTGGCCGACAGGAGGGGAGGCAGGAAAGACCACTTGGTCAGGTCCTTGTTGTCCGCCACGGCCAGGCCCACATTTGCCGTCTGGAGGTTGGCGCCTGAGCTGTTGACCTCGTCCAGGTTCTCAGCATTCGGGTCGCCGGGCTGGTAACCCAGGTCCTCTTCCTTGCACTCGTAGTCTCCGCGCGTGCCGCCGGTGTTGCCTTCGAAGACCATGTAGGTTTTTCCGGGATGGGCCGGGTCCTCGAAGGTGTAGGGGTCACGGAAGGCGAAGCCGGGGTTCTGGTCCTTGTTCTGGTACATCTTCCCGTCAGGTTCGAGCAGTTTCGTGTGCTCGAAGCCGTCGAAGGTCACGCCGTTCTGGTCCGCGTGGATGTTGCCCAGCGCCTTCGCAATGGCAGCGTCCGGCGGCGTCCCTCCCCGGCCCGCGTTCCGCTCGGCCACATCGTCGAAGGTAGTGGCGGTGTAGAACACGTTGACGTGGTTGCCCTGCATCAGGCGGGTGGAGCCTGACCATTCGGTGTTGCCGATGGAAGCGCCGTCAGCAAAAATATGTCCGCCGTAGTTCCACTTGTCCTTGGCCGGATCAGCGTTGGTCTTCCGGAAGAAGTACCCGATCCGGGCGTTCCAGTGCCGCTGGTCGAAGCCGTAGCCGGCGTTCCGGTCGGCAACAAGGGAGAAGACGACGTCCCAGCCCTTGTAGCTGATCTGGTTGGCGTTCTCATCCGTCAGCGACCAGGTGTCCCACACCCAGACGTCCTCGTTCATGGTGGGGAAATCCTCAGGGATTTCCGGCATGGTGACGTCCGGACTCATGGAATTCTCACCGGGAGCCACAGTGGAATCGCTTTGCGCCATGATCTGCTTGGCGTCCGCGCGGGTCCACTTCGAGGTGAAGTCCGACGCCGGGTCGTGCGCCTCCTGAGTGTGCTCGGAGGGGAGGGGGAACCCGGGAGTGGGTTCCGGCATCTGCTGGCTGGCCGGCGGGTCCGACGGTTCGTTCGCCTGGGCC
Organism: Arthrobacter pascens; assembly: GCF_030815585.1. Classification (NCBI taxonomy): domain Bacteria; kingdom Bacillati; phylum Actinomycetota; class Actinomycetes; order Micrococcales; family Micrococcaceae; genus Arthrobacter; species Arthrobacter pascens. Next base: position 3,917,854 of record NZ_JAUSWY010000001.1, read on the forward strand.
GAGGGGACGGCCAGGAAGGCCGAGGCCACAACCGCTGCCGCCAGTGCTGCGGCGGCGGGGCGCCACCGCAGCATCCGGGGTGATTGGGGGTGCTTGTGCATGTTTGCTCTTCTCGCGGAGTTGTAACTGTTCGTGGAAGACGGGCGTATGCCCTATGCCTCGAAACTCCGGGCGAACGCGACGACACCACAGGAGTCATCGAGGACGCCGTCGTGTCGAGGGGTAAGGGGCTCGGTAACCCCCGTATGGCGGCGCAGGTGAATCGTGAATACCTGGCCCTCTTCTACGCTAGGCAGGCAGGCGACAGCACCACAAACCGTGTTTCACAACCAAAATTCAACCTGTCTGACATTTGATGCAAGCGCTTACATCATCTCAGGGCGCGCGCGTGACATAACGGTTTAGCGCAGTCAAATGTTGCGTGCGAATGTGACTTTGTGAGCAGATTCACGTCCCATTTACCCCTCACAACTGTCCCCCGGCCCGGATATTCTCCCGCTCTCAAAATATCCAGGTGTCGCTTCCATCGCCGGGTCCTGGACTGTTTGTATCTGACGGTCAGCTGTCAGCAATTATTGGCCCTGTCCGCCTGGGCCTATCGGAACCGCAGATCAGTGAAAGCTCGACTTGCCGTGGCAGGATCGGCGATGCTCCTCGTGCTCACCGGCTGCGACGGCGGATCGATTGTCAACGCCACTCAACAGGCTCCTGGCAACCCCACAGGTGCGGCGCCCACGACAGCTTCTTCAGAACCGCGACGGACCACCAAGCCCAGGCACGTACACGTCCACGTCCACGGCCACGGCCGACGGGGGCGGCACAGGGAGACTGCAGGTTCCTGGACCGGCAGCCCTCAGAGTTTCACAAAGTCGGGAAAAATTCTCCACACTGCACAGGAACTGACAAAAGCGGAACGGAAGATGCGATATTCTGCGGCGCTGTGCCCTTCCGGTCAATTTGCTGGTGTGCAGTGATCGGATGTCCTGCTGTAAGGCTTGCGAGTGTCTGGACACCCAGCGCACCCATCTCCTCGAAGGGCTACTGGCGGGCAGGTGGAGCCCTCCGCACAGCTCAAAGCTGGGCGGTTTCTCACCAACGTCGCAACACGCTCGATTTAAAGGCAACCACATCGCTCGATTGCACTGGGCCCTTACGAGGCGTCTCAAGAATCTCCGGGCAGCTGACTCCCTTGTCAATTCATGTGTAGCTGTCCCCGATGAGTAAGGCTGTCCGTTCGTGCCCCATCTGGCGAAGGTGTCGAGCTGCCGCTGGGAGGAGTTGTTGTTCATCCACCCGCACGCTGTTCCCGTGGGGAACGCGTCCGCCGATCGCGACGCGGGGAAGGGATGATCCTTAGCTGGGCGGCCGCTCTGCCTTGTTCAGTGGTATTCCCGAGGGTGATGACGGCATCCACGTGGTTGGAGCTTGACCCCAACGCGGAGTCCTCATCGTTCGGATTTGTGAGGACAACGCTAAGGCTGTAGTTCCGGGATGTCAGGGCACGCGTGGCACCTTCGAGTGCCTTGGAGTAGAACCAGTGCCGCACCGTCGGTGTGACGACAGCGACGGTGCGGGATCTCCCCGTCGCCAGTGCCGCCGCCGAGGGCGAAATGGTGTAATCCATAGCGGCAGCGATTGCGGAGACCCTGATTCTGGTAGCAGGCGCGGCACTGGAAGGTTGCCGCAGAGCCCGTGACACTGTTGCTGTCGAGACTCCGGCTGCCAACGCGACGTCCTTCATGGTGACGGTTGTCTCTGCCGCCCGTCGAGGATATGGGCGCACGACGACCACCTTCCCTGTTCAGACTGATTGATTGGCTGGCGTGGGAGGGCCTCATGTCGGGCCCTACAACTCCATCGGTTGAGAATTTAGGGGAAGAGGTTCCGAGCTCCTCCAAAGATCTCAGCCATGGTCCAGGCATCGAAGGAGAGCAGCCTCACGGTACCCTCGGCGGCAAGGCTCACGTTCTCACCGGCCAGAGTCGGGTAAACACGGGCGGTGAGCGGCTTACCGTTGGCGAAAATTTCGACGGCGGATCGGTCCACCAGGACGCGCAAGTGCACCCGGCCGTCGGGCATCGGGAGCGGTCCGGACTTGTCGTCGACATCAACGGTTGGATCGAGGCTGCTCTGAGTCCGGTCGAGGCGGAGTGTGCCTTGGCCGTCGCCTTCAGTGGTCCGGCGCAGCTCGATGACTGTTTCCTCCTTGGATTTGTTGGAGACGCCGTCAGCCGATCCCAGCAATCCCAGTCGCAGCACAGCACCAGGCTCGAGCTGCACATCCAGTTCGAGGTCCAGTTGGCTGCCAGACACCCCGGTAGCCACAGGTGCCCCGGTAGCCACCAGCTCCTGTCCGGGCAGGCCCACATGGTCCCGGCGCAGCTTCTCGATTTCGGGCACGGGTGCGAAACGGAGGGTTCCGTCGTCGGCCAGGGTGGTGACGCGGGGCAAACTCATGACGCCGGCCCACCCGGCCTCCACCATCGCGGCGTCGCTGCGGCCCTCCTGAAGCCAGCCAAACATGATGCGTCGGCCGGCCTCATCCTGGAATGACTGCGGCGCGTAGAAGAACCGTCCACCGTAGTCGAGCCGATGCAGCCCGGCGGGCTCGAAGGAGTCTCCCGAGTAGCGGCCGGTCCAGTACAGCGGGTGGCGGGTGTCGCCGTCGTCCCATGCGGAAAAGACCAGCACATCGGTCGCGTGCCCAGAAGTAGGAACCGTACCCAACGATCCCTCGCCCGCCCGGAACAGGTCCACGCATTCCCACATGGTCCCCGTCCAGTCGGTGTCGGCAGGATCACCCTGTGAGGCGTCGCCGATGAACAGCGGCCCGACGTATTCCCAGGAGCGCAGATCCTCCGACTCGTACAGGAACGCCGTGCCGCCGCGCCCACGGATGCCCGAACCCACCAACTGCCGCCAGATGGAACCCTCACGCCACACGCAGTGGTCGCGATACGCCGTGATGTCCACCCCTGCCGGCGGGGCTGCGATCACCGGGTTCTGAGGCAATTTGCTCCAGCTCAGCAGGTCTGCGGATCCCACGGCCACGCAGGGCAACTCCTGCTCGCCTAGCCGTCCCGAGTACACCAAGGTGGGCGTGCCGGCGTCGTTCACCAACACCCCCGACCAGCAGCCGTCGGCGTCGGGGCCTGCGGACGGTTCCAGCGCCACCGGCTGGTCCGTCCAGTGGACGAGGTCGGTGCTGGTGGCGTGGCCCCACTGGATGCGGTGGTGGAAGGCGCCTTCGGGGTTGTACTGGTAGAAGAGGTGGTAGGTGCCGTTCCATTGGCTCACGCCGTTGGGGTCGTTCAGCCAACCGGCCGGGGAGACGAAATGGAAGCGCGGCCGCAGGGGGTCCGCAGCGGCGCGGGCAATCAGTTCGTCCTGGGGTACGGTGGCGAGCGGGTGCGTCGATTCAGTCATGCGGAGGCCTCGTTGTCGGTTGGTTCAGTTGCCAAGGCGTGGCCGCCGGCGCCAGCCTGCGGGCGGTAGAGGTGGCAGCGCACCCAGTGGCGGTTTTCGGGGTCGCCCACGTGGTGGCGAACGGGTTCCTCGGCCGAGCAGGCCTGGTTTGGGTCGCCATCGTAAGTGCAGGTGGTCGAAGCCATCACAGCCTGGCGCAGCTCGGCCCGGCGGACGGGATCGTAGGAGCCCGCCCGGGCCGGATCCGGGACGGCCGAGACCAGCAGCTGCGTGTACGGGTGGGCCGGGTTGGCCAGGAGATCCAAGGACTCGCCCTCTTCAACGAGCTCTCCCGCGAACATGACCGCAGTCCGGTCCGCCAGGTATCGGGCCGAGGCGAGGTCGTGTGTGATGTAGAGCATGGAGATTCCCTGCTCATCGCGGAGTTTGCGCATCAGGTTCAGCACGCCGATCCGGACCGAAACATCCAGCATGGAGGTGGGTTCGTCGGCGAGGATGACCCGTGGTTCCACGGCAAGGGCCCGGGCAATCGCGACTCGCTGGCGCTGCCCGCCGGAGAGCTCGTGCGGGTAGGAGTTCAGCATGTCGGCCTGCAGGCCCACGGTGGTCATGAGCTCCTCGAGTCGCTGCTGCGTCTCTGTCTCGGAGCTGCCGCCCTTCCGGTGGATCGCTAGCGACCTCCGCAGGAAGTGCTCCACTCTGTGGGCAGGATTCAGCGAGCCGAAGGGATCTTGGAAGACCATCTGCAGTTGGGAGCGGAAGGCTCGCGATGCCTGGAAGCGGTCGCGCTTGAGGACGTCGACGCCGTCGATCAGGATCTCGCCGGAGCTCGGCTTTTCCAGCCGGGCAACGCAGCGGGCCAGAGTGCTCTTACCCGACCCAGACTCTCCCACGAGGGCCACGATTTCGCCGCGGCCAATGGTCAGGTCCACGCCGTGCAGGGCCCGGACGGAGTCCCGGGAGAACAAACCACCTATAGGGAAAGACTTTCCTAGTCCGCGGACCTCGAGGGCTGGAGCTTCGGTGTCGGCGGAGGGTCGCTGGGATGACAGTACAGCGTGGCTCATCGTGCGGCTCCTTCCATGATCGCGGTGTCAGCCGCTGAAGCGTCGGCACTGACAGGTGCCACGAAATGGCCCGGTGCTGCTTCGGTGAGGTCCGGGATGTTCCGGAACTTCACGCCGTCGGGCAGTCCCGTCAGCGGAACCCGCGGACCGGTGAGCGGCGGGAACGCGCCCATCAGCGCCTGAGTGTATGGGTGGCGGGGGTTGGCGTAGACGTCATGGGCTTTCGCGGTCTCCACGATCCGGCCGCCGTACATCACGGCCATGCGGTGCGAGAGCTCCACCATGAGCGACATGTCGTGGGTGATGAAGAGGACGGAGAACCCCAGTTCGCGTTGGAGTTCCTTGATTTGGGCCATGATTTCCTGCTGCACCACCACGTCCAGCGCGGTGGTGGGCTCGTCCAGGATCAACAGGGACGGCTTGAGCGCCACGGCCATCGCGATCACGGCGCGCTGCCGCATGCCGCCCGAGAGCTGGTGCGGGTAGGACTTGAGACGCGCGGGGCCGATCCTCACCAATTCAAGCAACTCACCGGCACGCCGCAGCGATTCCTTGCGCGAGTAGCCCGCATGCGTGGTGAAAATATCCACGATCTGCTCGCCGATGGTCAGCACCGGGTTGAGCGAGTTCATGGCCGACTGGAACACCATGGCCACGTCCTGCCAGCGGAAGCGCCGCAGCTCCTCCGGGCTCATGGCCAGGACGTCCTTGCCGCCGAAGGAGATGCTGCCGCCGGCGATCTTCGCGGGATCCTTCAGGAGCCGCATGATCGAGTTGGCGATGGTGGACTTCCCACAGCCGGACTCGCCCGCCAGCCCGAACACCTCACCGGTGCCGATGCTGAAGGAAACACGGTCGACGGCGGTGGTCGAGCGGGTGTCGCCGATGTACTTGACGGTGAGGTTCTTGACCTCCAGGACGGGCTCGTGGGAGCCGAAGGAAACTTGGGAGACTGTCACTTGGCGGCGCTCCTTTCGGTAATTTTTGGGGTTTTGATCTTCCGCAGCCGCGGATTAGTGACCTCGTCCACGGCGTAGTTGATGAGCGCCAGTGCGAACGCGACCAGCGCGATGCAGACACCCGAGGGAACAAAGACCCACCAACTGCCGGTCAGTAGGGCCCCCTCGTTGCCGGCCCAGAAGAGGTTGTTGCCCCAGGAGACGGTGCTGACGTCACCCAGGCCAAGGAACTCCAGGCCTGCCTGGGCGCCGATGCCGTAGATCACGCAGGCCAGCAGGGTACCCATGACGATCGAGGCCATGTTGGGCAGGATCTCCCGGAACATGATCCGGCCCGCCCGTTCGCCGGACACCACGGCCGCGGCCACAAAGTCCTTTGAGCGGATGGACAGCGCCTGAGAGCGCAATACACGTGCCGACCCGGCCCAGCCGGTGACCACGAGGACCAGGATCACGGTTCCCAAACCCGGCGGCAGGAACGCTGCCAGGATGACAAGGAGCGGCAGTCCCGGCAGGAGCAGGAAGACGTTGGTCACCAGGGACAGTGCTTCGTCAATGAACTTGCCAAAGTACGCCGAGGCCAGGCCCACCAAAATGCCGATGAAGGTGGATGCGAAGCCCACAGTCAACCCGACGAACAGGGAACTGCGGGAGCCGTGGACAGTCAGGGCAAGCACGTCCTGACCTTTGGCCGTGGTGCCGAGCCAGTGCTCGGGAGACGGTTCCAGCGAGGCCATCGCGGTGATCCGCGACGGGTCTCCGGGGAACAGCACGGGGGCCAGCAACGCAAGCGCGATGAACATAAGCATCACGATCATGCCCACCAGGGCCTTCTTGTTGGTGATAAGTCCGTGGACGAAACTGCGGTTGGGTTTGCGCGCAGCTGTGGGCTCAGTGGGCTCAGTGGGCTGCTTCAGAATTGCGGTTGTCATGATGGGTCCCTCAGTTGCTGCGCACGCGCGGGTCGAGGCGGACGTAGAGGATGTCCACCAGGAAGTTCGCCAGCAGCACGGCGCCGGTGATGGTCAGGAACAGGCCCTGCATAAGCGGGTAGTCGAGGCCTTGGACGGCGTTGAGGAGTTGGTAGCCGACGCCGGGGTACGCGAACACCACCTCGGTGAGCAGCGCACCACCCACCACGAAGCCCAGCCCCATGCCGAAGCTCGTGACCGACGGGAGCATGGCGTTCCTTGCCGCATAGCGGAGCATGATGCGGCCCGGCCGGAGACCCTTGGCCTCGGCCATGGTGATGTAATCCTCCGAGTTCGTGGCGATCATGGTGTTCCGCATGCCCAACATCCAGCCGCCAATGGATACCAGCACAATCGTCAACGCCGGCAATACAAGGTGCGCGCCGACGTCGCCGATGAACTCCCACGTGAACGCGGGCTCCAGGCCGTCGGTGAACGCGTGGCGGATGGGGAACCAGCCCAGCACTACTCCGAACAGGTACAGCGCACCCATCGCGAGCCAGAAGTACGGGAAGGAACCGATGAACACCAGCACCGGCGGCAGCGCCGAATCAATGGCTCCGCCGCGTCGCCAGGCTGCCAGGATGCCGAGCAGGTTGCCCACGACGGCGGCAATCACCAGCGCGGTCCCGCCCAGCAGGAGAGTCCAGCCGATCTGGGACGAGATGACCTCGGTGACCGGCGTGGGGAAACGGGAGATCGAGATGCCCATCTGGCCCGTGAGGACGTTGTGCATGTAGCCGATGTATTGCTCCCAGAGGGGCCGGTCATCCACGCCGAGCAGCTTGCGCAGCGCCTCGATCTGCTCGGGCTGCATTCTGTCCTGGGAGCGGGCGAGCATGCGGGAGACGGGGTCCCCGGGCATGAAGCGCGGGAGCAGGAAGTTCAGGGTGATGGATGCCCAGAAGGCGATGAGGTAGAAGCCCAGGCGGCGAAGGATGAAGTGCACGGTTTCCCTCCATTTCGGGAATTGTGGAACGTTTGGGGGCACGCCCGGCAGGGTTGTCCCTCGATGAGGCGAGGCGCCGCCGGGCGTGCAGTTCAGGGCTGGTCGCCGGGGATGCCGGCGACCAGCCCACTGGGGGCGGCTACTTGCGCGGTTCCAGCGTGGTCAGCACCAGGACGGTGGTGGGTGCACGGACCGAGAGGGTTGCGTACGGGTTGTCCTGGGTGGGCCAGCCGGTGAAGCGGGTGTCGTTGTAGGCACCCCATTCCGGGCTGGAGAAAAGCGGGACCAGCGGAGCGGCGTCGTTGTACTCTTCCTGCAGCTTGTTGGCGATGTCCTTCTGCTTGGACTCGTCGGACTCGGCCGCGAACTCGGCCAGCAACGCGTCAGCCTTGGTGTCTCCGAAGCGGTGGTAGTTGTCGAACGTCTTGGTGCCCACCGGCTTCACGGTCGCTGTGCCCATGGACGTGCTGAAGTACTTATAGGGGCTGGGGTCGTTGGCACTCCACACAATGCCGGAGTCAAAGTCGCCGGTCCCATAGCCAGCCACCACGGCAGCCCAGTCCGGTGAGTCCACCTTGACCGTCACGCCAACTTCGGCGAGGTTCTGCGAGATCACGTTGGCAACGGAGAGCCAGTCGGACGACGTCGCGCCCACGGAGATCCTGAACTCAAACGGCTTGCCGTCCTTGAGCGTGCGCTTGCCGTCAGTACCCTTGGGGTAGCCGGCCTTGTCCAGGAGGTCGTTTGCCGCCTGCACATCAAGCTTGGTCCAGGTGCAGCTGTCCTTGACCTCGTTGTTCTTCCAGGTTTCGTAGTTGCCGGAGAGTCCCGTGCAGTCGGCGGGCTTGGCGTAGCCGCTCATGCCGATCTTGGTCACCTGATCACGGTCAACAGCCATGCTCAGCGCCTTGCGGACGTCGACGTCGTTGAAGGGGGCCTTGGTGGTGTTGAGCTGCCAGTTGATCATGGAACCCGTGGCCGGGAACCAGTACTGACGGTGTTCCTTGTCCTTTGAGACGAACGTCTTTTCAATGTTCGGAATGTACTGCGGAGCCCAGTCCACGTCGCCGTTAGCGGCGGCGAGGTTGGCGCCATCGTTCCCCGCAAAGGCCAGCATCTTGATACCGGGGATCTTCTGCTTTTCCGGCTGCCAGTAGTTGGGGTTCTTCTTCAGCACGTAGGACTGGGCCTGGAAGCTGTCCACCTCGGTGTACGGGCCGGTACCGACCGGCTTCGCATTGGCGTCCTTCTCCGGGTCGGCAAGCGCGGACCAAATGTGCTTCGGCAGGATGCTGAGCTGTCCGACCTCGTAAAGGGCCGGCGACCATGGCTTGTTGAAGTTGAACGTGACCTTGTTTCCTTCGGCGGTCACCGTCTCCAGGTACTCGAAACCGCCCTTAATCTTCTTCTGCAGTTCGAAGGTGTAGGCCACGTCGTCGGCCACCAGCGGCTGACCATCGGACCACTTCACGCCGTCGCGCAAGGTGAAGGTGACGGACTTGCCGTCTTCGGCGGCCTTCCACTCCGTGGCGAGCCACGGCACGGTGTCTCCCTTGGCCGGGTTGAAGATCAGCAGGGATTCATAGATCGACTGCTGGACCATCGGGTTCACATTGGGCGCGAACGGGTTGAAGTTCTGCACGAACGTACCCATGTCCTCACGCGGAATGGTCAGGAAGGCGTTCGCGTTCGCTCCGGCGTCGGTGCCGGCGGACTTGTTGACGGTGGCGGCGCAGCCAGTCAGCAGCATTGCGCCCACAGCCAGTCCGGCCGCTGCAATGCGGGCAGACCTCAGGTATCGGAGTTGTGTCATGATGGGTATCTCTTTCCTATCTTCATCAGCAAGGTGAAGGGGTGGGTAAGGGTTAGCTCTTCGGAACTTGATTTCGCGGTCAGACCGAAGAGCGTTCTAGCAGCGGACAGTCGACCATTTGCTGATGTGCGGTGATCGGCTGTCCTGCTGTAAGGCTTGCGAGTGTCTGGACACCCAGCGCACCCATCTCCTCGAAGGGCAACGCAACCGTGGTCAGTTTTGGCCTGAGGTAGGCCGCAATGAGTTCCTGGTTGTCGAAGCCGATCACGGCGATGTCTTGGGGGATGGCGAGTCCGCGCTCCTTGATGGCGTCATACGCGCCCATAGCCATCCGGTCGTTGAGGCAGAACAGGGCAGTTGGCCTTTGATCTTTCGGATAACGGTCCAGGATTTCGCAGGCTGCCTCGTAGCCCCCATCCGCCGTCGCATATCCGGACACCACCAAATCCGGATCCAGTTCCAGCCCGACGTTCGCGAGTGCTTCGCGTGCACCCTCCAAACGCCCGACGGCTGCGGGGATGTTGGGGTCCAGATTGATGACTCCGATTCTGGAGTGGCCTGCCTGGAGCAAGCGCTCGACGGCGACCCGGCCGCCGGAGCGCTCGTCAGGGACAATCGAGGGCAGCTTCCCGTCCGCGTCGAAGCAGTTGATCAGAACAGTGGGCACCTCATTGGCGCTTTTCGGAACGTGCACGCCGCGGTGGAAGGTAGCCGCGTAGAGAAGCCCCTCCACTCTTTGTTCCAGCAGCTTTTCAACGGCGGCATCTTCCAAACCCTGGTTCGGCCCCACGGCATCGGCCTGGTCTGAGGGGGCGATGAGCAGAAACCTTCGGTCCAGCCAGGCCTGGTCCTGGGCGCCCTTGATGATGTCCACCGCGAACGGGGCCGTCACGATCTCGGTGACGAGTCCGTACCAATCACTGCGCTGGGAAGCCAGTGCGCGTGCCCCGGCGTTCGGGCGGTAACCCAATGCCTTCACGGCGTCGTTGATGCGGGTGCGCGTTTCCTCAGAAATGCTGGCGTTTTCGCGGTTGCTCAGCACGAACGAGACGGCGGTGCGTGAGACTCCCGCATGCTTGGCCACATCGGCCATGGTCACGCCGCGCTGTGCCGGGGCCGCGGCCGCCGATGGGGTGTTCGCCATTGAATGCTCCGAATTCCTCGCCCTGCTGACCGAAAGGGCCAGTGGTAGTAGTTAGTAACGCGCGTTACTTTTGCCTGTGATTTAGGTTACGCGCGTTACCTCTGCCGTGTCAACGGGCAATTTGAAAAACTTTCCACGGGCCTCAGTGCTCCCCTTGTGGCAAGCGCCCGCGCGGACTACTTGAGGACGCGCAGATTTCCCGCGGACACGGAAATGGCCTGGCGACACCCGAATTCGCACGTCGTGGAGGTATTCGCGTGTCGCGGGACCGTTTGCGCGTCGACAGCGAACGTCAGGCTTGGGCGGCACCGCTGTGGCGAACAGATCGGCCTGTCACGGGGCAATGTAAACAAGGGGTCGGTGGTTAAAGAAGAAAAGCACCAGTTCCGAAGAACTGATGCTTCCCAGTGGTGGCTCCGACCGGCGTCGATCCGGTGACCTTTCGATTTTCAGTCGAACGCTCTACCAACTGAGCTACAGAGCCTAGGTGACTAGTCACCATGACAGCCGGAATTTCTTCTGGCAATCAGAGCGACCCTGACGGGACTTGAACCCGCGACCTCCGCCGTGACAGGGCGGCGCGCTAACCAACTGCGCTACAGGGCCTTGCTTTTATTGCTTCCGCAGTATCGCTACCGCTTTTTTTCAAGGCTTCCAGCCTACCAGACTTTTCCATCCGGCCTGACCAGCTCCTTGCGTACCCCCAACGGGATTCGAACCCGTGCCGCCGCCGTGAAAGGGCGGTGTCCTAGGCCGCTAGACGATGGGGGCCAGAACCCGTTCGGAACAAAAGAAAAGGCTTCGGGCCGACGCCTTCAGTCTTTGTCCTTTGCTGTTCCTCCGAACTGGACTCTAAAACTATAGGGCCTCTGCAGGAATTATCCAAAATCGGCCCCGTACGCAGGACCAAGGTGCACAGAAGCGACGAAAATGGACAGATGGATGCCGTTGACGCGCTCAATGAGATTGCTTTCTGGCTGGAACGCGGCCGCGCCGCCACCTTCAAGGTGCAGGCGTTCAGGAAAGCTGCTGAAATTATCGGACGCCTGGAACCTGGCGAAGTTGAGGCGCGGGCCCGGGACGGCAGGCTCAAAAGCATGAAGGGCATCGGGGACAGGACCTACCAGGTGATCCGCCAGGCGGTGGAAGGCGCGGTGCCCGAATACCTTGAGGACCTGCGCCAGCGCAATGCCGAACCACTCGCCGGCGGCGCCGGCGGAGAGCTCCATGCCGCACTCCGCGGCGACCTTCACAGCCACAGCGATTGGTCCGACGGCGGCTCCCCCATCCCGCTGATGGCCGACGCTGCACGGCTGCTGGGCCGCGAGTACCTGGCGTTGACAGACCATTCGCCCAACCTGAAAATCGCCAACGGGCTGAGCGCGGAGCGACTGGCTGAACAGCTTGACGTTGTGGCGGCCTTCAACGCGGAGAGTCCACGCGGGGGCGGCAAGACGAACGGCAACGGCTTCCGGCTCCTGAGCGGGATTGAAGTGGACATCCTGGAGTCCGGGGAGCTCGACCAGGAGCCGGAACTGCTGGCCCGGCTGGACATCGTGGTGGCAAGCGTCCATTCCAAGCTGCGCTCGGACCGGACCACCATGACCGAGCGCATGCTCAAGGGCATCCGGGATCCCCACACCAATGTACTGGGCCACTGCACAGGCCGCCTGGTGGAGGGATCGCGTGGCACCCGTCCGCCGTCGGAATTCGATGCCAAGGAGGTGTTTGCCGCCTGCGCCGAACACAATGTGGCGGTGGAAATCAACTCACGCCCGGAGCGGCAGGACCCGCCCGACGACCTGATCCAACTGGCCCTCGACGCCGGCTGCGTGTTCTCGATCGACAGCGACGCCCACGCGCCGGGTCAGCTGGACTTCCTCCACTACGGGGCGGAACGGGCAGCCCTGAACCACGTTCCCACCGAGCGCATCATCACCACCTGGCCCCTGGAGAAGCTTTTGGAGTGGTCGGCCGGAAGCTGACCGGGCCGCGCCGTCGGTTCCAGCTGCACTTCTGCTGTCTTTGGCAGAAACTCGACTAGACGTGGCCGATTTCCGCCAGCCATCATCAGGGGGGTGGCGCTAGATTGGCAGCATGGCAACCACCAACAGCCGCCCTGCAGGATCTGCTGTCCACATCCCTGGACGCACGCAGGATCCCAAGCCCATCAATGCACTCGGCATTGCTGCCGTTGTGGTCACTGTGGTGCTCTGGGCGTCCGCGTTTGTGGGGATCCGGGCCATCGGCCCCACGTTCTCCCCCGGCTCCCTGACGCTCGGCAGGCTGGCGGTTGCCGCCGTCGTACTGGGTGCTGTGGTGCTGCCGCAACTGCAGAAAAGCAGGACGTTGCCGCAAGGGCGGGAATGGTGGCCCATCCTGGCGTACGGCGTGATGTGGTTCGGCGGCTATAACGTGGCACTAAACGCCGCGGAGCACCTGCTGGACGCCGGAACCAGCGCCATGCTGATCAATGTCTCCCCCATCCTCATCGCCGTTATGGCCGGCCTCTTCCTCAAAGAGGGCTTCCCTCGCTGGCTTATCATCGGCAGCCTTGTGGCCTTCGGCGGGGTGGCGCTGATCGCCGTCGGATCCGCTTCGGGTTCCGGGGAAAGTCCGACGGCGGATGCTGCGGGCGTGCTGCTCTGCCTCCTCGCCGCCGTGCTCGCCGCCGTCAGCGTCATCATCCAGAAGCCGGTGCTGCGGAAATTCCCGGCAGGCCAGGCCACATGGTTCGGGATCATGGTAGGCGCCGTCTGCTGCCTGCCGTTCACGGGGCAACTCGTGTCCGAACTGCAGTCCGCCCCGTTGCCGGCCACGCTGGGTCTCTTGTACTTGGGAGTCTTCCCCACGGCCGTCGCCTTCACAACGTGGGCCTACGCGTTGTCCCTGATCGATGCCGGCAAGCTGGCCGCCACCACCTATCTGGTGCCCGGCACCACCATCCTGATCTCCTGGCTCATCCTGAGCGAGATTCCCACGGTCTTGGGGCTCATAGGAGGCGCAGTCTGCCTGGTGGGCGTGGGCCTGACCCGTCGGAGATCCCGCGTGGCCCGGGGGTCATAGGCGTGTGCTTCCCGATAGAGTCGGGATATGCCCGCCAACCTGCCGCCCGGACTTCCCATCATCCCGGATGGCCCACAGGGGCCGCCGCCGTTTGAGATGTCCGATGACGAGTTCGAAACGGCCGTCAGCGACGCCCTGAACACGATTCCCGCCAAGATTGCCAGCGCCATGGACAACGTGGCGGTATTCATCGAAGACGACTATGTGCCCAGGCCCGGAGACGACCCGGACACCGTCCTGCTGGGACTCTACGAGGGCGTACCGCTGACCGAACGGGATTCCTGGTGGGACGCAGGATCGCTTCCGGACCGCATCACCATCTTCCGCCAGCCCATCCTCGAGATCTGCGATTCCCGCGAGGACGTCATCCAGGAGGTGGCCGTGACCGTCATCCACGAGGTCGCCCACCACTTCGGCATTGACGACGAACGGCTGCACGAGCTCGGCTGGGACTAGCTGCCCGGTGATTGGCCTGCCCGGGGACTAGCCTTGTAGGCATGGGACACGACCACAGCCACACGCATGGAATCACGGCAACAGGCCGGCACCGCAAGCGGCTCATCGCCGTCCTGGCCATCACCCTGGCCGTGGTCCTTGTCCAGGTTGTGGGTGCAGCTCTCTCAGGTTCGCTGGCCCTGCTTGCCGACGCGGGCCACATGCTCTCCGACGCCGCGGGCGTGACCATAGCGCTCCTGGCGGCGTGGATCGCGGGCCGGCCGGCGAGCGACCAGCGGACCTATGGGTACCAACGCGCAGAGGTCCTCGCTACGCTGGCCAATGCGCTGATCCTCATCGTGATCTCGGTGGTCATCTTCACGGAAGCCATCCGGCGCATCGGTTCCGCCCCAGAGGTTCACACGGACATCATGCTGTTTGCTGCCATCCTGGGTGCGGTGGCCAACCTGGTGTCCCTGCTGATCCTCCGGGGCGCACACCAGGACAGTCTGAACGTCCGCGGCGCCTACCTTGAGGTGCTGGGAGACCTGCTGGGCTCGCTCGCGGTCATCGTGGCGGCCGTGGTCATCATCACCACGGGATACCAGGCTGCGGATACCATCGCCTCCGTGCTGATTGCCCTGATGATCCTGCCGCGGGCGTGGAGCCTGCTGCGCGATGTGGTGGATGTCCTGCTTGAGGCAAGCCCCAAGGGGGTGGAGGTGCAGATGATCCGCGAGCACATCCTCTCCGTTGACGGCGTGGTGGACGTGCACGACATCCACATCTGGACCATTACCTCCGGGGTGCCGGTCTTTTCCGCGCATGTGGTGGTGGAGGACGGGGTGCTTAACGCTCGGGGGGCGGACCAGGTCCTGGACAAGCTCGGCGCCTGCCTTGGTTCACACTTCGACACCGAGCACTGCACGTTCCAGCTGGAGCCTGCCAGTCACTCGGAGCACGAGTCGCACCAGCACGCCTAGTCGCGGGCAGTCAGGTCTGTCACTGCCATTTGCCGACACGCCGGGGCCAATGAGCCACAACCACTCTTCTGTTGTTTATGTTATTGATGTGACCAGTGTTGCCAAAGCGCAGGGGGTCACGTAGCCTCGGACTGCTGGGTGATCAGCAGAGGGGCATCTTCGTGTCGCAAACCTCGCTCCCCAGCCTTAGTAAGCTGCGAGGTTCTGCGAATGGGTTTGACCGGATCAGGCCGGAAGGCCGCCGTACTGTGCACCGCCGTCGTACTCTTCGGAACACTTGCACTGCCCGCCCACGCGGCCCCAATACCCCAGGCGCCCAGCATCCAGCGCCCGGCCTCGCCGGAAATTCCGTCTCCCGAGGACATCGCCTCCGCGAAAACCAGTGAGAGCGCGACGGCGGACCAGGTCACCGCCATCGAACGCATCCTGGCGGATGCTTCCACCGCCCAGCAGGCCACATTTGCGCTGGCGCTCCAGGCGAACAACTCCTACGGCGACGCCCTGGTTGAGCTGCAGGAGCGGCAGGCGACCGCTGAAACTGCCACGGCGAAAGCGAAGGCGGCCGAGCAGGAGCAGGACAAGACCCGCAAGCAGATCGGCCAGCTGGCCGGCGATCTGTACCGCAACGGCGGAATGAACCCGGCACTGAGCACATTCGTCAGTGGCGGCGAAGTCCTCCAGCAGGCTGCCACCCTGGAAGCCATTTCAGCCAGCCGCAGCCGCGCTTTCGAATCGGCCGGGACAGCCGCTGCCGCCGCCCAGTCGCTGACAGCTGCGGCCCAGGACGCCAACCGGGCCGCAGATGATGCGGCAAGGAACGCCGAAGCCCGCCAGGAGGAGGCCGAACAGGCCAATGCGGCCCAGGTCAAGGCCGTGGCCGATGCCAAGGCGCAAAGGACCGTCCTGGTGGACCAGTTGGCTCAGCTGAGGAACACCACGGTCGCCCTGGAATCAGCGCGTGTTGAGGCCCTGGACCGGCAGCGCGAGGAGGCCAGGCTGACTGCCCTGATGGCAGCTGCAGACCAGGTCCCCGCGGCACAACCGGCTGCGGCTGGACGGGCTGCAGTTGGACAGACGGCCGATCCCGCCGCGGGAAATCCGGCAGCCCTCACCCCGGCTCCGGCACCGGCACCCGCTGCACCGGCACCCGCTGCTCCGGCACCGGCGGCTCCCGCACCGGCGGCTCCGGCCGCTCCGGCTCCGGCCGCCCCGGCGCCTGGCCCCGTTGCTCCGGCACCAGTCGCGCCGGCGCCTGCCCCCGCCCCGGTTGCACCGGTGCCTTCGCCGGGCCCTTCGCCGCGCCCTTCGCCGCGAGGATCCAACGAGACCGCCATCTCCGTGGCCATGGCCAAGGTGGGGGCGCCGTACTTCTACCAGTGGGGCGGCACCGGCCAGTACGGTTTTGACTGCTCCGGACTCGTGCAGACCGCGTTCGCCGCCGCGGGCAAACGCCTGGCGCGTACGGCTGCGCAGCAGTATGCCTCCGCCCCCGTACACGTGCCCCTCTCACAGGCACAACGGGGCGACCTGCTTGTGTGGGGCTCGGCCCCGAACTTCTACCATGTGGCGATCTACCTGGGGAACGGCCAGGTGGTCCAGTCGCTAAACCCGGATGAAGGAATCGCGGTAACCCAGCTGAGCCGGATGGCCGGAATGCAGCTGTACCCCTACGCTGCCCGCTACTAGCAGCAGGCCGCACTCAGGACAGGACGTCCTTGGTCACGAACCTTCCGTATGCGAGCGCGCCGAACACTGCTACGTAGCCTGCCTGCAGCAGAGCGTTGTCGGCAAAGGAATCCCACAGCATTGGCTGGCGCAGGATGTCCCCAAAGCCCAACCAGTAGTGGCTGAACAGCCAGGGGTGCAGCCACTCCAGCTGCGGCAACTGGTCCAGGACCTGCGAAACCACGGACACCACCACCGTGGCCGCCATTGCTCCCACCGGCACCACAGTCAACGTGGACAGGAAAAGGCCAATCGCTGAGAGCCCCGCAAGCGATACCGAGAGGTAACCTGCGATCAGGGCCAGCCGGACCGCTGCTTCAGGCGGCTGGACCACATCCCCGGACAGCAGCGTCACCGGTCCGATGGGAAACAGCAACGCTCCGATAGCTGTCCCGGCGAGCGCCACCGTGACTGGCGCCGCCACACAGAAAGCAAGGGCACCGGCGTATTTGACCAGCAGCAGCCGCACCCGCCCGGCCGGAGCGACCAGCAGATACCGCAGGGTACCCAGGCTCGCCTCGCCCGCAATCGTGTCACCGGCAACCACTCCGATGGTGAGAGGCAGGAACAACGGAACGGAAACCAGCATTGCCGTGAACGCTACGAAAAGTCCGTTCTGCGTGATCCGGTCCAGGAAGGCAGGTCCCCTTCCTGGCTGGACAGTCGACGAAAGACGGACGGCGACGGCGATCAGCACCGGTATCGCGGCCAGTGCCAGCAGCATGGCCCACGTCCGTCGACGCTGGAACAGGACCTTCAGTTCGGACGCCAGAAGGGATCGGCTCGATGCTACGACAGTCTGCGCCACCGCACCGTTGCGGCGGCGGCCGGGGACACTGACAGGCACGCTGCTGTGTGGCACGCTACTGGGCAACGTCGAACCCCTCCCCCGTCAAGGCTACAAAGCGGTCCTCGAGGCTCTCCCGCTCAACCGAAAAGCCGCGAACCCGGACCCCTGCCTCCACCAGCCGGGCCACAATTTCCTCCGGCGCGGCGGCCTCCTTGGGACCGGCTGCGACGGCGGTCACCACGTCACCTGCCGGAGCCGGGGTGCCGGCCACCGGAGTCATGCCCAACTGCACCAGGACGTCGAAGGCCGTCCCGGCGTCGGGGGTTAACAGGCGGATCCGCGCTTGGCCGGCCTGGCGCAGTTCCGACAGGGTGCCTTGCGCAACCAGGCGGCCAACACTCATGATGGCCGCGTGTGTGCAGATCTGCTCCACTTCGGCCAGCAAATGGCTGGAGACGAACACCGTGGCGCCGTCGGCGGCCAGCGAACGGACCAGACTCCGCACCTCCCGGGTGCCCTGCGGATCAAGCCCGTTGGTGGGCTCATCCAGCACCAGCAGCTCGCGCGGCGAGAGCAGGGCATTGGCGATCCCCAGCCGCTGCTTCATGCCCAACGAATATGCGTGGACCCGTTTACCGGCAGCATGCGCCAGGCCAACCCGCTCCAGGGCACTCTTAACCCGCGCCTTGCGGGTAGCAGGCGCCGCATGCCGGCTGGCGGCATCCAGCCTGTGCAGGTTGGCTGCGCCCGAGAGGAACGGATAAAACGCCGGACCCTCCACGAGTGCCCCCACCCGGGGCAGGACCTCATCCAGCCGCTGCGGCATCTCCAGCCCCAGGACGTTGACTGTGCCGGCGGAGGCCGCGGCGAGGCCCAGCAACATACGGATTGTGGTGGTCTTTCCGGAGCCATTGGGGCCCAGGAACCCGAAGACTGAACCCTGCGGCACGGCCAGGTCTATGCCGTCCACGGCCAGCTGATGGCCAAACCGTTTGCTCAGGCCGTTCGTCTCAATGGTCAGCCTGGACGTCCCGTTTCCGGATACGCCGGTTCCAGCAGCAGCCATTCGAACCGCAGCCGAAGCAGCCTCCCGGCCAGGCGCGCTCACGGGGCCACTGCGCTGGCGGCGGCCTGCAGCCGCTCCGCCGGAACCATCCCCAGGTAGATGCGTCCGTCGTCGGTAAACAGGACGTTGACCAGCGCGGTGGACAGCAGACGCCCACCGGGAACGACGACGGCGGCCTGGCCCAGGAGCGGATCCCTCAACATGGAATCACTCAACCGGGTTCCCTGCCCGGCCGCTGCCGGGATACCGATGACCGTTTCCCAGCCTGTGCCTGTCACCGATGGCTTCTTGGTGGTTGGCTGGGGCACGGCTGGCCGGTCCTGGTACGAGTCGCCTGGGAACTGGTCGGGGGTGATCATCCCTGGGGATCCTGGTATGACAGGCTGATGCGGGACCGGGGGCACCTGCAGTTCTTTGACGGTGGCGCCCGGCGGGGGAAAGAAGCTGAACAGCGAGTCGTCCGGCGCCTCAAGGGACAGACTGGTGAAACCCACCTGGAAGGCTGGTTCTGCCTGGCCCCTGGCTGTCACGCCCACCCGGAGCGGCAGGCCCGTCTGGCCGTCCACCGCGATAGCTACGCGTCCCACGAGTGTCCCCTGTGTCCGAGGTTCCAGCACCAGGTTGTAGGCCGTCCGCCCGGCCACTTCAACGTCCGGCCCCACCATCACGTGAGTGGAGCTGTCCATCGCGGCCAGCAGCCGGCTGGCAAGAGCTTCCGGAGTGGGGTGCGCCGGCGTTACCGGCTGGGAAAGTGGCAGGTCGCGGGCGATCGCCGGCAGCGTGAGGTGGGCGGCGGTGTTGTCCTTGGACGAATAGAACCAGAGGTCGCTGTCCCGCCGGATGACGTCACGTTCAGCCAGGCGGTCCACCAGCTGGATGCGCACCTTAGCCGCCCCGTCCATGAACACGCGGGCAGTGTGCTGGCCGGTCAGGAGTTCGGCGATAGAGGCGGCCCCTCCCGCGGATGCCGGTCCGGATGTGGGTCCTGTGGCCGGGAGTTCAGGCAGGCCAAGTTCTGAGGTCTGTTCCAGGGTTCCGGAGAACGACTGTGTCCTGTGCTCGGTCCAAAAAGAGAGGACCTGCGCAGGAGTCTTTTCAGGAAGGGGATCACCGGCCCACACCGGTATGGACCCCGCCAGCACACCGGCGGCAATCACAGCAGGTACAGCTGCTGCGGGTATCCACCGCAGCCAGGCACGGCTCATGCCAGCCCCACTCCGTCGTTGGCGACCATAGATTCAGATTACGCCTGCCGGCGGCCGTCCACACCCCTCTATGGGAGGGCACAGTGGTTACCCGGGCACTACGGTTCCGGCACCGCCGTCGACCGTGATTCTCTGGCCCGTGGAAAGCCGCAAGGTAGCGTCGGGGACGCCCACCACCGCAGGGATGCCATACTCCCGGGCCACTACCGCCCCGTGGGAATTCGGGCCTCCCATTTCCATCACCAAGCCACCGGCTGTGAGGAAAAGCGGAGTCCAGCCGGGATCCGTGGAAGGCGCCACCAGGATCTCGCCCGGTTCCAGACGGGCATCCACCGGATCCAGGATGACGCGGGCGGGCGCCGTCACGGTACCGGCGGACGCCGGGCTGCCGGCAAGCGCTCCCGGTGCTGCCGCCGTCGCCGTCGCCGTTCCGCTGGTGGATTGCAGCGCCTCCGGTTCGGTGCCGTCGGAAAGCAGCAGTCGGGGCACATGGCGCCGTTCAAGCTCCAGGGCGTAGGCTTCCCGCCGCTGCTTCACGAGGTTCCGCAGGTCATTGCGGCCAGCCGCGGTGCTGCCTCTTGCGGTGCCGCCGGATCCTTGGCCAAGCCCTTGCCTGGCTTCCCCGAAATCCAGGAAGAAGACGTCGTCCTCGTGATCAATGGTGCCCGCGCCGGCCAGCGCCGCCCCCACCTGGCGCACCTGTTTCCGCACCTCGGCGAGCCCCACCACAAGCTGGTATTTGGGCAGTTCCCGCAGCCCGGCAAAGAGCCGGCACCGCCGCAATGCCGCCCGCACCAAGGCACCGCGGAGGCGGCCGCGGCTCCGCGCCTCCGCCACGAGGCGCGCCACCTGGGCTTCCGCTTCCACTGCGGCGTTGCCGAACTGCACGTCCGGAGCCAGCGTGGGGTCCTCCAGCCGGAGGTAGTTGGCCAGGACGCCGAGGATGTGGGTGGGATCATCGGACCAGCGGGGCATGCCCACATCGATCTCTGCCACCGCCCGGTGCCCGTACCTGTCCATGAACCGTGTCAGCCCGGCCTGAAGCACTGCGGGAAGCTGCCCGGCGCTGAACTGCGCCGCCAGGGCGGCGGGCTCCTGGTCTTTCACCGCCCTGGAAGATTCACCGTCGTCCTTGATCACTGTGGCCAGCCGCCACAGTTCCAGGTCCATCTCGGTGGTCACGTTGTTGGGCAGCCCGCGGAGCACCTGCTGAAGGTCGCCCCAGCGGCTGTGGCTGCCGCCCAGCAGTTTTCCCGCCAGCGCCAGGGTGGCGAATCCCAATGCCGGGATGGGCAGGATGGCAGGCACAATCGAAAAGAGGCGGCCGCCCAGGATACGCTCAGCGTGATCGAGGCGTTCCGCCGGGGCCGCGCCTGAGGGCAGTTCGAGGGCGTTGCCGAACTCCCGGGTGAAGCGGTTCAGCCGGCGCAGCGCCGCCTCCGGCCTGAACAGGGCACGGATCAGTGTTTCCGGAGCACGGGCATGGACCGCCGCGGGAACCACGTGCCGCAGCAGGCCAAACGGCGTCCTGCGGGTCACGGAGAATCTGGGGTCCTCGAAGACCCGGCGCAGCACCGCGGCCGAGCGGGCTTCCATCACGTCAAAAACGCGGGGGACGATCCGCCGACCGATGGTGCTGCGGGCCACGGTGGTCAGATCGAAGTAGATGCGTTGGCCTGCCTCGGCATAGGGTGGCGGCCCGTGGCGTGGCTCCGGGACGTCGAAACCGGCTGCCTTGGCCACGGAGGAGGCAATGAGCCGGAAGGCTGCCAGGCCCATCGGTGTCATGGGGCGGGTGAGGCCCTGGGCGAGGCTGAAGCACAGATACACCCGCGGACCGGATCCTGTGGAAGCCCGCTCCGGCACGGGGTACAGGGTAGTGATGGGGCGTGACTGCGTCAGCCACAGCCGGCCGTCGCGGTCGATGGCCCATTCCGTGTCCTGTGGCGAACCGAAATGCCGCTCGACAAGCCGGCCAAGGGCAGCCAGTTCAGCGGCCTGGCCATCTGTCAGGCAGGCGGTGGCTCCGGCGTCGGGCATTGCCACACTTTCGGTTCCGCCTCCGGGCAGCGGCCGGACCGTCACCCGTTTGTCCCCGAGCCGCCGCTCCCGGATCCGTCCTGTGACAAGGTCCACCTCAAAGTGATCCGGATTGACGGCACCGGAAACCACTGCCTCACCCAGCCCCGGACTGGCGTCGATGACAGCCTCTTGCCTGCGGCCGGTGACTGGATTGGCGGTGAACATGACGCCGGCCACGGCGGCGTCCACCATCCGTTGGACCACGACGGCGAGCGCCACGGTTCCGGGGTCGATCCCCCGGCTTGCCCGGTAACTTACCGCCCGGTCAGTCCAGAGGGACGCCCAGCAGTTCCTCATGGCCTCCAGGACAGCGGCCGTGCCCACCACGTTGAGATAGGTGTCCTGCTGCCCGGCGAAGCTGGCGAAGGGAAGATCCTCGGCGGTTGCCGAGGATCTCACGGCCACCGGGACATCCTGCCCCAGCCCAACGCAGGCTTCCGTCACCGCTGCTGCGATTTCCGGCGGGATGTCCGCCGCGCGGATGATGTCCCGTGCCCTGCCGGCCAGCGCTGCCAGCTCGGGCAGCTGATCGACGGCGGTGGCCTTCAGCGCAAGGTGCACCGTGCCGAGGCTTTCAGCCACTGAGCGGGAGTCTGATTGGGTTGCCAGGCGATAGGCGTCCGTGGTCACGCAAAAGCCGCCAGGCACGGGCAATCCGGCGGTCACCAGCTCGCCAAGGTTGGCGGCCTTGCCGCCAACCAGCGGAACCATGGCGGAATCAATCTGCTCCAGAGCCAGAACCAGAACCGACTCCGGGGCTTGGCCTCCAGACTCCAGTGGTGCTTCTCCCGGTGCGCCGGGGAACTCGTCAGGTCCTGCCTCTGCGGAATCCGCCACCTGCACGCCTCCTGACGATGAGGGGACGGTCAGGCCGCGCCGAGGATAGGGCCGAAGCTGGCCCTGTCCGCCAGCCGCGGGTCCTCCTTGTCCGGAACCACCAGGACCGGCCCCTTCGCGTGGTGGAGTACACCATCCGAGGTGGAGCCCAAGAGCATGCCGGTGAATCCGCCGCGGCCGCGGGTTCCCACCACCACCAGTTCAACATGCCTGCTGGCTTCCACCAGCACCTCCACGGGGGAGCCATCCTTCAGCTCTGACTCCATCGGAAGATTTGGATAGTGGCTCTTGAGCCAGGCCATTCCGGCATCCAGCTGTAGCTGGATGTCCGCGAACAGTGCCTTTCGGTCCATGGGCGCGGGAACCCATGCCAACGAACCGCTGTACTGCGGCACCGCGCAGATCACGCGCAGGGTTGCACCAAGGCGCTCGGCCTGGGCTGCGGCTTCCAGGACTGCGATCCGCGCCTGTTCGGAGCCGTCCACGCCCACCACCACCACGTTCTCGACGCGCTGGTGCCCGGACTTGGCCTGCTCGGCCTTGATCCGCTTGTCCTCGGTGGTTTCCCCCAGCCTGTCCGAACAGATCAGCGGGACAGTCACTGTGGGGCATTTTGCGTGGGCAGGCAGTGCGCTGCTCACGGAGCCCAGCAGGCGGCCGACAAAGCCGCCCCTGCCACGCGTGCCGAAGACCAGCAGCTCGGCTGTCTCTGACATCTCCAGCAGCACCCCGGAGGCGTCGCCGTTCTCAACGGAGGCATCGACGTCGATGTTGTAGCCGGACACCTTGTCCATCGCCTGCTTGATGATCGCTTCAGCGCCCTCGCGGATCACTGAGTCATCCACGGTGGCATAGCCGCCGTCCAAGCCAGATGCGGCAAAGATCGGAACGGAGTATGCCGTGACGATATGCAGGGGGCGGCGGCGGCGCTCGGCCTCACGGGCCGCCCAGACAAGAGCGCACTGGCCGTGGTCCGAACCGTCCACGCCAACAACGATGCCCTGGGGACCGGCGGAACTGCCCCCGCCATCCCCGTCCGGGTCCGGATGCATCTCATGTGCGCCCATTGGGCCGCCTCCTCGCCATACTGCCTGATGTTGCGGCTATTCTGCCAGAAGTGGACCCTTTCCCCGTGCACCCGCCTGGCAACCACACACCCGAGCAGGAAAGCCCGCCTCCACTTCTCACTATTCTCGGTCCGCCGAGACTTAGCAAGCAGTTATCCACAGCCCGCGCGGCGCTAGGAATGAGAGCGCAAACATCGCCGGGGAAGAATATTCAAGTTTGGGCTATCCCTGCCACAAAATGTTCTGTAGTCTTCGAGGCATCGCTGGTCGGGCATGTCTGCGTCAAGACACGTCCCGGCCAGGTACTGCGGCCGGTCTTTGGGGGTAACGGAACGCTTGCAGGGCAAGGATGCCTGCACTAGCCGAAAGCTTCAAAGGAGGAAAACTGTAGTGTCAAGCATGCCTCTGAATGGCGGGACCGAACAGACCACCACGGTGATCATTGGCACGGGCCTGTCCGGCCTGGCCGTGGCAGCAGAGCTGCGCAGACACGGCGTGGATTCCATTGTGGTGGACGGACTCGACATCCTGGGCGCCGGACAACCGGCCAACACGGCTTCACTGCAACGCTGCGATGCAGCAGACTCCGACTCCCTCCGGGAGCGCAACGAAATCCTCCGCCATCTGCGCAACTACGCAGCAAGCCACGGCATGGACGTCCGCAACACCACACGGGCCGTCCAGCTGACCATGGCGGGCGGCGCCTCCGACGCCCGCGCGGCGGAAGGCCCCTGCGCCCGCCAATGGGAAGTCCATACCCCCAACGGCGTCCTGCTGGCCGACCATATCGTGCTGACCCGCTGCGCGCACAGCCAGCTGAGGCGCATGCTCAGCGACTTCGGCATCACGGTAGGACACAACCTAGTGGCCGCGATGCGGGCCATCGGCATCTACCTGGTGGGGGTAGGCGAGCTCATCACGCCGTCCCCCAAGGAAGTGCTGCGCCAGGCGAAAACAGTGGGCCAGGCGATCTCCTCCAAGGTCAATCCGGAGAGTGCACCCACCATCCTTACCGGAAGCTTCGCCGTAGTCCCTGGCTAGATCACCAGAGGCTGGATCAGCAAGCTGGCTACTTTTGCTGGGGCTCTTCAACGCCCTCTTCTTCGCTGCCTGCCGTGAGGCGCCGCTTGGTCATGATCGCGATGGCCACCAGCAACCCCATTGCCACGGCGGCAAAGACCACCAGGCTCCAAGGAAACGGCTGGGACGCATCGACCACCGGAGCCGGGGGCGGGGTGACTCCGGGCTGAGCCGTGCCCATGTTGGGAACGGCACCGGCCGCCGTCGAACCGGACGGTGCCGAACCGGCAGGTGCCGACCCGGAGGGTGCTGACCCCGCGGCGGCGGTTGCCGTGAAACCGAAGGTACCCTCAATGGGGTGGGAATCCGAGCTGGCCACACGCCAGGTGACCGTGTACTCTCCCGCGGGCGCGCCGGCCTTGAGTTTTTGGGAGGCCACATTGTCCACAATTTCGACGGCGCCGTCAGCCCACTCCGCGCCGGCGGCGTCCTTCACCAAGAACTGCGCGCCGATGCCCAGCGGATTCCTGTTGAACGTGACGGAGACCTTCTCCGGCGGCGTGGCCACCGTGGCTCCCTGGGCGGGGCTGCTGGATTCGGCGGCATCGTGCGCAGAAGCCGGAGCCGTCACCCCCAGCAAGGCGGCGGCTGCGACGAATATTCCGAGCACTACGCTCAGCAACTGGTGGCGGATGGAACGCATGCGTGGACTGCTCCCTCGTGTTGGCTTCCTTACAGACTAGGCGAATTTCCACGGCCGCCGCCCGGACGCCGCATAGGATTCAGGTACCCCAAAGACTCCCCGGAGGACTAATGCTTAAGCAAGGCTCTGCCCTGGACCGGTACTTCATGATCACTGAACGGGGGTCCAACCTGTCCCGCGAGATCCGCGGCGGGTTCGCCACTTTCTTTGCGATGAGTTACATCGTGGTGCTGAACCCCCTCATTCTCTCCGGCGCAGACTCCAACGGCACCACGCTCGGCTTTCCAGCCGTGGCCGCCGTGACCGCGTTGGTTGCGGCCATCCTGACCATCCTGATGGGGGCCTGGGCCAGGCACCCCTTTGCACTGGCGACCGGCCTGGGCGTCAACGCCTTTGTAGCCGTGACCGTGGCCACCAACCCGGGCCTCACCTGGCCGGACATGATGGGCCTGGTTGTTATCTCCGGAGTCACCATGCTGATCCTTGTCCTCACCGGCTTCCGGACAGCGGTCTTCAGGGCCGTCCCGGACGGCCTCAAGACCGCGATCGTGGTGGGCATCGGCCTGTTCATCGCCCTGATCGGACTGGTGAACGCGGGTTTTGTCCGCCGCATCCCCGATGCTGCCGGCACCACCGTGCCTGTGGGCCTGGGCTTTGACGGCAAGCTCCTGGGCTGGCCCACGGCGGTGTTTGTGTTCGGCCTGGTACTGACCATCGCCCTGGTGGTCCGGAAGGTCAGGGGAGCCATCCTGATCGGCATCATCACCTCCACCGTCATCGCCGTGATCCTGGAAATGACCCTGCACATCGGTCCCAGCTTCGATGGCAAGACCTCAAACCCCCAGGGCTGGTCGCTGGTGGCCCCTACATTCACCGGATGGGCCGCCCCGGACCTTTCCCTGATCGGCAAGGCCAACCCGTTCGGCGCCTTTGAACACCTGGGCTTCGTGGCCGCCACGCTGCTGGCTTTTGTGATCCTGCTGAGCATCTTTTTTGACGCGATGGGCACGATGGTGGGCCTGGCCAACGAGGCCGGCACCGTGGACAAGGAAGGCAACATCCCGGACGTTGACCGCGTGCTGCAGGTGGATGCCCTGGGCGCCATCGTGGGCGGCGGGGCCTCCGTATCCTCCAACCAGATCTACGTGGAAGCCGGAGCCGGAATCGGCGAGGGTGCGCGTACCGGTGTGGCGTCGATTGTCACCGGCCTGCTGTTCCTGGTGGCCATGTTCTTCACCCCGCTCATCAACCTGGTCCCGTTCGAAGCGGTGGCGCCCGCCCTGGTGGTGGTGGGCTTCATGATGGTGTCCCAGGTGGGCAAGATCGACTGGCAGGACTGGGGAATAGCGATACCGGCGTTCCTGACTTTCACGTTGATGCCGTTCACCTACTCGATCGCCAACGGCCTGGGCGCCGGCTTCATCGCGTACGTCCTGATCCGTACGGTCCAGGGCCGGATCCGCGATATCCACCCCCTCATGTGGGCCGTGGCCGCCGCGTTCCTGCTTTTCTTCGCGGTGGGACCAATCGAGGCCGCGCTGGGAATGTAGCTTCGCTACACGGGCGTATTGGGGGCCAGCCCCTCGTCACCCGATTCCGCCAGTGCCCGCCGCTTGCGGAGCCGGTCCAGCCGGTTCATGAGCGGCGAAGTGGTGGCACCATGGATCACGATGGACAGTGCCACCACCAGTCCCACGAAGGCCCAGAGCCAGTCAGCCTGCCCGGCGAACTGGCCTTTTCCCAGCGCATAGGAAAGGTAGTAGAGGGAGCCGATTCCGCGGATCCCGAAGAACGAGAGCGCAACGCGTTCCCGCGGGCCCGTCTTGCCGCCCAGCAGGCCCACCCAGCCTGCCAGTGGCCGCACCAGCAGCAGGAACGCCAGCCCCACGAGCAGCTCAGGCCAGCCAATATCGGCGAGCAGGCCGCGGGCAATGGCTCCTCCCAGCAGGACCAGGATCACCACGGTCATCAGCCGCTCGAGCTGCTCCACGTAGGAGTGCAGCACCCGGTGGTAGCCGTGCGTGTGCTCCGCGGCCCTGATGGTTACCGCACACACAAACACGGCAATGAACCCATAGCCCTCGATCATTTCGGTGAGGCCGTAGGCCAGGAATGTCGCGGCCAGGGCAACGAATCCCTCCGAATGGTTGGACAGCCGCATGCTTTCCTTCCGCGTAGAGAAGAACAGCCGCGCCAGCACCTTGCCCGTGCCGAACCCCAGCAGCAAGCCCACCCCCAGCCGCCACAACACATCGATCCCGAACCACTCCGGAAACCACTCCGACGGCGACGCCCCCGCAACGCTGACGGCCATGGCCAAGTACACAAAAGGGAAGGCCAGGCCGTCGTTCAGGCCGGCCTCGGACGTCAGGCCAAACCGGACCTCATCCTCTTTGTCGGCCTCATCGTCCCGATCCGCCGGTTCGCCCACCTGCACCTCGGATGCCAAGACCGGATCCGTGGGCGCCAGGATGGACGCCACCAGCAGGGCAGCACCCAATCCAAGGCCAAGGAACCAGAGTCCCAGCAGCGTCGGGGCTACGATGCACAGGGGCATGGCAATCCCCAGGAGCCGCCAGGTGGTGGCCCAGCGCTTGCGGCCCACCGGCCGGTCAAGGGCCAGTCCGGCGCCCATCAGGGAAATGATGACGCAGACTTCTGACAGTCGGAGGGCAAGATCGCCGTGGGCGATCGGATCCGGATCAGGCAGTGTGGGGACCAGCGAAAAGGCCGCCATGCCGGCCCCCAGGAACACCATAGGCATGGAAAACGGGGCGTTGCGCAGGAGTTTCGGCAGGATGGCGGCCACAAACACTGCGGCACCCGCTGCGGTAAACAGGATGCTGGGGGCTTCAAACATTTGATCCACCATAGCCCGGTGCGGCCGTCCACCGACATGCGCTGAGGTCAATTCCAAGTTCCGGAATTCCAGACAGGACGACGACGGCGCTGCTGGTTTTCGCTGCGGCCACGCGGTGAGCTTGGACCATGGCCCTACCCGCGCTCACCGTCGATGTCCCACCGCAGCCTTGGACGGGCAGGTTCGACGGCGATGGCCGGGAGCACCGCCGCTGGTGGCAGGCGGTGTCGCGCTATGCGCCCGGCAGCACTGCGTCCTCCGCCCCAGCAGGTCTTTCAGCCCTTCCGGCATCCCGCCCGGCTGTTCTTTTGGGGTTTGCCAGCGACGAAGGCGTCCGCCGGAACAGGGGCCGTCCCGGCGCCGCCCTGGCCCCGACTGCCCTCCGCGCCGCCCTGGGGCCGTTGGCGTTCCACCTGGACCGGACGGTGTCCGATGCCGGGGATGTTGTGGTGGCCGGCGGTGCCCTGGAAGCAGGGCAGGCCCGTGCCGGGCTGGCCATCACAGCAATGCTCGACGCCGGCCAGCTCACCGTGGTGCTCGGCGGCGGCCACGAAACAGCTTTTGCCAGTTATCTGGGACTCGCCGGATCCGAAGCGATCCGCGCTGGCAAACGGCTGGGCGTCCTGAACCTGGACGCGCACTTTGACCTCCGCGATGAACCCGTGCCCAGTTCAGGCACACCGTTCCTCCAGATGGCGGCCGCGGAAGCCGCCGCCGGGCGCGGACTCCGGTACGCCGTCGTCGGGATTTCCGAGCCCAACAACACCGGAGCACTGTTCAGCACGGCGGAACGGCTGGGCGTGAGGTATCTGCGGGATGAGGACTGCACTGCGGAGCGCACCCGGGCCTTTGTGGATGACTTCATCGCCGGCGTGGATGTGCTGTACCTGACCATCGATCTTGACGTCCTGCCGGCATCGGTGGCTCCCGGGGTTAGCGCGCCCGCAGCCTACGGCGTCCCGCTCCCGGTCATCAGCGCGGTGTGCCGGCAGGTGGCGGAAAGCGGAAAGCTGTTGCACGTGGACGTGGCCGAGCTGAATCCGGCGTTCGACGTCGACGGCCGGACCGCCACGGTTGCGGCGCGGCTGGTGAACACGGTGTTGCGCTAGGTCCGGGCAGGTTCGGTTCCAACAACGCGGCGAAAAAGCTAAGCAGGCTGTCTAATAGAGTTCATGGACAGCTACCAGCGGAGCAACTGGCCGGCATGAGATACCTACGAATTACTGCGGCACTGTTGCTGGCATCGTCATTGGCCCTTGCGGGCTGCGGCACACCCTTTCCCGCCGATCCCTCCGGAACCCTCGAGCGGGTCACGGAGGGCACGCTGCGGGTAGGGGCCAGCGCAAACGGTGACTGGGTGAGGATTTCTTCCGGGAACGGCAGAGGGCTCCGGGACGAAGACGTCCAGGGCAGCGAGGCCGAACTGGTACGGCGCTTCGCTTCGAAGCTGGGAGCCGGGATCGAATGGGTTTCCGGCACGGAATACGTACTGGCCGAGGACCTCAAGCGCGGGAACCTGGACCTGGTGGTCGGCGGCCTTGACGACAAGACGCCGTGGGCAACGCATGCCGGACTGAGCCGCGCCTACGCGGAGTCCCGTGATGGCCACGGCTCCCTGCACAGGCACGTGATGCTGGTTCCCATGGGCGAGAACGCGTTCCTTCTCGAGCTGGACCGGTTCCTGATGGATGCGAAGGAATCACGATGACGGCTGTGAGGAATGGCGGGGTTGCCCGCTTCGGCCACACCGAACTCCCGGACGAACAGCAGGAGGCCCTCCGCGGTGCGGTGAAGATCGAATGGATCACCATCGGCTTCCTGGCCGCGTCCACGGTCCTGGTCTTCGCGGTTTTGGGCAACTCCCAGGCAATGAAGGCCGCCTGGGTGGAGGACGTCCTGTCATTCCTTCCGCCATTGTCCTTCCTGCTGGCTGCCCGCGTTATCCGCAAGCGTCCCAGCGAGGAACATCCCTACGGCTACCACCGCGCCGTGGGCATCGCCCATGTGGTTGCGGCAGTGGCCCTGACGGTGATGGGCGCGTACCTCATCGTGGATTCGGGCATCGGGCTGCTGGGCAACGAGCACCCTGCCATCGGCGGTTTTGACTTCTTTGGCCAGACCATCTGGCTGGGCTGGATGATGATCGGCGCGATGATCCTCACCGCCGTCCCGCCCATCTACCTGGGCCGGGTCAAGATGAAGCTTGCCGAAAAGCTCCATGACAAAGTCCTGTACGCCGACGCCGACATGAACAAAGCGGACTGGATGACGGCCCTTGCCGCCGCGGTGGGCGTGGCCGGCATCGGCTTCGGCGTGTGGTGGGCCGACTACGCGGCGGCCCTCCTCATCTCCGCCAGCATCCTGCACGACGGCGTCCGGAACACCCGCGCCGCCATCTCAGCGCTGATGGACAAACGTGCCCGGACGTACGACGACGCCGAGCCGCACCCGATCGGACACCGGCTGGACGAGTACCTCCGCGGCCTGGACTGGACCCAGGAGGCGCAGTCCAGGATCCGCGACGAAGGGCACGTGTTCCATGTGGAATCGTTTGTGGTCCCCGCCGGTGGACGGATGCCCAGGCTGGAGCAGCTCGAGGCTGCCCGCGAGGCCTGCATCGGGATGGACTGGAAGATCCAGGACATGGTCCTGGTCCCGGTGGCGGAGCTGCCGTCCGAATTCCTGCCCGGACCCACGTCCGGCGGGGAACGCTGAGCTGGCCGCTCAGGCGGTTTTTAACACATAGCGCCGCTCGGGCCGTCCCGCACCGTACTTGAGCCGCACCTCCAGCACTCCCTCGTCATGCAGGTATTCGAGGTACCTGCGGGCGCTCACGCGGGACGTTCCCACCTGGACGGCCACTTCGGCAGCGGAGAGGTCGCCGTCGGCCGCTTGCAGTGCCGTTTCCACCTGCTTGAGTGTTTCGACGCTGCAGCCCTTGGGCAGCGGCCGCTCCGTGCGGTCCAGCCCGAAAACCCGGTTGACGTCTGACTGCTCCGCCACCTCCTTGGAGGACGCCAGGCTCTGGTAGGCGCTGCGGTAGTGCTCCAGCCGTTCCTGGAGGTCCGTCTGCGAGAAGGGCTTGATCAGGTAATGCACAATCCCGCCCCGCAACGCCTTCCGCACGGTTTCCACCTCGCGTGCCGCACTGATCACCAGGACATCCAGTTCCGGGGCAACTTCGCGCAGTTTCTGCATCAGGTCAAGGCCGTTGATATCCGGCAGATGGATATCAAGCAGCACCAGGTCCGGCTGGAGGCGGGCGGTTTCCGTGACCGCCTGCGCACCCGTGTGGGCCGCTCCGACGACGGTGAACCCGGGAGTGCGCTGGATGAACCCCGCGTGGACCTTGGCCACCATAAAGTCGTCATCAATGATCAGGACTTTGATCATGGCTGTGGTCTCCCTCTTTTCAGCCGTGCGGTGAAGACTGCTCCGTTGTCATTGGCAACCGTCAGGTCGCCGCCGCTTCGCCGGCAGACCACCCGCGAGAGCGCCAGCCCAAAGCCGCGGCCGCCCCCGGGCCCTGGCCGCTTGGTGGTGAAGCCCTGCCGGAAGATCTCCTCCGCATGGCTCCCGGCGACGCCGGGGCCGGTGTCCCGGACTGTTGCCATGACACTGTCCCCGTCCTCCCCGACCAGAACCCGGACGGATGCCTCCGCAAGTCCGGAGACGGCGTCGAACGCGTTGTCCACCAGGTTTCCCACCACGGTAGTGAGGTCGCGGGAAAGTGCCTCGTCAACCCGGCCCAGGGCCGAGTCCGGGTCAAGCTGGAGGGTCACGCCGCGCTCGGCTGCAAGGCTCGACTTGGCAATCAGGAGGGCAGCCAGCGCGGGGTCCTGGATCCGGCTGGTGACGTCATCGTTGAGCCTGGTCCTGTCTACAGTGGCTCCATTAACGAACTGCACCACGGAATCGTACTCACCGATCTGGATCAGCCCTGAGATCACATGCAGTTGGTTGGCGAATTCATGGGCCTGGGCGCGCAGGGTGTCGGTTGCCGTCCGGGTGGCTCCCAGTTCGCGCTCCAGGGAGGACAGTTCTGTGCGGTCGCGCAGCGTGGTGACGGAGCCGATGTCCCGGCCGCGCGAACGGATGGGAACACGGTTCAGTACCACCAGCCGCTCGCCCACCAGCACCAGTTGGTCCGGGCCTGGCTGATCGCGGGTAAGGACGGCCTTCAGTGCGGGGTCCACCGCGAGCGCCGCGATCTTCTTGCCTACGCAATCGGCCGGCAGCCCCAGCAGTTCGCGCGCGCTGTCATTGGCCACGGTGATGCGTTCGTGCGGATCGAGTGCCACCACGCCCTCCTTGAGTCCGTGCAGCATGGCCTCGCGGTTTTCCACCAACCCGGTAATTTCGCTGGGCTCCATGCCCAGGGTCTGCCGTTTCACCCGTCGGGCCAACAGGAGGGAGCCTGCAACGCCCAGCACGCTGGCCACTCCGAGGTAGGTGAGGAGGTTCGGCACGGCATCGCCCAGTCGCTCCAGCGTGGAAGGGTAGTTCCGGCTGATGGACGCGATGCCGATCATCTTTCCGGCGTCGTCAAGAACGGGTACGTGGGCGGACAGCAAGGCGGAGCCCCCTCCGTTCACCACGCCTGTCCATGAACGGCCTTCCATCACGCGGCTGGGGCCAAGCTCCATTGGCGTCCCCAGCAGTTGGGGATCGGATGCCGCCACGATGGTCCCCTCCAGTTTGGCCAGGGCCACATGGGACGAGCCGGATACGGTCCGGACCGTCTCTGCCACGGCCGGGAGGGCCGCCCCCACCCGCGGCTCTGCGTTGGGAAGAAGTTCGCGGACCGTGGGGTTGTTGCCAAGGGCCTCCGCGGCGGACAGCGCCCGACGGCCCTCGGTGCGTTCGAACGCCGCGGCCGACTGCGCCAGCGAAATGGCCACCACTGCCACGAGGACCGCGAGGACGATCAGCAACTGCAGAACCAGGTACTGCCCCGCGAGGGACATTCCTCTTCGTCGAGTCACTGTGGTTCTTTCCTCTGGTGGTCTGGCCTCTGGTGGTCAGGGTACCGGAACTATACCCCAGCACACCGATGCCCCCTGCGGCCCGGCGGGCGCTTGGCTTGGTCCGGTGGTACGCCGGAAACGTGAACGCAATGAACTTAACTTTCTCTGCGTACACAAGAGTGATGCCCGTCACTATGGGGCCTAGCATCAGATCACCAGTCAGTTTTGCTCATTTTTAGCGAGAAGAGGAACACCATGCGCCAGAATCGCGCATTGCGAATTGCCGCCGTCGCCGCCGGCATCGCCCTGATGGCCACCGGCTGTGGTGCCACCGGCGGAAGCTCCACGAATACCTCCAGCCCCGGCGCTGCTGCCGGCCCGCTGACCAAGCTCCAGATCATGGTCCCTAACACTGCAGGTGGCGGCTACGACACCACCGCCCGCGTGGCGGCCAAAGTCCTCGAAGACGAGAAAATCGCCACGAACCCCGAAGTCTTCAATCTGGCCGGTGCCGGCGGCACGGTGGGCCTGGCCCGCATCGTCAACGAAAAGGGCAACGGCGACCTCACCATGCTCATGGGCCTGGGCGTGGTGGGCGCGAGCTACACCAACAAGTCAGAGTCCAAGCTGACGGCCACCACTCCGCTGGCCAAGCTCATCGAAGAACCCGGCGCCATCATGGTCAACAAGGATTCGCCGTACAAGACCATCGATGACCTGGTCACCGCATGGAAGGCAGACCCCGGCTCCATCAGCGTTGGCGGCGGCTCCTCCCCCGGAGGCCCCGACCACCTCCTGCCCATGCAGTTGGCCGGAGCCCTCGGAATTGATGCCACCAAGGTGAACTTCGTGTCCTACGACGGCGGCGGTGACCTCCTCCCGGCCATCCTCGGCAACAAGGTGGGGTTCGCGGCCTCCGGCGCCGGCGAGTTCCTCCAGCAGATTCAGTCCGGCGAGGTCCGCGTCCTGGCTACCAGCGGCGAAAAGCGGCTGGACGGTGTGGATGCGCCGACCCTGAAGGAATCCAACATCGACCTGGTGTTCACCAACTGGCGCGGCATCGTGGCTCCTCCGGGAATCACTGACGACGACAAGGCCAAGCTGATTGCCGCCCTCGAAAAGATGCACGGTACTGATGCCTGGAAGGAAGCCCTTAAAGCCAACAGCTGGTCCGACGCTTTCCTCACGGGCGATGAATTCGCAACCTTCCTGAGCGAGCAGGACAAGCGGGTGGCGGACGTCCTCACGAAGCTTGGCCTGGCGTGAGCAATTCACCAACTTTAGCCTCCAGGCTCAAAGGCCGCTCCGAGCTGGGGGTAGCCCTCCTGCTCGGGGCGGTGGGCGTCCTCGTCCTCCTGGACGCCATTGCCCTGGTCACCCCCTACTCCCAGTCAGATCCGGTGGGGCCGAAAACCTTGCCGTACATCGTGGCCGGCCTGCTCATCGTCTGCGCCGTCCTGCTGGCCGTCAACGTGCTGCGCGGCGGACAGGGCGAAGCCGAAGGCGGCGAGGACGTGGATCTCTCACACCCCGCCGACTGGAAGACCGTCCTGCCGCTGGTGGGAGCCTTCGTGGCCAACATCCTGCTGATCGACTGGGCCGGTTGGGTGATCTCGGGAACCATCCTGTTCTGGGGCAGCGCATGGGCCCTGGGCAGCCGGCACTATGTCCGTGACGGCCTGATCTCCCTGGCCCTTTCCGTCCTCACCTTTTACGGCTTCTATCTGGGCCTCGGCATCAACCTGCCGGCCGGTCTCCTGAAAGGGATCCTCTGATGGATGTCTTCTCCTCCCTCATGGACGGCTTTGCCACCGCCCTGACCCCCATGAACCTCCTCTACGCCGTCATTGGCGTGATCCTGGGTTCCGCCGTCGGCGTGCTCCCGGGCTTGGGCCCGGCCATGACCATTGCCTTGCTGCTCCCGGTCACCTACGTCCTGGAACCCACCAGCGCCTTCATCATGTTCGCCGGCATCTACTACGGCGGCATGTACGGCGGCTCCACCACTTCCATCCTGCTGAACACACCAGGGGAATCGTCTTCTGTTGTCACTGCCATCGAGGGCAACAGGATGGCGAAAGCCGGCAGGGCCGCCCAGGCCCTTGCGACGGCAGCCATCGGCTCGTTCGTGGCCGGCACCATCGGCACCGCCCTGCTGGCAGTCTTCGCACCGATCGTTGTGGAGTTCGCCGTCAGCCTGGGCTCGCCGAGCTACTTTGCCATCATGGTGCTTGCACTCCTGGCAGTGACCGCCGTCCTTGGATCATCTCGCCTCAGGGGCTTTGCCTCACTGGGCCTCGGTCTGGCAATCGGCCTGGTGGGCATGGACTCCGTCACCGGCCAGCGCCGCCTCACCTTCGGCCAGCCCCTGCTGGCCGATGGCCTGGACATCGTGGTGGTGGCAGTGGCTATCTTCGCGGTGGGCGAAGCACTTTGGGTTGCTGCCCATATGCGCCGCACGCCGTTGTATGTCATCCCGGTAGGCCGTCCCTGGATGGGAAAACAGGACTGGAAACGGTCCTGGAAGCCCTGGCTCCGCGGAACGGCGTTTGGTTTCCCCTTCGGTGCACTTCCGGCCGGTGGGGCCGAGATCCCCACGTTCCTCTCCTACGTGACGGAGAAGCGCCTCAGCAAGCATCCCGAGGAATTCGGCAAGGGCGCCATCGAAGGTGTCGCCGGGCCGGAAGCTGCCAACAATGCGGCAGCCGCCGGAACCATGACGCCACTGCTTGCCCTCGGCCTGCCTACCAACGCCACCGCCGCCGTGATGCTCGCAGCGTTTGTCCAGTTCGGCATTCAGCCGGGACCCCTGTTGTTCGCCAACGAGGGACCTCTGGTTTGGGCCCTGATCGCGAGCCTCTTCATCGGCAACTTCCTGCTCCTGCTCATCAACCTGCCCTTGGCTCCGATGTGGGCAAAAATCCTGCAGCTCCCACGTCCGTACCTGTACGCAGGCATCCTGTTCTTCGCCACCCTGGGCGCGTATTCGGTGAACCTCCAGGCCTTCGACCTTGTGCTCCTGTTGGCCCTCGGCGCGCTGGGCTTCATGATGCGTCGCTTCGGGCTCCCCGTGCTGCCGCTCATCCTCGGAGTGATCCTTGGCCCGCGGATCGAAGGCCAGCTGCGCAAGAGCCTGCAGCTCAGCGCGGGTGACCCCGCCGGTCTCCTGAGCGAGCCGATCGCCGTCGTCATCTATATCATTCTGGCGATCATCCTCATGTGGCCGTTGCTGTTCAAGCTGATCCGCCGCAACCGTCCCGCCAGCCTCCTGACCGCAAACTCCCCGGGTGGGTCCGAACCGACAGAGGCGCGCGGCACTGTCAGCCATGGCAGTCACCGGGCCGACCGAAAGGGCGACGGCGGCCATGAAGGCGACGGGGCGACGGTGACTAGCGGGACTGAACTGACCACAG
Source organism: Arthrobacter pascens (assembly GCF_030815585.1). NCBI lineage: Bacteria > Bacillati > Actinomycetota > Actinomycetes > Micrococcales > Micrococcaceae > Arthrobacter > Arthrobacter pascens. The sequence goes on from NZ_JAUSWY010000001.1 coordinate 3,954,402, forward strand.
ATCACTTAGATAAGAAGGAGCAACCATGACGATCGTGGTGGGATACGTCCCCACACCAGAAGGAGAAGCGGCGCTGACCCAGGCCATTCTGGAGGCCCGGAAGAACAGCACCACCCTGCTGGTCATCAACTCGTCCAGGGGCGATGCCCTGGTGGACAACAGATACGCCCAGGAGCCGGAGATCCAGAGCATTGAGGACCGCTTGGCGACCCAGGGAATAGACCACGTGATCAAGCAGCCGGTCCGTGGGCATGACGCGGCAGCGGAGGTTCTCGATGCCGCGGAGGAGCACAATGCCGACCTGATTGTGATCGGCCTGCGCCGCCGTACGCCGGTGGGCAAGCTGATCATGGGCAGCACGTCCCAGCGCATTTTGCTGGAGGCGGACTGCCCGGTATTGGCGGTCAAGGCTGGTTAGACCGCCGGCTCCGAATGATCCGGGGCTTGTCCGCAAATCCCCGCCTTCCAGGCGGGGTCCTGCGGACAAGCCTTGGATTTTTCGTTTCCGGGAACATCCTCACCCCTGAAGCGGACGCAGTCGCACCGCCTGCTGGCCGCCGTCGACGGCTATGGAGGTACCCGTGGTGGAGCCCGAGAGGGGGCTCACGAGGTAGGCCACGGCACCGGCCACCTCATCCGCGGTAACCAGCCGGCCGTGGGGCTGGCGGGCCGCAAGGGCCGCGCGCTCAGCAGCCGGATCCGCGGCAGTGTCCAGCAGGCGGGAGATCCAAGGCGTATCCGCCGTCCCGGGATTGACGCAGTTCACCCTGATACCCTCACGGAGGTGATCCGCGGCCATGGCCCGGGTCAGGGACAGCACGGCACCCTTGGTGGCCGAGTACAAGGCCCGCCGCTGGAGGCCGGCAGTAGCGGCAACTGAACAGACGTTTACGACGGCGGCACACGGAGACTCCCGCAACGCAGGCAGCGCAGCCCTGCTGACTCGGGCCATGCCCACCACATTAACGTCCCACACCCGGTGCCACTCGTCGTCGTTGTTGTCCTCCACTGTGCCCTGCGCGCCAATGCCGGCGTTGTTCACCACAATGTCCAGCCGGCCAAACTGCGCAAGGACAGCGCCGACGGCGGCACGGACGGAGGCGTCATCGCTCACGTCACAAATGGCATGGAAGGCGCCCGGCGCCGATCGGCCTGTGTGGCGGTCCAAAGCTGCCACCTCTGCGCCAAGGGCCTGAAGCCTCCGGACTATTGCATCGCCAATGCCGGAGGAACCTCCTGTCACGATGGCCACCAGGCCCTGCAGCTCGCTCATCCCCGGGCCCCACCCTTTTCTTTTGACGTGAACCGTTCTCCATTGATGGTGCGCGGAGGACGGAAGTGGATCAAGAGGGGAAGGATTTAGGTGGAGGGACGAAATTTCCGCGGAGACGGCCGCTGCCCGGGACCTACAAGGATAACGTTTTCCTAACGGCGAGGCGAATGTCTGCATCAGGAAAGAAAACTCTGCGTAAGGTCTTGAATGTGGGGCCCATCACGTGACATTATCAGCAGCGAGGATAACGTTTTCCCCGAAGCCCGAACTTGGAGCACCGGGGCGGCAGGCCAGTTGCCGGACGGCACATCCCGCAACAGTCTCCACCAGCAAGAAATACCACAAGGAAGTGAACAGATGAGCCTGAAAACCACCAAGCGGAAAGCGCTGTCGATATCGGCCGCGGCCGCAGCAATCGGCCTCCTTGCCGGCTGCGGCAGCGCCCCGACGCCGGCCGCCGCTCCTACAGCTGCAGGCCCGGTGACCATCGACGTCTGGGGCTGGGACGCCGAGTCCACCCCTAACGTCGTTGCCGCGTTCAACGCAAGCCAGGACAAAATCACGGTCAACTACGTTCTTCAGGCCAGTCTCAAGGCCACTCAGACGAACTTCAGGAACGTTATGGAGTCGAAGAAGGACATCCCCTGCTACTTGCCGGGCATCGGACCCATCGCCACCACGCTTGTCAACGGCTGGGCCCAGGACATCACCCAGTACGTAGAGCCGATCAAGGACGTTTACAGCAAGGGCGCGCAGGCGGCCGCGCAGGTTGAGGGTAAGTTCTTCGGCTTCCCGGCGGGACCTTCGGCAACGTTCATGATGGCGAACAAGGCTGTATATGACAAGTACGGGCTGGCCGTTCCCAAGACCTGGGAGGAGTTTGTCACCACAGGCAAGGAACTGAAGACCCACGGCGTCACCGTAATGAACCTCGCCGGAGAAGATCCCTCAACACTCCTGCAGATGTCCCAGCAGGCCGGTGCCAACTGGTTCGAAATCGATGGGGACAAGTGGAAAGTCAACCTGCAGGACGACGCCACCATGAAGGCCGTCAACATCATCCAGCAGATGGTGGACCAGGACCTGGTGTCCCACCAGACGTATCAGGACAGGCCCGCACTGTACTCCTACTTTGACAGTGGCCAGCTGGCCACTGTTCCCCTCGCCTGGTGGTCCATGGCCGGATACCAGACCAACTTCAAAACCTCCCTCGGTCAGTGGGAAGCAGTCGACGTTCCTCAGTTCAAGGGCGCCAAGGAGTTTGTGAGCTCCGGCATGGCAGATCCCGGCTTCGTTCCGGTCGGCTGCGAAAACCCCGCCGCTGCCGTCGAATACGTCCATTGGGTAGCCACCTCCAAGGAAGCCATTGAAGCCGGCAGAAACAAGAAGACCGGGGCAATCGGAGTTCCCACTCACCTGGCTGACGTTTCCACCTACACGGAGGATGTGGTTCCGGACAAGATCTTCGGTGCCCAGCCCGCCGCCGAGGTCGGCAAGGTCATCGCCAAGGCGCAAAATGCGGCCGTCGGCAAGTTTGAGCGCGGCCCGAACTACGACGCCTGGTTCCCGGAGATGCAGGACCAGTGGGGCAAGGTCATGGCCAAGCAGATCACGCTCAAGGAAGCCATGGCCAACGTCCAGACGTTCATCACGAAGGACCTGGACACCAAGGGCATCAAGTACGAGGTCAGCAAGTAACCCACCCGGTTCTCTTCGGAGATCCGCAACAGAGAGGAGACGCTGATGTCTTCCACAACTCAAGTTCGTGAAAGCCCCGGCGGCCACAACCATGGGCCAGCCAGGCAGCCACGGACGAAAGGGAGTCCAGCGTCTCCCCTCTTGTCCTGGCGGAGCATACAGCGCATCAAGGGGGCCTCGTTCACATGGCCGTTTATGATTGGCTTCGCCGTCTTCACCCTTCTTCCCGTGGTGGTGGGGCTGGCCCAAAGCCTGTACACCTCAAAGACCACGGGGCTCGGATTTGGTGCCGCAACCGTCAGCTTCTCCGGCTTTGACAACTTTGCCCGTGGCCTGTCGGACCCCGTCTTTTGGGACTCGATGCTAAGGGTCAGCATCTATGCCGTGGTGATCGTCCCGGTGACGCAGGTGGTCAGCCTCCTGCTGGCACTCCTCATTGATGCTGTTCAGCGGCGGGTGGCCAACAAGTTCCGTCTAATCCTGCTGGTTCCCTACATGATTCCGGGGATTGTGGCCACCATGATTTGGATCTACCTCTATAGCCCGGTCGTGGGACCCTTGACACCCATTCTGAACTTCTTTGGCCTGGACGTTAATTTCTTCAGCGGCAGCATGATCTGGGTTTCCATTGGAAACTTGGCGCTGTGGGGTGCCATCGGTTTCAACATGCTGATCCTCTACGGGGCTTTGCAGGCTGTCCCCCGCGAAATCTTTGATGCGGCCCGGGTGGACGGCGCTTCGGAGTTCCGCATTGCCATGTCCATCAAGGTGCCGTACGTCCAGACGTCCCTCGTACTGACCGGGCTCTTGTCCATCATTGGCACCCTGCAGATCTTTGCCGAGCCGACGCTGTTCCGCTCCATCTCCCCCGAAACAATTACCAAGGACTTCACCCCCAGCATGGTGATCTTCAACCAGGCATTCCAGGTGGGAAACCTTAACTATGCCGCAGCCCAATCCATCATCCTCGCCGCAGTGGTGGGGGTAGCTTCGGTGATTATCTACCGACTGACAAAAAAGGTCGACTCATGACCCTCACTTCGCTCACTGCCGATTCGCCTCGAACCGAAGAAGAGGTGCAGAAATCCGCCCTCAAGCCCCGCCGTCGAAACCGTCCAAAGAAGTTCCGGGATGGCGATGACTCCTCGGAACTGAGCGGTAAGCGTGGAGGCTCGCGGATCGTAGTCATCATCGGGTTGGTGTTGTTCGCCCTCTACTCCATAGGTCCCGCCTGGTGGTTGGTGGTTTCGTCGACCAAGACCAAGGAAGATCTCTATACCACCGACGCCATGTGGTTCGCCAACTTCAGCCTCTTCGACAACCTGGCCTCCCTTTTCACGTATCAGGACGGCATCTTCGGAGTCTGGCTGTGGAACTCCACGCTCTACGCCTTTGCGGGTTCCATTGGCCACACCTTGGTATCCCTGGCGGCGGGCTACGGACTTGCCATGTACTCGTTCCGAGGCAAGGGGACCACGATGGGCTTTATCATCGGCTCGTTCCTCATTCCCGGCGCGTTGCTGACCATCCCGTCCTACCTGCTCTTCGTGCAGATGGGCCTCTACGACACCATCTGGGCCATGATCATCCCCGCGTTCTTCAGCCCGTTTGCGGTGTATCTTGCCAAGATTTACGCCGAGGGGGCAGTGCCCAGTGAGCTGCTGGAAGCCGCCCGGATCGACGGTGCAGGCGAATATCGGATCTTCTTCCAGATTGCCTCCCGGCTCATGACCACAGCCGGCGCCACCATCTTCCTGCTGCACTTCGTGGGCTCCTGGAACGCCTTCTTCGGGCCCATGGTCTTCCTGCGTGGAGATGACAAATGGCCGGTCATGCTCGGCCTCTACTCATGGCTTCAGCGCGGCACTGACTCAACCGTTGACCTCACCGGCTTGGTGATCACGGGGTCCCTGGTGGCCACCATTCCCATGGTGGTCCTGATGGTTGCCATGCAGCGCTACTGGCGGTCCGGCGTCGCCATGGGCAGCCTGAAATAGTTGAACGAATCTGGTCCCATGCTGGGACTTACCACACCCGGACAACCAACAAAAGTCATATGACGCCCAGCCAACCCGTAGACTGGTCAGGCCCTCTGGCAGGAACCACAGAAAGTCCAGCACATGAATACAGCAACATTGGAACGCCTACCGGCCGCTTCGCCCACCGAGGAAGCCGCAGAACCCCACACCATCGACCTGCAGTTTTCCAACGCAGACGAGATGCACGAAGGCCTCGACAACGCTGTTGCCACGCTGATCGAGACAGCCGCCAAAGAAGCCGCCTGCGGCATTCTTGTCACCCGCCTGCACCCAGGGCGCTACACCGTGGCCCTTGACGAATCAGTGCCTTTCGGCGAGACCTACGAGAACATCGCAGCGTAGACTCCTCCACTACCCGCCGGCTGAGAACACTGGCGCACGCAGAAGTCCCCGCACTCTGGGCTTCCCCTCCTGGAGGGAAAGCCCGGACTGCGGGGACTTCTTCGATTCCGAATTAACTCAGGGGCTAGCTCCTACGCACCTGCACACCGTCGGATTTCAGAAAGAGCTGCTTTTCGGATGGACCGGCCGGCACCAGCCACAGCACGTTCCCGCTCTGCGACACTTCTTCCACAACACCTGCCGCAATGACGTGCGCGTGCTTGATAATCTCCACCCGTTCCCCAGCCTGGAGTGATCCCCAGTCCGAAAGGATGGCCGAATGGGAATTTCGCCTCGACAGGACTGCCCCACGTGCTTTCATTTGAACTTCTACCCCTTTGTATACGTCCTGCGCCACAGCCTCTTTGATGTGACTTTCACTACACCTTCAGTTCTACTACACTTTGCCGGCCCGAATTGTTCGTGTCGCCACATATTTCGGTGCCGAATGAAAATGCCAAAGGCCGCTGAACAATATTCCTCCTCAGGCCAGGATCCCGACGGCGGATTCGGCTGCTGCCCGCACCTCGCCTGAGGCAACCAGCCGATCGGCGGTCTCCAGTTCCGGCGACAGGAACCGGTCAGTCCCCGGTCCTTCGACGACGGCGCGGAGCGCACCGATGACGGCTGCACCCGCCGGTCCCGGCCTGAGCTGTCCGCCGGACAGTTGCGTCCGGATGTCGATGGCGCGGGCGGAGGTCACCAGTTCGATGGCCAGGACGCGGCGCAGGTTCTCCACCGCCTTGCGCAGCTTCCGGGCAGCGTGCCAGCCCATGGACACGTGGTCCTCCTGCATGGCGGAACTGGGAATCGAATCAACCGACGCCGGAACAGCCAGCCGTTTGTTGTCGGAGACCAGGCCCGCCTGCGTGTACTGCGCGATCATCATCCCGGAATCCACACCGGGGTCCGCGGCCAGGAAAGCGGGGAGGCCGTGGGAGCGCGCCGGATCCAGCATGCGGTCCGTCCTGCGCTCTGCAATGGAGCTCAGGTCCGCCACGGCGATGGCCAGGAAATCCAGCACGTAGCCCACGGGTGCACCATGGAAGTTGCCGTTGGAGCTCACCCGGCCGTCCGGCAGGACCACCGGGTTGTCGATGGCGGCGGCCAGCTCACGGGAGGCCACCAGAGCGGCGTGGTCCACGGTGTCGCGGACCGCACCCGCCACCTGTGGGGCACAGCGCAACGAGTAGGCGTCCTGGACTTTCGAGTCGCCCACCCGGTGCGATGCCACGAGGGGCGAGTTGGAGAGCACCCGCAGCATGTTGTCTGCGCTCGCAGCCTGTCCCGGATGCGGACGGAGCGCCGCGTGGAGCTCGGGCAGGAACACCTGGTCCGTCCCCAGCAGCGCCTCAACGCTCATCGCGGCGGTGATATCCGCCGTCGTCAGAAGTTGCCGGATGTCCGCGATGGCCATCAGGAGCATGCCCAGCATTCCCTCGGTGCCGTTGACCAGTGCCAGACCCTCCTTCTCCGCGAGGGTAACCGGCTCAATACCGTGTGCGGCAAGCAGTTCCGCCACGGGTGACTCACCGCGGCCGCCGTACGGCACGCCGTCGGGGCCTGTCGCTTCGCCCTCGCCCATCAGCACCAGGGCGCAGTGGGACAGCGGGGCGAGGTCCCCGGAGCAGCCCAGTGAGCCGAATTCCCGGACCACCGGGGTGATTCCGGCGTTGAGTACATCCACCATGGTCTGCAGCACCACGGGGCGAACGCCGGTGCGGCCCGAGGCCAGGGTCTTGGCGCGGAGGAACATGATGCCGCGGACCACCTCGCGCTCCACGGCCGGACCCATCCCGGCAGCGTGGCTGCGGATCAGGGACTTCTGCAGCTGGGTGCGCAGCTCGTTGGGAATGTGCCGGTTCGCCAGCGCGCCGAAACCCGTGGAGACGCCATAGGCAGGGACCACGCTGTGGGCGAGGTCATCGATGTGGGCGCGGACCTTTGCCACCGTGTCCAGGACTTCCTGGGAGATGGTCACCTTTGCGTTGTGGCGCGCGACGGCGACTACTTCCTCCGGCGTGACGCCGCTGGAGCCGAGGGTGACGGTCAGCGATTCTTGCGTAGTGATGGTCATGGTGTTCCTACTTGCTTTCGTTCTCATCGGTTGCTCTGTAGGTGCCTTTTGGTGGTTCAGAACGGCGGTTACGGAGCAGCCGATGGGCTGGTTAGTTTGTTTGTGGGGCCGTTTCGTTCATGGGGATGCGGACGCCGCGTTCTTTGGCGACGTCGTGGGCGCGGGGGTAGCCGGCGTCGGCGTGGCGGATGACGCCCATGCCGGGGTCGTTGGTGAGGAGGCGTTCGAGTTTTTGGGCGGCGAGGTCGGTGCCGTCGGCCACGGAGACCTGGCCGGCGTGGATGGAGCGGCCGATGCCCACGCCGCCGCCGTGGTGGATCGAGACCCAGGTGGCCCCGGAGGCGGTGTTGAGCAGGGCGTTCAGCAGCGGCCAGTCCGCGACCGCGTCGGAGCCGTCGGCCATCGCCTCGGTCTCCCGGTACGGGGAGGCCACGGAGCCGGAGTCCAGGTGGTCCCGGCCGATCACGATGGGGGCTTTGACCTTGCCGTCCTTGACGAGCCGGTTGAACAGCAGCCCGGCTTTCGCGCGGTCCCCGTACCCGAGCCAACAGATCCGGGCGGGCAGGCCTTCGAACTCGACCCGTTCGGCCGCGGCGTCGATCCAGCGGTGCAGGTGCTTGTTCTCCGGGAAGAGTTCCTTGATCGCGGCATCGGTCACGGCGATGTCCTCCGGGTCCCCGGAGAGCGCGACCCAGCGGAACGGGCCCATCCCCTCGCAGAACAGCGGCCGGATGTAGGCCGGGACGAAACCGGGAAACTCGAACGCCCGGGCGTAGCCGCCGGTGCGGGCTTCGTCCCGGATCGAGTTGCCGTAGTCAAAGACTTCGGCGCCGGCGTCCTGGAACTCGACCATCGCCTGGACCTGCCTGGCCATCGAGGCCTGGGCCTTCTTGGTGAACCCTTCCGGGTCCGCCTCGGCCTCGGTGTGCCATTCGGCCACGCTGATGCCTTCGGGCAGGTAGGACAGCGGATCGTGCGCACTGGTCTGGTCCGTGACGATGTCCACGGTGAGCTCGCCCGCGATGTGCCTGCGCAGGATCTCGGGGAAGACCTCGGCGGCGTTTCCCACATAGCCCACGGAGAAGCCGCGGCGCTCCTGTTTGGCCGCCAGGACCTTGGCGATCGCGGTGTCCAGGTCTGTTTCGACCTCGTCCAGGTAGCGTTTGCCCGCCCGGCGGCGCAGCCGGGTCTCATCGACGTCGACAATCAGGCAGGCGCCCCCGTTCAGGGTCACCGCGAGCGGCTGCGCCCCGCCCATCCCCCCGCACCCGCCGGTCAGGGTCAGGGTCCCGGCGAGGGTGCCGTCCTGGTCCCCGGTCAGCTTCCGGGCGATCGCGGCGAACGTCTCGAAGGTCCCCTGCAGGATGCCCTGGGTGCCGATATAAATCCAGGACCCCGCAGTCATCTGCCCATACATCATCAGGCCCTCGGCCTCCAGCCGGCGGAACTCGGGCCAGTTCGCCCAATCACCCACCAGGTTCGAGTTCGCCAGCAACACCCGCGGGGCCCACTCGTTGGTCCGGAACACCCCCACCGGCTTGCCCGACTGGACCAGCAGCGTCTCGTCCGCCTCCATGGATTCCAGGGTCCGGGTGATCGCATCAAACGCCGCCCACGACCGCACCGCCCGGCCCGTGCCCCCATAAACCACCAGATCATCAGGACGCTCAGCAACCTCCGGATCCAGATTGTTCATCAACATCCGCAACGGCGCCTCCGTCTGCCAGGACTTGGCAGACAGCACAGTGCCACGGGCAGCTTTGACCGGACGGGCACCGGTAGTGAAATCGGCGGGTGCCATGGTGGCTCCTTTTCATCTCAGGGGAAATCGGATTCACGTTCTGTATCAACTAAAGCCCGTCCAGGACAGGGCCGACAGGGCTTTCAGAAGGGTGCTGTCCGGGATTCCAGACGCGCCCCTCCTCCCCCAACTGACTCGCACTTAACGTCGCCAAACGCCCGTTTAGCGACGTTATGTGCGAGTTACTTGGGTGGGGCTGCGGGGTGGACCGGCGTGGAAAAGGGGCAGGTGGGGAAGGGTCAGATGGGGAAGGGTCAGGTGGGGCTACTTGGCGGGGCGGCCGTGGATCCGGACCGAAAGCTCGTCGGCGACCTTCTGCACCCGCGCTGCGAGCGCGGGCCATTGGTCAGCCGGCAGTTTGTCCTCCAGGAACGTCACGGCGACTGCCGCCGTCGGCCATCCCACATGGTCCGTGACTGCGGCGGCGATGGAGCCGAAGCCGGGCGTCACCTCACCGTGTTCCGTCGCATAGCCGCGCTGCCGGACCTGGTCCAGGTGCGAGGACAGGGCCGAGTACTTCATGATGGCACCCTCAACCTCGTGCCGGGCAGTGAAGGCCGCAGCGTTCGGATACAGCGCCCGGACCTGCGACTTCGGAAGCGCTGCGAGGATGGCCCGGCCGCTCGCGGTGAGATGGCTGGGCAGCCGGACGCCGACGTCGGTCACGAGGGACGGGCGGTTTTTCGCCCGCTCCTCCACGATGTACAGCACGTCGCGGCCGTGGAGCACCGCCAGATGCGCGCTCTCCCCGATCACATCCACCAGGGATGCCAGCAACGGCCGGCCCAGCCGGGACAACGGCTCCTGCCGCGAGTACGCCGAACTCAGCTCAAAGGCACTGATCCCCAGCCCGTAGCGCTGCTCCTCATGGAGATGGAGCACAAACCCATTCGACTCCATCACCCCGAGAAGGTGGTACACGCTTGAGCGCGGGAGGCCCAGGGACGTGGCAATGCTCGACGCCGCCATCGGCCCCCGCTTGGAGGCCAGCAGTTTGAGGATTCGCAAGGTGTTTTCGGCAGCGGGGACTTTGGATGTCACCTTTGATTCAGCCATGGGTTTCAGGCCCTGCCACTCTGTCCTCCAGTATTTGTCTCAAGGGCTTCCGGCAGATGTCCGGGATACCGTACTTAACCTTGCGCCGGGATCTACCACCTTCTCGGCCATCACAGCACATCGCTGTCCGGAATGCCAGACGCCCGGCGCGGGCCGGTTATCAATGCTGAGTAGGACGCCGCACGGTGGTCAGGGCCTTTCTTCTGACGCTGACCGGTCGAAACGATGCAGGAAGTCACGCAGGACCTGCAGGTAGCGCTCCAGTTCCTCGAGGTGGGGAAGGTGGCTGCTTTCCTCAAACCACGTCAATATCGTTCGGCGCATGCTATTCCGCGAGATAGCCGCCTACCACTGCCGATCTCCGGACCGCGGCAGCCTCGTTGAATAGGCCCGATTCAGCCGCGAAGGAATAATGTTCCCATGCAACCTGAATGGAGTCCCCGCATCAGCTGGAATGACCTGCCCGGCCACGTGCAGGCAGGGGTCGAGGAAATTCTGGGCGCACAAGTGGTTGAGGCAACGGGCCAGCAGGGCGGGTTCTCACCCGGCACGGCAGACAGGGTGCGAACAGCCACCGGCCGCCGGGCTTTCGTCAAAGCAGTCAGCAAACAGTTGAACGAGCACTCGCCGGCCATCCACCGGAAGGAAGGGGCGATTTCAGCCGCCCTGCCGGACACTGTGCCTGCTCCGTCGCTGATCGGGACCTTTGACGACGGTGACTGGGTTGCCCTGGTCCTCAGCGATGTGGACGGCCGGCACCCCCGTCTTCCATGGCACACCGGCGAGGTGTCCCTTGTCCTTGATGCCCTGTTGAAAATTGCTCAAACACCGGTTCCCCCGGAGCTTAAGGACCTGTCCCGGCTTGAGGACGGTCTCAGTGATGCGTTCCAAGGATGGAGCCGCATCAGGTCCGCACCGCCCAAGGACTGCGATCCTTGGGTTCTCGGGAATCTGGACATCCTGGAGCAATTGGCCGAGTCAGGGCTGAAGGATCTCGCAGGCGAATCGCTGGTGCACACTGACATCCGGGCGGACAACGTCATGATTACCGCCGACAACGGCGCCGTCCTGGTTGACTGGCCCTGGGCATCCATTGGCTCGTCCTGGATGGACGCCCTCACCCTTCTGGTCAATGTAAGGCTGTTCGATCCCTCCTCCGATGTGGATGCCAGACTGCAGTCCCACGAGGCTTTTGCGTCAAGCACCGAGGACAGCGTTAACCGCGTCCTTTCCGGCTTGGCTGCCTACTTCACGGACGCCGCCAGACAGCCTCCCCCGCCGGGCCTCCCCACTGTCCGCGCGTTCCAGCGGCAGCAAGGTGAAGCTGTCATCCGCTGGCTGCGGGAACGGCTTGCCGGATAGCGGCCGCCGTGCGCTGCACTGGCACCGCATTCCAACCCCGGAGCCGCGAAGGGACTGATCCACCCAAATCCGGCCATGCTGTCGCCGCCAAAACCGAGGATCACCGCAGCTCCATGACCCAAGGTTCCGGTGCATTGCGCAGAGCATGGCAGCATTTGTTCTATGGTTCGTAAAATCGCATACCAGGGTGAACCCGGGTCCAACTCCAACATTGCATGCCTGGAAATGTATCCCGATAGCGTTGCGGTCCCCTGTCCCAGCTTCGAGGACGCCTTTGGGCTCGTCACGGCAGGTGACGCAGATCTGGCCATGATTCCGATCGAAAACTCGATCGCCGGACGCGTCGCCGACATCCATGCTCTGCTCCCGGACTCCAACCTGCAGATCGTGGGCGAGCATTTCCTCCGGATCCGCTTCGACCTGATGGGTATACCGGGCAGCACGATCGAACAGGCCAAGGAAGTACACAGCCACTTGCATGCCCTCGGCCAGTGCCGAAAACTGATCCGTTCCCTGGGATTGAAGCCCGTTATTGCAGGGGATACCGCCGGGTCGGCGCGGGAGGTGCGGGACTGGAACGATCCCTCCAAAGTTTCTCTGGCACCACCGTTGGCAGCCGGGATGTACGGGCTCGATGTCCTGGCGTCCGACGTCGAAGACGATCCCACCAACACCACCCGATTCGTCGTTCTTGGCGACCAGCGTCCCCTACCAATGCGCCAGGAGTTGCCGGAATCTGTCATCACCAGCCTGGTTTTTCGCGTTCGGAACGTACCCTCGGCCCTATACAAGGCACTGGGCGGATTTGCCACCAACGGAGTCAACATGACTCGGCTGGAAAGTTACATGGTTGGGGCCGAGTTTGCCGCCACGATGTTCCTGGCCGATGTCGAAGGGCACCCGCAGGACACCCCTTTGAGCCTGGCTCTAAATGAGCTGGAATTCTTTACTTCTGAGGTGAGAATCCTGGGGGTTTATGCGGCTCACGACTACCGGACGCAATCGAAACAACCTGCGTTGTGAGGTAGGCAGGTCCAGGGCGTCTGCGAGAGGCCAGAGGTATTCGTTGGGGTTCGCGGCAGCTGATCCTCCGGGACTCCAGAGCCTCCTGGCAGGCTACTCGAGCCGAAGTTTTTGCCAGCCAGATCTCGTCTGACTTGGGGCGTCGTTCCCCTCCCTATCCCAAGCGACATAAATCAGGTACCGTGCACAATCGGCATCGAACATGGATCGGGGAATCGCCCTATGGACGATAAAGCAACTCTGCAGCGGTATCTGCGTACCAAGAGTGACGACCTCCTGGGCAAGCTGGACGGCTTGAGCGAGTACGACGCCCGTCGGCCACTCACACCCACCGGCACCAACCTGCTGGGGCTGGTCAAGCACGTGGCGAGCGTGGAGTTGGGATACTTCACGGAGGTCTTTGGCCGTCCCAGCGGCCGGCACCTGCCCTGGTACGACGACGGCGCCAGCCCCGATGCGGACATGTGGGCCACCGCTGGGGAGACCCGGGAAGACGTCATTGAGCTGCACAGGTTTGCGGCCGCGCACAGAGACGCCACCATCGAAGACCTGCCACTGGACGCACCAGGAGAGGTTCCGTGGTGGCCGGAGGAGCGACGCCATGTGACGCTGCACCAGATCCTGGTCCACATGTGCGTGGAAAGAGCCCATCATCTGGGCCACGCGGACATCCTCCGCGAACTCCTCGACGGGACCGCCGGTCAGCGGCCGGGCGATCCCAACCTGTCACCGCGCAGCCCCGACGAGTGGGCAGCGTACCGCGCACGTCTTGAAGCGGCCGCACGGGAAGCAGCCGCAAACGAGCCTAGCCCATAGGAGTCAGACGCTGACGACGACCTTGCCCCGGGCCCGCGCTTCGTGCATGTAAGTAATGGCGGCCGGAGCTTCCACAAGGGGATAGACCTTGTCGACGGCCGGCTTCACGCTGCCTGCCTCGATCAACGATGTCAGGTACTCCAGATCAGGGTGGTTCTCCCCCGAAACGAGCCCCTTGAGCTTCTGGCTGCCGAACAGTGACAGCACCGGGGCCCCGAGTGAGCGTTCAAAGCCGCCGGTCAACTTTCCGCCGCCTTCCCCGCCCACAATCACGAGTGTCCCCTGTGGGGTGAGCGCACGCCGCAAAACTGATAGCGGCCTGTTGCCTGCGGTATCCAGAATGACGTCATAATGCTTTCCCGCACTCGCAAAGTCGTCCTGCGTGTAGTCGATGACATAGTCAGCGCCGAGAGTCCGGACGAGCTCCACCTTGGCGGTGCTGCATACTCCGGTAACCTCCGCGCCGTAAGCCTTGGCCAACTGGGCGGCGAAGGACCCCACTCCCCCGCCCGCCCCGATGATCAGCACCTTCTGGCCCGGTGCCACCTGCCCGCTGTCCCGGACCGCCTGGAGCGCTGTGACCGCGGAGATGGGCACCGCCGCAGCCTGCTCGAATGTGAGGCTTGCCGGCTTCAAAGCCAGCCTCTCCTCCTTGGCGCAGACGTACTCAGCAAACGACCCCTCGCAGGTGCCGTACACCTCATCGCCGGGCTGGAAGCGGGTCACACCGTTGCCCACTGTCTCCACAACGCCGGCAACCTCCCGGCCCCGCACCGGCACCTTGGGCTTTTTCAGCCCGTAGCCGAAGATCCGGAGCAGATAGGGCATCCCGGTCATGAGGTGCCACACCCCTTGGTCCACGCCGGCGGCGCGGACCCGGATGAGCACCTCGCCGTCACCGGGTACCGGTTTCTCGATGTCGCGAAGCTGGAGCACGTCCGCGGACCCGTATGCGTCCTGCACGATAGCCTTCATGATGCGTCTCCTTCATGGTTCGGGTATTGAAATACGTCCTCAAGCGGAACGTTGAGCACATGAGCGATCTGGAAAGCCATCTCCAGGGAGGGCGAGTACCGGCCCTGCTCGATGGCGATGACTGTCTGGCGGGTCACGCCCACGCGTTCCGCCAGTTCCGCCTGGGTCATCTCGCCCCTCTCGAACCTCAGGCGCCGGATGGAATTGGTCACCCGAGTAGGTTTCACCACGGCTGGAACCCGCGGCGGTAGGCGACGATCTTGGCCACGGAGCCCAGGATCGCCGACAGGACGAAGGTCAGGTAGATGACGTTCGCGATCCAGAAATGGTCCACTTCGGCCATCGCCATCAGCAGCGCGGCCACTCCCCCGATGACCACAAACGACTGGCCGATGTACTCTCCGAAGCGGTAATCTCCCTGTCCCGTTGGTCTTTCCTCCCCGCCTCCCTGGGCGAGAAGATGCCGATCAGGGCGTGCAGCGCGATGGACACTCCGATGGAAGCCCCGATGGTCCACAGCAGCGGAGCAACGTACGGAATCTCGGCAAGGGACACGGTGCCGGCCAGGCCCAGCACGATGGCCAGGTACACGGCATAGGAGCCCGCGGCCACCACCCCCATGATCCACGCGCTCTTCTCTTCGAAGGACATTGCCATTCCCGCCATTCCAAAGGATGTAAAACAAACCTGACATCCTCAAAGTAAAGAAAACTAGACATGCTGTCAAGACCATGCGATTCCCACACTGCATGTGTGGGCCGTGTGGCTGGGAATGCTGGGTCCTTACCTATCGGTTGTGGGCCAAAGGAAACGGACGACGCCGGGCCGAAGTTGTGGACGAGACGTCACCGCTGCCAGTAGTCGCCGCAGCACGCCGCCGCCAGTAGCGCAGTGCTTCAACCACAAGCACTTCAAACAGAGACAGTTCATCCACAAGCAGTGCCGTCCTGCCCCTGCCGGAGCTAATATCAGGCATGGTTCCGCTCTCCAACCTGCTGGCCTTTGCGCTTGCGTCCGTGGTGCTGATAGCCGTGCCGGGCCCCAGCGTCCTGTTTGTGATCGGCCGTTCCCTGGCGCTCGGCTGGAAGGGCGGTGTCCTTACCGTTCTGGGCAATGCGGCCGGGCAACTGGTGCAAGTGGCCGGCGTCGCGCTCGGAGTAGGCATCATCGTGGCACAGTCGATGGTCCTCTTCAGTGTGGTGAAGCTGGCGGGCGCTGGCTATCTCGTCTATCTCGGCATCAAAGCCATCCGGCACCGGCGTCACCACGTATCCGCCGGGCGTCAGCCGGTGGCCTCCTCGCCTCGACGACTGATGGGCGAGGGTCTGGTTGTAGGCGCCACCAACCCCAAGTCAGTGGTGTTCTTCGTTGCCGTGCTGCCGCAGTTTGTGGACTACCCGTCCGGGTCCATACCGTTCCAGCTGGCGCTGCTGGGTGCGGTGTTCCTGCTGATCGCCATAGTTTCGGACAGCCTCTGGGCCATCGCAGCAGGGTCAGCCCGCCAATGGTTTGCCCGGTCTCCGCGCCGGATTTCAGCGGTGGAGGCAACAGGCGGGGCCCTGATGATCGGTCTCGGCGGGACCTTGGCCCTGACTGGCAGCAAGTCCTAGTTGCCCGGCCAAGCAGGCAACCAGGACTTACCGCACTGCGTCGCTCAGATTATTTGTGCCGGTCAGGCTGAGGCGACGGCCAAACGGACGGCGGCGGGCATCGGCGTCGAAGGCCGGCCGATCAGTTCGCGGAGATCAGAGCCGCTGACCAGGAGGTCGCCGCGGGCGATGCCGAGGTCCGAGTCCGCCAGAATGTCGGCGAAGGGTTGCGGAACCCCGAATCCGGTCAGCAGCCCGGCATAGTCCTCGGCGGGGAGGTCCTGGTATGTCACTGGCTTGCCGGCGGCGGCGCTGATTTCCTGCGCGAGCTCGGCGAGTGTGAAGGCGTGGTCCCCGCCCAGTTCATAGACCTTGCCGGCCTGGTTCTCGGCGACAAGGACGGCCGCGGCCGCCTCGGCGTAGTCCGCACGGGGCGCGGCGCTGACCTTGCCCTCGCCGGCACTTCCGGCGATGGCACCCTGGGCCAGTGTGCCCGGAAGCTGGTCGGTGTAGTTTTCCAGGTACCAGCTGTTGCGGAGGATAGCGAACGGGACGCCGGAATCCTTGAGGATGGCCTCGGTTGCCTGGTGCTCAGCCGCCAGCTTCATGCCTGTGGTGTCAGCGTTGGCGATGCTGGTGTACGCAACCAGCTCGACGCCCTCGGCTTTGGCTGCCTCAATCACCGTGCGGTGCTGGTCCAGCCGCTGGCCCACTTCGCTGCTGGAGATCAGGAGGACTTTGCTGGCGCCCTGCAGCGCCTGCGCCACCGACGCGGGGTCCGTGTAGTCCATCGGCTTGACCTGCACGCCGCGGGCTGCGAAGTCGGCCAGCTTCTCGATCGAGCGGCCAGCGGCCACGATCTCGCCGGCGGGTACGTTGCGCTGCAGCAGGGCCTCCACAACGTGTCGGCCAAGCTGTCCGGTTGCTCCGGTGATGACGATGCTCATGGTTGTTTCCTTTCACCATTTGTAAGGGGTCACCGTGCACAACCAGCCGTCTGTCGGATTACTTCCTGAAAGAGAGTACGCACTTTTAAGTAAGGTACTGACCTTTTGGTAAGATATGACCATGGAAGCGAATGTATTGCCGGCTCATCTAAAGACGGACCTTGCCGACGGCGTGTTCGCGGCCGGGTGCCCCAGCCGGACGGTCCTGGACCATATCACCAGCAAATGGGGCGTGCTCATCCTGGTGGCACTCTCGGAAGGCGAGCACCGCTGGAGCGAACTCCGGCGCCGGGCCGACGGCATCAGCGAGAAAATGCTGGCGCAGACGCTCAAGACCCTGGAACGCGATGGCCTGGTGCTGCGGAAGCCGCAGCCGGTGATTCCACCCCATGTGGACTACAGCCTGACGGACCGCGGCTATGAATTGACCGCCCTCCTGGTTCCCCTGGTCACCTGGGCCTACAACAACGCCGATGACATCCTCAATGGCCGGCCGTGAACCAGCGGCCAGGCTGACTGGTCACCCAAGTAGTGGGCCTCCGCCAAAACGAGTACATGTTATTGGTGTGACTGGTGTGAATAGCGCCTAGAGTATCCGTAAGGTGCCAGCCAGGAATTGGAGGACCATCCTCACGCTGGGAGCGTTCCGGCAACCGCACCTCGCTGAGCGGCTGCACGCCGCTTTCAAGGAGTGGTTTGCATGGTGAAAGCACATGTACAGGACCTGGCCAGCATGGGAAGGCCCATCACACTTTCCAACCTCATCCTCACCGCCTGGGACCAGGTCCGGACGACTCTCGGCCCGAAGTGCCCTTACCGGGTGGGAGATGCCGTGGTGGGAGACGATCCATTCAACGGCCGGCATGAAGGGGTCGTGATGTCCAGCCGCGGCTCGTCGGTGGAACTGGGAACCGCGGCAGGGGTGTTCTTTTACGACCACCGGCAGCTAAAACGGCTGGATTGAGTGAAGCTAGCGCGCGGACCAGCCACCGTCCATGGTGTAGCTGGCCCCGGTGACCATGCCTGCGTGATCCGAGGCAAGCCAGGCCACCAGGGACGCCACCTCTTCCGGCTCCACCAGCCGCTTGATGGCGGACTCGGTGAGCATCACCTTGGTCAGCACCTCGGACTCGGGGATGCCGTGCACCTGCGCCTGGTCCGCGATCTGCTTCTCCACCAGCGCGGTGCGGACATAGCCGGGGTTGATGCAGTTGGAGGTGACTCCGTGCTTCCCGCCCTCAAGCGCCGTCACCTTGCTCAGGCCCTCCAGGCCATGCTTGGCGGAAACGTACGCGCTCTTGAACGGGGAGGCACGGATCCCGTGCACGGAGGACACGTTGATGATGCGGCCGAACCCGTTGTCATACATGTGCGGCAGGGCGGCGCGGATCAGCAGGAACGGCGCCTCCAGCATGAGGGCGATGATCCGGCGGAACTCCGCCGGATCAAACTCCTCAATGGGACTGATCCGCTGGATCCCGGCGTTGTTCACCAGGATGTCGCAGTCCAGGCTCAGGGTGGCGAGCGTGTCCACGTCCAGCAGGTCAACGGCCCAGGAGGTGCCGCCCACTTCGTCGGCGAGGGCGGCGGCGCCGGCGGAGTCGACGTCGGCCACCACCACCTTCGCGCCGCGGGACGCCAATTCCCGGACGCATGCTGCGCCGATTCCGCTGGCTCCGCCGGTCACTAGGGCCTTGCGGCCGTTCAAACTGTTTTCCATGGCAATCCCGGCTCTCGTCGTGTGCACATTCATCAGACCGGTCAACAGCTCAGGCAGCTCAGCGTGAGCCGGCGGGGAGCAGTCCCTCGCGGACGGCGTCGGCCTTGTCCACTTCCTCGAGCGCGATGCCCTTGGTTTCCTTCAGGCTCAGCACTGCCGCGGTGGTGATGGCGCAGGCAACGACGAGGTAGATGGCGGTTGGAACCCAGGATCCGGTGTCCTTGAGCCATTGGGTTGCCAGGAGCGGAGCCAGCGAACCGGCGAAAATGGACGTCACCTGTGAACCCAGGGAAACGCCCGAGTAGCGCATCCGGGTGGGGAACAACTCGGCCATGATGGCGGGCTGTCCTGCATACATAAAGGCATGCAGGCACAGGCCGATGGTCACGGCGGCCACGATCACCACGGCGTTGCGGGTGTCGAACATGGGGAAGGCGAAGAACGGCCAGGCGGCGCCGGCGATGGCACCGAACAGGTAGACAGGCTTCCGTCCCAGCGAATCCACGAGCCGGCCCACTTGCGGGATCACCAGGAAGTGGATCACGTGCGCGATCAGGAGCGCCAGCAGCAGCGAAGACGTGTCGTACTTGTGCACGCTCTTGAGGTAGACAATGGCGAAGCTGACCACGAGGTAGTACATGATGTTCTCGGCGAAGCGCAGTCCCATGGCCTGCAGGATGCCCTTGGGGTACTTGCGCACCACCTCGAAGACGCCGTAACTGACAGCCTGTTCCTTCTCGACCAGGGCCTTGGCCTCCAGGAAGATGGGTGCCTCGGTGACATGGGTGCGGATGTAATAGCCCACGAACACGATCACTGCGGAGAGCCAGAACGCCACGCGCCAGCCCCAGCCCAGGAACGCCTCAGGGCTGAGGGCCGTAGACATGATGAACAGCACCAGCGTGGCTAGGAGGTTGCCCACCGGTACTGCAGCCTGCGGCCAGCTGGACCAGAAACCGCGCGATGCGTTGGGGCTGTGTTCGGCGACCAGCAGCACCGCGCCGCCCCATTCACCGCCGAGCGCGAAGCCCTGGATGAACCGGAGGGCCACCAGCAGTGCGGGGGCCAGGTAGCCGATGTCGGCAAAGCCCGGGAGGCAGCCCATCAGGAAGGTGGCCACCCCTACGATGACGATGGTCAGCTGCAAGGTGGGCTTGCGCCCCAGCTTGTCGCCGATCTGGCCGAACACGATCCCGCCGAGGGGACGTGCCACGAAGCCCACGGCATAGGTGAGGAACGCCTGGATGATCCCGTCCAGCTCGTTGCCGCTGGCGGGGAAGAAGTATTTGCCGAACACCAGGGTTGCGGCGGTGGCGTAGAGGAAGAATTCGTACCATTCCACCACTGTGCCCACCATGGAGGCAGCCACGATCTTCTTCAGTCCGGATCCCTTGGGTGAGGATCCGGCGGCATTGTTTGCCGAGCGCTGCTCTACGCTCATGAGTTTCTCCTTAGTGTCCACATTGACACGCGCTGTGATCCACAGCACCAATGGCTCCACTGAGTATTGCTGCACAGACATGTGCACTCAATAACCAAAACAGCACCTCTCATGTGCACAATTGCAGATATGAATGCCAATCCGGATGATCTGCTGGTACTGCTTGCGGTATCCCGCTCAGCTAAATTTACGACGGCGGCGCAAGCCTTGGGATTGAACCACACCACCGTTTCACGGCGGATAGCGGCCCTGGAAAAGGCATTGGGCGGCCGCGTCCTGGCCCGCGCAACGGGAGGCTGGGAGCTGACAGATCTCGGCACCCAAGCCGTCCGGGTGGCAGAGCAGGTGGAAGCGGCGGTGAGTGCGCTGGGACCTGCCGGCAAGGCACCCGACCCGATTACCGGCGTCGTGCGCATGACCGCAACTGACGGATTCAGTGCATACATCGCCGCCCCGGCCGTGGCACGGCTGCGCCGGGACCATCCCGGGCTCAGCGTCGAGGTGGTGACCATGACTCGGCGGGCGCTCCAGCAGCGCTCCGGCCTGGACATCGAAGTGGTGGTGGGGGAACCGCAGGTCCACCGGGCCGAAGCGATCCGGCTGGGCGAATACATGTTGGGAATGTACGCCTCGCGTTCGTACCTGGCAGAGAACGGGAAGCCAGCCAGCGTCGCGGAGCTGTCCGAGCACCCGCTGGTTTACTTCGTGGATTCCATGCTGCAGGTTGACGATCTTGATGCACCCCGGCGGCTGGTGCCGGCGATGCGGGAAGGGCTGACCTCCACCAACGTCTTCGTCCACGTGGAAGCCACCCGGGCCGGTGCAGGCATCGGATTCCTGCCCTGTTTTATGGGCGATCTGCACGGCGACCTGGTCCGGCTCCTCCCTGCTGACTTCGCCGAGCTGCTCCCCTACTGGATGGTGCTGCGGCCGGACTCGATGCGCCGCCCTGCGGTGGCCGCCGTTGTGCAGGCGCTGCGGGACCAGACGGCGGCGCACCGCGAGGCGCTCCTGGGCCGGGCCGGAACCTCATCGATTGCTCCCCACCGGCCCCCTAACCTCACAAGTTCGGCCAGGGAACCCCGCCGGCGCGGGCCCAAACCGCCCTCCTGAAAAAAGGGCGGTTACGGAGCAATCGACGGGGTGGGAGGGTCGTGGCGCACGGGGGATCCCGCGGCGAAGGCGCGCACCTGGGCATCGTTCCAAATATGGGCCGGGACCGCTCCGCCCAGCAGGCGGCGGGCCAGCTGGGGGTCGCCGTCGAACGGTATATCGCTGCCGGCCATCACCATGTTGCCGTAGCGGCGGCCCTTGAGCATCGCGGGATCGGCGATGATGACGGTGTGCTCGAAAGACGCCGCGATGGTGGCGGCGTCCTCGCGCGCATTCTTCAAGTCCGGGGCGTCGCCGGAATTCACCACGTACATGCCGCCGGGCGCAAGGACCCGCCGGACGTGCTCATTGAACTCCCTGGTGGTGAGCGGCCTGGGTGTCAGCGCACCGGCAAAAACGTCCCGGATGATGAAGTCGCGGGTGTCGGCCGTGAGCGTTTCGGTGACCTCGCGGGCCTCCCCCACCCGTAGGCGAAGCAGCGGCGCCTTGGGAAGATCGAACCAGCCGCGGACGTACTCCGCCAGCTTTCCGTCGAGCTCCACCACCACCTGGCGCGCATCGGGGTAGGCCCCGTGGAAGTAGCGGGCCAGGGAACAGGCCCCGCCGCCAAGGTGCAGGCCGCGCAGCCGTGCCGCCGGGCCCGTTTTGGGCTTCGGCGGCCAGCGCGATTCGATAAGTGCCGCCATCCAGCGCATGTACTCAAAATCCAGGAAAAGCGGATCAGCGAGGTCGATATGGGAACTCATCACACCGTTGATCTTCAGGAGCCAGCCGTTGGAATTGTCCTGGTCCGCAATCAGTTCGCAGTCGCCCGTATCGATGTAGTAGACGCCCTCAACCGGGCCATCCGGCCGGGTTCCCTTGGGTACTTCCACCACGCCCGCCATCGAACGTTCACCGTTCCGGCCGCCTGACTTGCCGCGTTTCGCCATTACCAGTGTCCCGCATCAGTCATGGTCCAACACTAGTTGACGCTAGTTGGCCGGCGATGCCTCTTTGCCGTCCCTGATCCGCTTCACCACGGCGGTGGTGGAACGCTCCGCAACGTAGTCCAAGATGGCCACCCGCCCGCCGTAGTCTTCCACGGATTTCGTCTCCTCCAGCATCTCAGGGGTGTAGTCCCCGCCCTTGGCATAGACCTCGGGCCTGAGCTGCTCGATCAATGGAATGGCCGTAGGGGTATCAAAAACTGTCACGTAATCCACGCAGCTGAGTGCGGCGATCACCGCGGCCCGGTCAGCCACGGCGTTGATGGGCCGGCCGGGACCTTTGAGCCTGCGCACTGATTCGTCGCTGTTGAGGGCAACCACCAGCACATCGCCGAGCTGCTTGGCCTGGTTGAGGTACCGTGTGTGGCCGCTGTGCAGCACGTCGAAGCAGCCGTTGGTCAGCACGATCCGCTGGCCTTGGGACCGGTGCACTTCCAGCTGCCGTATCAGTTCCTCCGCACTGAGCGCCGTGTCCGCAAAACTCGCCAGGTGGCGGCTCAGCTGGGCCGTGCTGCAGACGGACGTCCCTGGCTGGTGCACCACCACGTCCGCGGCTGCCTGCGCCAGGTCCAGGCTGGCCGTCAATGGAAGGCCAGCAGAATGGGCCAGTGTCAGCGCAGCAACAAAGGTGTCACCGGCACCGGACGCCTGTTTTTCAGCGGCTGGCCGCGCCCAGGTCCGGTGCGAGCCTCCGTCCGCCGAGAAGAGCACGGTCCCGTCCCGGTCCAGGGTAACCACCACGGCCCGGGCGCCCGTGGCCGCCAGCAGCGCCTCCCGGTGCCGGGCCACGGCGTCGACCCTCCCCGCTCCGTCTGGCAGGCGAAGGTCAAGCATCCGGGCGGCTTCCTGGGCGTTGGGGGTGACCAGGTCTGGCTGAAGCCCGGCCCACGGACGCGGGTCATGGGCGTCAATCACGGTCAGCGGGCGGGCTGTTGCGCCTTCCGCCCCGTCGGCTCCCCGCACCGCAAGCGCCGCAATGAGGCTACTGCGGACCGGATCGACCAGGACTCCGGTTCCGTAGTCACACACCAGCACCGCTTCCTGAAGTTCGACGGCGGCGCGGACTGAAGCGGCCAGCGCGGCCAGCGCCTCCTCCGGGACTGCACTGGCCGAATCATCAATCCGCAGCATCACCTGGCCGCCGCTGCTGATCCGGATCTTGGTGGTGGTGACCATGGACGGATGGTCGTACAGGTTCCGGACGTCGATACCCGCCTCCATCAGTTTCTTCCGCAGCGTCACACCGGCGTCGTCGGTTCCGATGATGCCCGCCACGGACACGCGTGCACCCAAGGCGGCCAGGTTCATGGCGGTATTGGCAGCGCCACCCGGGGCGAATTCCCGCGTGGTCACGTCCACCACCGGTGCGGGCGCCTCGCGGCACAGCCGTTCGATGTTTCCGTTCCACCAGCCATCCAGCATCACATCGCCGATCACCGTGATGGCAGGGCTCTCAGCGGCCAGGCGCCTGGGCAGCCACTCGGACAATGCCCGCTGGCCGGAGAGTCCGCCCCGGCCGGATGGTTCCTGCGGGCTCACGGCTGGTCCAAATCAGAACGCTCCATGTCCGCAAGCTGCTCGCCCGGCAACTGCAGGGCGAAAGGCGGCGGCGCAGCCACGTGCACTACCTTCACGCGGGTGAACTCATCCAGGAGCTCCGGGCCATAGCCGAAGCCCTGCCCGCTCTCCCCTCGGGGTTGGGCCGACCCGCCCGGTGCGCCGCCGAACACCTCGTTGACCTTCACCGTTCCTACCGGTAGGGCAGCGATGGCGTGCTGGACATGGGCAATGTTCCCCGTGAGCACGGTGGCGGCCAGGCCATAGCGGCCGCTGCAGGCCTGCCGCAGGCCAGCATCGAAACTCGGCACTACCTGAACCGGCGCCACGGGACCGAAGGTTTCCTCCGTCATCACCTGCATGGTGTCCGTGCAGCCCAGCAGCACGGTTGCGGGATAGAAGGCGCCCTGGCCCTCGGGAACAGCTCCGCCTTCCACCGCATGCGCACCGAGCTCCACGGCCTGGGCCACCTGCGCGTGAACGGACTCCCGCAGCCGGGTATCCACCAGCGGCGCTACCGTGCCGTTGCTGTTGCGGAGCGCGGCCTCGGCTTCCAGCGCGGCGCAGAATTCAGCCGCAATGGCTTCATGGACGTAGATCCGTTCCACCGAGGTGCAGATCTGGCCGCTGTTGCTGAAGGCACCGATGGCAGCCTGCCCGGCAGCCCAGGCAGGGTCCACGTCCCCGTCCACCAGGAGCGGATCGTTCCCGCCGTTCTCCCGGATGGAGTGTGCGCCGGTGCTGACCGCCGCGCTGGCAATCCGTGCTCCGGAAGCGCTTGAACCCACGTGTGCGATGACATCCACCCCGGCCGTGGTCAGGAGTTCACCCACGCGGGCACCGCCGGAAACGGTTTGCAGCACGCCGGGCGGGAAGGCCGGGGCCAGCACCTCCCCCAGGGCTTCGCCCAGGCGGGGGCAGCGTTCGCTCGGTTTGTGCACCACGGTGTTGCCCGTGACCAGGGCGGCGCCGATCAGTCCGCAGGCCACCGCCACGGGATCGTTCCACGGTGTCAGGAGAACAGCCACGCCACGGGGCTCGGCCACGGTGTAGTCAGAGGCGAGCTGGTTGCCTCGAAGGCTGTGTCCGCGGTGGACTGGTCCAAGTTCGGCGTATTGCTCCAAGGTGGAAGCCCCGGCCGCGATCCCGGCCAGTGCTTCCTCCACAGGGCGTCCGGTTTCACTGCTGTTGAGCCCGGCGAGTTCCGAGGCGGCAGCCTGGAGCGCGCGCGCCGCGGCCCGCAGGCAGGAGCCCCTCTCAGCCGGAGCCACAACGGCCCACTGGCCCGCCGCACTCCTGGCCACCTCTACGGCGTGGGTTATGGCAGGCGGCTCGGCCTCCGGGACGGACCAAAGGATTTCGCCGGTGCGGGGATCCCTGATGGTGACCCGGGAACCTTTGGGGCGGGCTTCGGAAGCGGTTGGTGGCGCAGCCGTCGTTTGCGTGGCAGCCATATGCATGGAACTCCTCCCGTACGTACTTCTCCTTGCAGTCCCGTACCCCGGGAGCCGGCGTTTACACGGTGGCGGGCAAACGGGAATCCAGTGCTGGCCAGGGACGCCGCGCGTCCGTAGGGTGGCAGCAGGCAGACGGGAGGAGCGGGCGGATGGAACCTGGCGAGAGCGGCATCGGACCGGTGCTTGATACCTTCCCGGACATCTCCCGGATCGCACTGCTCCGCGGTGGAGGGCTGGGCGACCTGATGTTCGCGCTCCCCGCCGTGACCGCCCTGAAGGCCGCCTACCCTGGAGCCACGCTGACCCTGCTGGGGACCCCCGTCCACCAGGCCCTGGTATCTGAGACGCGGAGCCCCGTGGACGACGTGATGGTGCTGCCCTTTGCGGAAGGCGTGCGGCCGGGAGAGGAAGACCCCGCGGCCACCGGGCAGTTCCTTAGCGCCGCGAACGAACGCCACTTTGACCTGGCTGTCCAGCTCCATGGCGGCGGCCGCTACTCCAACCCCTTCCTGCTGCGGCTGGGCGCGCGGCATACTGCCGGATCCGCCACCCCGGACGCCGCCCCGTTGGAGCGGACGCTCCCGTACACGCTCTACCAGCACGAACCCATGCGCGCCTTGGAGGTGGCCGGCCTGGCCGGCGCTCCGCCCGTGGCTCTGGAGGCGAGGCTGCGCCCGCAGGACAGATTCATGGCCGGGTTGCCCGCCACATTGGGGTCGGTGCTGCCGCCAAACGGCGCTCCCCTCCTGGTGATCCATCCAGGGGCCAGTGATCCCCGCCGCCGCTGGCCGGCGGCCAGTTTCGCGGCCGTCGCCCGGGCAGCGGCCGACGGCGGCTGCCAGGTCCTGGTGGTCGGTGACCGGAGCGAGACCGGGCTGGCGGACACGGTGGTGGCTGCCGCCGTCGGACTCTCCGCCGGGAAGAGTGACAGTAAGTCCGAGAAGAGGGTGGCCTCCTTGGCCGGGCGGCTGCGGATGGGTGACCTGGCGGCGCTGCTTGCCCGCGCCGACGTTGTCCTGGCCAACGACAGCGGGCCACGGCACCTCGCGCAGGCAGTGGGTGCACGGACCGTGGGGATCTACTGGGTCGGCAATGCCCTGACCTCAGCGCCGCTTGGCCGTGGCCGCCACCGGCTGCACCTCTCGTGGACGACCCATTGCCCGTCATGCGGCGCGGACGTCACCCAAGTGGGGTGGACCGCGCCGCGTTGCCCGCATGAAGAAAGCCTGGTGGCAGGCATTCGGCCCGAGAATGTCTACGACGATGTCCGGAGCCTGCTGGGGCGGTAGTCCGGCCCCGGTTCCCAGCATCCCTTAGGGCCAGGACCCCTCCTCCGCATGGCAGATCAACATCTCCCGCACCTCGCACCCGGTGGGCTGCGAAAGCACAAACAGGATGGCCTGAGCCACGTTGCCCGGGCTGTTGAGCCGCGAATCATCCTGGGGCTTGTACTGCTCGGTCCGGTCATCAAAGAAGTGGGTTTTCATGCCGCCGGGGATCAAAGTGGTCACGCCGATCAGCCCAGCGGTCTCGGCCGCCAAGGCATGGCTGAAGCCCACCACGCCGAACTTGGAGGCGCAGTACGCCGTGGCATCCGCCACCGCGCGCTTCCCCAGGGTGGAGGCCACCGTCACCACCCGGCCCCGCGAGGCCTTGAGGTAGGGCAGCGCGGCCCGGACCACGGAAACCGTGCCCAGCAGGTTCACGCCGATGACCTTCTCCCATTCATCGGCCGCAACGTCCGCCAGCTTGCCGCAGCGGTCGATTCCCGCTGCAGTGACCACAGCATCCAGCCCGCCCAGGGACTCTGCGGCCTCCTGGACGGTCCGTTCCACCGCGAGGCGGTCCGAAACGTCAACCTCGAACGCCTTCACCGCCGCA
Organism: Arthrobacter pascens; assembly: GCF_030815585.1. Lineage (NCBI taxonomy): Bacteria > Bacillati > Actinomycetota > Actinomycetes > Micrococcales > Micrococcaceae > Arthrobacter > Arthrobacter pascens. The sequence continues at coordinate 3,981,597 of NZ_JAUSWY010000001.1, forward strand.
ACGCTGGTGATGTCGCGGTCCAGCACCACCGGTGTGCCGCCAGCCCTCAGGACGGCTTCGACGACGGCGGCCCCCAGTCCGGAGGCGCCTCCGGTAACCAGGACCCGGCCAGGCCAGGATGTCTCGGTGTTCATGGTGTTCCTTTCGCTCAGGGATAGGTGCGGAAAGCGGTTCAGCTGACGCTGGGTTTCAGCTGACCTTGGCGAGGGCGTCCGCCAGGCCTGTTGTGGAGCGGGCCGGATGGTACGGGACGGTGACGCAGCGGCCTCCCCAGCTCTCCACCAGCTCGGCCTCGGGCAGACGGGCGCCTTTGTAGTCGCCGCCCTTCACCCAGATGTCAGGGCGCAGGCGGTCCAGGGCGGCCTCCGGGGTGTCTTCATCGAAGATCATGACGGCATCCACGCACTCCAGCGCCAGCAAGAGTTCAGCCCGGTCCTGCTGGTTCATAATGGGGCGCTGATCGCCCTTTAGCCGGTGCACCGAAGCGTCGGAGTTAAGGCAGACAATCAGGCAGTCGCCCAGTTCGCGGGCGGCGGCAAGGGACCTGACGTGGCCAGCGTGCAGCAGGTCGAAGCAGCCTCCTGTGGCAACCACCATGCCGCCGTTCTCACGGATGCCGCGGGCCAGCAGCAGCGGCTCAGTGGTGCGGTGCCTGGCTTTGCCCGGGGCCGGCTCCGGCAGCGATGCCACTCCTCCGGCGGCCAGGAAATCCGCCGCCTCATGGACGGCAAGCACGGCAGCGTCCTCAAGGTCACGGCCGTCCGCCAGGTGGACGGCCAGGCTGGCCGCGAGCCTGTCACCTGCCCCGCAGGGATCGGCCACCTCAACCCGGGGTGCCGGAACCTGCCGCGGCGCCCGGTCGCGCCGACGCAGCAGAACGGCTCCGCGCTCCCCCGTGGTCACCAGGACGGCCCGGCTTCGCCACTGGTCCAGCAGGATGCCTGCAACCTCACCTGCCCCGTCAGAAGAAGCCTGCTCCAGGGACCCGGCGGGGCTCCTGGCGGCCTGGTGCGCCTCCGAAAGATTCGGTGTCACCACGGCAACCCCGGGAACGGGAGGAGCTCCCGAGGGATGCGGGTCCCACACAATGGGCACCTCATCCGCCAGTCTTGCCAACAGTTCCCGGAGCTGTGGGTTGGCTGCCAGGCCGCGTCCATAGTCGGCCACAATGATGGCTTCGGCTTTCTCCACCGCCCTCAGCATCGCGGGGGTGACGTCCGGGACCGGCGTCCTGCCGCAGCCCTGGTCAAAACGGACCACGGGGTGCGATCCGGCCCGGACGCGGGTCTTGACCGGCGACGGGAAGCTGCTGGGACCGGCCACGAGCCGCACTCCCGCGAGCGCCGCCTCCAGCTGCCGCCCGGCGTCGTCGTCTGCCAGCACCGTCACCAGGGTGACCGGCCAGCCGTCTTCGGCCAGCATCCGGGCCACCAGTCCGGCGCCGCCGGCGCGGCGCCTGATGCCGGAAACGTCAACAACAGGAACCGGCGCATCGGGGGTCAGTCGGGTGGCCTCTCCGGACAGGTCAACATCCAGGATCACGTCCCCCACCACCACGATCCTCATGGCCTGCCATCCCATTCACTTGCAGGCATGCCGGCACTGCGCCGGCTGACCTCCAGGTCGAAGGCCCGGCAAACGGCGTGCAGCGCGATCAGGTGGCCTTCCTGCGCGTTGGCATTGACGGCGTCGATCATCACCGCCTCGTCACAGGCCGTGGCCAGGGGGTTGGGTCCCGGACCCGTCAACGCCCACGTGGTGACGTTGAGCCGGGAGGCTGCTTCCACTGCGCGCAGCAGGTTGGGGCTCTTGCCGCTCGTGGACAACAGGACCAGCACGTCACCGGACCGGCCGTGGGCACGGACCTGCCGGGCGAACAGCTCGTCGTAGCCGTAGTCATTGGCAATGGCCGTCACCGCCGAGGTCTCTGCGTGCAGCGAGATGGCGGAAAACGGGATACGCTCGCCGTCGAACCGCCCCACCAGTTCAGCGGTCAGGTGCTGGGCCTCGGCCGCTGACCCGCCGTTGCCGGCGGCCAGGAGCCGTTGCCCCCGGAGCAGCCGCTGCGCCAGCTCCACGCCCCAGGCGGCGAGGCGGCCGGACTGGCTGCGGAGGGATTCCAGTGCAGGAAGGACGTTGTCCAGATGCACCCGCACGGCGTCCACGGACCCGGCATCCACGGAGCCTGGGCTGTCTTGTATGGAAGGCAGTGCGGACACCCGTGCGGAAGGAAGCGCGAGGTCCGGGAGGTCGGCCTCCCGGAGGGACCATTCGGCAGTCATAGCGCCGCTCCTTCCATCGATACCCTGTCGGCCGACATTCCTGCAGCTGCCAGCTGATACGCCTTTTCAGTTTCGGCAGCCACCCGGTCCCACGAATACCGTGAGCCCGCACGCTGCTGCCCTGCGGCCCCAAGTTCTGCCCGCAGGGCGGAGTCGCCCAGCAGGAGGGCGAGCGCGGACGCGATCGCTTCCGGGTCCCGGGGTGGCACGTGCAGCCCCGTGTTGTGGTCCACCACCGTGTCACGGAGCCCACCCACGGCGGCCGCCACCACCGGCACCCCGCACGCCATCGCCTCCAGCGGGACAATGCCGAAAGGCTCGTACCAGGGCGCGCAGACCACGGCGTCCGCGCTCCGGAAGATCCCGGGCATTGCCGCCCGTGGCACCTGCCCCTGAAGCGAAATCCGGTCCGAAACGCCCAACTCAGCGGCGAGGTCCAGGAGGCGGCGCACTTCCGGGTCGGTGTGGAGGGCACGCGAGTCGCCGCCGCCGCCCACAATCAGGAGTTCGACGTCGCCGAACCCCGCGTCGCTGAGGAGCGGAAGGGCCCGGATCACCAGGTCCACCCCCTTGCGCGGAACCAGCCTGCCAACCGAGAGGATACGGTAGCTGCGCGGCTTTGGATCCGCGGATCCTTCGGCGGAAAAGAGGCCGAGATCCACGCCGCACGGTGCAATCGAGACTTTGCCAGTCTTGATGCCCATGGATTTCAGTTCGAAGACCTCATCGGAGCAGGTGGCGATGATCCGGTCTGCGGAGCGGGCCACACCGGGCTCAAGCCAGCGGCGTTCCGGCGGGCTGGTGTCTTCAAGGCCCTGGTGCCTGCGCTTGACGGTGCCGAGGGCGTGGAAGGTTTGGACGACGGGGACGCAGTAGCCTGCGTCTTCCCTTCGCGCCGCGTCCAGTGCCGCCAGCCCGGACATCCAGAAGTGGCCGTGCACCACGTCCGGCGGCCGCGCGCCCCAGTCCCGGGCGATGCCGTCGGCCAGCTCCCCTATGAACGGAAGCAGCTCATCCTTGGGAATGTGGCAGGCCGGTCCCGCCTCCACGTGCACCACTTCAAGCCGCCGCCCCACTTTCACCCTGGACGGAAGCTCCGTTGCGTCCCTTCGGGTGTAGACAGTGACCCTGTGGCCCCTCTTGGCCAGCGCCTCGGACAATGCGGCAACATGCACGTTCTGCCCGCCGGCGTCCACCCCGCCCAGGGCCGCCAGCGGGCTGGCGTGTTCTGAAATCATGGAGATCTTCATGGAGTATTCCTCTCTCGCCGCGGAATAAGGATCTTCTCTTCCAGACGTTCGGTTCCGGTGTGCCGGGGTGTGGTGTGCAAGTCCCAGAGGATTTCGTCCCAGCGGTCCAGGAATCTGCCCAGCCCATATCGTGCCAGTGCCGCCTCCCGGGCGGCGGCGCCCCGCCGTCGTGCTTCTTCCGGGTTGGCGACCAGGCGCCGGGCGCAGCGGAGCAGCTCGTCGACGTCGGCCGAGACGGCGCCGGCTTCCGGGGGCACCGCCCGCGGCGCTTCAGTGGTGGCCAAGGCAACCACGGGCATTCCGAGGTGCATGGCCTCCAGGAGCGACAGGCCCAGGGACGTCCAGCGCATGGGGTGCAGGTAGACCCGGCAACGGGCCAGTTCGCGGTGCAGTTCGCGCGTCTGCAGGTCACCGCGGGCGGTGAGCCGGGACTTCTCTATCCCCGCGACGGCGGCCAGCCCCTCGGTTTTCATGCCAAAGACCTGCAGCGGCGCAACGGAGGCGAAAACGGGCAGGAGGTCCGTTCCGGTCACCCGTCCCCGCCGCACGGGTTCGTTGATGACCACACCGAGTTCGGGAAGCTCTCCCGAATAGAGCTGCCCGGGGTCCGGGATCCCATGCTCGATAACTAACGTGGGGGCGGAACCACAGTCCCAGGCGAGCCTGTTGAAATGCGTTACGTGCACCACGGGGATGTCCGACCGGTCCGCAAGCGGGTGCCGGCTGAAGGGGAAGTCGCCCTTCGGCGTGTTGTGTTCCACGTACAGCGCCGGCAGGTCCGCGCCAGGCTGCCGTCCCAATGCCCTGGCGGCTACGGCGATTTCCTCCGGACGCTGGAGTACGACGGCGTCGACGTGATCGGCGTCGAGGTCCGCCAGGGTCACCTCCCGCGCTGAGTCCGGCCAATCCCTGCCGGCGCGGCCGAGGCCCCAGGGGCCCGCCTCCGGCAGGACGGGAAGCAGGTACTCATGACGGCCCCGGACAAAAGCGTCCGTCCAGGACCCGTGCACGTGCCACAGCAGGATTCTCATCGGTCCCGGGCCTTTCTCCTGGTACTGACGTGGGTACTCAAGGACGAGACCCCGCCGATCAGCCGCTCCACAGCCTGTACAACCTCCTCCGGTGAGACGGTGTCCAGGCAGGGGTGCCCCGGTACGGGACAGACGCGGGCCCTGGTAAGCCGGCACGGGGCGTTCTGGTCGCCGAGGAGTTCCAGGGGCACGCCGTAGGGGGCCCAGCGCACGGCCGGGACCACCGGGGAGAAGAGGCAGGCAACAGGGGTTCCCACGGCCGCGGCCAAGTGGGCCGGCCCGGTGTTTCCGGTGACCACCGCGTCCGCCCGGGCCAGGACCCCGGCCAGGGTGGCCAGGTCCGTGCGTCCGCCCAGGTCAAGGGCCGACGGGCCTGCCACAGTGGCCGTCAGCGGGATCTCGTCCGGCCCGCCGGTTACCACCACCCGGTGACCGGCGCCCTCGAGGAGTTCGACGGCGGCGGCGTGGTGGAGCGGCGGCCAGGCCCTGGCCGGGACGGCAGTTCCGGGGTGGACCACCACATACGGGCCGTCGCCCACCAGCTCCTGCACGTCCGGAACATGGCCCACCCGGAGCTTGCCGTCGTCGCCTGCCGGCAGCCTGAAACCGGCTGCCCGGGCAATCCCCAGCGCGCGCTCTGCCTCTGGCTGGTCTTCCGGGAAGTCCTCCCCGGGCTTGAGCCTGATGTCCAGCAAGGAGCCCGCGTAGTCAGTGGAGGCGCCGCTGATCCGTTCCACTCCTGCCAGCCTCAGCAGCAGTGCCAGCGGCAGCGGGGACTGGTGGAAAGACGTCAGGATCACCGCCTCGGTGATCCTGGAGTTCCTCACGTAGTCGATCAGCCTGTCCGCGTGCGGCCCGGTCATTCTGGGGCCAGGGTTCATGATCCACGGGCAGTCCCAGCTGTACACCTCCGCGACTCCGGGGAGCATGGACGCCGCCCCCTCCCCTTGGCGCCCGCACACCATCACCACATGGTTGGGCTGGCTCCCCTCCGGCTGCCGGCCGTTGGCCACGGCGCGCACTGCCGGTCCTGCCAGAAGGACGTCACCCATGCTGTCCAGCCGTGCCACGAGGAGGCGTCCCATTACGCGTCCCCCATCAGAAGGTCCACGGCCAGCGCCAGGGTCTGTGCCACAAGCCGTGACTCGCTGACTTCCTCGGCTCGGGTCACCGGCGTGGGTACCAGGACGCCTCTCGCCCCTGCGGCCTCGGCTGCCCGAACGTCACTGCCGATGTCCCCGATCAGCGCGGCCTCCGAGGTTCTTATGCCCAGTTTCCGGCAGGCGCTGTGCAGCATGCCCGGAGCGGGCTTCCGGCAGCCGCAGCCGTCCTCCTCCGAGTGCGGGCAGACCTCCCACACGTCAAAAGGCCCCAGGAGCTCATCAACCCGGGCGTTGACGCTTGCCACGTCTTCGGTGGTGAGGATGCCCCGGGCGACGCCGGACTGGTTGCTAAGCACTCCCGTCGCCAGTCCCTGGCGGCGGAGTAAATCCAGCACGTCCTTAGCACCCGGCATGGGCTGGACCAGGCCGGGGTCTCCGTTGTAGGGCACGTCAACCACCAGCGTTCCGTCCCGGTCGAACAGGACAGCCCGGAGCTGCGGAGTTGCGGAGCTTCCCATACCCACCTAGTTCCCCGCGCCGCAGCTCCTAAACAGAGTGGCTGGCATTTTCTTCCGGACTAGACTCCTCTGACACGGCTGCGTAGAAGAGAGACCCAGAGCTGGAAGGAAAGGCGGGACCATGGATATCTCGGATGAAGGGCCAGCTGACGTCCGGCCCCAACTGTTGGTGCTCCGGGCCCTGGGCCTCGGCGATCTGCTCGTGGCTGTTCCCGCCCTGCGCGCCTTGCGGAGAGCATTCCCGGGCTATCGCCTGCGCTATGCTGCGCCCGGGTGGCTGGCCGGTGCGCTGGAGCTGGTGGGCGGTTACGAACTGGTGCCGCTGTCCGGGCTTGAAGCCCCCATCCCGGTGCGCCCCGGAGAGGTGGATGTCGCCGTCAACCTGCACGGCAAAGGCCCCCAGAGCAGTGAACGGCTCGAAGCCATCGGCGCCCGGAGAATTTTGCAGCACTGCACCAGCGACGGCGACGGCGACGGCGACGGCGACGGGCCAGCGTGGGTGGAAGACCTGCACGAGCGTGAGCGCTGGACGCGTCTGCTGCATTGGCACGGCATCAACGCCGACCCGCGGGATTGCGCACTGCGCACTCCGTCCACCCCAACAAAGTTTCCCGGCGCCACGGTGGTCCATGTGGGCGCCGCCTTTCCCAGCAGGCTGTGGCCAGCCGAGCGGTTTGCGCGCGTGGCCAGACAACTGTCTTCCCGCGGCCATCAGGTGGTGTTCACCGGAAGCGCCCAGGAGCGCGGCAGGGCAGTGGAAGTCTGCCGCCTGGCCGGGCTGCCCGAAGTCTCGGTTCTTGCGGGCGAGCTGGAACTGCAGGCCTTTGCCGCCTGCATCGCAGGTGCGCGGTTGGTGATCTCAGCGGACACCGGGGCAGCGCACCTGGCATCGGCTTATGCCCGGCCTTCCATTGTCCTCTTCGGGCCAGTGGCCCCGGAACGCTGGGGGCCGCCGCCCGGGCCTCACCTGGTGTTGACGCGGGGACGGCTGCGGCGCGGCGACCCGTTCGCGGACAGCCCGGACCCGGCCATTCTTGGGGTGACGGCAGGGGATGTGCTGGAGGCAGTGGCAGAGCTGGAATCCGCACCATAGCTTCCTTCCACGAGTCTGTGCTGGAGTTCCACGAGCACACGGGCCAGGCGGCGCGAAACCTGCATCTGCGTCATTCCCAGCCGCTGGCCCAGTTGCACCTGCGTCTCTTCGCAGAAGTAACGGCGGTACAGCAGTTCCCGGTCTCCAGGGGCAAGTTCCTCCATGGCCTCACGCAGGCAAGCCAGCTCGTCAAGCCGCTCAAGGGGCGCTTCGGGAGACGCGAGCACCTCCGCAATCGGAGGGGCGTCATTGTGCGGACTCACGGCATCGATCGAATCCGGATGCAGGCTGCTGGAAGCGCAAATAGCCTCCTGCACCTCGGCGGCTTTCACTCCGAGTTCCTGGGCCAGCTCTTCAACGCTCGGGCTCCGGCCCATCACCTGGGCCAGCTCCGGCTCCACGCGGAAGAGACGGGAGCGAAGATCCTGGATGTGCCGTGGCGGCCTGATCACCCAGCTCCGGTCCCGGAGGTACCTCTTCAATTCCCCGTTAATAGTGGGCGCAGCGTAGGCCGGAAAACTGTCGCCTTTGGACTGGTCGAAGCCGCGGGCAGCCTTCACCAGGCCCAGATAGGCCACTTGGTTAAGGTCGTCCCTCTCCCGGCCGCGGGCCTCAAATCGAGCGGCCAGCGCTTCAGCCAGGTCCAGGTGGGACAGTACCAGCTCGTTTTCGAAGGTCTCGCGCAGCCGTCCGCCCTTGGGAGCGAATTTTTGTGGCGGAAGATCCAGCGACTCGAGTGGAGTATTCTCCAAAGCAAGCGCGCCAAGAAACTCAGGCATGTCGACGGTTCCTTCCGGTTCGGAGTCGGAAAGCCTGCGGCAAGACTTAGCAGTAGGAAATCATAAGGCTACTTATAAGACAATGCTTGCTGGATATAGGCTCGGTGTGCAGGGCGGAACCGCCCATCCCACGCGAAGGAGACCTCGGCATGCGCATCGCTATCACCGGAGCCAGCGGGAACGTTGGCACAGCGCTTCTCCGCAACCTTCAAACCCAATCGACTAAACGGCCCGGAAACCTAGAGCTCGTGGGCATCAGCCGGAGGCGCCCGGACGCCACCCTGCCGCCGTACGCCGGGGTGGAATGGCACACGTTGGACGTGGGCCGGGATGCCGACTTTCCACTCCTCCGCTCGGCCCTGGCCGGCGTGGACGCCGTGGTCCATCTGGCCTGGCAGGTCCAGCCGAACCGGGATCTGGCGGCCCTGCACCGGACCAACGTCACGGGTACCAGCAATGTCCTGGAAGCGGCCAGGCAAGCAGGCGCGGCGCATATCGTGTGCGCTTCATCGGTCGGCGCCTACAGCAAAGCCCCGAAGGATCAAAGGACCGACGAATCCTGGCCCGCCGGCGGGATGGCTGGGTCACATTACAGCAGGCACAAGGCGGAACAGGAAGGCCTGCTGGACCGCTTCCAAGAGGAACAGCCAGGCGTGAGGGTGGCAAGGCTCAGGCCTGGTCTGACCTTCCAACGCAGCGCCGGGAGTGAAATCGGACGGTACTTCCTGGGACCACTGATACCCCGGCTCCTGCCGCGACGGCCTTGGATACCCATGCTGCCCGCGCCGGACGGCCTGATCTTCCAGGCGGTCCATGCCGACGATGTTGCCGAGGCGTACTGGCAGGTCCTGGACCGCCGCGAGTCCGGCGCCTTCAACATTGCGGCGGAGCCAGTTGTCACGCCGCAGGAACTGGGCCGGCTCCTGCGGGCCAGACGAATCCTGCCCATCCCAATGGCCCTGTTGCATGCGTTAGCCGGACTTACATGGAAGCTCCGGCTCCAGCCCACGGACTCCGGATGGGTGGACATGGCCGCCGAAGCCCCGGTTATGGATACCAGCCGCGCCCGCCAACTGCTGGACTGGGAGCCGCGGATGTCCTCCATCGATGCCATCGCCCAGGTCCTGGACGGCATAGGGGCGGGGGAAGGAGTGTCTCCCTCCCCCGCCCTGAAACCGCGGCGGACATCGCCGAAGCCTTAACCGGAAGTTCCGGATATGCCCTAGACGGCTGAACGTGGATTATCCCGGTCAGTTCGGGCATCCCGGTCACCATGCGGATCCCCGTCCGTGCGCATGCCTTTGTCCGTGCGCATCCCCTCGTCCGCACCCGCCTCCGGCCCGCTCCGGTCCCCACGGCCAGTCCGGACATCCCGGTCCGGATTCTTGTCCGGGTCAACGGCGTCGGCCTTCTGGCTCTGCTTGGCCATATCCTCGCGAAGGGATCCGGCATCAGCTGCGCGCTGCTCGGCTTCCTGCTTCAGCCGGGCGGCCTCAACTTCTGCTTGCTCGGCGTCGGCGCGTGCGCGGGTTGCCTTGGCCTCATTTTCGCGGGCATCCAACTCGATATTCTCGGCCTTGCGGCGGATTTCAGCTGCTTTTTCGCGGTGCGATTCGTCGCGCTTCTGCTGCATCGCCTTACGGCGCTGCCCTGTCACCAGGAACAGAACGATAAGCACCACCACAACAATGCCAACAACCACCCAAATCCACAGTGCTGTCTCCAAAGCTACCCACCTCTTCCCACTTCGTTGTGACCGACCCCTGGCGATGTCTGCGCGACAGGCATTCAGGTCCGGTTAAAACTAATTTAGCAAGGGTACTTACCTTCTGTTAGTAATCATGCTTACTATTTTTAGGCCAGTATCGCTGGTTCTTGATCAACAGCTGGCCTTCTTGGAAAGAGAGAGCAAAGATGACAGAGAACCAATGGTCCGACGACCCCGCCTTCCGGGTTTCGCCGGCCACCCCAGGAACCACCGGAGAGCAGAGTGCCAGCACTATGCCGGCCACTGCGGCTCCCCAGACAGGCGACGCCTATGGGACCTCCCGCAAGGATGCGGTGAGGGAAGAGGCCGGTGATGTTGCCCGCACTGCAGCGGAATCGGCCCAAGGCGTGGCTGAAACGGCCAAGGCTGAAGCGGCAAACGTCGCGACAGAGGTCAAAGCCAACACCAAGGACCTCCTCCACCAGGCCCGCACTGACCTCACCCAGCAGGCTGGCGCGCAGCAGCAGAAGGTAGCTGACGGGCTACGGTCCGTTTCGGATGAACTGCACGCCATGGCCCGGGCCTCGGACCAGCCCGGAGTCGCCTCAGACCTCGTCCGCCAGGCCGCAGAGCGTTCCTCTTCAGTGGCCGCATGGCTGGATGGGCGGGACCCGGGATCACTCCTGGATGAAGTCAAGAGCTTTGCCCGGCAACGTCCCGGTACTTTCCTGCTCCTTGCAGCCGGTGCCGGCGTCCTGGCGGGAAGGCTCGGCCGCAGCCTGAGCGCCGGCGCACCGGAGTCCACCCCGCGCTCCGCAGCCGGATACACCGGCCAGTCCACGGGTGACCGGTACACCGGTGACCAGTACGGCACGGACCAGGGCATCCCCGGCGGCTTCACGCCGTCCGGAGGCGGCGCAGTCCCGCCCCCGCCGGTCCAGCTCCCCGGCCCGGCAACCACCACGGCAGGGTTCGACGGCGGCGCTCCCGGAAGCAGCTACGCCGACAGCCCCACCGCTGCGAGCCCGCTGGACAGCCCCCAGCTGGTAGAGGAACCCTGGTCCGGCAACAGGACGGCAGACGATCCCCTCCAGGAGAGGGAGCTTGCCGATGATCCCATGGGCAAAGACCCCCTCACTCGGGACCGCTCCGCGGACGGCCAGACTGGCAGGCCGTGATGAGCAGCCAGATGCCGGAGACTCCAGGGGAAGCAGCCCACGCGAAGGCAGACAACAATTCCTTGGGCGATCTACTGGGCGAGGTCACCCGCGACTTGTCCACGCTCATGCGCCAGGAACTGGAACTTGCCAAGGTCGAACTGAAGCAGACCGCGTCCAGGGCGGGCAAAGGCGGCGGCATGCTCGCCGGCGCCGGAGTGGCCGGACACTTCGTCCTGCTGTTCCTCTCAGTCGCACTCTGGTACGCCCTGGGCCAGCTGATGGGACTGGGCTGGTCCGCCGTCGTGGTGGCCCTGATCTGGGGCATCATCGCCGCGGTCCTGGCGTCCATCGGGCGCAAGGAACTCAAATCGGTCAAAGGCATGCCCCAGACCACCGAAACACTCCAGGAAATCCCCCCAACCCTAAAACCCGGTGAGGTAAAACGATGAGTGAAAATCCGGACGCCATCCGCGCCGACATAGAAGCAACCCGCGAACGCCTAGGCACCAACGTGGACGCGGTGGCGGACAAAGTCACCCCGTCCCACATCGTCCACCGCCAGACGGACAAAGTGAAAGACGCCGTCTTCGGAGTGAAAGAGAAAATCATGGGCACAGCAGATGACGCTGCGGCACGCATGCACACCGGTATGCATGCCCGTACCGATAGCGCTGGCAACCCGCTTACCGAGGCGGGCGCCGCCATTGGCGACGCCCCGCACCAGGTCAAGGCGAAGACCCAGGGCAATCCCTTGGCCGCAGGCCTCATTGCCTTCGGGGCGGGGCTGCTGCTGTCTTCGCTGATTCCTGCCAGCGAGAAGGAACGCGAAGCAGCGGACGCGCTCAAAACCGCGGCAGAACCAGTCACCACCGAACTGACCGAGGCCGCAAAGGACATGGCCCAGGGTATGAAGGAACCCGCCCAGGAAGCAATGGAAAACGTCAAGGCAACCGCAGCGGACGCCGCCGAGCACGTCAAGGCCGAGGGCCAAGGCGCCGCCGCGGACGTCAAGGACCGGGCCACCGATGCCAAGGACCACGTCCAGAACGCCTGACGCCAGCAGACCAGACAGGCCGGCTCCAGCCTCCCTCCGGCGGAGCCGGCCTGTCCGTTTATTCACCACCATTGAGAGGACGCTCCATGGCCAGTCAGGACTCATACGAAACGAGCACCTCCAAGGCGGGCAGCGCTCCAGCCCCCGATGACTCCCGGAAGCCCGACAGCCCAACCGACGTCACCAAGCCGTCCTGGAAGTACATAGCCAAAAAGACACTCAGGGAGTTCAGCCAGGACCAGTGCCCCGATCTGGCGGCCGCACTTACCTACTACGCCGTGCTGTCGCTGTTCCCGGCGCTGCTGGCGATCGTTTCGCTCGTGGGCATCTTCGGCGATGCGGAAAGAACGACGGCGGCTCTGCTGGAAATCGTTCGGGGCATCGCCCCCGGATCAACGGTGGATACCGTCCGCGGCCCCATTGAGGAACTTGCTGGGTCCCCGGCTGCAGGGTTTGCCCTCATCGTGGGCCTGGCGACCGCTCTCTGGTCCGCTTCCGGCTACGTAGGCGCGTTTGGCCGCGCAATGAACCGTGTCTATGAAGTGGACGAGGGCCGCCCCTTTGTGAAGCTCCGCGGAACCATGCTGGCGGTCACCCTGCTCGCCGTCGTCATTGTCGCCCTGCTCGCCGGCATGCTGGTGCTCAGCGGTCCGGTCTCGGAAGCCGTGGGTGGTGCCATCGGTCTCAGCGGGACCATCCTCACCGTATGGAACATTGCCAAGTGGCCCGTGATCGTGGCGCTGGTCATCATGATCATCGCCGTCCTCTACTACGCCACGCCTAACGTCAAGCAGCCCAAGTTCCGGTGGATGAGCATCGGCTCGTTCATCGCCCTGGTGATTTTCCTCTTGGCCTCGCTGGGCTTCGCATTCTACGTTGCGAATTTCAGCAACTACAACAAGACCTACGGCGCGCTGGGCGGCGTGATTGTGATGCTGTTGTGGCTCTGGATCCTTAACATGTCCCTGCTGTTCGGTGCGGAGTTCGACGCCGAGATGGAACGCGGACGCCAACTCCAGGCCGGCATCGAAGCAGAGGAAACCATCCAGCTGCCGCCGCGGGACACGAAGAAGAGCGAGAAACTGCAGGAACAGGAAGAGGAGGACATCAGGCACGGGCGCGAGCTCCGCGAGCGGCACAGCCGTGATGCCGGACAGGAGAACCCCTCGGACACCGGCAGCGGGACCGACCGCAGCGGAAGGGGCTAGGCAGGGCCTCCAACACGAGAGAAAATTATGTTGACAATCAGGTTCTGTCCAGATTTCCCGGGTCATCGCAGGCCCGGGTGTCAGGCGGGGTCGGCGGCGAGATGGCCTCGTCTGAGATCGAGGCCAGTCCCCCCAGTCGTCGTCGGCCCCCTCGAACCCCACCATGTGCCGGTCCGTTTCCAGTTCCCGCGTCAGCCCCTTTTTGGCCCTGTCTGCAACCGGGAAAGCTGGCTAGCATTTAAGCATGACCGGCCGGCATTCCGTTGGCCGGCATCAAGCCGCAGGGAGAAAATGCCATGGGTTTGGACGACAAGATGGAAAACACCGGCGAGAAGTTCGGCGGAAAGGCCAAAGAGGCCGCCGGTGAGGCAACCGATGATGAGAGCCTGAAGAACGAAGGGAAGATGGACCAGGCCAAGGCCGACCTAAAGCAGGCCGGCGAAAAGGTCAAGGACGCCTTCAAGAAGGACTGAGCACACCAGCCTCTGGCCCACGAGTCCGGGCACGCAGTTTTCACGGTTCCCGCTGGTCAGCCCTCCAAGGCCACCGCGGGTTCCCTGCCGAGCGCAAGGAGATACGCACCGAATCCCTGCGGAGCCCGGGCTTGGGTCGGGCCTGAGGTCAGCACACGGATGCTGTCCGTGGATGTAATCGAAAACCCGCGCCGGCGCAGCCGCTCCACAAGTGTCCGGTCCTCGTGCGAGCGCTGCCGTGGAAACCCTCGGCGAGGACATGCAGCTGTCCAGCACTAGGATCTGGACGACGGTGCCCGGCTGGCGCCGCTGCAGCGCCGGAGGATGCCAGGACGCCCGTCAGCGGACCAGGGCCAGCGCGAACCCATCCCATCCCTTGGAACCCACGGTCTGGATCACCGTGGCATCCAGTTGCGGATGCTCGCCCATCAGCTGCAGCGCACTGATGATCCCCGGCGCGTTGACTTGGTCCAGGGACGGGTCCAGCACGGCACCCTCCCACACGGCGTTGTCCAGCACCACCGTGGTGCCGGGCCTCCCTAGTCGGACGGCCCATTCCAAGTAGCCGGTGTTGTTTTCCTTGTCCGCGTCGATGAAGACAAAATCGAAGGGCTCCTGGCCCTCTGCCTGCAGGGCCGCCAATGAGTCAAGGGCCGCGCCGACGCGGATCTCCACTTTGTGCCCCAGCCCTGCCGCTTCGACGTTGGCCCTGGCGACGTCAGCGTGTTTGGTGAGGTATTCGCAGGTCACCAGCCTGCCGTCGTCGGGAAGCCCTTGCGCCATCCAGATGGTACTGAAGCCCGCCAGCGTGCCGACCTCCAGGACACGGCGCGCACCGGAGAGTTGGACCAGAAGCTTAAGGAGTTTGCCAGCGTTCGGCGCCACTTCTATGGGCGGCATGCCGGCGTCCACGGCTGACTGCACTGCCCGCTGCAGGGCGCCATCAGGATGTACTACGGAGTCCGTCAGGAATTCTTCCACTGCCACCCAACCGGGCTGGGTTTTATGCTCAAACATGGCCACAGTCTGGCATGGGCCGTGGCGCGGGTCCACCCATTCCCGCCTCCCGGCTTCGGAGTTTGTGTCCAGATAATGGGCGCAAAGGTCGATTTAGGGCCCATTATCTGGACAAAAGCTCAAGGGGTGGGACCGACGGGATCAGGAACCGTCTGAGAGTGCCGTTTCGAGGCGGTCCACCTTTGCGGTGAGCTCCCCGGTGTATCCGGGCCGGATGTCTGCCTTGATGACCAGCGAGACGCGGCTGCCGAACTGGCCCACGGCTTCAGTGGCCCGCTTCACCACGTCAAACACTTCATCCCATTCACCCTCGATAGTGGTGAACATCGAATCCGTCCGGTTGGGCAGTCCTGACTCCCTGACGATTTTCACAGCGGCGGCGACGGCGTCGTGCACTGAAGCGTCGGAGGGCCGGGAAACCCCGGAGGGAGTGCCTGACGGGGCGACTGAAAATGCAAGCAACATACAGCCAGTCTGCCACGGCAGCGGTCAGGCACGCGGGCCGGCGGCGGACACCACTCGTGTCACATAACCGCCTACCCTTCAGTAACCGTGATTGCCCCGGGCTGCGTTGCTAACCTGATCGAATGAACCTCGCAGTTGCCCGCAAACCGCTCCGTGCAGATGCAGCGCGCAATGTCGACAAGATCATCACGTCGGCCCGCCAGTGCTTCCGCGACTTCGGTCCCGACGTGCCGCTGCAGACCATCGCAACCACAGCGGGCGTGGGCCCTGCCACTCTTTTCCGTAATTTTGCCGACAAGGAGGAGCTGGTCCTGGCCGCGCTCAACCGCCAGCTCAGGCTGACGGTGGACCCTGTCATCGACGACGCCCTTGCCGACATCGACGCGGCCGCCGGGCTGTTTCGGGTCATCGAAGCGATCATGGCGGCAGCCAGCGCGGACGCGAACCTGCTGGGGGCTGTGGCCGGGCGGCGTGAACTGCTGACCGGGATCACCGGCTCCCTGATCGATTCGATCGGTGTCCTGCTGGGCCGGGCGCAGGGCCAGGGCACGTTGCGGGCGGACATCTCCATGACGGATATGTTCCGGCTGCTGGCCATGCTGATCGGCGTCGTGGACACCATGGAGCCGGGTTCGGATGCCTGGCGACGTCCCGTAGCGCTCATCGAGGACGCCATCCGCACCGAACGGCCACACCGACCGCTGCCCGCCCATGTCCCCTTGCCTGCAGCCCAGATTCAGGGTCCGCAGCCCGCAGACTCACGGCACCGCTAGCGCTGGCCTGGGGAGCGAACGCACGCAGGGCCATTGTGAGGGTCTACGCGTTGGAATACACTCAAGGGAGGTTACGCAGCCAGCCTCTGAATTTCCCAGATGGAGCGTCCCATGAAGCACGTTCTGCGTCGTCAAATGAACCAGGTCGACTGGCAATGAGGAGTTCACAACTCTCCCGGTTCATCAGTGATCCCCGCGGGCCTGAAGAGGTCCTTCCCACACTCCCGGCGGAAGAGCTGGCCAATCTCTTGGATGCTCTCTACCAGAACCTTGACACCCCTGAGCCGGAATTCGGCGCACAGGTCTGGTACGAGCTGGCCGTCGAGGAAAGCGCCCGCCGGGCTGTTTTACCCGGGGGCGCTATTCACGGCGTAGCCTAGCCAAACTCTGCGCGCAGCTAGCTGGAGCTGCCTGGAACACTGCCGTCGTGGCGCCGCTCCTTGGGGTGTTCGTGACCAGGGTGATCAACATCGTGCTCCTGGGCGTGCTCCTTGGCTTCCATCAGGTGCTGCTGCAGCTTTTCTTCGGCATCCCGCCGGCGGCGCGCCGTGTCACGCAGTTCCCTGGTGGATTCGGATCCGTTTGGATCCAGATACGCAGTCCGTGTCTTCGCAGGGGTCTCGGACGCGGGGACACGGGTCTGGCCCCCCTGCCCCGCACCTGCCTGCTCAGCTTCAGGCTCTAGTCGTTCGTTCATCACGATTCCTCCCTTTGACCACAATCCCGGGCTGCGGTCTATCTCCAGTGGACCACAGATCAGTCCTGAAGCAGCTCATTCGTTAAGTGCGGACTCCCTGCTGCGTATTTCCTTGCGCACGGCAGTAGAGGTGTGCGGTGGCCGACCCCGGGCCGATGACCATGGTGAGTCTGATGCCCTCCGAGAGGAAATCCAGGTCCGCATCGGGAACATCAGAGAGGGAACGGAACCGGGTAAAGAACCGTTTGACCGGCATTCCGGCGCGCCGTCTGGCAGAAGTAAAGGTGCGGCGCATCCTGGATCTGTCACTGGCTGCGTGCATTCGCTTTTCCATGGTTTCGGCTCAAACTGAAGGTCCACGGCCAGCTGCATAGCCAGCTTCATAGTACAGCGTCTGTGATCCAGGCCACCAGAGATTGGTCAGTTCCATCCGATGAGCCGCAGCAATGCAGCCGTGCTGGCACCGGCAACGACCACCAGCAGGAAAGGTGCGCGGAGTGCCAGGGCGATGGCGGCGACGGCAAGGGCGCCCAGCCGCGCGTCTGCCGCGAGGGACTGGCCGGACGCCACCGTATTGACTATGGTGAGGGACGCCAGCAGGCCGATGGTCATTGTGCCGGCCACCCGTGACATCCGCGGATCCTTCAGGAATCTGGCCGGAACGAAATAGCCCACCAGCTTCCATGCGTAGGCAAGGGCGCACGCCAGCAGCAGCCAGATCCAGAGGTTCATGTACCTGCCTGCCCGGTGCCGTGGTGGCCGTGATGGTGTTCCGCGTACGGATCAACATCCGGCTCCAGCCCTTCATCGCTGCGGCCATGGCTGAACCAACCGATCAGCGCAGCCACCACCGCGGCGATCAGGATTGGCACGCCCGCGGGAACGAACGGCACGGCGATCACCGTCGCCAGGGCGCACACCACCGCGATGGCCACTGGTTCCCGTCCCTTGAGCCTGGGCCAGAGGAGGGCCAGGAAGGCTGCAACCGCGGCGCCATCCAGTCCCCACTGTTTCGGGTCGCCCAGTCCGCCTCCCGCCAGCGCCCCCACTGCAGTGAAGAGATTCCAGAGGACGTAGATGCCGATGCCGGCCGCCCAGAAGCCGCGTCGCTGTTCGGCAGGATCGGCCTGGCCGGTGCTCGTGGCCGTCGATTCGTCGATGGTGAGTTGTGCCGCCACGTATCTGCGCCAGCCCGTTGGGTGGAGGAGTGCATTCAGCTGCATCCCGTAGATACCGTTGCGCATGCCCAGCAAGGTGGCTGCACTCATGGCGGCAACGCCGGAGCCGCCGCCGGCCACCACCCCGATGAACGCAAACTGCGAGCCTCCGCTGAAGAGCAGCAGGCTCAGCGCCATGGTCTGCCAGAAGTTGAGTCCCGAGGTGACGGAGAGCGCGCCGAAGGAAACCCCGTAAAGACCCGTTGCGATGCTGATGGAAAGACCCACGCGCACCGCGGGCGAAGCAAGGAGCTTCATACCCCACGCCCTGCGCTGGCCAACTGCGTGCCGCCCACGGCTGCCGCGGAGAAAGATTGGGTGGTCCGGGGTGACCAGTAAAAAGCCATGGATCAACTCAATCACAGCCACGGTCAATCACAGCGGCGGGCCTGCCGCTATGAGCAGCTGATGAGGCAGCTAATCCGGGAGCTGGAGCTGCAAGCCGGCGGGCTGGAGCTGCGCCAGCACCTTCGCCGGAATGTTGGTGGTGATCTCGTGGATGCCCAGGCCCTGGCACAACGCAACGTCGCGCTCGCTGTCCACGGTCCATACGCGGAAGCGACGGCCGGAATCCAGCCAGCGCTGCACGGTGCGGGCGTGTTCGCGGACGTACTTCATGCCCGGTCCTGCCAGCCGCACCTGGCACTCATCAAGGATCCGTTCGCCTTCCAGCTGCGCGGCCTTCATCACGTTGGCTATTGCGCCGCCTGTCAACGGGCCCAGGCCCAGCTCCTCGCGGATTTCGTCAACGTCGATGTCGTCCACCAGCTGGCAGATGAACTCGGCGGGCACCGTCCGCAGCAGGTGCCTGACGGCATCCGGGCTGAAGCTCATGAACGTCACCGTGATGTTGTCCAGGGACGAGGTGCCAGGGTCCCAGCCTTCGCTCCGGAGCACCTCCAGCACACGGTCCTCCAACTTGAGCTGGTAAGGGCTGGGATGCTTGAGCTCGATGGCCAGGCCGACGGGCCGCCCGGCC
Organism: Arthrobacter pascens; assembly: GCF_030815585.1. Classification (NCBI taxonomy): domain Bacteria; kingdom Bacillati; phylum Actinomycetota; class Actinomycetes; order Micrococcales; family Micrococcaceae; genus Arthrobacter; species Arthrobacter pascens. The sequence goes on from NZ_JAUSWY010000001.1 coordinate 4,000,404, forward strand.
GCGCGCAGGATGTCCAGGAGTTCGGGAAGGGTGAGGAACTGCTCGGAGCGTGCACCATACATTTCCGGGATCCGGGCACCCTTCCAGGACGAGAAATCCAGAAGCCGCAGCTCCTCAAGGGTACGTTCGGCAACAGGCCCGGTTCCGTCGGACGTGCGGTCCAGGTTGGCGTCATGGAGCAGCACCGCGTGCTGGTCCCGGGTGAGGTGGACATCGCACTCCACACCGTCCGCGCCATCGGCAAGGGCCTGGAGGTACGCGGCGCGGGTGTGTTCGGCGAATGCCGCACTGGAGCCCCTGTGGGCAAAGACCAGGGGCCTCTTCGGCACAGACTCGACAGTTGTCATGAGGACACGCTAGCCCACCCTGCTGGTGGAGTGCGGGACTAGGCTGGGCACATGCAGGTGAACTCTGAGACAACTACCAGGCCCGCCCCGGACCGGACCTCCAGTCCTGCCCCAAGGGGGGCCGTCGTCGAACATCAAGTCAGTCCGGGTGACGCCGAAAAGGCGGCAGCGCTACGGAAAATGAAGCTGGTGGCGCTGGGGCTGCTCATCGCCATGGCCGTCGTTTTTGTGTTCGCCTTCGCGCTGCAGAAAGAATACCCCTGGCTGCAGTACGTACGGGCGGCAGCGGAGGGCGGCATGGTGGGCGCGCTGGCCGACTGGTTCGCTGTCACCGCGCTGTTCAAGTACCCCATGGGCATTAAGATCCCGCACACCGCCATCATTCCGAACCGCAAGGACCAGATCGGGGCGTCCCTCGGTGAGTTCGTGGAGACAAACTTCCTGTCTGAGCAGGTGGTCCAGGACAAGCTCGCGAGTGTGAACATCGCGCGGAAAGCCGGCGAATGGCTTGCCGGTCCGGGCGGCGCTGAACGCGTGGCCAAGGAGGGTGCCGCCGTCATCCGCGGCGCGTTCAAGGTATTGAACGACGACGACGTCCAGGCAGTGATCGAGGGCATGGTCCGCAAGCATCTGCTGGCTCCGCCGTGGGGACCGCCGGTGGGCAGGATGGCGGAGCGGATTTTTGCCGACGGGCACCATCACAAGCTGGTGGACCTGCTGGTGGACCGGGCAGCGGACTGGGTCAGCGACAACCATGAGACCGTCAGCCGGCTGGTCTCGGACCGCTCCCCCACCTGGGTGCCGCAGTTCGTGGACGGGCTGGTGGGCGACAAGGTGTACGTGGAGATCCTCAAGTTCACCCGCGCCGTGCAGTCCGATCCCAATCACCAGGTGCGGCAGTCGATCGACAAGTACCTCAACGACCTCGCGCAGGACCTGCAGCACGATCCCGCGATGATTGCCCGCGCGGAGGACATCAAGGCGCAGGTCCTGGGCGACCCGGAGGTCCGCGAACTCGCCTCCCGCACGTGGGGCACGGTGAAGAACGCCCTGCTCAGCGCCGTGGACGATCCGGACAGCGAATTGACGGTGAAGTTCAAGGCGGCCTTTCGCGATTCCGGCTCACGTCTTGTCAACGACGCCGAGCTGGCCGGGAAGGTGAACGCCTGGATCGGCGACGCCGCCGGCTACCTGGTGCGGACCTATCGCTCGGACATCGCGGGCGTGATCACGGAAACAGTGGCCCGTTGGGATGCCGAGGAAACCTCGCGGAAGATCGAACTCCAAGTGGGAAAGGACCTGCAGTTCATCCGGATCAACGGCACCGTTGTGGGGTCCCTTGCCGGTCTGGCCATCTTCACCGTGGCGCACCTGGTGTTCGGCTAGCTCGGGTTTCAACACGCGCGGGGCTTCCAACAGCGCGAACGAACACTTGGGGGCCGGCCCGGGTGGAGGTCAAGATCGCTGCGGTGAAGACCCGGTTGGTCGCAGGATATCCACATAGGCCACCCGCTGCGCCGTGATTGTCAGACCCTCGCAAGATGATTTAGGTATGGAAAAGACGGCAGCAGACGAGACGTTGGAGGCCTTTGAGGCTTCAGCTGCTGCGCTCGTTGCCCTGGTGCGCCGTGGGACAGGCATCCCGGGTTCGAGCGGTCCCGATCCCCTCCGTGACCAGGCGGATGCGTGCCTGGACGGGCTCGCAGAATCGGCCCGTGTGGACGCGATGCTGGCCGCCCTGCGAGTGCACCTCACCGCCGGATACGCCGACAAAGCCACAGCCTTGGCCACCCCGGCTGCCTCGCCTCAGGAGCACACCGCCCAGGAGATGGCGGTGGTCGCGGAGGTCGCGTGCGTCCTCACGGTCAGCGAACGCGCCGCGGGGGCCCTGCTGACCCAGTCCCACGAACTGACTAGCGCCCTGCCGCTGACGCTCGCCGCTCTGGAGGCCGGGTCGATTTCGTGGCAGCACGCCAGGGCGATGGTCGACGAAACCGCGGGCCTGGACCCCGCCGGTGCCCAGGCGTTGGAGGCCCATTTCCTGGACCCGGTAACGCCGAACCCGGCAGGTGGCTGCCCGGCCGGGGAGCTCCTGCCGTCCCGGTTCCGGCACAAGGCAAGGACATGGCGGGAACGCCACCACCGGGTCAGCATCGAAACCCGCCACGCCAAAAGCGCCCAGGACCGGCGACTGGACTATGCTCCGGACAGGGACGGGATGGCCTGGCTCTCCGCGTACCTCCCAGCAGATCAGGCAGCAGGCATCTGGGCACGGACCACCACCGCGGCCCGCGCCCTGCAGGGCCCGCACGAGGCCAGGACCGTGACGCAGCTCAGAGCCGACCTGGCCGCCACCTGGCTCCTGACTAACAACACGGCCGGCGACATGGCCGGTGGCGGAACTGAAGGCGGCACCGGCGCGGGAGATAGTGTCCCGTCCCCGGCGGCGCAGGTGCTCATCATTGTTCCCGTCCTGTCCCTCCTCGGTGCCACCGATGGACCGGCCACCCTGGACGGGTACGGGCCTATCCCGGCCTCCATGGCCCGCCGGCTCGTTGCCGACGGGGCCGATTCCTTCCACCGGGTGCTGACCGATCCGCGGGATGGTGCGCCCCTGGAAATCGGCCGGACCAGCTACCGCATCCCCAAAACCATGCGCCAATGGCTCAGGCTCAGAGACGGCAAATGCCCGTTCCCAGGCTGCAACAACCACTCCCTCGACAACGAGGCAGACCACGTCCTCGCCTGGGCAGACGGCGGAACCACCGGCATCACCAACCTCGGCCAACCCTGCCGCAAGCATCACCGCCTGAAACACACAACAAGCTGGACACCCTCCGGAGCCGGACCCAACAAACCACCCGGCTGGACCTCACCCACCGGCCGCCACTACGCCAGCGAACAACAGGACTGGGAACCACCCCGCTGGCCGGCCCAGTTCTTTGGTCCTGTCACGCGGCCGCCGGACGAACCGGAACATCCCGAATCTCCGGATCCGGACTGGGACCCGGATCCGGATGGGGAACTCGGCCCAGCCCGCGGACCGGACCCTTATCCGGACTGGGAACCCGGCCCTCCATTGGGCTCCGAACCCGACCTGGATCATGGTCCGGGGTGTGGCCTGGCCATGCCCGAAGATCCCTTGCCGGATGACGTCTGGCCATGGGAGAGCCTCGACGAGCCTTGGCCGGAATGGGCGGAATTCCAAGCCGTCTAGGCGAAGGACTCCAGCTCCACGCCCGCGGCTTCCAGGCCTGCCCGGACGCCGGCGGCCATCTCCACGGCCCCCGGCGTGTCTCCGTGGATGCACAGCGAATCCGGGCTGACCTCCACTACCGTTCCATCCACGGCCACGACCTCGCCCTTCGTCGCAAGGCGCACTGCCCGCTCAACGATCGAGTCGACGTCGTGCAGTACGGCACCTTCCTGCGAGCGCGGCACCAGCGTGCCGTCGGCAAGGTAGGCGCGGTCCACAAAGGCCTCGATGAACACCGGGTGGCCGGCTTCCTTTGCCTGGATCAGGAGCTCCGAGCCGGGGAGGCCAAGAATCGGGAGGCCGGGGTCGTAGGCCTGGATGGCAGCCACCACGGCGGAGGCCTGCTCGGAGTCGTGGAACACGCGGTTGTAGAGGGCGCCGTGCGGCTTGACGTAGTCCACAGATGCGCCCACGGCATGGGCGACGCCGTCGAGGGCGCCGAGCTGGTACAGGACGTCGCCGAAGAGCTCGTCGAAGGACATGTCCAGGGAGCGTCTGCCGAAACCGGCCAGGTCGCGGTAGCCCACGTGCGCGCCGACGGTGACGTCGAGTTCGAAGGCGGCGCGGCAGCTGTCCAGCATGGTGACGGGATCTCCGGCATGGAAGCCGCAGGCCACGTTGGCACTGGTGACCAGCCGGAACATCGCGGCGTCGTCTCCCATGTTCCAGGAGCCGAATGATTCGCCGAGATCAGCGTTAAGATCCAAGATTCTTGCCTTCCAGCGTGAGGTTCTCCGGTGCCGCGGCGGTGGCCGTGAGCTCCCCGGGGATGGTGTCCGGCATGGGGCCGAAAGCTTCCTTGGCGTTGGCCACCACCGCCCTGCCCATCATGAGGTTGCCGGCACCGCCAACCACCGCGCCGATGCCGAACGGAAGCGCCCGGCCGAACAGGGCAGTCCCTTGGCGCTTCAGCAGGTTCTTGAGGAAGGCCTTCTGTATTTTGTTCCGGACCACACCGAAGCCCGAGACGGGCATGGACTTGGAGAGCACATTTCCCCAGGCCTGGGGTGCACTCGCTCCCTTGCCCATGGCCTGGCCGCTCAGTGTCCCCAGCAGCGCTGTTCCTTCCTCGCCCAGCATGATGGCCATAACCATAGTGCTTGCCTTTTCCGGGTTCGTCAGGCGGATGCCATGGAGTTCGGCGAGCGACGTCGCATACAGGGCGGTGGCCTCAAGGAAGCCCACGGTGGCTGCGGCGGACAGCCCTAAGGAGGCGACGGTCCCCACCCCGGGCACCACCGCTGTGGCACCCACTATCGCCCCGCCGCCGGTCACGGCCGCGAGGTAGTCGCGCTCCATCCTGACTGCGAGCTGCGCCGCCGACGCCCGGGGTTGTCTGCGCTGCAGACGGCGGATGTACGCCAGCACCAGCGGGCGTTGGATCTCCACCGCCCGGAGCAGCATGTTGTGGACTCCGGGTTTCGGCTTGCCTTCGGCGTCGAACACCGCGTTGTGAGCGGTTTCCTGAGCGATTCGTACTGCGGGATTGCGGCGCTTGGCCATGGTCACCTCTGCTTCTGTCCTGCTTCTGTCCGCTGGCGGTCTCGGCTGCGGCCCTGCCTTAACACTAAGGGTGCCTAACACTAGGCCACGCCGGGGCTGGCCCCTACATCACCCAGGATTCGGCCACGGCAATATAACCCGACGACGACGGCCCCCGCGGTCCCGGATAGACACTTGCGGCGCCGGGCCACTCCACTCCGAATTCGGCGAGCCGGCCGCTGCTGCACGGCAGGTACACATTGTTGAGCCCGGCGGAGTTGGGTCCCAGTTGGAAGTCCGGTGAGGAAAATGGGCGGCGGTCCAGGATGCCCGAGAGCTCAAGCTCAGCTTTGCGGCCGATGGCGCGGAATCCGCGCTCCAGGTCCAGTTCGACGTCGAATTCGTCCTGGGTATGCGTGATCCCGTTGAGCGGAAACCTGGCTGCCTCCGGGAAATAGCGGGCCAGTTCGGCGGCGAGAGTTGACGCGAAGTATTCGTTGGTTCCGTAACTCCGCCAGCCCTGCAGGGTGGCCACAAGCAGCGCATTTCCACTGCCCCAGCGCGACCAATCGGCCATCCAGAACGATGCGAAGCAGCTGGCTGCCTCGCCGGGAATCTGGACCCCGCGGGCATCCACTGGATGCAGCGCGAGGCCCGGATTCGACCCCACAAAGGCCAGGCTGCGCCGCCACGAGGCGGCAGGAATACTGTCCATGCTTCGAGCCTAGGGCGGACAGTATGAAATCCGGAGCTGACAGCGCCGGACGGACTCATCGCGAATGGAGCTGCGGGAACCCCGGACTGCCCACCCCTATTTGGCCAGGAAGCCCAGCAGTGCCTGGTTGACCTCCTCGGCGTGAGTCCACAGCAGCCCGTGAGGAGCCCCATCAATCTCGACATAATCGGCTGTGGGCAGGGCCTCGTAGAAAGGCCGCCCGGTTGCATCAATCGGAAGGATGTTGTCAGCAGTTCCATGCAGGATGAGCGCCGGTACATCGATCTTGGGAATGTCGGCACGGAAGTCGGTGGTCCAAGTCGGCACTGCCGCGCTGGAGGCGAACCAGGATGCGCCTGCGGCCACGTTCCAACTATTTCGAAGTGCCTCTTCCGACAGGCGGGTGCCGAGGGTGTCTTCGGTGTTGTAGAAGTTGCGGTAGAAATCCGAGAAGTACGCGTACCTGTCCGTCGTGACAGCAGCCTGGATGTCATCGAAGACCTGCTGCGGGACACCGGTGGGGTTATCCTCAGTCTCCAGCAGGAACGGTTCCAGGGAAGCGAGGAACGCCGCCTTCGCAACACGCTCGGATCCGTGGGTGCCCAGGTACCGTGCCACTTCGCCGGTGCCCATGGAGAACCCGACGAGGACAGCCTCGCGAAGGTCCAGGGTATCGAGAATCACCTTCAGGTCAGCCGCAAAGGTGTCGTAGTCATACCCGGTGGTCGGCTGGCTGGAGCGGCCGAAGCCGCGCCGGTCATAGGTGATGACACGGTAGCCGGCCTTGAGCAACGCCGCGCTCTGCTTTTCCCAGGAATGGCCGTCCAGCGGGTAGCCATGAATGAGGACAACCGGCTGGCCGCTGCCGTGGTCCTCGTAGTAAAGCTCGATATCCGTGCTGTTTTCTGTTCCTACAGTGATGAAAGCCATGGAGGGCGCCCTTCGGATCTGGTGAGAACGGTCGTTCTCAGCTACATGGACTACTATAGAGAACGAACGTTATCCGTTGCAAGTGTTCTGCGGAAAGAAGTGATGACAGCGGTGGCACCTGATACGGCGCGTGCTTCGAGGAAGGTTTCGAAGCCCGCAGACGATGAAGCCCTGCGCGACGTGGCCCTGAATGCTGCGGACCGGCTGTTTTACGCCCGAGGAATCCAGGCTGTGGGGATGGATGAGCTCCGCGGGGCATCGGGCATTTCGCTCAAGCGGCTCTACCGGTTGTTTCCGTCGAAAGATGCGATCGTGGAGCAGGTCCTTCTGAACCGGCACAGGGTGTGGACTGAGGGGGTGGCCGCGGCCGTGGCCGGCGAGGAAGAGCCCCGCGAACGCCTGCTGGCCATTTACGATTTTCTTGCTGACTGGTTCGCGGAGGACGGATTCCGCGGTTGCGCGTTTATTAATTCGTTCGGAGAACTCGGAGGATTTTCCCCGCGCGTGGCCGAAATCGTACGCAGCCACAAGAAAGACTTCCAGGGCTATGTTGCCAATCTGGTTTCAGAAGCCGGAGCCCCGCCCACCCTTGCGCCACAGCTCTCCATCCTTGCTGAAGGAGCCCAGACCACGGCCGCAATCTCAGGCAGCGCCGAGCCCGCCGTTCAAGCCCGGGCCGCCGCCGAAATCCTGATCAATGCTGCGCTGAAACCATAGCTGCCGGATCGACCGGACACAGTTTGCACTCCGGTCAAAGCGGCCAAGGCTTCTGCGTGCACCGGCCGGCCGGAGACTGACGCTCGACGCGTGCCTCCTGCGCGTGAGTAGCGTCAGGCCCCTGCCCGGAGTTCGCCCGAGCCACGCGCCGCAGGACGAACGGCGCTACCTTGCCGACGAACGGTTAAGGCCGCAGCCGGACGGCCAGGCCGCAGCAGTGGTGGCCGCCCGCGCGGTTCTTTCACATGCAAAACCCGAATTCGTCGACAATCATCCGGGCAGCTTTTTCGGCTGGCAAATCCGTGTTGTCGATCTTCAGGAAGTTATCCTGAAGAAAAGAATCACCGTCCGAATTCAGCTTGTATTGCTCATCGTGCTCCAACAAGAGCGCCCGGGAACCCTTGATGTTTCGCTTGGACGCCTTGTGTGACAACCTGAATTCCGTCTCGTTCCGCCTCAGCCGCTCCTCCAAATCGGCTTCCAGCTCAACGAAGTACACGTCCGCGCCCTGATCCCTGAATACGTCGCAACTCCGCTCTACGAATTTCCGGTCGGATTCGTGGTCGAGCGCCCAAACGTACGTGAAAATAAGTCCAGGTAGATCGCTCGCTGCAACCTCTTCGAACACGCGTTGGCGAAACTCGGCGACCAGGGTCTGGAACTGAGGCTCTCCGAAATCGAAGAAATTCAGCACCAACTCAATCGTCATGTGGTTATGGAAAAGCCTGAAGCCCGTAAGTTTCGAAAGCTCATGCCCAACGCTCATTTTCCCTACGGCAGGCGGCCCAAATATGACTACGAACTTCACGATTTTCCTCTCGACCTATCTCCGACCAGTAACCCACATCGGCACCAGCGGGCAGGCCGCCGAACACGCTTAGGCGCGGGCGCGCACCACGGGAATGCTCGCTGTCGGCAGCCCGCTGGGGAAGACCGTAGGCTCCGGAACCTGCACCGGCTCCAGGGCCACCCGGACCGGGTCCCGGTCCACGCTGAACACCTGCCCGCGGACGTCCACATCCAGCGGCTCGCCTTTGCTGACAGTGAGGGTGATGGAGCCGGCGTCGAGTTCCACCATCAGCAGCCGGCCCTGGATCTTGAGGTGGAAGGAGAGCGCTTCCCACTCGGAGGGAAGCCGCGGATCGAAAAACGGCACGGGGCCCTGGTCGCGGAGCCCGGCAAAGCCGCAGACCAGCGAGCTCCACACACCACCCGTGGAGGCGATGTGCACGCCGTCGATGGTGTTCCCGTGGGTGTCATCAAGGTCGATGAACACGGCGTTGGTGAAGTGCTCCAGTGCCGCCTTGGGGTACCCCACCTCTGCGGCCATGATCCCCTGCACGCAGGCGGACAGGGTGGAGTCGCCGGTGGTGATGGGATCGTAGAAATCAAAGGCCCGGCGCTTCTCTTCAGCCGTGAAGTCCTGCCACTGCAGGAACATGGCCAGCACGGTGTCGGCCTGCTTCAGCACCTGGTGGCGGTAGATCACCAGCGGGTGGAAGTGCAGCAGCAACGGGTACTTGGACCGGGGTGTGGTCCAGTCCCAGGGTTCCAGCGTCATGAAGTCGTTGTCCTGGGAGTGCACCTGCATGCGGTCATCAAAGGGCAGCTGCATGCGGCATGCAGCGGCTTCCCACAGCTGGCGCTCGTCGTCGCTGATTTCGGCGTGGTCCAGGGCAGCGGCCGCGCGCAGGTTAAAGCGGGCCATGACGTTGGTGTAGAGGTTGTCATTGACTACTGCCGTGTACTCGTCGGGGCCCGTGACGCCATGGATATGGAAGAGTCCGTCCTTGCCGAAGAACCCCAGCGAGACCCACATGCGGGCTGTTTCGATCAGGAGCTCCGCGCCCATGCCCTCGCTGAATTCTTCATCGCCTGTTGCCCACAGGTACCGGTTGGTGGCGAAGGCGATAGCGGCGGCGATGTGGAACTGCGCGGTGCCGGCAGCGTAGTAGGCACTCGATTCGAGGCCGTTGATGGTCCGCCAGGGGAAGAGCGCGCCGTCCACACTGAGATCCTTGGCGCGTATCTTGGCCGCGGGGAGCATCTCGTGCCGGAACTCCAGGACCTGGCGGGCGCCGTCGGGGTTGGTGTACGTCAGGTATGGCAGGAGATAGACCTCCTGGTCCCAGAAATAGTGGCCTTCATAGCCTGAGCCAGTCACGCCCTTGGCAGGAATGCCGGCAACGTCTGCGCGCGCTGTCGCCTGGGCAAGCTGGAACAGGTTCCAGCGGATGGCCTGCTGGAGTTCCGGCTGGCCGCCCACCACGATGTCCGACGTGGCCCAGTAGTCCCGGTAGTGCGCCTCACTCTCGGCAAAGATGTCCTGGACGGAACGGAGTCCGGCCTCGGCGGCTTCCGCCGCATCCTGGCCGGAGTCCTGGACGCCACGGCCAGCGGCGTAGCTGACGCTTTTTTCCAGCCGGAAGGGCTGGTCCGCGCCAACGGCCAGAACATAGCGGACGCTGCTGTCATCCTGGTCCACCAGGGTGTCGAACGGCTGGTGCCCGGCGGAAGTCCAGTGGTCCACGGCAATTCCCACCCGCTGCCTGGATTCCGCCGCCTCCCAGGAAAGCCGGAGTGAGCCGTCGCCGCCGTCGAGCCGTAAGGGCAGCAGGACGCGGCCCGCGTGGCGGCCGGCGCGGCGGGGGTCGTGCGCAGAGTGGTCCTCAACGGGCTGGTCCTGGCGGTTGATGATGGACGACGTGACGTCGGCGGACACATCCTGGTCAGCGGACACTTCCAAAGACACGCCCACGCTGCCCCGGGAGGCGAATCCGACGGCACGCCGCTCGGTGGTGGTCACTGTGGCGCCGGAGCGGCACTGCCAGGTGATTCGGCATTCGTAGATTCCGGTGGAGAAATCAACGGAGCGGCGGTAGTCGAGCACTCCGGATTCCGCCAGGCTGAGGGTCTCGCCGTCGATGATCACCGTGAAGTTGTTCGCATCCGGGATATAGATGATCCGCTGGCCGGTCCGGGCGAAACCGAATGCGTTCTCAGCGTGCTTGATGTCCCAGATCTCATGCAGGCCATTGATGAAGCTGCCCGGCAGGTCAGCGTCCGCGGCTGCCCAGTGCGCGCCGCGGATGCCCAGGTGCCCGTTGCCCAGAGCAAAAAGGGTTTCCAGTGTGCCCGCATTGCCCGGCTCATGGCGCGTCTCCACGAGTTGCCAAGGGTTGTTGGGGAACCGTTCGCGGTCCGCTGTGATAAGAGCCATGGTGTTGGGGTCCTTTGGCGTTTGTACTGTGCAGCTGGGGGATGAGCCGCTGGGGTCTTGGGCAGCTAGGGCCTGTGCGTTTTTGGGACGCGCGGTTGGGGGTGCTGCGCGGAGTCGGACTGATGGAGCGGAGTGTGGAGCGGATGAAGCGAACAGCCGGGGAGCTGGCGCTAGAGGAGTTCCTCGAGGTCGTTGACCACCATGGTGGCTCCGGCATCCAGCAGCGTCTGCCTGCCGGCGCCGCGGTCCACGCCGATCACGGAGTGGAACTGCCCGGAATGTCCGGCCTGGACCCCGGACACAGCGTCCTCGACGACGACGCATTCCTCGGTGGGAAGGTCCAGTAACTGCGCCGCGTAGTCGTAGGTGGCCGGGCTGGGTTTGCCGGGCAGGCCTTCGGCCGCCGCTACCACTCCGTCCACCACAACGGGGAAATGCCCGTTCAGGCCGGCGGCCTTGAGCACCGCCGGCGCGTTCCGGGATGAGGAGACGACTGCGATCTTCAGTCCCCGCTCCAGCGCGGCTTCGAGGAAGCGCACCGAGCCCTCGAAAGGCTCCACACCCGAACTGACGATGTCATTGAAGATCCGGTTCTTCCGGTTACCGAGCCCCTGCACCGTGGTGTTGGCGGGATCGTCATCGGTGGGGCCCTCGGCAAGCACAATGTTGCGGGACGCCAGGAAGTCCCGGACGCCGTCGAACCTTGGCTTGCCGTCGATGTGGTCGAAGTAGTCGCTTTCGCGGTATCCGGTCACGCCAGGCTGCGATGCAAGGTAGCCCTCAAAGAGCTCCTGCCAGGCCCGCTCGTGGACCGTTGCCGTGGGTGTCAGCACGCCGTCCAGGTCAAAAAGAATGGCAGAGGCGCTGGTCCAGGAAGGGCTGTTGGTTTTCAGGAGATCAGTCATGCTCGGTGCGGTGTCCTTTCAGACGGCGGGCAGCCTCGGAGGCCAGGATGCATGGGATGTGGCGGCGTCGGTGTCCGCAGGATCAGCAGCGCGGCAGGTAGGGCGTGGATGGGGAATGCCACGGCGGCCGGAGGGCTGCTGATGAAATGTCTTTATCCATCATGGGCGCCTTTGCGGTGGCCTGACAACCCGGGGGGACTGCAGCCGCGGACGGCAGCGCAGGGCAGCACTGAAACGATGCACATTCCCAGCCTCCCTTCCGGCCCAGTTCAAGGGCCGATGGAGCGGCCGAGGTTGAGTGTAAGCGCTTACAAATTTGCCGCGCAACTGTTTTTTGAACAAACGGGAGTGTGACGGAATTCTCACCACGCGCGGGACCAGTGAAGGACCCGCTAATACTGCTCAGCTGAGGACGTAGTGGCGGAGGAAGGCGCTGACATCCACCATTTCCGCCTTACACATGGCGTGCCCCATTCCGGGGTAGGTCCTGGCTGTGAGCCGGGTGTTCGCATTGAGCCATTCCTCGGTGTAAGCCGTGGCGTCCTCGTTAATCACCAGGTCCCCCTTGTCCCTCCCCCAGAAGAACGGCGGCGGGGACTCAAAAGACTCGCTCAGCGACAGCAGATCGTTGTTCAGCACAAAGCCGGACAGCCCCACGGTGGCCGTGTAGTCCTTGGGGTGCAGCCGCAGGAGCGTGCTGGCCATGGCCATCCCCTGCGAGTACCCCATCAGGCTCACGCTGCTGTGCTGCCCCTTGACCGAGCTGATCCAGGCCTGCACGGCATTGGTGGCAGTGATAACGTCCGCGAAATCGTTGGCCAGGAAGTAGTCCAGCAGGAACCATCCGTAATGATCCCCGATGTCCATGGGTGCCCGTAGTGCCGCGCAGGTAAATTCGGGCGGCAGGTGCTCAAACAGCCGGACCATCCGGGATTCGTCGGTGCCGTAGCCATGCATCATGACCAGCAGCGGCGTACCGGCCCTTTCGCCTTCCGGCTTCGACCACACAACTGTTTCCATCGGATCAGCCTAGCCAGACCCCAGCCGTCCGGCCGCTTCCTGCTGCACTGCAGCGGCTTTGGAGGAGAAATCCGCGATGGTCCGCAACTGCTCGTCACTGTAGCCCTCCAGGAGAGCCGCCAGTCCCGCCATGAAATCCTCGAAGTAGGGCGCCGCGGCGGCGGCCTGGTCCCCCACCAGTTCGATCAGCACCTTGCGCTTGTCCTCGACGTGCCGGACGCGCCGGGCCACACCCTTAGCCTCCAGTCGCTGCATCAGGCCGGTCACCGACGCCGGCGCAAGGCCGGAGTGCTCGCCGAACTCCCCAGCCGTGAGTGGCCCGAAACGCAGCAGGATATCGATCGCCTTGCCTTCGGTGGCCGACAGTCCCCGCAGTTCGGAGAGCTTCGTGTGGAACATGACTGCCGCCGTCGACAGTTCCCGTCCCGAGTGGTAGACCGCCTCAAGCAGGTCCTGACGCTGTGTCCGCATTCCCCGAGGCTAGCAAATTATTTCGCTCTGCCGAAAGGCTTTCCGGAGTGGCTCTCTAGGATTATATTTCTTTTAATCGAACGAAATATTATTCAAGGAGAACCGCCGTGCTGAAATGCCTCATCATCGGGTCCGGAGTGTCAGGCCTGGCCACGGCCCTTTCAGTGCAAAAAGCAGGTCACACCCCCGTTGTCTTCGAAGCGTACGGCGGCCCGTCGGACGGCGTAGGGGGCTTCCTTACCCTCGCCGTCAACGGCTTCGACGCCCTGGACACGCTGGGACTGAAGCAGACCGCAGCGGAACTGGGATTCAGCACCCCGCGGATGTCCATGTACCTGGGCAGCACGGGACGGCACCTGATCGACTTCGACTACGGCGGCGCCCTTCCCGACGGGACCACCGCCCGCACCCTGACCCGCTCCGACCTCTACGGCCTGCTCCGGACGGAGGCGGCCAGGCGGGGGATCCGGATCGAATACGGAAAGAGGCTCAGCTCCGTAACGGAAACCCCCGACGGCGTGGCCGCAGTTTTCGACGATGGAACCACGGCCCCAGGTGACCTGTTGGTCGGCGCGGACGGCCTCCGCTCCACCGTCAGGGCGCTGATCGAACCTGACACCCCCGCGCCCCGCAGCATTCCGCTGCTCAACACGGGCGGCATCGTTCCGGCCGGCACACTCCCGGCAGGTACCGCCGACACACAGCCAGGACAGATGAAAATGATCTTCGGCAAGCGCTGCTTTTACTGCTACATGCAGGACCCTGAGGGCCGGATCTGGTGGTTTGCCAATCCCCTGCAGCGAACATCGGAGGATCCGTCGCGCCTGGCTCCCGAGGAACTGAAGGACTGGTTGACAGGGCTCGTCACGGGCGACAGGACACCCATGGCGGCCGTCATCGGGGCCACCCTTGACATCATCAGGCCGTACTCCACGTTCGATTTTCCGAGCATTCCGCGCTGGCACCGGGGCCCGATGGTCCTGGTGGGCGACGCCGCCCATGCCGCCTCGCCGTCGTCCGGGCAGGGCGCCTCGATGGCCATCGAGGACGCGGTGACGCTTGGCCGTGCCCTCCAGGGCATCGAATCCGACGGGAATGGGGAAACTGCGGCGGCAGTCAGGGCCGCTGCGGTGCCGGTCAGGGCCGGTGCCATCGAGGCCGCGTTCACACGTTATGAAGGCGAGCGCCGCGAACGCGCGGAGGCAGTAGTGGAGTGGGGCCGGCGCAACGCGGCACCAAAGGTCCGCGGGCAGTTCAAACGGATTTTTTAGGACCTGATCCTGAAGGCCGTATTCCGCTCGCTCTCCAGGAAGGCGGCAGAGGACTTCGACTGGGTCTATCGGCACCACATCGACCGGGAGCCGGGGGCGGCGCGGCTCGGGAATTGAGGCCCGGGTTCTGCCCACCGCCGGGACACGTGATGTAGCCTGACATTGGGAAGCATGCTTAGCAAGTACGGCGAACAAGGCACGGCCGCACACAGTACCGCCCTACAAGATCAGCGGACAACAAGGAGCAAGTCATGAGAATCGGTTCCTCTATTTTCCTCATTGCCATCGGCGCCATCCTCGCCTGGGCGGTCACCCCGGGCCTCATTCCCTACGTGGACCAGACGTTGATCGGCTACATCCTAATGGCCGTCGGCGTGATCGGCCTTATCGCGTCACTCATCCTCGCGTCTCCTGGACGGAGCCGCCGGGTCAGTGAAACCCGCTCCGTGGTTGACCCCAACACGGGCGAGCGCATCACCCGGAACGACAGCCGCGACGGCCAATTCTAGCCGAGGCCCTGAAGCGCCCCGCCGTGAATCCGGAAGCCGGGTCAGACCACAGTGGTCAGGCCCGGCTTCTGCCCTGTCAGGCGAGTTTTTGTCCACTTACCGCGACTGTTGCCCGGCCCTTTAGGCGCGATAAGTGGACAAAACTCCAAAGCGTATCTGCGTTCGTGTGGTTTTCCATTGACAAACCCACACGAACACAGATAAAGTCAATGAATTCAACATCATGTGATGCCAGTCACTGACGGATTTCCCAGGACTTTACGCAACGGAGGGTATGTGTTCGCCGAGGAGCGCCAGCAGAAGATTGCCGAGCTTGTAGCCGGCAGCGGCCGGGTCAGCGTGACCCTGCTCGCGGAGCGCTTCCGCATCACTACCGAAACCGTCCGCCGGGACCTTGCCACACTGGAGACCGCCGGCACTGTCCGCCGCGTCCACGGCGGCGCCGTGGCAGCCGACCGCTTCAGCACCACCGAAGAAAGCATCAACGAACGGGCCGTCCAGCGTCCGGACCAGAAAATGCGCATCGCCCAGGCAGCCCTTGACCTCATCCCGCAGAACTCCCCGGGCAGCGTCCTGATCGACGGCGGCACCACCACCGAGGTCCTGGCCGACCTGCTGTCCCGCCGCACCGCCGTCGAACCTTCAGGGGCAACGGAACCCGGGGCTGAACTTGTGGTGATCACCCATGCGGTCCCGATTGCCGCAAAGCTCTCCAGCACCCCGGGAATCGCCCTGCAGATCCTGGGCGGCCGGGTGCGCGGGCTGACCCAGGCAGCCGTAGGGCAGGCAACTGTGGAGGCCGCCCAGCGGATCCGCCCGGACATCGCATTCATCGGTACCAACGGCATCCACGCGAGCTTCGGCCTCAGCACTCCCGATCCTGAAGAAGCCGCCGTCAAGGCAGCCTTCGTCCATTCGGCCCGCCGCATCGTGGTGCTGGCCGATTCCACCAAGCTGGACGCGGAAACCCTGGTCCAGTTCGCCTCCCTGAAAGATCTGGATACCTTGATTACAGACAGCGAACCCAGCCCCGAACTTTCCGCCGCCCTCGCGGAGGCCGGCGTTGACGTGGTGATCGCATGATCGTCACGCTCACTGCCAACCCCAGCCTGGACCGCACCGTGGCCCTGCCTGGACCGCTGGAACGCGGCGAGGTGCAGCGCGCCGTCTCCGTCAGCCAGGAATCAGGCGGCAAGGGCGTCAACGTGTCCCGTGCCTTGGTGGCCTCCGGCCTGGAAACCCTCGCCGTGCTCCCCGGAGCAGCCAGCGATCCTGTCTTGGCCGGACTGCACGACGGCGGCGTTCCGTTCGCCGCCCTCCCCATTGGCGAGCCGCTGCGCACCAATGTCGCCCTCACCGAGCCGGGTGGCGTCACCACCAAAATCAACGAACCGGGACCACTCCTGAGCACAGACCAGCAGGAAGCGCTGATCGCGCTGCTGCTGGAACGCTCGCGCGGCGCCAGCTGGGTGGTCCTGGCCGGTTCGCTGCCGCCGGGCTTCCCGGCCGACTTCTACGCCACCGTGACCCGGCGGCTGCGTACCGCCGCCGGTGACGGCAAAATGCTGAGCGGAGTGCGCATCGCCGTCGACTCCTCCGGCGAACCACTCGCCGGCGCCGTCTCCGGCAGCTCGCTGGACGGCGTGTCCGGGAAACCGGACCTCCTCAAACCCAACGCCGAAGAACTGGCGGAACTGGCTGCAGCAGCCGGCTTCGCCACGGCGTCCACCGCTGACGAACTTGAAGCGGATCCGGCGGCTGCAGCAGCAGCGGCCGCCGCCGTAGTGCGTTCTGGTGTGGGTGCTGTACTGGCAACTCTCGGATCCAAGGGAGCTGTTCTGGTAACGGCCGACGGCGCGTGGCTGGCCACGCATCAGCCGGTCGCCGCGGTCAGTACTGTCGGTGCGGGCGATTCCTCGCTGGCCGGCTACCTGCTCGCCCACGGCCAGGGCGCCGCCCCGGCCGATTGCCTCCGTCAGGCTGTGGCACACGGTGCCGCCGCCGCTTCGCTGCCGGGTTCCACTGTCCCGGCAGTCCACCAAACCACCCCGGATGCCGTAACCATCACGGCCCTTCGAAAGGATTGACAGTGACTCAGCTCATCACCACCGACCTGGTCGAGCTCGACCAGAACCTGGGCAGCTCGCCCGAGGACGTGATCCGGCACCTGGCCAGCAAAGTAGCTGCCAGCGGCCGCGCCACCGAGGCGGAAGGCCTCTTCACGGACGCCTTCGCCCGTGAACAGAAGACGGCCACGGGCGTTCCGGGCGGCATTGCCATCCCGCACTGCCGCTCCACCGCCGTCACCGTGCCCACTCTGGCCATGGCCCGGCTCTCCCAGCCCGTTGACTTCGGCGCCAAGGACGGCCCGGCGGACCTCATCTTCTTCATTGCCGCTCCTGAAGGCGCGGACCAGGAGCACCTCAAGCTCCTGTCCAAGCTGGCCCGGTCGCTGATCAAGAAGGACTTCACCGGAGCGCTGCGGGCTGCCTCTTCGCGCGAGGAAATCGTCGAGCTGGTGGAGGGTGCGCTGGCAGACAAGCCGGCCGCCCACGCCGCTCCTGCATCTGATTCTGCATCTGATTCTGCACCCGCCGGTGCTGCTGCTGCCGGCGCCGGCGCTGCTGGCCGGCCGAAGCGCCTGGTGGCTGTGACAGCGTGCCCCACCGGCATCGCCCACACGTACATGGCCGCCGATTCACTGGTCGCCGCTGCCCAGGAAGTGGGCGTGGACCTGCAGGTGGAGACCCAGGGCTCCTCGGGCGCCAAGCCCCTGGACCCGGCAGTCATTGCCGCCGCTGACGCCGTGATTTTCGCGGTGGACGTGGATGTGCGCGGCAAGGAACGCTTTGCCGGCAAGCCCGTCATCAACGCGCCCGTCAAGCGCGGCATCGACGAGCCCGCCAAGATGGTCCAGGAGGCTCTCGCCGCCGCGGACAACCCCAACGCACGCCGCGTTCCGCATTTCGGTGCCGAGGAGCAGGCTCAGAACGCGGAGATGGAAAAGGGCGAGCACATCGGCCAGAAGCTGAAGAAGGCCCTGCTCACCGGCGTCAGCTACATGATCCCGTTTGTCGCCGGTGGCGGCCTGCTGATCGCCCTGGGCTTCCTTCTGGCTGGTTTCGACATCGCCCTGGGAACCAAAGCCAACGACATCCTGGCAGCCAACACGCTGTTCAATCTTCCCGATGGCAATCTCGCCTTGTATCTGGGCACGGTCGCCTTCAAGATCGGCGCTTTGTCCATGGGCTTCCTGGTGCCCGCACTGGCTGGCTACATCGCCTACGCGATCGCTGATCGGCCAGGCATCGCCCCGGGCTTCGTTGCCGGTGCCGTAGCCGGATTTATGGGTGCAGGCTTCCTCGGCGGCATCGTCGGCGGCCTGCTGGCCGGCTACATCGCGCACGTGATCGGCACCTGGCAGGTACCGCGCTGGCTCCGCGGCCTGATGCCCGTTGTCATCATTCCCCTGCTGGCCTCCATCGTTGCCTCCGGCCTGATGTTCCTGATTCTCGGCGGTCCCATCGCCGGCCTCACCACCGCCCTTAACGGTTGGCTCTCGGGCATGTCAGGTGCGTCCGCGATCATCCTCGGAATCATCCTTGGCCTCATGATGTGCTTCGACCTCGGCGGCCCGGTCAACAAGGTTGCCTATGCCTTCGCTGTTGCAGGCCTGAGCGCCGGCAGCGCAACCAACCAGGCACCGTGGCAGATCATGGCAACCGTGATGGCTGCCGGCATGGTCCCGCCGCTGGCGATGGCCCTGGCCACCGTCCTGGACAAGAGGCTCTTCAGCCTGGCCGAGCGAGAGAACGGCAAGGCAGCCTGGCTGCTGGGCGCATCCTTCATCTCTGAAGGTGCCATTCCGTTCGCTGCAGCCGATCCGCTCCGCGTCATCCCCGCCAGCATGGTGGGCGGTGCACTTACCGGTGCCCTCTGCATGGCCACCGGCGTCACGTCGCAGGCGCCCCACGGCGGTATCTTCGTGTTCTTCGCCATCGGCAACCTGCTGATGTTCGTGGTTTCGATCGTTGCCGGAACCATTGTCAGCGCGCTGGCAGTCATCGCGCTCAAGCGCTGGGCCGTCCGCGAGCCCGCTGCTAGCGTGGAGTCCGTTCCCGCAACGGTCTGATCCGGCCCCACTCACTACCTATCCACGGCGCTGACCAACAGCCAGCCGAAAGTCAAAAGGAGAAAAAATGTCAGAACGCACCGCAACCGTCGCCAGCCGTGTAGGCCTTCACGCCCGCCCCGCCGCCATCTTTGCCGAGGCCGCCGGCGAGTTCGACCTGGACATCACCATCGCCCGCCAAGGCGAGCCGGCTGACGAAGCAATGGACGCCGCGAGCATCCTGTCCCTGATGAGCCTCGGCGCGTCCCACGGCGACGTTGTTGTGCTCCGTGCAGAAGGCAGCGGCGCAGACGACGCCCTTGACCGCCTGGTCCAGATCCTGGAAACGGATCACGACGCCGAGTAGCGGCTTCACGTCAACGGCCGCCGTCGCGCCTCTCCCCTGTTGGGGACTGGCGCGGCGGCGGCCGTTGACGTTTAAGGCCCTCCACGCCGCTGCCTAGGCCCGCTCCGCGATGTCCTTGACTTCGGCGACGAGCAGGTCCCACATGCCCTTCGAGTGTTGGGCAGCCTCTTCACTGGCATTGTTGTCCTGCGACAGCGTGAACCGCGTTTTGCCGTCCTGGTCCTCGAGCGTCCAGGTGAGCGTGTGATAGTTCTCCGGGGCGTCTTCGTCGCCGCTCAAGGCGCTGAAATGGGTGTGGACCAGGCGCTGCCCCGGTTCAAATTCGAGAATGTACCCTTTGTCCTCGTAATCCTTGCCCTCCCACTCTCCCCGCCACACGATGGGGCCGCCCACCGTCCAGTCAGTCACAAGCTCGGTCCCGAACATGAATTCCTTGACGGCCGCCGGGTCCGTTATGACGTCCCAGACACGGCTCGGCGGAGCATCAATGGTGACGGTGGACGTTGCCACATGGTTGCCTGCCACGGCGTTCCCCTTCCTGGCTGTTGGAGCGGGAGGTCCGCCCGGCACCGAGACTACTCCTGGGGCGAATGTGGCGACAGGGCGGACGCCGATGCCTGTTCATGAGGGAATCCGGCCAGAGCAGCCGCGGAACTGCTTCCCGGCGCGGCCGTGTAGGTCAGGATCCGGTGGCCGGAATCATCCGGCACGGTCAGGACCTCAAACCCCAGCTCCAAAGGCCCAAGTTCCGGGTGGTTCAGGGTCTTCTGACCTGACATGCAGTTTTCCACAGGATGCTCCGCCCACATCACCGCAAACTCAGGGCTTTTCAGCGTCAACTCACCCACGAGTGCCGCGAGGTCGGCGTCATCGGCGAACCTGCCGCAGAGCAGCCGCAGGGAGGCAACAGCCCGGCCGGCCTCGGACCGCCAGTACGGGTACAGGCTTCGGGTGGGCACGTCAAGGAAAAGCATCCGGGTCATGTTC
Organism: Arthrobacter pascens; assembly: GCF_030815585.1. Lineage (NCBI taxonomy): Bacteria > Bacillati > Actinomycetota > Actinomycetes > Micrococcales > Micrococcaceae > Arthrobacter > Arthrobacter pascens. The sequence goes on from NZ_JAUSWY010000001.1 coordinate 4,020,712, forward strand.
GGGCGTCGGGAAGGAAGCTCCGGGGAGTCGAAGTCCATGTGCGAGGCGACCAGTCGATGGCCGGACACGTTCCAGGCCAGGACTTCGGTGCGCTTGCCCAGCACCACGGCGGACAAGCCCATCGCATCGATCAGGCGCTTGGTTCCCGGCCTGACGTGGTCGGGCCTGCTCCGGGAGGATTTAGTGTTCCGCCGTCGGATGCCGGACAGATCCGCCAGGTGTTTTCTCTCCACGTCGGTCAAGGCCAATGCCTGGGCAAGCGAATTGATAACAGAGTCGGAAGCATTCACGTGCTGGCCCTGCTCCAGGCGGGCGTAGTAGGTCACGCTCATCCCGGCCATCATCGCCACTTCCTCCCGCCGCAGCCCAGGAACCCTCCGCGTCCCGTAATCCATCAGGCCGACGTCAGCCGGATTCAAGGCAGCACGCCGTTTGCGCAGGAAGGCACCCATGGCCGCCGGTTCATTCATACCCCGAGTATTCCTGAACAATGCCGAACGTGGGTAGCACTGCCAGTGCTACCCACAACCCGGCGTGGCTGTTCATCACCCCACCCGGCACGGTTGAAAGGAACACGAACCCGCACTCAACGATAGGAAGCCCTGCATGACAACCCACGACACCGCACCGCCCGCGCCGGCCTCATCGGCTCAGAAGGCCGGGATGTCCAGCCGGCAGCGCCTGACGATGGTCCTGCTGCTGACCGCGAGCTTCACCTTGGCCGTGGACTTCTCTATCCTGAATGTTGCCCTCCCCAGGATTGGGGCCGACGTCGGTTTCTCCCTCGAGCACCTGCAGTGGATCGCGACGTCGTTCGCCCTCTGTGCGGCAGGCTTCACTTTGTTTTTCGGCCGGGTCGCTGACCTGTTTGGACGTAAGCGGCTCTTCATCGCAGGGATGGCACTGCTGGGCATCGGCTCCCTCGTCGGCGGACTCGCCTCGGAACCGGGACTGCTGCTGGCGGCCCGCGTGGCCCAGGGCATCGCCACGGCCGCCGTCACCCCTGCCGCCCTGTCACTGCTCACCACTTCCTTCCCTGAAGGCCCGCTGCGGGATAAGGCCCTGGGCCTGAACGGTTCCCTGATGGCCGCCGGCTTCACCACGGGCGCCATCCTCGGCGGGGTCCTGACGGACCTGCTCAGCTGGCGGTGGGCATTCTTCATCAACATCCCCATCGCGGCGTTCGTCCTCATCCTCGCACCCCGACTCCTGACTGAATCGTCCCGCGGAGAGCGGAAGAGGCTTGATGTTCCAGGCGCCGTCACCGTCACCCTCGGCCTGCTGATGCTCGTCTTCGGCATGACCACCGCAGGGGAAAAGGCTGGGCAGACCCTCTCGTGTGGGGACCGTTGGCCGCCAGCGCCGTCATGTTCACCGTGTTCTTCCTTATCGAGAAGAACACCACGGACGCCCTCATCCCCGTAACCATTCTGCGGCGGAACAATATCGCCTGGGGCAACATTGCAGGGATCCTGGCCTTCGCCACCGAAACCTCACTCGTCTTCATCCTCACCCTCTACCTTCAGCAAGTCCTCGGTTACACCCCGATTGCTGCCGGGCTGTCCTTCGCCGTGCTCGGCCTCGGCACCGTCATAGGTGGTGTCATCGCCCCGAAACTGATCGGCAGGCTCGGCTACAAAGCCACCATCGTCAGCGGGCTCACCGTCCAGGGAGCGGCCACAGGATCCCTGCTCTTCATCAACGCGGACCAGGGCTCGCTCACCCTCGTGCTGATCGCGACCTTCATCGGCGGTGTGGCCAACCTCGCGGCGATCGTCGGCTTCATGGTCACCGCCACCACAGGGCTTCCCCACACCGAACAAGGCCTCGCCACCGGCCTGACCACCGTGAGCCAGCAAATCGGCATCACGCTCGGCATCCCCATCATGAGCACCGTCATGGCTGCGTCACTCCCCCACATCTCCGGCGACCATTCCGCTGCACAGGTCCTGGGCAGCATCCTGCCCGCCGTTGGAGCCAACATGGGGCTCTGTCTCGGCACAGCGGTCTTGGTCGCGGTATTCCTGCGAAGTGCCGGATCAAGCCGAGGAAAACAGTGACCGTTCCTGCGACACAGGACTGGTTCAAGGGCCCCGGCGAGCTGTACGTTAGGCACTGCCACGTTGTGGCAAAAGATCCATGCGTCTGTTGCAGCCGGCCGAAGGGAAAGCATGCCCCGCCATCATTTCAGTCCTCGCCTCCACCAGTCAGCGGCCCCGTTTTCACATTATGTCCAGCACGGAAATACCGGATACACCGCCGGTATCATCGGCCAGCACAGTGATACGGGCGAACTGGTCTCCACCGATGCGGCCCAGCAGTGTGATGCGATGCTGACTAATCTTCAGATCCTCCTCGACGAACAGGGGCTGACGCTGAAGGACCTCCTGCGCACCACTGTTTACCTCACGGACTACCGGGACTTCGAGGCCATCAACGCCGTTTATGCGAGCCGTCTCTCCGAACCGTATCCAGTGCGGTCCACCATTCAGGTGGCCGCCCTCCCCCTGGGCGCCAAGGTCCAAATCGACACAGTGGTGGCTGCATCGTAAGTGACCAGTACCCGTTGTAGGTGAAGAGGTTTGAGAGCAGACTGGGAAGACACAACTGGAAAAGGCTGGGGAGACTAAAGAGGAGACTGCGATGCGCAAGAAAACCCTTTGGATCGCCGGCGCTGCTGCGGCAGCAGTCGCCCTTGGCGGAGCCGCGGTTGCCGCAGCCAGCACCACGCCCGGCGATGATCAACCTTTGAGCGGAACCGCCCTGCAGCAGGCCGGCGACGCGGCCATCGCACGAACAGGTCCAGGCACCGTGGTAGGCGCGGAAACGGAGAACGAGGCCAACTCGTCTTACGAAGTCGACGTTCGGCTCGACAACGGCGACAGCGTCGAAGTGAGCCTCAACGGTTCGTTCGAGGTGGTCGGGGTGGAGGGACAAGGCCAGGACGACGACGGGGCCGGTTCCGGGCCACCGCTGAGCGCCGCCGACCGGGACAAAGCAGGCCAAGCCGCTTTGGCCAGCGTTGGCCAAGGCCGGGTTGGCGAAGTGGAACGCGAGAATGAAGGCGCCACCGCCTTTGAAGTGGAGATCGTCCGCGACGACGGGTCCCAAGTCGAAGTCGAACTCGGAGCCGATTTCCAAGTACTGAACACGGGCACGCCCGAGAGTGACTGATCTGCGCTCCCCAAAAGGCAAGCAGCCTTAGTACGTCCTTGTTTTTACTGTGTGCCGGAATTAGCGTGGAAGCCTGACCCCATGCGGTCGGACAAAGCCCCGAAGGCCAGACCCGGTTGAAGGAGGATGACATGCCCGGCAAGAAGAACCCGAGCGTGAAGGATCCTAAACTATACGAGGAACTCCGCGACGACGGAGCGTCCAAGCAAAAGGCGGCCCGCGCCTCCAATGCGGCCGCCAAGAAGGGACGGTCCGCGGTGGGACGCAAAGGCGGCAAGTCCGGCGACTACGATGACTGGACTGTCCCCCAGCTCAAGGCGAAGGCCAAGGAAATAGGCCTGACCGGCTATTCCGCCAAGAAGAAGAGCGAACTTATCTCCGCCCTCCGGAACTCCTAGGCGGCGGCCATCCCCGGACCAGCTGCGAGACCGCAGGCAGCGTCACGCACCCTTGCGCGCGCGGGCGGGGGAGGACTTGGCGGACGCAGCGGGTTCAGACTTGGCTGCGGGTTTTCGGGATGTGGCTTTGGCTGTGGTGGCTTTGGCAGTCGTCTTGGCCCCGGCCGTCTTAGGCTCTGCACTCTTGGAAGCCGAACTCTTGGATGCCGCACCTTTGGTGGCACCAGTCTTGGTGGCAGCAGTCTTGGAAGGGGCCTTGGAGGCAGTCCGCGTCCCGGACCTGGTGCCCGATTTGGCAGGGGCCTCGTCCGCCGACTCTTCGCTGTCTTCGTCAACGGAGGACGCGGCCGAACCACCTCCACGTTTCCGGTCCAGGCTGCGCTTGAGCGCCTCCATCAGGTCGATCACTTCACCCTTGCCTGCCTCCCCTGCCTCAACCCCGAACGTCTCCTCAGTGTCCAGGGAATCGCCCTTCTCCAGCTTCGCCTCGATAAGCTGGCGGAGCTGCACCTGGTAATCGTCGGTGAAGGCGTCGGGCTCAAAGTCTGCGGCCATGGACTCCACCAGGGCTGCGGACATCTCACGCTCCTGCGCGGAGATCCGGATGGACGTGTCCAGGGACGGGAAGTTGGCTTCCCGAACCTCATCAGGCCACAGGAGGGACTGCAGTACCAGCACGTCATCCTTGATGCGCAGGGCACCGAGCCTCGTCTTGTCCCGCAGGGCGAACTGCACAATGGCCACTCTGTCCGTGTCTTCAAGCGCACGGCGCAACAGGACGTAAGCCTTGGGAGATTTGGAGTCCGGCTCCAGATAGTAGCTCTTCTCGAACATCATGGGCTCCAGCTGCTCGGACGGCACAAACTGCACCACCTCGATCTCGTGGCTGTTTTCGGCCGGGATCGCCTTGAGCTCCTCCTTGGAGAGCACCACGGTCTTGCCTTCGTCCTCGTAGGCCTTCTCGATGTCCGAATAGTCGATGACTTTGCTGCAGACCTCGCAGCGGCGCTGGTACCGGATCCGGCCGCCGTCGGCGTTGTGGACCTGATGGAGGCTGATGTCGTGGTCCTCGGTGGCGCTGTAGACCTTCACAGGCACGTTGACCAGGCCGAACGCGATGGCACCTTTCCAGATGGCTCTCATCCCTCAAGTGAACATCAGACTTGGCCGGAGGTGAAGACCCATGGCCGGCCATAAGGAGCGCGTCCGGGTGGCCGGGCGGGAACTGACCCTCACCAACCTGGACAAAATCATCTACCCGGAGACCGGCACCACCAAGGCCGACGTGCTGGCCTACTACGCCGCCGTGGCACATGTCCTGATCCCGGCCGCTGCCAAGCGTCCCGCCACCCGCAAACGATGGGTCAATGGCGTGGGCACCGGGGAGAAGCCCGCCGAAGTGTTCTTCCAGAAGAACCTGGAGGACTCTGCGCCGGGTTGGCTCCCGCGCGCCGCGATCACGCACAAGGAACGCACCATTTACTACCCCATGGTCAACGATCAAGCCACCCTGACGTGGTTCGGCCAGATCAATTCGCTGGAAATCCATGTCCCCCAGTGGCAGGTTGACTCACACGGCAGGCAGCTGAATCCGGACCGGCTGGTGCTGGACCTGGATCCCGGCGAAGGCGCCGGACTGGAGGAATGCGTTGAAGTAGCGTTCCTGGCGCGGGCCATCCTGCAGGACGTAGGCCTTAACCCTGTCCCCGTGACCAGCGGCAGCAAGGGCATCCACCTCTATGCCGGCCTGGACGGAACCCAGACCTCGGATCAGATCTCGGAGTTTGCCCATGAATTGGCCCGGGCCCTGGAGTCCGACCACAAGGACCTCGCCGTCAGCGACATGAAGAAGACACTGCGCAAGGGCAAGGTCCTGGTGGACTGGAGCCAGAACAGCGCGGCCAAAACCACCATCGTTCCCTACTCCCTGCGCGGCAGGCCAACCCCTATGGTTGCTGCGCCGCGGACCTGGCGCGAGCTCAGCTCCTCCAACCTGCAGCATCTCGACTACAAAGCCGTGATGCGCCGGGTCAAGGCGGGCAAGGACCCTTTTGCCGCCGTCGCAAGCGGTTCAGGGCACCCTGCCAAAGAGCACGACGACGGCGGCGCTCATCCACGCCTGGAGAAGTATCGTTCCATGCGCGATCCGAATGCGACGCCGGAGCCGTTTACCGGCTCCGAGGGCGCCGGGGATACGTTCGTGATCCAGGAGCACCACGCCAGCCGGCTGCACTTCGACTTCAGGCTGGAGCATGAAGGCGTTCTGGTGTCCTGGGCCCTCCCCAAGGGCGTTCCCGAATCCGGCGGCAAGAACCATCTGGCGGTCCAGACCGAGGACCACCCCCTGGACTACGCCACTTTCGAAGGCACCATTCCGAAGGGCCAGTACGGCGCCGGGGAAGTCACTATCTGGGACCACGGCACGTATGAACTTGAGAAGTGGATTAACGGCCGGGAGGTCATCGTCACGCTGACGGGCTCCGAAAACGGGGGACTGGGTGGAACCAAGAAGTTCGCCCTGATCAACACTGGACGGGGCCAGGGCAAGGATGCCGAAGGGCAGTGGCTCATCCATCTGATGGACAAGGAACACCACACATTCCATCCGCGGAAGGCTCCGGCGGATGACGATGAGCCCGACGACAGAACCGAAAGGCGGGAAGCCGAGGGGCCGGCAGTGGCGGCCCGCGCCGAAGATTTCAGTCCCATGATGGCAACCGCCGGTACCGCCGCCGACCTTCAGGGCAGCGACTGGCGTTATGAACTCAAATGGGATGGCGTCCGTGCCGTGATCGTCGCAGACGAGAAGAAGGTCCGCATCTTCAGCCGCAACGGTAATGACGTCACCGCAACCTACCCCGAGCTGACCGACCGGACTTGCTGGCCGGACCGGCCGTTCGTCGCCGACGGTGAGATCATCGCCGTCGGGCCTTCCGGCAAACCCGACTTCGGAGTGCTCCAGGGACGCATGAAGCTGACCCGGCCCGCCGACGTCGCAAAAGCCCGCGCCGCTATTCCGGTCCGGCTGATGCTTTTTGACCTCCTGTCCGACGGCGGGAAGGACCTCCGCCGTCTTCCGCTCGACAAGCGGCGGCAGCGGCTCGAGGAGTTCCACCACCCGTCGGCGTGCCCCGTGGAGCTGTCCCCCGTCCTGGACGACCGGATCGACCACATCCTGGCGAGCGCACAGGAGCTGGGGCTTGAGGGGGTGATGGCCAAGCGGACGGACAGCCGGTACGTCAGCGGGCACCGGACCCGGACCTGGATCAAGATCAAGCTGGAGCAGACCCAGGAAGTGGTGGTGGGCGGCTGGCGGCCGGGCAAAGGCGGGCGGCAGAGCTCGGTGGGTTCGCTTCTCGTGGGCATCCCCGACGGCAATAAACTGCGGTATGTGGGCCGGGTGGGCAGCGGTTTCAGTCTGCGTGAACTTGAGGAACTCCGGCAGAAGGTGGACGATCTGGCGCGGAAAACTTCACCTTTCGACGATGTGCCCCGCGAGGACGCCTCGGACGCCCACTGGGTGACACCGCGACTGGTCGGTGAGGTGACTTTCGGCCAATGGACAGGCAGCGGGAAGCTCAGACATCCGGTCTGGCGGGGGTGGCGGCTGGACAAGGACGCCGACGAGGTGGTGGCCGAGGCGTAACGCTACTGGTCAGGGACGCAGGGCGCCGCCTCGCTGGCGACGCGCAAATTCTCAGAGGACACGGAAAAGGCCTGGCGACACGCGAATATGGGTGTCGCCAGGCCTTTTCCTTGTCGTCAGGTCAAATGCGCGTCCTCAGGAGGAGTGCGGCAGCTGCGGGCGGCTGGTCCGATGCACGGCCGTCACCGCTGCCTCATGCCCCATCCGCCCCTGGCCAGTACCGCGTTCCTTGGGGTGCCGCCGCTTGCCGTTGCCGTCCGGCCACTGCCGCTCCCCGGCCATGGCCGTGGTCACGGCGGTGGTGGCCACCCCCGGCATTAACGGCTTGTCCATAGCTGCTGCGATGTGACTCGCAACCTCCGGTTCAATCTTTGCTCCTACATGTTGTTCAGCCATTTTTCTTCCTTTCCGCAATGAAATGAAGTGTTCACCAGCTACAGGACTGCACTACCTTCTTGTCGCCGGAGTTACCAGCGGACCTTCTTCTCGGCAGGCCCCTGTTTGCCGCTCGCATGGGTCGGTTTGTGGCTTTTGCCCACACTCCGCAGGCCAGCGTCGCCGCCCCGGGATTTGCTCTCAAGCATGGCCTTCTGGGCTTCCGTCAGCCGGGATCTGATGCCGCTGGACGCTGGTTTGTCCGGCTCACGGGAGGCTTCCTGGCCATCCCCCGCCGCGGGCTGGCCGGGAGAGTCGTGTTCAGTCATTGAATGGAACCTTTCTGAGGAGGATCAGCTTGTCTGACGAGATCAGCAGGGACGGGGCGGGCCGAAGCCAGGCCGCAGGCGTCCGCCTACTCAAAAATCAGTGTTCCCATGGCACAACAATAGGCAGCAAGCCGGTGGCTTGTGAACCCCCATTTTGAGCCCATGGGCGATCCGTCGGTCGGCTGAAAGGTCCGTGGCCGCCGTCACTTTTAGCGCCGGCCGGTCGCCGAAAAGCCCGCAAATAGGGGCGGGGGTGAAAACATTCCGATAACGATGGGTTGCGACAGGCGGGATGCCAGTGATGGCGGGGCGAGAGCGGCCAAAACAAATCAGATAAGAGCGGCATAAAAGGCCCTGAAACAAGTGATCCTACGCCATCCGGCTCTGTATTGGCCCGGAATTCGCGTAAAATTGAAGGCCTGCCCAGAGCGGGGCAGCTACAAGTCGCAAGCAAATCACCTCCACAGGAGCTGCAGAAATGCCCACAGACCGAAGCATGACCGACTCTTCAGCAGGCGTGAACAACGCCAGCGGAACCAACAAAGACCCAGGAATTGTCACACCACAAAGTGTGAGGAAACCAAAGATACTTGCAAGGCGCCGGCTCAAAGAGTCCGACGTGAACGTCGTTAATCAACCCATGCTGAAGAAAGCCCTCGGCGGAACCATCGTGGGCAACACCATGGAATGGTTCGACGTCGGCGTATTCGGCTACTTGATTACCACCATGGGACCCGTCTTCCTTCCCGAGGCCGACAAGTCCGTCCAGACGCTGTTCCTGTTGGGAACGTTCGCCGCCACCTTTATCGCCCGTCCACTCGGCGGCGTCGTGTTCGGCTGGCTTGGCGACAAGGTGGGGCGGCAAAAGGTACTCGCCGCAACGCTGATGATCATGGCGGCGAGCACGTTCGCCGTCGGGCTGCTGCCAGGCTATGCGCAGATCGGCATCTGGGCCGCGGCCCTCCTGGTGCTGTTGAAGCTCGTGCAGGGCTTCTCCACCGGCGGTGAATACGCCGGCGCCACCACGTTCGTGAGCGAATACGCCCCGGACAAGCGCCGTGGCTTCTTTGCAAGCTTCCTGGACATGGGCAGCTACCTTGGCTTCGCCCTGGGCGCGGCGCTGGTCTCGGTCCTGCAGTTGACCCTTGGCCAGACCGCCATGGAGGAATGGGGCTGGCGCATTCCGTTCCTGATTGCTGGTCCGCTGGGCCTCATCGCCATCTACTTCCGGAACAAGATCGAGGAATCCCCACAGTTCCAGGCCACCATGGATGCCCAGGAATCCGTCGGGCAGGACGCGGCTGCAGCCGATGTGGACGCAGCCAAGGGCCCGCTCGGAATCGTAAAGGCCTATTGGCGCTCGCTCCTCGTGGCCATGATCCTTGTCGCCGCGGCCAACACTGTTGGTTATGCGCTGACGTCCTACATGCCGACGTACCTCACGGAGTCCAAGGGCTACGACCCTGTCCATGGCACGCTGCTGACCATCCCCGTGCTGGTGATCATGGCCCTCTGCATTCCCCTCACAGGGAAGCTGTCTGATCGGATCGGCCGCCGTCCCGTTTTGTGGATCGGCGCCGTCAGCACAGTGGTGTTCGCGATCCCGGCGTTCCTGCTGATCGGCATTGGGGATGTCTGGTCCACACTGGCAGGCCTGTCAATGATTGCGTTCCCGGTGGCGTTCTATATAGCGAACCTCGCCTCGGCGTTGCCCGCGCAGTTCCCGACTGCCAGCAGGTACGGCGCCATGGGTATTGCCTACAACTTCGCCGTGGCCATCTTCGGCGGCACCACGCCGTTCATCGTCGCAGCGCTGATCACGGCGACCGGCGATGACATGATGCCCGCCTACTACCTCATGGGCACCTCCCTGATTGGCGCCGTCGCGATTTACTTCCTTAAGGAATCGGCCCAGCGTCCGCTGCCCGGTTCCATGCCCAGCGTGGACACCCAGGCAGAGGCCCGCGAACTTGTTGCCACCCAGGACGAGAACCCGCTGATCGACCTGGACGAAATGCCGTTCGAATCCCAGGACGTCATCGACGCCAACGCCTCGGCCGATGAAGCTCCGGCCGAAAAGGTTCCGGCCCCGGTGTAACCAGCCTGTCCGGGTACGCCTTGTAGCCCGCGCTCATGAGGCCCGTCCTGCGTGATTTCCTTGGGGGAATGACGCAGTGCGGGCCTCGGCTGTGCCGCTAACAAGCCAGGTTGAGCGCCTCCACGGCGACCTCCAACATCTTCTCGGCATGGCGATTGAAGTCCTCCGTTGACGATGACGGGCTGAGCGCCGCGAACCACGTTTCGGGTGGGTACGCAAGAGCCATCGCCAGTTGCCTAGAACCATCGGCGCTGGTCAGGGCAACTGACACGTACCCCTGTACTTGCCCGAAATGGCCCACGTAGGAGTTATTGGAGCAGGCATCGCGCCGTTTCATGAGCCCCAAACCGTACTCATGCTGGTTTGGTGCCAGCATTTCCAGCACAGTGCTGGGCTTCAGGAGCTTCCCGTGGATGAGTGCGGCGGTAAAAGTGTTGAGGTCCACGACGGTGGAGATCATCCCGCTGTCGGCGGACCCGATGAGGATTGCAGGCAGCGTCGTATCCTCCCGACCGCCGCCATCCAAGAGGATGTAACCGTGAACCATCTTTTGCGGACCAGGTTGGCTGCCCGTCATGAGAGTGTCCTGCAGCCCCAGGGGTTCCGCGATGTCCACGTGAAGGACCTCTTCAAGCGCCCGGCCGCGCAACTTTTCGACGAGGAGCGCCAACGCCGCATAGTCTGATCGCGAGTATATGTAGACGCTGATCGAGCCATTGTGTTTCCAGGGGAGGGTCCCGGCCAGAGCCAGGCGGTTTTCATGACTCAAGGGCTCGGATCCATCAACGGCTTCCAGATAATTAGGCATTCCGGACCGGTGGTTGAGCAAACTGCGGACAGTGACCGGCCAGGAAGGGCGGATCACATTCTCGAGTTCCGGCAGATACTGGGTGATCGGGTCATCCAGCCGGACCTTCCCTTCCTCCACGAGCTTCATGACCGAGACTGCCACCATGGTGGAAGTGATGTCGCCTACGTGGACCTGGTCCGTCAGCTGGACCGGCTCCTGGTTCTCAAGGCTTCGGACACCGGCGGCTTTGGACCATTCCCCCACCCGCGACTTCATCTGGATAAAGACGGCCGGGGCCCCGGCTTCGAGCACATCCTCGCTGTACCGCTCCAGCACGGGGACGAAGGCCTTCGCCGTCGGCGACTGCTGGTCGGGCGGATCCGGCGCTCCAGTGCAGGCTCCAAGGGAAGATCCCACCATGGTTGCGATGGCCAGCGCTGCAAGGCGGAGCCAAACGACCCGGGTAAAGGCTGACAGCATTTCGTGGCCCTTCAAGGGTCCGGTCCGCAGCTGGACTCCTTAGAGACCGCCAGCTGCTCCGGCACCTTCGATGTTCCTCAGCGCCACAAGAAGTGTCAAGGAGTGCCGCTGACGATCCGGGGAGGCTGCTTGACCCCAACGGCTGGTTGCGATCGCCTGGAGCCGGACTGCGTGGCGTCGCCGCTACCTCGCCCTTCGGGGGGGCCCGTTGTCAGACGGGCCGGCAGCACTTGCGCAGCGGCCATCATGATTCTGTACCTTTTGGAGGGGACCCAAACTGCCTTGCCGTGCTGACTGGCGGCCAAGCCCTCACGGACCACACGGTCCGGCTTCAGCCACATCCACGGCGGGGCCGCCGACTTGTCCATCTCCATGCGGTCGTGGAACTCGGTGTGCGTCAGCCCAGGGCACACTGCCGTGACGGTGACGCCCTGTGGGGAGTACGCCAGGTTGGCCCAGCGGCTGAAAGCCACCAGCCACCCCTTCGCCGCCGAGTACGTTCCCCGCGGCAGAAACGCCGCCACGCTCGCCACGTTGATGATCTTCCCGGAACGGCGCGACAGCATCCCCTTCAGCGCGGCATGACTCAGCACCATGGGAGTTTCCACGAGAAGCTTCAGATGCGCTTTTTCATCCTCGATATCATTCTCTTCAAAGGACCGCAGCAGCCCGAAACCGGCGTTGTTGACCAGGATCTCCACCGGGCGCGCCTCATCGGAAAGGCGTTCGACGACGGCAGCCACGCCGGCGTCGTCGGTCAAGTCGGCGGCGAGCACCTCAGCAGTGATGCTGTAGTTGTTTTCCAGTTCGTGCGCCGCGGCCTCCAGCCGCTCCCTGTCCCGGGCCACAAGCACCAGGTTATGGCCCTGCTCTGCGAGCTGGCGGGAAAATTCCACGCCCAGGCCTGCGCTGGCACCGGTGATGAGGGCCGTAGGTTTTCCGCTGTGTGGCGTCATGGCCCCAGCCTAGTCACCTCATCCACGCGCTGAGGTGAACCCAGCCAGCGGATTCGCCAGCCGGCCCGCCATTTGCAGCCCCCCGGACGGATCCGTGAGGTCCAGCATCTGCTGGTTGTTCCGGAGCTGGAGGCGGTTCAGGCAGGACAGCTCAAAGTCCGCGGCAAAAAGGTCATGGTGGGCGAACTGGTCCGCAAGTTCAGGGTGCTCTGCCTGGTAATCCTGGATGGCCTTGGCCGCGGTGCCCCAGAAGTCGTCCTGGCTGAGTTTGCCGTCCTCCACCAGCAGTGCGCCGAGGAAGCGGAAGATGCAGTCGAAAACATCCGTGAAGATGGCCAGGACCTTTTCGCCGTCCGGAATGTCGGCGCGGATCCGGGCCACTTCTTCGGGAAGATCCAGCCTGTCCCCCATCACCACGATCTCCTCGGCGATGTCCTTCATGATCGCGCGGACCGGCACGCCGTTGTCCAGCACCAGGATCACGTTCTCGCCGTGAGGCATAAAGGCCAGCTCGTAACGGTACAGGCAGTGCACTAAGGGAATGAGGTAGGCCTCGAAGTACCGGCGCAGCCACTCAACGGGTCCCAACCCGGAACGCTCCATCAGGGCCGAAACCATTGGGGTGCCCTCCGAATCAACGTGCAGGAGCGACGCCATGGTTGCCAACTGCTGGCCGTCCTCGAGCAGCGGCAGCGGACTCTCCCGCCACAGCGCGGACAGCATCTTCCGATACGGTGAACCGCTGGCGGACGCGGCTTCGTAATAACTGTTGTGGTAGCCGATGGCCGCGATCTCGCTGATCATGGCCAGGCCGCGCCGCTGGAGTGCTTGATCGGAGCTGATCAGGTTCCGGAGCCAGTCATTGATGGCCGGTGTAGCCTTCATGTACTGCGGCGACAGGCCGCGCATAAAGCCCATGTTCAGCACGGACATCGCAGTCTTGACGTAGCACTTGGCCGGTGCGCTGGTGTTGAAGAAGGTGCGGATGGACTGCTGCGCCTGGTAGCTGTCCGCCCCGGTCCCAAGGTGCACGATGTGCTGCCGGGCGATCTCGGCCGCGAAAGTGACAGTAAGCTTGTTTTCCCACTGCCAGGGATGCACCGGCATCAGGAAATACTGGGCAGGGTCCAGGTCCGGCGCGCTGAGTTCCGCATCAAAGGATGCCAGGGCCGCCCCACCCAGCTCGGCGTCCAGGTGCGCGCGGTAGTCCAGGCCTGCGCTGGAGGTGAAGGCCGCCTGGCTGCGGTGGACCGCGATCCATTCCAGCTGCACCGGGGCACCCGCCTCCGGGGCAAACGCCTTGTAGTCGCTGATCCCGAAACCCAGCCGTCCGTTGTTGGCCACAAAGCAGGGATGGCCCTCTGTCATGCTGCGTTCGATGGCCTGGAAGTCGGCAGCGGGGTTGCTGCCCCGGGTGACCCCGGCCACGAGCTCCTTGGACGGTGGCTGGCCCAGCCATTGCTTGTAGGCATGGCTGGCGAGTGTGCTGCTGATCTCCTCGAGGTAGACCGGCAGCATCTCCTCGCGAATCGCCAAGGTGTCCCGGAAGTCGGTGATGAAGCGCAGTGCGTCCGGGGCGGCATCCCTGCCGTTCCTGGAGCAGCGGATGGAGTCGGCATCGATGGACCAGTGATCCATCGCCAGCTGCCGGGCAGTGAAGGAGTATTCCGCAGAGGCATCGTCGCTCCGGACCCGGTACTGCGCCGGTGACGCGTGCTCCGGCGCGCCTGCCGTTGTGTCCGTGGGGTCCAGGCGCTCGGGCATGAGGATGCGTTCGTGCGAGAATTCGGCCAGCTCCTTGCGGACCAGGTGGCGGTTGGCTTTGGCCCAGCGCTCCGGGGTGAGATGGGGGGCCGTGTTTGCCCTGTTTCCGGTGTGCCCCGCAATGAGGGCGGGATCGAAGTCGATGGTGGTCACAGTCATGCTCCCTGGTGGGTCGTCGTTGAAAGGTTTACAGGCTGTTGGAGGGCCGCCCGGGCGGCCAGGTACTCGGTGCGGGTGCAGCAGCTCAGCAGTGCCTGTTTATCCGGCAGCTCCACCACCCCGGCCGGCTGGAAGCCCAGCCGTTCGTTGAGGGCGTGGATTTTGGTGTTCCGTACATCGGGCTCCACCACCACCCGTTCCACGCCGGGCTTCTGGAAAAGCCGCTCCAGCACTGCGTCCATCACAGCGGCGGTGTACCCGGGCTTGGGCCCTCCCGACGGCGGCGCCACCAGCAGATGCATGCCCAGGTCCCCCGGCTGCACCGCGTAGGCACCCGCCAGCGGAGAGGCAGCCGGCAGGTACTCTTCCGTCAGGAAGGCGGGAACACCGCCGTCGAGTCCCAACAGCGCGTGGTGATGCCCGCTGGCCTGGATCTTGGAGTATTCCTCTACAACTTCGTCGACTGTAGAGGACAACATGCCCCAGAAGGATGCGTAGGGCTGGGTCACCCAGGTGTGGAGGAGGGGGGCGTCGGCCTTGGCGTCCAGGCACCGGAACGTGAACCTCATGCCGGGACCGCCGTCCCGCTGGCCTCTGGCACGCCAGCGCTGGTGAGCCTGGCGCCGTCACGGTCTGGCGCGGGGCCGGGCGCCCCGAAGTACTGGAAGGCGATGCTGCGCTCCACCGGGTACACCTCACGGCCGGTGATCTCCCGCAGGATGCAGGAGTTGCGGTAGGCGCCCATGCCCAGGTCAGGTGTGACAAAGCCGTGCGTATGCAGCTCGGCGTTCTGCACAAAGATCTCGCCGGGTTCGACGCCGGTGCTGTAGTTCCGGTTCACGGCGAACCTTCCGGCGGAGTCC
The DNA here is from genome assembly GCF_030815585.1 of Arthrobacter pascens. Lineage (NCBI taxonomy): Bacteria > Bacillati > Actinomycetota > Actinomycetes > Micrococcales > Micrococcaceae > Arthrobacter > Arthrobacter pascens. The sequence goes on from NZ_JAUSWY010000001.1 coordinate 4,035,744, forward strand.
CGTGCGATCCTGTCCTGAACGCCAGCCAGGAAGCCAGGCTCCCGGTAGGCGTAGCCGGTGGCCAGAACCACGGCTTCGCTGTCCAGGGTGTACGCGGCCTCCTGTTCTTCATGCCTCAGCTGCAGGGTATGGGTGCCGGTGGTCGGGTCCCACTGGGCCCCGGTCAGCGACGAGTGCGTCAGCAACTGGGTGTCCACCATGCCGGAGAGGCTCTTGGTGTAGAGCAGGTCGTAGATGGCGTCGATCAGCTCGGAATTGATTCCTTTGTAGAGGTTCTTTTGGCTCTTGATGAGGCCGTCGCGCTGGTCCTGCGGCAGTCCATGGAAGTAATCCACATACTCGGGCGAGGTCATCTCCAGCGTCAGCTTGGTGTATTCGAGCGGGAAGAAGCGCCCGGAACGGGTGACCCAGTTCAGTTGGTAGCCATGGACGTCGATTTCCTGCAGCAGCTCGTAATAGACCTCCGCGGCACTCTGGCCGCCGCCCACAATCGTGATGCTGCGTTGCCGCTGCAGCTCACTTTTCCTGGACATATACTCCGAGTTGTGGAGGACCACTCCTTGACCGCCGTTGGCGGCAGCCTCCACTATCCCTTCACAGGCCGCCGGCAGATACGGCGAGGTTCCGGTGCCCAGCACCAGCCGCCGGGCCAACAGCACCTCCGGCCCGCCCGGACCTTTCACGGAAAGACGGTACACACCGGCGTCGTACGCCACATCCAGCACATCCGTGCTAAAACGCACTGAAGGCAGCTGCCCGGCCACCCACTGGCAGTACTGGTTGAACTCTGCCCGCAGCGGATAGAAGTTCTCGCGGATATAGAAGCGGTAGAGCCGGCCGGTCTGCTTGAGGAAGTTCAGGAACGAATACGGCGAAGTGGGGTCCGCGAGCGTTACCAGATCCGCCATGAAGGGCACCTGCAGGTGGGCCGGTTCCAGCATCATGCCGGGGTGCCAGTCGAAGGAGTCCCGACGCTCCAGGAACACACCGTCCAGGCCATCCACGGGTTCGCTGAGCGCCGCGAGCCCCAGATTGAAGGGACCGACGCCGATGCCGGCGAAGTCGTAAACGCGGCTCATGCGGACGCCTCGCTCTGCTGCAGCTCGTCCTGGAGCAACCCGGCCCCTGTGCTGCGCAGGACGCTGATGATCTCGCCGATGTCCTCCAAGGTTGCTTCGGCGTTGAGGAGCGTGAACTTCAGGTAGTGCCGGCCCTCCACCTTCGTGCCGGCCACCACGGCCTTGCCCGAGGCGAAAACGGCCGCTCGGATGGCTGGATTGAGCCCATCCGCGGCGTCCTCCGAAAGCCTTTCACCACCGTCCGGACCGTCCACGCGTGGCCGGTAACGGAACACCAACGTGCTGAGCCGGGGCTCGGCGGCGAGCTCGAAATCGTCGTCTGCCGCCAGCAGCGACCCCACGCGGGCGGCCAAATCAATCGCCTCGTCAAAGAGGGCGCCGATGGCGTCCGCACCCATGATGCGCAGGGTGAGCCAGAGTTTGAGGGCGTCGAAGCGGCGTGTGGTCTGGATGCTCTTGTCCACTTGGTTGGGAATCTCTGCCAGTGCGGCGCTTTCCGGATTCAGGTAGTCCGCGTAATAGGTGATGTGCCTGAGCATGGCGCGATCGCGGACCAGCAGGGCGCTGGAGCTGACAGGCTGGAAGAACGTTTTATGGAAATCCACGGTGACGGAATCAGCCAGCCGCGTGCCGTCCAGCAGGTGGCGGTAGCGGCCTGAAACCATCAGCCCGCCGCCATACGCTGCGTCCACGTGGAACCAGGCACCGTAGGCGCGGGCCAGGGCGGAAAGTTCTGCGAGCGGGTCCACCGCTCCGAAGTCTGTGGTCCCGGCGGTGGCCACCACCGCCATCGGCACCAGTCCGCCGTCGTACGCTTCCGCCATGGCCTCAGCGAGCGCGGCGGGGTCCATCCGGCGGTCGGCTGCGCAGCGGATGGAGATGACGGCGTCGAACCCCAGCCCCAGCATGGACGCGGACTTCTGGACGCTGAAGTGGCCGTCCGCTGAGGTGAAGATACGCAGCTTCTCCAGCAGGGCCGGCAGCCGGAGGCCTGAGTTGCCCGGTTGCTGCCGGAGACCGGCCACCGCATGGTTGCGGGCAATCAACAGGGCCTGGAGGTTGGACTGGCTGCCGCCGGAAGTGAAAACGCCGTCGGCTGTATCCCCCAGCTGCAGCCGGTCGGCAGTCCACTCAATGAGCCGACGCTCGATCATGGTGGCGCCGGCACTTTGGTCCCAGGTGTCCATCGACGAGTTCACCGCCGACAGGATGGCTTCCCCCACCAGTGCAGGGATCACCACGGGGCAATTGAGGTGGGCGGCGTACTTGGCATCGTGGAAGTAGACGGCGTCGCGCAGGTAGACGGATTCAAGCTCCTCCAGGGCCGCGGCGGTGTCCGGGAGCGGCCGGTCCAGATCCACGGCGCCGATGCGCGTCTTCAGTTCGGCAGGTCCGACGCCGGTGAACGGCTGGGTGGTGCGGTCCAGTTTGGTGGCAACGGCGTTGACCCCCTGCAGCACCTGCGCCACGTATCGGGTGGAGTTCCGGGCGTTGAACAGATGGTTGGTGGCAGCGAAGGCAAGCTCCACCCGGGAGCCGAAATCCCTCCCGGGTAAGTCTTCGCCTTCACGGGTTACGACCGCTCTCATCTCTTCAACGCGGGGCAGCAGCGGCACGATGGTCATCCTTCGTTCGACGTCGGGGGTCTAGCAAGGCAAGCCTTACTTAGGACAACCTTTTCGTCAAACTTTTGTGATGTATTTATCTCAAGGCCCGGAACTATGCGGATTTTCGGAAGCCAACTGCGTCATTGACTGGCCCGCATCAGCAAACCCGTGCAGAATACCCCGCGGAGGCCAGCCAGGGTGATGCCGATAGCAACTAGGCTCTTGTATCAGCAAACGTGAGCCACACGAATCAAACAGGGGGAAACGTGGAGCAGGCCGAGGCGAACAAAGTCGGATTCCATGAGGTGGACCAGGACGGGAAACCCGCAAATCCGGGGGCGACAAGCGGCGATCACAACGCAGACGGAACCAAGGGTGCCGGCTGGAGATGGTTCAACCCGTTTATCGCCATCCTGTGGATCCTTGCGGCCGGACTGGTATTCGGGGGAATCTGGGGATTCACCAATGCTTTCTCTGGTTCCACATCCAGTTCCGGCGCCGTACCGCTAAGCTTTGTCCTTGTTACCTTCGCGCCCTTTGCAGCGCTTAGCGGCACATTGGCAATCATGTGCCTGCTGTTCTGGCACGCAGTGCAATGGCAGCGCGCCGCGCGTTAAGGAAATGCACCCCGGCGCGAACGGGCAGATGACACCCTGCATTTCAGAGGTGTACTTTGTGGGCCTTAAGTGTCCGCTGGCGCGTGGTGCGCTTGGCGGAGGCAGCACGGGACGGCCGCACGGGATTGGCCGTATCTGTCGGCTGGTTGGGGTGCTCAACAATCGCGGCCTCGGCCACATCCAGGCGCGCCGCTGCCAGCTCCTTCGCGGAGTGGATGGGGCATACAGGCAGGTATACAGGCTCAACGATGGTCAGATGAAAGTCGTCCGCTTCCTCGAGGGCCGCGGCGGCCGCCCGCCCCATTTCGTGATGGATGGCCGTATGCTGGCCCGCGCGGTGGGATCCCGGGCTGGCGATGTGGCGCAGGTGGGCCAGAACTCCCGCATCAAGGTGAATGGCACGCTGCAGATTGAGCGCTATTTCGGGTCCTGATACCAGGCGCTGCGCGCGGAGGAGCAAGTGCAGCAAGGCCGGAAAGTTGGACTGCGTCAGGCATCCGCCCACATCTACGGTGATGTGTCCCGGGTCCAGATCCACGTGGACAATAAGGCGCAGCTTGTGATGGGAAAGTTTGTGGCTCAATGGAATCTCCACGAAAAAGATCTTGAGGGTCCGGCTGCATGGCCCACTAACGACCTTACGAAAATGTCGCCCAGGTCACAACCCCGGGCCCCTTGTTACGGCGCGTCGTGTTGACATTCCGCCCTGAGATAACCACTTCAAGGCCGCGCCTTTGGCTCCCAGCGGACCTAGACTGAGATATGGATACGTCAGCGGTTGACAGCTCAGTCCTATCCCCGGCTGTGACAGAGCAGCTGCAGAACCTCGTGGTCGACAGCAGTGACGTCAATGAGTTCCTGCACGAACTCTGTGACCTTGCTGCCCGTGCCATTTCCGGGTCCATGGAACTCCCGGTGGTGTGCGCCGTCACGTTGAGCCGGCGCAGGCGGACCACCACAGCTGCCTGGAGTGACCCTGAAGCGCGCATCATGGACGAGATCCAGCAGAATTACGGCGCCGGGCCTTGCCTGCACGCGATGAACACCGGCACAACCGTGCTGGTCCCCGACACACGGACGGACGCTCGTTGGCCGGAATACGGCGTCGCCATTGCACAGCTGGGCCAGCTGAGCGTGCTGGCGGTCCCCCTCACCCTCGATGAGGACGCCAAGGCAGCGCTGAATATCTTTGCGCCGGCCGTGAACGCGTTTGATTCAGACGCCCTGGAAAGCGCCGAAATGTTCGCAGCGAACGCGCAATGCGCCCTCCGCCTGGCAGTGCGCGTTGCCACGGGGCAGCAGCTGGCAGCCGATCTCAGGGCGGCTATGGAGTCCCGGACCGCCATCGACCTGGCCGCAGGAATCATCATGGGCCAGAACCGGTGCTCGCAGGAGGACGCCATGGGGATCCTGGTCAAGGCATCAAGCTCCAGGAACCAGAAACTCCGGACCGTCGCAGAACATCTCGTAGCCTCAGTCTCGTCCGACAGCCGTCCCGTAACGCACTTCGACTAGGGACCGGGAAGGACTAGGGACCGGGAAGGACGGCCGGACGCCGGCGTAACGGGCAGACCCCAGCTAACGGTCAGACCTCAGGCCAGTCGACATACTGTTTGTAGCCCTCATGCCGCCGCACGTAGGGGGCAACAAACGGGTCAGTGGGAATGATCCGTTTCCCGGCCGCCACCACGTCATCCAAGGCAAAGTGGACCAGCACCTTGCCCAAGCCCTGGCCCTTGAATCCCTCCGCCGTCTCCGTGCTGGTGAAATCCACGTGCCCGGGTTTGTCCAGGAAAAAGCACTGAACTGCGATCTTCCCGCCCACCCGCAGCTCGTAACAGTGGTCCGCATCATTCCTGGCCAGTGTGACGTCAGGGCTGAATTTGTCCTCTGTGGAAATCATGTTCTCAGTCATGGTTCGACACTGGCACTACTTGGCCCCGCTGGCAATGCCCCGCCCGTCGTCCCGCCGGCGGTCCCGTCCGTCTCCCCGCCGTCCGACTGGCGCCGGGCCGGAATCAGTCGTTCCGGCACACGTTCCGGCAACCGGCCCAGGAGCAGCACGGCGAGTGCGAAGCATGCCGCGCCGCCTCCCAGCAACCCCAAGGTCAGGCCATTGAAGGCGGCGTCCGCCACAGGAATGAAGACGACGACGGCGGCCGTCACCACCGCGGCGGCGGGCCGGCTGCGGGTGTGGACAGACGCCGTGGGACGTTCCTCAAGGCGGCCGAAGACGGCCAGGACGGGGAGCAGGAGGCCCACCACGCCCAGCAGCACCAGTGGCCGCGCCCACCACCATCCGGCGGTGCCGGCGGCAGGTTTGGGGAAGTCGGTGAGGAGCAGCAGCCCGGACATCGCCACCAGCAAGGGAAGGTGCCACAGGTAAACGGTCATGGAGTGACGCCCGGCAACCGTCACCACGGCGCGGACCCAGCGCACCCCCGAAACCCAGCCGAGCCCCGGCCGGAACAGCTGAAGGACCGCGGCCTGGGACACGCCGAGGAGCAGCAGGCACAGGTTGGGCGGGTTGAGGTTGACCAGCATATTCCCGGAGTAGAGGCCCAGCCCCGTGACCACACCCAGCAGCAGGTTGGCCGCCACGATCAGTCCCACCAGCCCGGAGTGGGAGAGCCGGGCAAAGTGGCCGTCCGCCATCAGGAATCCCAGTTGCTGCACGGTGCTCCACACGAACACCAGGTTCGCATAGGCGAGCAGGGGCAGGGCTCCGCGCAGGCAGTCCACCCCCACCACCAGGGCCGCCAGGACCGCAACGGTGAGCCACGGAGCACGGGCATGGAAGCGGGCCAGCAGCGGGACGTTCAGCTGCGCGGCGAGGTAGGCCGCCAGGAACCACAGCGGCATTCCGGCGCCGGTGGCCATGAGCTGGACCACCTGGGGGTCCACGCCCAGAAGCAGTGCGGCCCAGAGTCCCAGGAACATCACCGCCAGGAGCGCCGCCGCCGGACGGAGCAGGCGCAGTAGCCGGGCCTGCGCGAACTCGAAGCCGGTGCCGCCACGGGACTTGAGCCGCCGCCAGGACTGCAGCCCGGTGGTCCCGCCCGTGACAAAGAACAGCGGCATCACCATAAAGATCCAGATGACAGGCACAAACCAGGGCTGGTCCCCGAGGGTGTTTTCAGTGGTCACGGTGCCGTCGCGGTGCAGAACCGGGCTCACCATCATGCAATGGCCCACCACCACCAGCGCCAGGCAGAAGAACCGGACCAGGTCAATGGCCAGGTCACGCTCTGCTGGCCCGTGCTCCGGGGCGGCGCCCTGCTCCTTCACGCCATTCACGTATGATCCCTACGAAACGCTGGATGTTGCTGTTATCTCCATTCTCCGCCCGTCACGCGGCGGCAGCCAGAAACGTGCAGGTGGCTGACGTAGGCGTGTCCCTAGAGCGCTTGCGCCAGAACTCCGAGCACGACGGCGAGCAGCGGCGTTGCGCCCTGGGTGGCGGCGGCCCGGAGGTACTTTTTACCGCTCAGGGCCAGCACCAGGGCGGCGAGAAGCATGGAGCCGCAGCAGCTGAAGACCAAGGTCCAGCCCACCACGGCCTGGGCCGATCCTTCGGAGGCAAGGGCCACACAGCCAATGCCGATAAATGCCCCGATAGCCAGGAACAGGTTATAGAAACCTTGGTTGTACGCCAACGGCCTGGTAATTTCGGCGTCGGCCTGGGAAGCCACGCTGAAGCGCTTCCAGGTGGCCGGCCTCGTCCAGGTCACGGATTCCATAGTGAAGATGTACACGTGGAGGGCAGCGGCGATGAACGCAAAAAGAAGGGAGGCCAGGATCATGGCTTGATCCTAGCCTCCCTTCCCCGGAGTTTTTGTCCAGACCTGGCGACTTTAGGAGGCCTGGAAGACGCACTATCTGGACAAAAACTCGATGCTCGTCAGCGTGTGAGCATGCCCAGCGCGCCGGTTGCGAATTCCCTGGCCGAAGTGTTCCAGTGACCCAGCAGGCCCTGGAGGTTCTCGCCGTCGGACCGGTGCGCCGGAAGCTGTTCCTGCAACGTGGACAGGACCCCCGTGCGGAGTTCGGTGTTGAAGTTCACCTTGCCCACGTTCATGGCGGCGGCCTTGACCAGCTCGCCCGACGGAATGCCGGACGCGCCATGGAGCACCAGCGGGATATGTGTCCGCACGGCGATGTCCTGGAGCACGTCCCAACGGAGCTGCGGCTCGCCCTTGTACCTGCCGTGCACGTTGCCCACGGCCACGGCCAGGAGCTCCGCGCCGGTCCGGGCCAAGAAGTCCTCCACCTGGGCGGAGTCGGTCAGGCCGGCCACAGCTACGCCGGTCTGGTCCGCCTCAAACGCGCGGTCCTCGTCCCCTGCCAGCCCACCAAGTTCCGCTTCAAGAACGACGCCGGTGCAGCCCTTTGCCTGCAGCAGCGAGCGCGCCGCCCGGACCAGGGCGATGTTGTCCTCATACGGAAGGGACGAGCCGTCCGCGAGGACGGAATCCGCCCCCGCGGCGACGGCGTCGGCCATCACTTTAAGGTCCGAGGCGTGGTCCAGCTGGACTGCCACCGGGACGGACGCGACATCTGCCAGGCCGCGGAGCGCGGCGATCAGGCGCAGGCCGTTGGCCGTGGCGGCCGTCTTGGGGGCCACCAGCAGGACCACGCCCCGGTCCGCTGCCTCCGCTGCGCCCACCACGGCCAGCGCGGTGGTGAAGTCGTAGCAGGTGAAGGCGGGAACTGCCGAACCCTGCTGCAGGGCCGAGGTGACCAGGCGGTCGAGTCGGGTGCGCATCAGACGCCCAGGCCTCCCACCAGGATCCAGACCAGGAACGTCAGGATGAAACCGCCGAAACCCAGGATGGTGGTGAGGACCGTCCAGGTCTTGAGGCCGTCGGAGACGGTGAGCCCGTAGTAGCGCACCACGGTCCAGAATCCGGCGTCGGTCACGTGGGACAGGCCCAGCGAACCGAAACCGATGGCGATGACGATCACGGCAATCTGGGCCGGCGAGTAGCCGCCTTCCATCACGGCCGAAGTGAGCAGGCCGGTGGTGGTGACGATCGCGACGGTGGCCGAACCCTGGGCGGCACGCAGGGCCAGGGAGATCACGAAGCCCAGGACGATGACGGGCAGGCCAAGGTGGTCCAGGGTTTCAGAGAGGGCGGCACCGATTCCGGAGGTACGGAGCACCTCGCCGAACACACCGCCTGCGGCGACCACCAGCAGGATGGAGGCGATGGGAGGCAATGCGCCTTCGAAAATTTCGCCGGTTTCCTTGAGCGACCAGTTGCGGCGGACGGCCAGCAGGAAGAAGGAGAGGCCAACAGCCACGAGGAGGGCGAAGAACGGGTTGCCGATGAAGGCAGCCAGCCCGTACAGGCCGTTGTCCTTGGGGATGGTGAGGGTGCCCAGGGTGCCGATGAGGATCTGTACGATCGGGGCCGCGATGAGGAAGATGATCAGCGCAGGGCGGGGCGGAGCAATGGCGGCGGCGCCGGGGCCGTCGTGGCCCACCTTCACCAGCGAGTCGGAGCCGAACTCGTCCACCTGCGCCTTGACGGAGGGGAGGAGTTCGTAGTCCTTGCGGTTCATGATGCTGGCAACCCAGTAGGACAGGAACCCGAGCGGGATGCAGATCATCAGCGAGATGAGGGTGATCAGGCCGATGTCGGCACCGAATACACCGGCGCCGGCGACGATGCCCGGGTGCGGCGGGACGGCGACGTGGATGGCGAGCATAATGCCGGCCATGGGCAGGCCGAACTTGACCGGGTGCACGTTGGCGATCTTTGCGAAGGCGTAAACGATGGGAACCAGCACGATGATGCCCACCTCGAAGAAGACCGGGATGGCGACGAGGAAGCCGACTGCGGTCAGGGCCACGGCCACGCGCTTGGCGCCAAGCTTCTCGGTGAAGTGCGAAGCCAGGGACTGGACTCCGCCGGAGACCTCGATCATCCGGCCGAGGACCGCGCCGAGGGCGATGAGGAGGGCCACCTTGCCCATGGTTCCGCCGACGCCGGTGGCCACAACCGTGAAGACGTCCTTGAGCGGGATCTGGGCGGCCACAGCCACCATGATGCTCACGGTCAGGAGTGCCACGAAGGCCTGGATCTTGAAGCGGATGATCATCACGAGCAGGACGGCGATGCCGATCGCGGCGATGGTGAGCAGCAGTGGAGTACCCAGCTCAACGGCGGGTTTGATGGCTGGCGCATCAGCCGCCCGCACTATCAGTGGGTTCATCAGGTGGTTCATTGGGGGTGTCTCCTTTGACTAACCAGTCTCCCAGAAGGTGGGGCTACCTGGCGCTGGCTTTTTCTTTGGGGGATTTTTCCTGGGGGATTCCGGAGGTACGGCGACGGCGGAGGGGGGATCGCCGTCGTCGCACCTCCGGGGATTGGAGGGGCGGGTATTTAGGCGGCGGTGCGCTTCGTGGGCGCTACAACCTTGATGACGGCTGAGTCGTCCTGGGCTGCAAGGCCCTGGGCCTGGCCCAGCAGGTAGAGCTGTTCGGCGGCGGCGGCAACGGGGGCTGCCAGCCCGGCGGCGCGGGTGGCCTTCCCCACGATGCCCATGTCCTTGACGAAGATGTCCAGACGGCTGAGGACTTCGGCGCCGTCCTCCGTGTAGGCCTCCAGGATGCGGGGGCCGCGGTTGGAGAGCATAAAGGACCCGGCCGCGCCGGCTTCCAGCGCGGCCAGGGTCTTGGCCTGGTCAAGGCCCAGGGCGTCAGCAAGGGCCATGGCCTCGGCTGCAGCAGCGATGTGGATGCCGCACAGGAGCTGGTTGACGGTCTTGAGCGCCTGGCCGTCGCCGGGCTTGTCGCCCACGATGGTGAGCGTGGAGGCAAGAAGTTCCAGGACGGGGAGGGCCTTTTCCTGGGCCTCGGGTGACGCGCCCACCACGATCAGCAGGTCGCCTTCGCCGGCACGCTTGGGGCCGCCTGACAGCGGAGCGTCAACGAGTTCCACGCCGTATTCCGCGAGCCGGGCCACGGTTGCCGGAATTGCCTCGGTGCCCACGGTGCTGCCCAGGATCACCACGGCGCCCGGCTCAAGCACGGAAGCCACCCCGTACTCCCCGAAGAGGACGTCGTTGAGCTGTTCGCCGTTACGGACGGCCAGGAGCAGGGCGTCGGCGCCTTTCGACGCTTCCCGGGCGGAGCTGAAGGTGTGGATTCCGGCTTCCGCTGCGAGCGCCAGGCGCGACTCGGCGATGTCAAAGCCGTGGACCGTGAGCTGGCTGGCCAGGCGCGTGGCCATTGGCAGGCCCATGGCGCCAAGGCCCAGGACTGTGACTTTGTAGCTTGCAGACATTGTTTTCTCCGTTGAATTTGGCAGATGGTTGGGCCCACGCCTGCCGGGTTCCCTGGCCGAGCTTGCGAGGCTAGGGGGCAGGTGGGGAGGACTAGAAGGTGTTGCTGAGCTTGCGGGTGACCTGGGCGAGAGAGTCGTCGTCGCCTACGTTGCCGGCGAACACAATGTAGGGAATGCCCTTGGCAGGGCCGTCCACCGGTTCCCAGAGGGAGACGATGCCCGGCAGCATGGGGCCACGGACAATCGCGTGCCGGATTTCCAGCCCGTGTGCGGCCACGTCCGAGGACGTGATGCCGCCCTTGGCAATAACAAAACGCGGGGGGAAGGTCTTGAGGGTCCGGTTCACCACGGCGACGACGGCGGCGGACACCGTGCGTGCGATCCGCAGGCTTTCGGCCGGGTCTTCGGTCTTGATGAGCAGGCGGCTGGTATGGACGATGGCATCGCCGCCGCGGAGCGCGTCCACCACAGTGTCCACCGTTTGGTCGAGGTAGGCATCCGCGCTGCCTGTTTCGGTTTCGGCGGCAAGTAGTCTTTCGGCGTCGATTTCCACGATGCGCGCGGCGCTGTGCTGATCAGTGAGTGCTTTGAGTTGGCGCGTGGTGACTCCAACGTGCGAACCCACCACAATCAGGCCGCCCGCCATCGAGGGGGTGTTGCCCGCGTAGGCTTCGGCACCGCTGAGTTCGGTGCGGATCTCCTGGCCGATGCGGGCGCGCACAAAGGGCGGGCCCACGCGGTAGAGAAGCTTTTTGCCGCGCCGTTCGGCTTCCTGCAGGCCCAGGGACAGGGCGCGGAGGTCATTCTCGGTGACGATGTCGGCCACAACGGGCGTGGAGTGCGTGGCAGGTTCCAAGGCATCGGCGATCGCCTTGGCGGAAACGGCAGGATCGCCGTCGGGGTTTTCTGCCGCGCCGGCCCTCGCTGCGCCCGCGCGGATGATGTTGAGGTCCAGGACAATCACAGACTCGGCGGCGAAGCGGCCTTGGGACTTCTCCTCCACATACTTGGCCATCTCCGAGTTGGTGAAGCCGAATGTTGCATCCTTGGCGAATTCAGTGTCCGACACCGGCGTCAGGTGGCCGGCGTCTTCCCCGGTTCCGCGCATGTAGTGCACGCCGCCGATGGTCACGCGGCCGGCGTCGGGAAAAGCAGGGACCAGCACCACACCGTCGGTATCTTCACCGCTGACTTCAGCAACAGTGGCGGCGATGACGTCGGGTTCGAGCGGGTAGTGGCCGCGGAGGGTGGAATCGCTGCGGCTGACAAAGCGGAGCCGGAGGCCGTCATCTGCTGCGGCGGCCAGCGCGTTGCGCACTATTTCGCCGTTCCGGGCAGCTGCCTCGGCGGGATCCAGGCTGCGGGTATTGGTCAGCACGTAAACGGCGGGCTTGGCCTGGCCAAAGGCCCAGGTGAAGTCCTCCACGTCCCAGCGGGTGAGCACAGGCAGGTCCGCGACGGACTGCGTTCCCGTGGGGTCGTCGTCGAGAACCACCAGCATGTGGGCAGACTCGGCACTGGACGCCGCGACGGCGTCGGCTACCAGCCGGGCAGGGATCCGGACCTCGGCCGGAAAGGCGGCCAGAATGTCTGCTTCAAGGGTCACTGTTCACTCCGTTGTGGGTCGAATCGGTGGTGATTAGATAGCTGTAAGATGTCTGACATCTAACATTTAGAATAGTGTGGCACACCACATTGAAACGCGCAAGTAGACTTGTCAGACATATTTGCCACGGGCGATCAGGGGAAAACATGGCACGGAAATCACTGGTGGATGTAGTAGCCGACGAGCTTCTGGACCGGATCATTGCAGGAGAATTCCTGCCGGGATCCAGCGTGCCCGGGGAGCTTGAGCTCAGCGCCAAACATGAAGTCAGCCGGATGACCGTGCGCGAGGCCATGAAAACCCTTGAGGCACAGCGGATCCTCAGCGTGGAGCGCGGCCGCGGTACTTTTGTGAACCCGCTGAACCGCTGGGCCTCACTGGAGGCAGTGTTGCGCGCCGCCTCCGAGGGCAAGAACGAAGGCGCCGCCTCCATCCAGCTCATTGAGCTCCGCAGAATGCTGGAAACCGGAGCCTGTGAGCTCGCGGCCGGCCGGATCGGCGATGCTGACATCCAGGCGCTCTACGGATGTGTGGCAGCCATGCGTGCAGCCAACCAAGTCAACGACCTCCCCGCGTTTGTGGAAGCGGACCTGGCCTTCCACGACCTGATCCTGCACGCGTCTGAGAACGTTTTTGTAGCCGTCCTGTTCGAACCGCTGCACCGGGTGCTGGAGAAGCGCCGGGCCGAAACGTCGGCGGTGCCGGAGATCCAGGTTCACGCCATCGCGCACCACCAGAACATCGCAGAGGCCCTGGAATCCCGGGATCCCTCCCGTTCCCGCGAAGCCATGGACGCCCACATGCAGCAGACCCTGGACGACCTCAAGAACCTGGTGCTCGGCGTAAGTTAGGGCTTCGCCCTCGGCCCTCCGCACCCGGAGTTTCGGTCCAGATACGGCTCCCAAAATGGCGGCAACTAAGGCGCCGTAAGTGGACAAAAACTCCAGGCGGGGGCGATCTAGCGTGAAGGCGGGGCGGTAGTCCCCCGGATCACCAGTTCCGTGGCGAGTTCCAGTGCCGCGGGAACCGCAGGGCCCTGCTGCTCGGTCAGGATGTTAACGGCCATGGACGCCAGCTGGGCCAGTGGCTGCCGGACGGTGGTGAGCGGCGGCGACATCAGGGCAGCCTGGGCGATATCGTCAAAGCCGACAATGCTGAGGTCAGCGGGAATCTTCAGTGATCGCTGGGCCGCCGCGTTCATGACCCCCAGCGCCTGAAGGTCGCTTCCCGTAACGATCGCGGTGGGAGGCTCGGGCAGATCCAGGAGGTCACCGCCCAGGCGGAGGCCCGATTCGATGCTGAAGTCGCCGTCGCGCACCAGCTCGGGCAGGACGGGTAGCCCGGCTTCATGCAGGGCGGCGATGTACGCTGCGTAGCGGGCCAAGCCGTGCCCAGGACTGTGCCCCCGGCCTGTGATGATGCCAATCCGGCGGTGGCCCAGCCCCAGCAGGTGCCCCACCGCGGCGAGAGCTCCGGAGAACGACGCCGGGCTGACGCTCGGGATGGCCAGCCCTTCACTCACCTCGGGGTCTATGGCGACTGCCGGGATATTAAGGCTCCGCAGCGTGGTGACCAGCCGCGAGCCACTCCGTGGAGCCAGCAGCACCACGCCCGCCAGGCGGTTGGCGGAAGATTCGCGGAGCTTCCGCCAGCTTTCGGCAGTGGCGTGATCCGCCCTTGTGTACGCGATGGCGAAGCCCAGCCGGGAGGCTGCGGCCTCTACGCCTTCCATGGTCTCCAGAATCCAGGGCGAGTCGAAGTTGTTGACCACCAGCTGGAGCAGCCCGGGCTGGGCTGCAGGGACGTTGCGCTTGGTGTACTCGAGGTCTTCCAGCGCCTTTCGTACCCGGGCCCGCGTGGCTTCGGAAACATGCGAGCGGCCGTTGAGGACCTTGGACACGGTGGGCACGGAAACGCCTGCCGCCGCGGCCACATCTGCGATCTTGGGGCGCGGAGTGGCGGTCAACGGGGCGGTCCTTGCGATCATGAAGAAGAGGTTGCGGCAAAATGCGGGGCAGCTGCCCGGCGGACCGGTGCAATATCCACCCGCACGGGTCCAACGATAACACTGCCGCTTTCCTCCGAGCCGAGCGGAGACGTCGCGAACAGGCCCAGTTCCGCGCCGATCCATTTCCCTTCCACAACATCGAAATTCCAGCCCTGGACTTCCCAGGGTTCGCCCGGCCGGGCCCGCCAGGCAAACGTTGACCGCGGGGTGCCGTCGGTGCGTATCTGCAGTTCGATCCTTGGGCCGTCCAGGGCCACCCGGCGTCCCAGCGGCTGTTCATGCGGGCCCTCGCCGCCGGTCCCGCTGCCCAGCACGTAGCCTTCGCCCGTCCGGACAATACCCAGCCAGGCGTACTTCTGCCCCAGGACGACGACGCCGGCCCGCGTCCCCACCGGAACATTGTCCAGTTCCAGCGTGGTGGTGAAAGTGGAAGGCGTGCCCGGCAGGATCTGGCCCAGCACGTTGGGCAGTTCCCTCAGGTTCACGGGATCATTGGCCTGCGGGCGGAGAACCAGCTGCCCTCCCCCGCCCTGGAATGACCATGACTCGCAGGGATTTGCCTGCCAGTGCCACTGCGTCCCGAGGCCCGGTGCGGTGAAGCTGTCGCTTGTGGGCGGAGCCACATCCTCCGGAAAGGTGCCCACCGGGTACCGGTGACTGGCCACTGGAACTCCCGGGCCGCCGTCGTCGCCGGATTCCCCCATCCACGGCCAGCCGTCGGCGCCCCAGCCCATGGGTTGGAGATGGACTACTCGGCCGTACGGGCCGCGGTCCTGGAAGTGCAGGAACCAGTCCTGTCCCTCCGGGGTGGTCACCCATGCTCCCTGGTGCGGCCCGTTGACGTCAGTCCTGCCCTGCTCCAGCACGCGCCGTTCTTCGTACGGGCCGAACGGGGAGCGGGAGCGGAACACGGACTGCCATCCTGTTGCCACGCCGCCTGCGGGTGCGAAGATCCAATACCAGCCGTCGCGCTTGTAGAACTTCGGACCTTCCAGGGTGGTGTAGCCGGGCAGGTCGCCGCCGTTGATGACATGGGTGCCATGGTCCAACAGCCTGCCTGCGTCCGGGCTCATCCGATGCACGGTCAGCCGGTTCTTGACTCCGATCCTGCTTTGGGCCCAGCCGTGCACCAGGTAGGCCTTGCCGTCGTCGTCCCACAGCGGACACGGGTCAATGAGACCGCGCCCGGCATAGAGCAGGTGCGGGGCGCTCCAGGGGCCCTCGGCCTTTTCCGCGCTCAGCACAAAGATGCCGTGGTCCGGATCGGGGTAGAAAATCCAGAACCGCCCATCGTGATAACGCAAAGCCGGCGCCCACACCCCGCTGCCGTGACGGACCAGGGAATAGTGGCTGCCTTGCGGCAGTTCGGCGAGCGCGTGGCCGGCATGCTCCCAGTCCACAAGGTTCCGGGACCGAAGGACCGGCAGCCCGGGCACCCGGTTGAAGCTCGAGGCGATGAGGTAATAGGTCCCGTCCACCTGCACGGCGTCGGGGTCCGGCCAATCACCATTGAGGATGGGGTTGCTGTAGAGGGGGGTGATCCGGGTTGTCATGATGTCCTGTCGGGAGAGCTGGGGCGGCTGATTCGGGGATGCTGCTGGAGGAGTTCACGGGCACGGGCGGCGGTGGGCACGGGCCCGTCGTGGATCACGGCGTGCAGGGCCAACCTAAGCGGAGCGGTCGGGTCCACATGCGCGGGTTCGGACCAGGCGACGGCAGGACCGGCTCCCAGATAGCCTTCCGCCCGGATAAACCACGGGAGCAGGTGTTCGGGGACCTGGGCAAGCACAACGGTGACGGGTTCACCGCCCAGCCGGATGGTGACCGACAGCCAAGGTGAGAGCGAACCATGCGCTGCGTTGGCGCCGGAGCCGTCGTCGGACAGGATAGACGGGTGGTCGCTGCCGTGGGGAAACCGCCAGAAGATCCCGCCGTATCCGGCGCCTGCCCTGCCCTTCACGGCCGACGACGACACGACCAACCGCTCCACGCCCGCTCCAGGACGGATCACCGAGGACAGTGACAGGCTCCACGTGCCGGGCTCCGGGTGGGGAAAGTACTGGATGCGGCGGTGCTCGACGGCGAGCTCGTCACCTGAATCCGACTGCCAGGAGACGCCGCCGGATTCCTCGCCGGTGTCCCCAACTGCGGAGGACTGCCAGCCTTGCTGCACTTGGGTTCCATGGTTGGCCAGGAGCTTTGACCCGCTGGCGGCCGTGAAGGTGGAGCCGCCCCAGAAATTGGTTCCGTTGACGTCGGAGAAGGCAATGGACAGGCCCAGGTGATGCGGGTGATCGGCGGGCCCGGCTTCCGTGACGATGGCGCCTGCGAGGGACCCCACCGGGTGAAGGTAGGGCCTGGGTGCGCTGGTGGCGGGCTGCCGCAGTCCTGTGCAGTGGGTGGCCAGCGGCTGGCCTTGGACGGAAAAGCCCGGCGCGGCCGCGGCGGACGAGGTGTGGATGGCCAAGCAAACCTCCTGTGGGTAGCGGGTCCGGGGTGTGGGGATCAGCATAACCACAGCAGAAATGTAAGGCAAGTAGTACAGAAAGTTTCCGATGCGGGCATCCAGCATGGTTTCAAAATTGTGTTGACAGTCACAGCACTTTCTTGCTAGAAATCGTTTACTCGAATGTTATTCAGCAGTTGTGGCCCTCTGATCTTCACAGGAGGGGTCCAATAGCCGGATTCGAACCAGAAAGTTTCCTCGCTACAGAGACTTGAACCACGTGGACGGGACCAACCCGCCATACGCGCTAGAGAGGCGTCATTCAATGAAGAAGACAACGAGTATTAGCATCCCGCGCAGGATCATCCTGGGAGCGGCACTTACTGCGGCGGGCGTTGCCCTGAGCGGCTGCGGAGGGGGTGCAGCACCTGCAGGCGGAGGCAACGTCGAACTCAATTTCGTCTTCTGGGGCGACGCCAACCGGGCGAAGGTGACCGAGGAAGCCCTTCGCGTCTTCGAAAAAAAGAACCCAGGCATCACCGTCAAGACGGAGTACCAGGACAGCGGACCCTACGCGGACAAGCTGGCCACACGCTTCGCCGGCGGCAATCCCCCGGACGTGCTGGCAATGGCCAACCGCAGCCTCCTCGAATACGCCCAGCGCGGTACCCTCGCGGATTTGAAGAGCATGCCTGAGCTCAACCTCGACAAAGTGCCCGCGACGGTGCAGAGCCGCGGCGAAGTCGACGGAAAGCTCTACGGCCTGGCAACCGGCGTGACCAGCATCGGCATGGTGGTCAACAAGACCATCACAGACCAGGCCGGCGTCGCCATTCCGGATGACAAGACCTGGAGCTGGGAGGACTACGCCAAGTTCGCCACCGAGGTGACGCAGAAGACCGGCGGAAAGGTGTACGGAGCGGGCTACGACGTTGCCACCGAGACCGGGCCCATCCTGCTCGCCCGGCAACGCGGCGAAGACTTCTACACAGAGGACAACAAACTCGGCGTGAGCGAGGAAACCATCCGGGACTGGTTCCAGTACAGCGTGGACCTGCGCAAGGCCGGGGGCTACCCGCCGGCCGGATTCTTCGAGCAGATCGGCGGCTCCCCCGCGCAGTCCTACCTCGCCAAGGGAACGGTCGCTTCGCAGATCATCCCCATTAACAACTTCCGCGGCTACAACGAGGCCGTGGAGGGGGACGTGGTCCTGCTGCGGATACCCGGTGAAACCACCGAAAAGCGCAGGGGCTATTCGGCAGACCCCACAATGCTGTGGTCCATTGCCGCCAAGTCCAAGCACCCCAAGGAAGCCGCCAAGCTCCTGGACTTCCTGACCAACGACGCCGACGGAGCCGCCCACACCCTCACGCAGCGCGGCGTCCCGGTCAACCCCGAGGTTGCCGAGTCCATCACGTCCAAGCTGAGCGCGGACGACAAGACCTTTGTGGACATGATGGCTGCCATTCAGGAGGACGAACTGGCGCCGGCCTACGTCTACCCGAAGGGCGCCAGCGTGGTTGCTGACACCCTCAAGCAGCTCGCCACGGAAGTCGAATTTGGACGCGTCACCCCTGCTGATGCCGCGAAGACATTCCTGGAGAAGAGCAATGCAGCGATCAACAAGTAGCCGCCAACGTTCAAACACTCAGATAGGAGCCTGACTTATGTCAGTGCTGACCAAGCAAGCCCCCGGCGCGGCTGCCGCCCTGGCCGCCCAGCCAGGCGGCCAGGGCCGGCGCGGCCACTCGCGACGCACCAACCAGCGGTCGGGCTACCTCTTCCTGCTGCCGTGGTTCATCGGCATGCTGTTTACGATCATCCCGTTCTTCGCTTCGCTTTACTTGGCCTTCACGGACTACAACCTCTTCACGGAGCCAAATTTCGTGGGCTTTGCCAACTTCCAGGCCATGTTCGAAGACCCGCGGCTCCTGCAGTCGCTGAAGGTGACGTTCATCTACACCTTTGTCTCCGTGCCGATCTCGCTGGCCGTTGCCCTGCTGATTGCCCTGATCCTGAACCGGGGGCTCAGCGGCCTTCCGATCTACCGGTCCGTGTACTACCTGCCGTCGCTGCTGGGCGGAAGCGTCGCGATCGTGATGCTGTGGCGTTACATCTTCGGCAACAACGGCATCGTCAACGGCTTCCTGGGACTGTTCGGCGTCCAGGGTCCGGCCTGGGTCACGGATCCTGAGTTCGCCTTGAGCACCCTGATCGTCCTTAATGTGTGGACTTTCGGCTCACCGATGGTGATCTTCCTGGCCGGCCTGCGGCAGGTGCCGTCGATGTACTACGAGGCTGCCTCCATTGACGGTGCCTCCAGGTGGCGGCAATTCTGCAACATCACGCTGCCGCTGATCAGCCCCATCATCTTCTTCAACCTCATCATGCAGCTCATCGGGTCCTTCCGGACCTTCACGCAGGGCTATGTGATGAGCGGTGGCACGGGCGGGCCGGCTGATTCAACCCTGTTCTACAACCTGTACCTCTACCAGAAGGGCTTCACCGAATTCGAGATGGGGTATGCCTCCGCCATGGCGTGGCTGCTGTTGATGATCATTGCGATTTTCACCGCCATCAACTTCATCGCGTCCAAGTTCTGGGTCTTCTACGACAATTAAGGCAACCGCAATGGCTCTCCTCGAATTACCCACCAAAAACAAGCAAAAAAAGGACGTGGCACCCGAAGATGCCTTGACCGGCACTTCCGGCACCCGCTTCTCGCGCCACCTGATCCTGTGCCTGGTGGGCCTGGTCATGCTCTATCCGTTACTGTGGCTGATCTCCAGCTCGTTCAAACCCAGCAACGACATCTTCCGGCAGCTGGGGCTGTGGCCGGAAAACTGGGACTTCAGCAACTACGAACAGGGCTGGACGGCCTTGGACCAGCCCTTCCACGTCTACCTGATCAACTCCCTGATCGTGGTGGTGTTCTCCATCGTAGGAAACATCTTCTCCTGTGCCCTGGCGGCGTACGCCTTCGCACGGATGGAGTTCACCGGGCGGAAGCTGTTCTTTGCCCTGATGCTGGGAACCCTGATGCTTCCCGGCCACGTCCTCCTGGTGCCGCAGTACATCATCTTTTCCCAGCTGGGCTGGCTGGATACGTACCTGCCGCTGATCGTGCCGAACTTCATGGCCACCAACGCGTTCTTCATCTTCCTGATGGTCCAATTCATGAAGGCGCTGCCCAAGGAGCTCGACGACGCCGCCCAGATCGATGGCTGCGGACCCTTCCGGACGTTCCTGCGCGTGATCATGCCCTTGTGTATTCCGGCCATGGCCACCACGGCCATTTTCACGTTCATCTCAACCTGGAACGAGTTCTTCGGTCCGCTGCTCTACATCCAGAACCAGGACCTCTACACGGTTCCCCTAGCACTGCGTGCCTTCATGGATTCGGAAGGCCAGAGCATGTGGGGCCCCATGTTCGCCATGTCCGTAGTGTCCATCGCCCCCATCATCGGCTTCTTCATCGCCGGCCAGAAGTACCTCATCAACGGCATCGCCACCACCGGGCTAAAGTAGCTCCCCCACTCTTCTCCGCACGCATCACCGACTGAACATCCCTTCACTGAACATCCCTTCCAGAAGGAGTCCTGGCTGGAGGCTGCCCGGACACAAAACAAAGGAGTTTTGCATGAGTTTGCGACGTCTATTGGGTGCGGCAACCGCCGTCGTGCTGCTGGGGAGCTTGACTGCCGTCCCAGCCCACGCGGCACCAGCCCTGCCACGCTTCGTCCCGGCTGTATCCGGATTGGCAGAGACCCCGGAAGCCATGTGGAAACAGTCCCCTGACGGGTTCGCGTCACTGCCCGGGTACGGCGTGGACGGAACTACAGGCGGCCAGTCCGGCCGGATCGTCACCGCCTCCACCATCCAGGAGCTGAAGGACCATGCAGCCTCCAGCGAGCCGATGGTGATCTTCATCCGCGGCACTCTCGAGGCCACGGACTACGTCAAGATCCCGGTTGCGGCCAACAAAAGCTTCATCGGAGTGGGCGCCGGCGCCGAAGTGGTCAACGCCGGCTTCAAGCTCATCAACGTCTCCAACGTGATCTTCCGCAACTTCATCGTCCGGGACTCCTACATCCCCGGAGATTGGGACGGCAAGCGCCCCGATAA
Source organism: Arthrobacter pascens (assembly GCF_030815585.1). Classification (NCBI taxonomy): domain Bacteria; kingdom Bacillati; phylum Actinomycetota; class Actinomycetes; order Micrococcales; family Micrococcaceae; genus Arthrobacter; species Arthrobacter pascens. The sequence goes on from NZ_JAUSWY010000001.1 coordinate 4,056,524, forward strand.
TGACAGGGACGGGATCCAGCTGGACACCACCCACCACGTGTGGGTGGACCATATGAAGTTCGAACGTATGGGCGACGGCCTCATCGACACCCGCAAGGACTCCGATTTCATCACCTACTCCTGGAACGTCTTCGCGGACAACAACAAGGCCCTCGGGGTCGGCTGGACACCCAACGCCGTGACCCGGATGACCATCCACCACAACTGGATCCGCAACACCACCCAGCGCAACTTCAGCCTGGACAACACCGCGGCGGCCCACGTCTACAACAACTTCCTGCAGGACATCGGCCAATACGGAATGATGGGGCGCAACGCAGCCAAGGTTGTGGTTGAGGCCAACAATTTCACCGCCGTCCAGGACCCCATTGTCGCCAAGGATCCCGCCACAGAAATAGTGAACCGGGACAACATCTTCAACGGAACCCGCGGCCGCAAGGACAACGTTGGGGCAGCTTTTGACCCTGCGCAGTTCTACGCCTACCAGAAGGACGACGCCGTCCGGGTCCCGGAGATCGTGGCAGCCGGGGCAGGGCCCCGGGAGGACAGCTCACCCAACTCTGCAACGGAAATCACGGTGGCCCTGGATGGAACCGGCGACTTCGCCAGCATCCAGGCGGCCATCGGTTCCATCCCCAGCGGCAGCACCCTGCCACGCACAATCACGGTCAAGCCCGGCATCTACCGGGAATCAGTGAACATCTGGGCAGACCGCCCCAACCTCACGGTCCAGGGAGCCACCGCCAGCCCGGCCGACGTCGTGATCACCTACGATCTCCCGGCAAACGGCGTGAAGTTCTTCGGCGGGACCTGGGGCGCGGGCGGCAGTGCCACCCTGAACGTCCTGGCTGAGGGCACTACGGTAGGGAACCTGACCGTTGAGAACGCCTATGACGAGGCCGCCAACGGTTCCAGCCAGGCTCTCGCGGTCCGGTCCGTGGCAGACCGGGTGACCTTCGATGGCACCCGCTTCTTGGGCAACCAGGACACCTACCTGGCGGACACCACCGGCCGGGACGCCACTGCCCGCACCTACCTCAAGGACTGCTATATCGAGGGCGACGTTGACTTTATTTACGGCCGCGGCACGGCAGTCTTTGACGGCTGCACCATCCACTCCCTGGACCGCGGAAGCGCCACCAACAACGGCTACATCGTGGCCCCCAGCACCAAGAACTCCAACCCCTACGGCTTCCTGATCGTGGACAGCAACCTCACCTCGGACGCCGCTCCCGGAACGGTCAGCCTGGGACGGCCGTGGTTTGCCAGCAGCGACCCCGACGCACATCCGATGGCCGTCATCCGCGACTCGACCCTTGGCAGCCACATCGCGGTCCGAGGCTGGTCCGACATGAGCGGTCACCACTGGACCGAGGGACGGTTCGCTGAATTCAACAACAACGGACCCGGGGCCTATGTCAACGAATTCCATCCCCAGCTCACGCCGGAGGATGCCCTCAAGTTCACCAAGGAGAAGTTCCTTGGCGACTGGACCCCGGCTGGACGTGGTTGAAATGGCACAGGCACATGAAGCGAACATCCGACGGCGGACCCTGCTCGCCGTCGGCCTGACGGCGGGCAGCCTGGTGACATCCGGCCTGCTCAGCCCGGCAGCGACGGCGGCGGATCACCATGGCCAGGATGCCGCCGTCGGCCCAAACGGCTTCGCGGAAGCCGGTTTGCCCATCAACCGTGCACTTGCCGGCGGGGCCTGGACGGACGCGCCGGAGGGATTCGCGGGCGTCGCGGACCACGGTCGTGCCGGCACCAGCGGTGGGGCAGGTGGCCAGCTGGTCCATGCCAGCACGCCGGACCAGCTCAGGGCCTTCGCCAAAAGCCCCGCACCGCTGGTAGTGATCCTGCACGGTTTGCTGACGTTCCCCCAGTACGAGAAGCTGACCGTGACCGCCAACAAATCCTTCCTGGGGGCCGGCGAGGGCACCACCGTGGTGAACGCCGGCTTCAAACTCATCAATGTATCCAACGTGATCTTCCGGAACTTTACGGTCCGGGACTCCTACATCCCTGGAGACTTTGCCGGCAAGAGGCCGGACAACGACAGGGACGGGATCCAAATGGACACCTGCACGCACATCTGGGTGGACCACATGCACTTCACCCGGCTGGGTGACGGCCTGGTGGACATCCGCAAGGACTGCGACAACGTAACCCTGTCCTGGAACGTCTTCTCCGACCACAACAAAGCGCTGGGCGAGGGCTGGACCCAGAATGTGGTCACGCGGCTGACCCTGCACCACAACTGGATCAGGAACACCCATCAGCGGAACGCCAGCCTGGACAACACAGCCACCTCCCACGTCTACAACAACTACCTGGAGGACATCTCCAGCTACGGGATGCTGGGGCGGAACTCGGCCCTGCTGGTGGTGGAGGGCAACTACTTCCGGGATGTGAGGAATCCCCTGCACCATCAAGGCCCGGGAGGCGAGCTGGTGGCCCGCGACAATACCTTCGAGCAGTGCACGGGCAACACCGGACAGCAGCGCGGAACGGCCTTTGACCCGGCGTACTCCTACCAGCTGACGCCAACGGCGGCTGTTCCGGGGATAGTCCGGGCATTTGCCGGTCCCTTGGGCGGAACCGAACCCGAAGCCCGGAGCGTCATCACCGTGGCGCTGGACGGAACCGGCGATTTCGCCAGCATCAGGGCGGCCGTGGGGGCGATCCGTTCGAACAACCCGGGTCCCGTCACGGTCCTGGTCCAGCCGGGCACATACCACGAGCCCGCCGTGATCTGGGGCGACAGGCGGAACGTCACCTTGGCCGGGGCAACTGGGATTGCCTCGGACGTGGTGCTGACCAACGGCGAAGGCGTCTCCCTGCTGGTTGCAGCTGATGGTTCTGCGGTGCGGGACCTCACGGTCACATCAGACGCCGCGCAGGACGGCGACGTGCTCAAAACCACCGGCCGCAACGTGAGCTACACGAACGTGGTGGTGCTTAACGGCACGTCAGGATGAGGGGAGGCTGCAGCCCGCCTCGGCAATCAGCGGGGGTGAGACTCACCGGCAGAGGTCTGGCCACTCCACGGAAGTCCTACTAGTCTTCAAGAACGGCCCGCAACCGGGAGACGAAGGCGATCACGAGGAGCGAAGTTGTCCAACCATACGTACAGCATTTCTGAAATTGTCGGTACTTCCGAAGAAGGCGTGGACGCGGCAGTCCGCAACGGGGTCGCCGAGGCCGCCAAGACCCTCCGCAACCTTGACTGGTTTGAGGTGAAGGAAATCCGGGGCCACCTCGAAAACGGCCAGATCGCCGACTGGCAGGTCACCATCAAGCTTGGTTTCCGCTTGGAACGCTGACCCCGCCCGACCAACAGGCAGTGATGGCCGCGCCCTGGCGCGGCCATCACTGCGTTCAGCCTGTGCTGTATTCAGTTGGACGAGGCTGTATTCAGTTGGACGAGGCAACGCCCGCGGTGCGCCGGCGCCAAACGGCGGGAACGCCGTCGAAGGCAGGGAACACGTGCCCCTCGAAAAAGGACTGAACTGCGTGCGGATCGGAATCAGGGCTCCAGAGCCCCGAAGCCGGGCAGTGCGAGCCGGTAGTGGTGGCCGGACCGGTGCCGGCGGCAGAGGCGTGCCGTTCCTTAAGCAGGGCGATGCGTTTCATCTTTGAGACCATCCTTGGTGGAGAAAAGTGTGTACCTCCAGCGTAGGAAAGCGGGGGGCCGCGCCCAATGGGCCGGTGGACAGAATCGTCGCCAACGGCTGGCCAATCGCACAGCGCTGGCAGGTGGCGTCATGTTCCGGACGCATCCTCTTGGGCGCAGCTAGACTGTGACAAGCAGCGAATATCGGGGGGACCGGTGTCCAGAGGTATCTGTCTCGTCATCGAGGATGACGAGGATATTGCGAATCTTGTTTCGTTTGTGCTGTCCAGGGACGGTTTCGAGGTGCATGTGGCCGCCTCCGGCGCGGCGGGACTGGCTGCCGCAGCGGCACTGCATCCTGCCCTTGTCACTCTCGACCTGGGGCTTCCCGATATCGACGGCCTCCACGTCGCGCACGGCCTTAGGGAAATAACAGCCGCCCCGATCCTTATGCTCACTGCCCGGGCCCGGCTCAGCGACGAAATGGACGGACTGTCTGCGGGTGCGTCCGCGTATCTGATCAAGCCGTTCCGCGCCCGCGAACTGAGGAACCTCGCCGACCGGCTGTGCCCGGCCCGCAGCTTCGAAAGTCCCTAATCGCAGGAATTCCCGTTCGTTGTCGCAGGAACTGCGCAGGGCTCCCCAAGGATCCTCTAAGGAGGCTATTTGTTCCCACTGGCGTCTGGTACTCATTGTTTTGGAGTACTTGTTCCACGCGTCCGGCGCTGTCCGGGAACGGGAAACATCACGCGGGTGCCGCCAAAGGGTCCTTGAGCGCAATGCTCTGGCCGGCGCCAGCCTCGACGGCACCGTGCAGCCGAGGCTGGCTCTGAAGCGGGCCGTTATTTTCACGATGCTGGGGAGTGTTTGTGGCTAAGAACCATAGTTTTCAATGTGTCGTGGCAGGTATCGTCCTATCGCTGGCCGTGCTGTTTGGCATCGTCACGCCCGCCGAGGCGGCCAGCCGGGCGGAGATCACGCTGAGCGCTTCCGCCGGCCCTGCCGGATCCTCCATCACAGTGATGGGCGCCGGCTTCGCCCGCCACGCGTCCGGCACCCTGACGGCCGGATCGGCCAGTGTTCCCTTCACCACCAACGCCAGCGGGTTGTTCACCGCAGCGGTGACAGTTCCTCCCACCACAGCTGCGACCGTAGTGGTGACTGCCAAGGCGGGACCCCGCTCCGTGTCCGCACCGTACACCGTCACTTACAGCCCCGTTTCCACAGCCGCGGGCCGTGACAGCGCGACGGCGGGAGGAGAGCCGGTGACGATGGCCGCCCAGACAAAGACGGGGACGACGACGTCCCTTCCCCCCATGAGTTCGGACGCGCTTCGGTTCGGCGTCTCGACGCCGGGTGGTCCGCTGGCTGCCGGCGAGCTCGACGCCGTCGCCACCCTGGTCAACGAGAACCCGTCGATCGTCATGTCCTACAAGGACTTCAGCCAGGCCACACCCATCGGGGACCTGAATGCCGTCGACGCGCGCGGCGCCACCAGCCTTATTACCTGGGAGCCGTGGCTCTGGAGCGGAAACGGCGCCAACCAGCCGGCCTACGCCTTGGACCGCATCACCGCCGGCGACTTCGATACGTACATCCAGCAGTGGGGCGCGGCCCTGGCATCCTGGGGGAAACCCGTCATGCTCAGGTTCGCCCATGAGATGAACGGCAACTGGTATCCCTGGGCCGAATCCGCCAACGGAAACCAGGCAGGGGACTATGTGGCCGCATGGCGGCACGTGCATGACGTCGTGGCCGCAACCGGTGCGGCCAACGTGCAGTGGGTCTGGAGCCCCAACGTTCCGTACTGGGGTTCAACAGCTCTCTCCGGGCTGTACCCCGGCGCCGGCTATGTCGACGTCGTCTCCCTCGATGGCTACAACTGGGGAACTGCCGCGTCGTGGAGCTCCTGGACCTCGCCGTCGGCACTCTTCGGTGACGGCCTGACCGCGCTCCGCGGCCTCGCACCGGGCAAGCCGATCATGATCTCCGAAACCGCATCCGCCGAAGCGGGCGGGTCAAAAGCTGACTGGAACACCGCGTTGGTGTCCTATCTCGCCGGGCAGTCCGATGTCACCGCCCTGGTCTGGTTCCACCACAACAAGGAAGTCGACTGGCGGATCAACAGCTCCACCGCCTCGGCGAACGCCCTCGCCGCTGCATTGGCCGCCAGGAACTGATGATCCTTGCCGTCGGGCCGCACCCGTCCCGGGACACCGGGACGGGTGCGGCGGGACGGAACAGATCCAGGCTTGAAAGGCCCCCTTGAACCACCAGCTCGTTGTCAGGATCCTCACCACCGTGACCATGATCCTGGGCGTGAACTATATCGTGTGGCGGTGGCTGTTCTCAGTGAACTGGTCCGCGGCGTGGATCAGCGTGCCGCTGGCCATAGTCGAAACCTACAGCCTGATAGATGCATTCCTCTTTGGAGCCACCATGTGGCGGCTGCGCGAACGCGGCGACCCTCCTTCACCGCCAGAGGGCCTGACCGTTGATGTCTTTCTCACCACCTACAACGAGCCCATTGACCTGGTCATGACCACAGCGGTCGCGGCCCGGCGCATCAGCTACCCGCACAAGACCTGGATCCTCGACGACGGGGCCCGTCCGGCCATGAAGCGTGCAGCCCAGGCAGCCGGAATCGGCTACATCACCCGATCCCCTGACTGGAAGAACCTCCCCCGGCACGCCAAAGCCGGCAACCTCAACAACGCCCTTAGCGCAACCCAGGGGGAATTCCTGCTGATCCTGGACGCGGACCAGATCCCGGAACCGGAGATCCTGCATCGCATGCTGGGCCACTTCAACAACGGCAAAGTCGCCCTGGTCCAGACGCCCCAGTGGTTCTCCAACGTTACCGACGACGACATCCTCGGAAGCCAGGCACCGCTTTTCTACGGTCCCATCCAGCAGGGCAAGGACGGCTGGAACGCCGCGTTCTTCTGCGGCTCCAATGCCATCGTCCGGCGCGAGGCGCTCATGCAGATCGGCATCACCGGCTACGTCAAAGGGGTCAGGGCCACGGTCCAGCAGGCGCTGAAAGCTGCCGACAAAGTTGTGGCCAAGGCGCGTACCGACCACGCCATGACCGGCCTGCATGTCGTCGGGCCCTGGAGGACGTCGGCTCTGCGGTCTGCAGCGCCCGCCAGGAGCTGGCCCAAGACCGTCCGGTCGCGAATGTCACCTATGACTTCCAGCGAAAGGTTGATGCCGCCGCCCGGAGCGTCGTCACCGTGGATGTCGCCTCCCTGCAGGCCGATCTGGACGAGATCGAACGGCTGTCATGCCGTGGCCCCTACGGCGGATTCATCGACGACGACGCCATTGACCGCCTCGCCCGGCGCGACTGGTCACCCATCGGAGCCATCACTTCGGTCCGCAGTATCGTCCAGGCCCTGGACGTGGACCGTTCCGACGAAGCCCTCCCCGTCATGCCGATGGCCACGATCTCCGTGACCGAGGACATGGCCACCTGCATGCGGCTGCACACCCACGGGTGGGAGAGCGTATACCACCACGAGATCCTCGCCAAGGGCCTGGCGCCCGATGACCTGCGGACCATGCTGACCCAGCGGCTCCGGTGGGCGCAGGGCACCATGCAGGTTTTCCTGCGCGAAAATCCCCTCGTCCAGAAGGGCCTCACCGCGGGGCAGCGCCTGATGTACTTCTCCACGATGTGGAGCTACCTCTCCGGCTTCGCCGCCGTCGTGTACCTGGTGGCGCCCATCATTTTCCTGTGCTTCGGCGTAATGCCGGTCGATGCGTTCAGCATCGATTTCTTCGCGAGGCTGATTCCGTTCCTGGCGGTGAACCAGGTCCTCTTTTTCGTTGCCGCGAGGGGCAGGAAAACCTGGCGCGGGCAACAATACAGCCTGGCCCTCTTTCCCATCTGGATCAAGGCCTGCACGACGGCGGCGGCCAACGTGCTGTTTGGCCGTGACCTCGGCTTCGCCGTCACACCGAAAACCCGTCAGGACGGAGGCCCGCCGTGGTCCCTGATCCGGCCGCAGATGATTGCCATCGCGGCCCTGGTAGTTGCCGCCGTGACGGGGCTGATCCGGATGTTCACAGGCCTCGGGGCGCCGGCCGGAACCCTGGTCAACGTCGCTTGGGTCATCTTTGATCTCCTGATCCTCAGCGTGATCATCCGGGCCGCCCTCTACAAGGGCTTTACCGCTGCGCGCTCCAGGCCGACCAAGAGACTGCCGCGGGTGAAAACGCCCACAGGCGGGAACTGACGAAGGGATACGCTATGCACAGACGAGTCTTTAGGGGACGAGCAATGGAGCCGATCACGGTTGAGGGCGGCAAGGGCACGGTGGAACTCGAGGCGGGCAAGGTTATCCACCTAGTTTGGAAGCCCAGCGTCAGAATCGAAGCTGTGGACGCCCACGCAGCAATGGCAGCAGTAAACGTGGCCGGAGATGGGTCCGAATATCCGATGTTGGTTGACATGGCCACCACGGAGTCCGTGAGCCGTCAGGCCCGCGCCGTGTTCTCCATCCCATGTGCGGCCTCCCGGATTGCCCTCCTGGGATCCAGCCCTGTTGACCGGGTCCTCGCGAACTTTTTCCTCAGTATGCACACCCCTCCCTGCCCCACCCGCTTTTTCAATTCCAGGGTCGAAGCCATGAAGTGGCTGCTCGACGAGCCCGCCACTACCGCGCTCTGAGTCCCCCTGCGTCGTCCGCCATGGTCAGTTTTCGGAAGCGGCGGGAGGAAAGGCTTCTGCGGTGAACCGCTGCTGTGGCTCCGGCCCGGTATCGGCACCGCGCGCATCGGCACCCAGGCTGCCCAGCAGCGCCAGGGCATCGGCCGACGGCGACCCCGGCTTGGCGGAATACACCCTGAGCATCTGGTCCTGATCGTCCGGGAGGACAAGGTTCTCAAAATTCAGTTCCAGATCGCCGACGGCGGGGTGATGGAGCCGGACGCTGCCTGCGGAGCGCGTGGCCACCCTGTGCCCTGCCCACCACTGGCGGAACTGCTCGCTGTGGACGGCGAGCTCGCCCACCAGCTGGTTGGCCTGGGCATCGTTGGGGTGCCTGCCCACGTCCACCCTGAGTGCACCCGCTGCTTCCGCCGCCACCGTCTTCCAGTCCCGAAAGAGCTCCTTGGCCTGGGAATCCAGGATTAGCCAGCGGGTCAGGTTGCGCTCATGGGCGGGAAGGGCCGGGAAATCGGTGAACAGCAGGAAAGCCATCCGGTTCCCTGCCAGGACGTCGGTGCGGCGGCCCAGCACCAGCGCCGGGACGTCCCCCACTGCCTCCAGGAACTGGCGGAGGGCCGGACGCACACCCTGTGCAGGTGCTGAAGCGCGCGTGCTGCCGGCACAGTTTTCCAGCAGGTCCATCATGTGCGCGTGCTCTCCGCTGTCCAGCCGGAGCGCGCGGGATACGGAATCCAGGACGGCCCGCGAGGGGTGGATGTTCCTGCCCTGCTCCAGGCGGATGTAGTAGTCCGTGCTGACGCCGGCCAGCCGCGCCACCTCCTCGCGCCGGAGCCCCGGAACCCGGCGCGCGCCAGAGGTGCCTTCCGCGCCCGCGTCCTCCGGATTCAACCGTGACCGCATGGCTTTCAGGAATTTTCCAAACTCAGCGCTCTGACCCATGCTCCCTATTGTGCCCGTCCATCTGGCCACTTTCGACAACGAAGGTAGGACTGGCAGTCCTAGGAAAAACAGGGACAGGCTCAGTTGCTGACTGGGAGGCAAAAAGTGCATAGGCTCAGAACAGAGCCTTCCGAAAGCGTTTTCTCATCACCAGTTCGTCTCATCAGCAAGGAGCAACACCATGGCAGAGCTGACACTGAACAACGGCGTCACGGTCCCTCAACTGGGCCTGGGTGTTTTCCAGGTCCCGCAGGAGGACACCCAACGGATTGTTGAGGATGCCCTGGCGGCCGGCTACCGCCACATCGATACGGCGGCGGCTTACCGGAACGAAGCCGGGGTGGGCGCCGCCATCGCGGCCTCGGGGATTCCGCGCGAGGAAATCTTTGTCACCACCAAGCTCCGCAACGGCGAGCAGGGCCGGGCCCAGGAAGCATTCCAGAACAGCCGCAAAGCACTGGGTTTGGACTTCGTGGATCTCTACCTCATCCACTGGCCGGTGCCTTCGCAAGGACTGTATGTCCAGGCCTGGAAGGAGATGGAACGCCTCTATGCCAACAACCAGATCCGCGCCATCGGAGTCTCCAACTTCCTCTCCGAGCATCTGGACACCCTGCTGGAATCTGCCGAAGTTGTTCCCGCGGTGAACCAGGTCGAACTTCACCCCAGCTACCAGCAGGCGGAATTGGCTGCCAAGTGCCGCTCGCTGGGCATCGCCGTGGAAGCCTACAGTCCGCTGGGCCAAGGCGGAGACCTCGACGGCGACGCCGTCACCGCCATTGCGGCGGAACACAACGCAACCGCCGCACAGGTGGTGCTTGCCTGGCATCTGGCCGCAGGGACCATCGTCATCCCCAAGTCAGCCGATCCGTCCCGGTTGCGGGAGAACTTCGCTGCGGCCACCCTGACCCTCACCGACGCTGAACTCGCGTCCATCACATCACTCGAGTCCGGAGCCCGTATCGGCTCCGATCCCGCCGTCGCATCCTTCACCCAGCTTTAGCCAGCCACAACCAAAGGACCGAATCAATGCAGTACACCCACCTTGGCCGCTCCGGCCTCAAGGTTTCCCGCCTCTGCCTGGGCACCATGAACTTTGGCCCGCAGACCGAGGAGGCGGATGCCCGCTCCATCATGGACGCCGCCCTGGACTCCGGAATCAACTTCTTCGATACCGCCAACGTGTATGGCGGCACCGGGCACCGCGGCTGGACTGAAGAGATCATCGGCCGCTGGTTCGCGCAGGGCGGCGAGCGGCGTGAGCGGACAGTCCTGGCCACCAAGCTCTACGGAACCATGACGGACCGGCCCAACGAATCCAAGCTCTCGGCGCTGAATATCCGCAGGGCCCTGGACGCCAGCCTCAAGCGCCTTCAGACGGACTACATCGACATCTACCAGTTCCATCACGTCGACCGCGATACCCCGTGGGACGAAATCTGGCAGGCGATCGAAGTGGCCGTACAGCAGGGCAAGGTCCTCTACTCAGGCAGCAGCAACTTTGCCGGCTGGCACATCGCGCAGGCCCAGGAGGCCGCGCGGAGGCGGCATTACACGGGCCTGGTCAGTGAGCAGTCCATCTACAACCTGTTCATGCGGCAGGTTGAACTCGAGGTCATCCCCGCAGCGCAGCAGTACGGCCTGGGCCTCATACCGTGGTCGCCGCTCCAGGGTGGCCTCCTGGGCGGCGTGCTGAAGAAAGAACGCGAAGGCGTCCGCCGCACCGAGGGCCGCGCACTGGAGACCCTCAAGAAGCACCAGGAACAGATCCGCCAGTATGAGGACTTCGCCGACGATCTTGGCCACGAACCGGGCGACATCGCCCTCGCCTGGCTGCTCCACCAGCCGGCAGTCACTGCACCCATCGTGGGGCCGCGCACGCAGGAACAGCTCGACGCCGCCATCCGGGCTTTGGACGTCACCCTCGACGCCGACGCGCTCAAGCGTCTCGACGACATCTTTCCGGGCCACCGCACGGCGCCGGAAGACTACGCGTGGTAAACCCACTCGCTGCTGAATCCGACACCGTGGCGCCGAGGAACATCCTTTTCATCGGCGGCACGGGGGTCATCAGCGCGGCGGCGTCGGATCGCGCCGTCGCGCTGGGTCACCGGCTGACCATCCTGAACCGGGGCCAGTCGGCGGACAGGCCGGCGCCGGAGGGAGCCGAAGTCCTGCAGGCGGACGTGCGTGACACGTCGGCGGTGCAGGCGGTGCTTGGCGGGCGGGAGTTCGACGCCGTAGCGGACTTTATCGCCTTCACCCCGGACCATGCCCGTTCCAGCATGGAGCTGTTCCGGGGACGGACAGGGCAGTACGTTTTCATCAGTTCGGCTTCGGCTTACCAGAAACCACCCACGCGGTTGCCCATCCTGGAATCCACTCCCTTGAAGAACCCGTTCTGGCAGTATTCACGGGACAAGATCGCCTGCGAGGACCTGCTGTTTGAGGCCTACCGGTCGGATGATTTTCCGCTCACCGTGGTGCGTCCTTCCCACACTTACGACCGCACCAAAATCGCCTTGGTTGGCGGCTGGACGGACATCCACCGGATGCGGGCCGGGCTGCCGGTTATGGTGCACGGTGACGGCACCTCGCTGTGGACCCTGACGCACAGCCGTGACTTTGCCAAGGCGTTCGTTGGGCTGCTGGGCCGGCCGCAGGCCGTCGGCGAGAGCTACACCATCACATCGGACGAATACCTGCCGTGGAACCAGATTTACCGTCTGTTCGCCAGGGCGGCCGGTGCTCCCGAGCCTGAATTGGTCCACGTGGCCTCCGAAACCATCGCCGCGCACAGCGCCGAACTGGGGCCCAACCTGCTGGGCGACAGGTCCCACTCCGTCGTGTTCGACAACACCAAGATCAAGTCCCTGGTCCCGGACTACGCCGCAACCGTTCCGTTCGCGGACGGAGCCAGGGAGATCGTGGACTGGTATGACAACCACCCTGAGCTGCAGGTAGTGGACCAGCAGTTCATGGACTTGAGTAACCGGCTGATCAAGTGGGCGCAGACATCCATCAACCCACAGTAGCTTGCGGGTTCGGGAGACAAATCGTCATCCAGGGTGACCAGCCTTTCCGCTCCTGCGCAAAAAAGCTTGACAGTCATTCCCTACAGATTCATGATGAAGCCAATGATTTCCCATGACAATAGTTGAAATCATCCATGATCGCCGAATGGCCACCCTGGTCGTCCTGACGGAAAGGCTGACAATGAAGTTCGCCCACCACTCCCCCTTTACGCACCGCACTACGTGCCGCCTGTCGCTTGCCTCCGTCACGCTGGCAGCCACCACCAGCCTGGGACTCCTCGCCACCGCGTCAGTGGCCGCTCCTCCCCTGATACCGGCTGAAGCTGCGGTGCCGGGCGCCGTCCGCACGACCGATGAACAGGGCACTACAGTCCTCACCGGTTCCCTGGCGTCCGGAGCCACTTGGGAGGCCCGTGTCCCGGAGGCATGGAACGGCACGCTGGTACTCTACGGTCACGGTTTCCGTGGGCCGGGTCAGAACCCCGCCTGGGACAGCAGGATGGATCCCACTTTCGACGAACTGGCCCGCCAGGGTTACGCGGTTGCAGCATCCTCCTATGCCACCACGGGGTGGGCCCTCGGGACTGCGGTCCAGGACCAGCTCCAAACCTTCCAGGCCTTTGGCCGCGGCTTCGCCCAGCCGCAGCGCACCATTGCGTTCGGCCGGTCCATGGGCGGCCTGGTGACCAGCCTGATCGCTGAAGTTCCAGGTTCCGGGGTGGACGCGGCCGTCAGCACGTGCGGCCTGGTGGGCGGCGGCGCCGCTTTGAACAATTACCAGCTGGACGCTGCCTACGCCGCGTCCGAGCTGCTGCTGCCAGGGCAGAACCACCGGCTCACGGGCTTTACTTCCCCGGCTGAATCCGCTGCCCTCACGGCAGCCATTTCCGAGGCGCTGGCCGAGGGGCAGAAGACCGCGGAGGGAAGGGCGCGGATCGCCTTGGTGGCTGCCCTGCTGAACACACCGACGGAACTGGACGGTGTGGACCGAAACGACTCCCTGGCCATGCAGGAGGCACAGGCCCGCCTCGTCCTTGAAACCCTGCCCACCGTCATCTCCCGACGCTCCGACATTGTCAACGCCGCCGACGGCGACAGCGGCTGGACGGCCGGAGTGGACTACAACGCGATGCTGATGGCATCCCCGCAGGCCCAGCAGGTGAGGGAGCTGTACCGCATGGCCGGTTTGGACCTGAAGGAGGATCTCGGAACATTGACCACCAACGCCGATATTGAACCAAGTACGGCAGGACTGGAATGGATGCTGGCCACCTCGGTACCCAGCGGTGAGCTGCAGATGCCCGTTCTGAGCACCCACACCCTTGTGGACCTGCTCGCGCCGGTGGAATACCAGGAAGAGTACGCCGAAACCATTCGCAAAGCCGGTGCGGGAGCGTTGATCCGCCAGGCCTTCGTGGACAGGGATGGACACTGCAACTTTTCCATGGCGGAGAACGTTGCCTCAATCCACGCCATTGAGCGCCGCCTGGACACCGGCCGATGGGAAGATGCGGCCAAGGCCGAAAACCTTGATACTGCAGCCGAATCCCTTGGCCTTGGTGCCTCGGAGTTCGTCAACTTCCGGCCCGGAGAGTTCATCAACGACCGCACCTGGAACGGACGCTAGGCGAGTCTGGTCAACCCCGACGGCGTGTCCAATACTGTCCGCACGGTGCTTGGCTGCAACGCCGGAAAGGAAACATTCTGCGGTCCTCCGAGGGCCAGCACGGTCGGATTCGGGAGACACTGTTGAAATGACACTTTCACCGCTCATCAAGCTCAATGACGGCCACAGCATCCCGCAGGTGGGGCTTGGCACCTGGCCGCTGGACGACGATCAGGTGGCTACCGCCGTCGTACATGCCATGGAAGCCGGGTACCGGCACATCGATACTGCCGTGAAATACGGCAATGAGGTGGGTGTGGGCCACGGGATCCAGGCGAGCGGCGTCGAGCGCAGCGAAATCTTTGTCACCACCAAACTGGACGGCCAGTTCCAGGGCAGGGACCGAGCCGTGGACGGGCTGGAGGCATCGCTGAAGCGGATGGGGCTGAAATACGTGGATCTGCTGCTGATCCATTGGCCGCTCCCCCGGCGCGGCGAGTTTGTTTCCACCTGGAAGACCTTCGAGCGACTCCAGGCGGAGGGAAAAGCCAGGTCGATCGGCGTCTCCAACTTCAAACCGGCCCACCTTGAGCGGCTGATGTCCGAATGCGAGGTGGTACCGGCGGTGAACCAGATCCAGCTCAGCCCGGCGATCACACGGGTGGCCGAACGCGAGTTCCACGCAAAGCACGGCATCGTCACGGAATCCTATAGCCCGCTGGGCGGCACCGGAGCCGACCTCCTGACCGCCCCGGTGCTCGCCCAGCTTGGCGAAAAGTACGGCAAAACGCCCGGGCAACTGGTGCTGCGGTGGCATATTCAGCAGGGGCTTGTGACCATTCCAAAGTCGGGTAATCCGGAGCGGATGGCGGAGAACCTGGACATCTTCGATTTCGCCCTTGACCCGCAGGATCTAGCGGAAATGGCCATCCTGGACGAAGGCCCGGACGCCGGGAACGATTCGGACGTGACCGGGCACTGAGCCGCCCCTGCGGCAGCCCTTTTGAATCGGATGGGGTTGGCATTTGGATAGTAAGCATGATTACTATTGAGGCGGAAGGACGAAGCGTACCCGGGATCCGGGTACCTCCTTTATGAAAGAAGAGGGAACGACAAAATGGGTTTTTTTGCATTTCTGATTCTGGGCCTTATTGCTGGCGCGATCGCTAAGGCGATCCTCCCGGGCAAGCAGGGTGGCGGCATTTTCGTCACCCTGCTGCTGGGCGTTGTAGGAGCATTCCTTGGCGGCTGGATCGGCGGATTGATCTTCGGCGAAGGCCTGCAGGAGTTCTTCTCCCTGCAGACCTGGCTGCTGGCAATCGGCGGTGCCATCATCGTGCTGCTCGTTTACGGCATGATCACCAAGCGGAGCGTCCGCAGCTAGCTGCGGCACTCGGCCAGGAAACCGGCCCCGGGACAACATCCTTGGGCCGGTTTTCTTTTCTCCCGGCCACCGGGTCGGGGTTGAAACCTTCTCACGGAGCAGGAGTTCATCATGAAATCGAAACTTCTTTTGGGCGTTGGCATCGCGGCAGGCTACGTCCTGGGATCGCGGTCCGGCCGGGCAGCGTACGACAAACTCAAGGCCAGGGCAGCGGGTATCTGGGACAGCAAGCCTGTCCAGGACAAGGTCACAGCAGCCACGGAGGCCATCAAGGAAAAAGCCCCCGAGGTAGCGGACCAGTTGGGTGAGGCCGCCCGCCGGGCGGGTACCGTGATCGGCTCCGCCATGCACCACGACACCGCTTCCGGCGATCTCAAGGCCAAAACGTCCGACGCCGGCGCGCCGGTTGGCGCTGCTGGTTCCGCCTCTTATTCTTCCCCAGCGGGCGACCACATTCCCGCCCACAGCACACACCCGGAAACCGTCAATCTGGGAACCTCCGACGTCGAATCGGACCCGGCTTTGAACGACGCCCAGGGCCAGGACTGGTCCGATGAAGGCGGCGCAACTCCCGCCGGTGCTGCCACGAACGTGGATCCAAAGCGGGACTGACACTCCGTTCCTGGCCTGAGCCGGCCCTCTCCAACTGAAACTGTGCTGGCCGCCGCGACCCTTGGGGTCGTGGCGGCCAGCGGCGTTTCGGGCCTCTGCTCGCTAGGAGTTTCACGGTAGACGATCACCGTGTCTCGTGGCCTGTGTCAGGCGGCCAGCTCGGCCGCACCGAATGACACGCTGAATTGAACGCACCACAAATCAACGGACTTGTACTTTGACAGGTCAACGTCAGCTGGGACTTCGTAGACCTGATTGCCTTGGTTTCCCTTGATCAGGCCCAAGTCATAGTGATCAGCGGAGCCCGCGGTGTACCAACCAGCTGTTCCCTCCACCACGTGTGCAGCACTCAGCCAGACGTGCACGTCAGGCCCGTTTGAGGTGTCCAGGTTCTCCAGGGTCAGGAACCTACGGCCGTCCGGCTGCTGAATGATCCGAACCGTTCCAGTGGTCGCGTGTTCGTGACTGATCAAAGTACCTGCAGCCAACTGAACGGGCCCTGCAGGAGCCGCCGATGTGGCCGCCGGTGTGAAGGGGACAGTCGACGGGGCGGACGGAGATGGTTCTGCTTGCTCGGTCGATGTGGCAACGATCGGAAGCTTTTCGTCTACGCGCACATCGACGAACAGAAGCCAGGGTTTGAACACCACAAGTCCAATGACAAGTCCGACGACGGCGACCACGCCCGCCGCGATGGTCAAGAATCGTCTGCGACGACCGGTCTCCATGGTAAACATCTAGCGCCTCGCTTGCTGGCGGAGACGAGATGGGCTGCTGATTCCGCTCATGGAATCATCGTCCGCGCCGTTGTTATTGGGGGCAATGGGCAGAAATTACAAGTTACGAACGTTGTCCGCAGGCAAGCGGACTCCCCATCGCGCTCGATGCCTCGGAGGCGCTCATCCTCCGGCGCGTCCACCCGACAGCATAACGAGCTCGAGCACACTTCGGACGGCCCCGTCGGGTTCGGCAGCCGTATCCGCCGACGCCAGCCTGCCGGCAAGGGGGCGCTAGCTCTGCAGCACTCGCCAAAGCAGTGGATGCATGCTGTGATGACTATCAGGAATCCTAGGGGGCTAACCCGGACCAGGGGCGGCCAAGGTATGGGGGAGTACAGATGAGCAATTCAAGTAACGGACCAACACCATCTCCGGGCTGGTACCCCGACCCGGCGGGTACAGGTCGGCTTCGCTGGTGGGACGGCGCGGTTTGGACGGACCAATTCAGTGCGCCTTACGCACCTGCGTACGCGCCCGGCCAGCAGGGACCCGGGCCGTATGCGCCTGCTTCCTACACGCCCGAGCGCCCACGGATCAGCAGCGAAACGCCTGTCTACAATCCGATGATTTGGATCATCACACTGCTCCCGCTGCTGTCAGTTGTCCTCCTGTTGCTGTGGAATCCCGAGTTCCGCCTCATCACCATCGGCAGCCGGAACAGAACCACCATCGATCCGGCGTCGATCTTCACGCCCGCGTATTTCCTCCTCGTCTTCTCCGGCTTCGCCACGTACGCCGTTTCGGTGTTGCTGGCCTATTTCGACAGCGAACGGCTCAAGCGCGATGGGGTGGTCAGGCCGTTCCATTGGGCGTGGAGCTTCCTTAGCGGGACGGTGTACGTCGTCGGCCGCTCGGTGATCGTCCGGAAGGTCGCACCGGACCGCGGTCTCGTGCCCGTCTGGGTGCTGATCGGCGTAATCGTCCTCAGCATCGTCGTGTCGACCATCAAAATGTCGGCAACGATGGCCTCGATGATTTCGTCCATCCCGAACTGAGGGCCCTACGCGGGCGCTACCGCAGCCCCCGAGTGAGACGGAATCAAGCAACGGAGGGATGCAACTACGCCTCGCCCGACGGGCAACCCCAGCAGCGACGTGAGACGGTCCAGCATCCGAACCTTGTGGTGTGGCTCTTCAACCTTCACCTAGACAGCGCCTCGGCTCGCAGCTGTTGGGGCTGCTGGGGGCCTGGGGTTTTAGGCGGTTCCCGCCTGTCCAATGACCACTGTGCCGTCCAAGTCATCAGAGTGGACAATCCTCACATCGAATCCGACGCCAACCATGATCCCGGAGGTGCGGGCAGCTTGCCGTTCACTGGTTTCAATGAGCAGATAACCGCCAGGAGCCAGCCACTCAAGAGCTTCGGCCGCCACCCGCCGGTGGATGTCAAGGCCGTCAACACCGCCGTCGAGCGAGATGCGGGGTTCGTGCTCTCGGGCTTCGTGCGGCATGGTACCGATCGCGTCCGTTGGCACATACGGGGCATTGACCGCCAGGAGCCTTACCCCTCCCCTGAGCCCGTGAGGAAGTGCCTCGTACAGATCACCATGGTGAACATGCCCTCCCATCGGACCAACGTTCCGCCGGGCGCACTTCACCGCATCGGGATCAATGTCCCCGGCATGCAGTTCGATCCCCGCAACACGGCTGGCAACGGCGACACCGACTGCGCCGGACCCGCAGCAAAGATCCAGCACAATGGCGGGCGCTGCGCCGCCACCGTCCGGGTGGACGCGGCTACCGCCAAGGGCGCCACCCTGCAGAAGCGCCACCGCCACGTTGACAAGCAGCTCGGTGCGACGGCGCGGAACAAAAACCCCCGGATCAACGGCGATTCGGAGCCCGCAGAACTGGGCCCAGCCAAGAATGTACTCAAGGGGATAGCCGGCGATCCGCCGTTCCACGGCCGTGGCGAGTTCTGCAGGCTCGGATGCAGCGGCCAAAAGGAGCTGCGCTTCCTCCTCCGCGAACACACAGCCCGCCGCCCGGAGCCGGGCGAGGGTCTCGGAGAAAAGGGTCCCGGAGAAATCGGACAGAGAGGAAGCGGACGGAGAGGAAGAAAGTTCAGGAGCTGACATGGGAACGCCTTTCGGTAAGCCGATGGGCACTCCGAGTCATCTAGGCCTGGCGGTCCGGACGGCAGGATGCGGGAGTACCCGAAACTGCTGGAGCGTTAATGGGACTCACCTCCTCTGCCATGGCTGGAAACTCCATGCTAACTGAAGCCGCCGTCCACCCGCAGGAGCGCAATTGTTGGCAGGATGGAGCCATGACATCCCCTGCACAGCCTTCAATCATCTGGACGGGAACCTACACCCCGGACGGAGGCGGCCGAGCAGCCGGAATCGGCGCTGTCTCCGCTGGCGCGGACGGGACTCTCGAATGGCTTGGCACGGCGGTTAAGGCCAATTCGCCGTCGTTCCTTGCGGTCCACCCCACCCTCCCCGTGATCTACGCTGTAGCCGAGCAGGCCGGGACCGTCCAGGCCTACCGCCGGTCCGGGGAGTTCAAGCTGGAAGCCTTCGGGGACCAACAGCCCGCCGGCGAGGCCGCGTGCCACGTTGCCGTCGATCCGCTGGCTCGCTTCATCACCGTTACCTGTTGGGGAGACGGGCAAGTCCTGCTTTACGAACTTACTCGCGACGGCAGCATTACGGGGCCGCTTACCACGCCGCCATCGGTGGATCCCCACGGTAGCCAGACCCCCGGCGAGCCACGGCCCAGCAGGGCCCACGCCAGCCTGATGCTCGCCGACGGACGCGTCATGACCACGGACCTGGGACATGACACCCTGCGCATCTGGACATATGAACCCGGGAGCGGGCTAAGGGCCGACCACGAGGTGGCCCTCCCTTTCGGCAGCGGACCACGCCACTTGGTACAGCACGCCAGCGGGAGCGTTTTTGTGGTCTCCGAGTATTCGATCGAGGTTTTCGTTCTCAGGGCAGACGCGGGGACCTTTGAGCTGATTAACCGCGGTCCTGCAACCTCCGGCGGAAGCCTCCCGGGTGATTCTGCCGCCGAGATCTGCCTCAGCGAGAACGGGGACAACGCCTACGTCGGGGTGCGTGGCTCCAACCTGATCAGTGTCCTGCTGGTAAAGGCCGACGGCGCTGAGGTGGCGCCGCTGGCCGACTTCCCGAGCCGCGGCGATTGGCCCCGTCACCATCTCGTTCGGGGTCAGTGGCTCCACGTGGCGCATGAGCGTTCAGATGACATCGCCACGTTCGCTTTGGACCCCGTCTCGGGCTTCCCGGGGCCGCTGGTGAACACTCTCAGGACCCCTTCCCCCACGGCACTGGTGCCGGCGAGTTAGTCCGCCCATGGTTTTCTAAAAAGACTGGAAAAACTGGGTGCAAGCGCTTACAGTTGTGATTTGGTTCACAGCTGCGCTCTTTTGAGGCTGCTGCTGGGCCACCATCTGCCCAGCAGCGCCGCTACCAGGAAGGTCTCTCCTGACGTGAACTACCGCACCCCTCAAAGCGCCAGTCATCGGCTCAAAAGAAAGTCCCTGCCTCCCAATTCCCCAGCTCCTACCGCGCTCTTCCGCACTGCAGCCGGCCTGTTGGCTGCGGCTGCAGCCGTCTCAGCGGCAGTGCTCCCTGCCCAAGCCGTGCCTGACCCCAAAAGCCCCGGGTCGTCGTCGGCCTTTCACTCGCTCCGATCCCCGGTGACGGACGAAAACTTCTACTTTGTGATGGCCGACCGCTTCAGCAACGGGAACGTCGGAAACGACGACGGCGGCCTGGGCCCGGACCCCATGGTGTCCGGCTACGACCCCACGAATAAGGGCTTCTATAACGGCGGCGACCTGTCCGGGCTGCTGGACAAGATTGACTACATCCAGGGTCTGGGTACAACCTCCATCTGGCTCACGCCGAGCTTCAAGAACAAGGCAGTCCAGACGGAGGACAAGTCGGCCGGCTACCACGGCTACTGGGTCACGGACTTCACCCAGATCGATCCGCATCTGGGTACCAACGATGAGCTCAAGGCCCTCATCGACGAGGCACATTCGCGCGGCATGAAAGTGTACTTCGACATCATCACCAACCACACCGCGGACGTCATCGGCTACGAGGAAGGCGCCCGCAAGGCCTACGTCTCCAAGGACGCAGAACCGTACAAGACCGCTGCGGGCGAGGAATTCGATGACCGCGACTACGCCCGCTCCAAAGACTTCCCCGCGCTCGATCCCGCCACGTCCTTTCCCTACACCCCGGTCCTGGATCCAGGTGAAGCGGACCTGAAGGTCCCCTCCTGGCTGAACGATCCCGCGCTCTACCACAACCGCGGCAACACCACCTTCGTGGGAGAAGATTCCTACTACGGCGACTTCTTCGGCCTGGACGACCTCTTCACCGAGCACCCCACCGTGGTGGACGGTATGGAGGAGATCTACAAATCATGGATTGGCGAATTCGGGGTGGACGGCTTCCGGATCGACACCATGAAACACGTGGACAACGAGTTCTGGCAGGAGTTCGGCCCGGAGGTCCTCAGGTACGCCAAGGAACAGGGCAAGGACGAGTTCTTCATGTTCGGTGAGGTGTTCGACACCACCAAGAGCTTCACCTCGCAGTTCACCACCCGCAACCAGATGCAGGCCGTGCTGGACTTCCCTTTCCAGGACGCCGCCCGCAACTTCGCCTCCAAGAGCAAGGACACCCGCACCCTGGAGACCTTCTTCGCCGGAGACGACTGGTACACCGACGCCGATTCCAACGTCTACCAACTGCCCACCTTCCTGGGGAACCACGACATGGGCCGCATCGGCAGCTTCATTGCCGAAGACAATCCCGGGGCAAGCGACGCCGAGCAGTTGGCCCGGGACCAGCTGGCCCACGAACTCATGTACTTCTCGCGCGGAAACCCGGTGATCTATTACGGAGACGAGCAGGGCTTCACCGGCCCCGGCGGCGACCAGGACGCCCGCCAGACACTCTTCGCCAGCCAGGTGCCGGAGTATCTCAACGACGACCTGCTGGGTACGGACGCCACGCACGCCACGGACAACTTCAACCCAGGCCATCCGCTGTACTCCAAGATCAGCCAGCTCGCTGCCCTGACCAAGGAGCACCCGGCACTGCGCGACGGCGCCCACCAGCACCGGTATGCATCGGACGGACCCGGGATCTACGCCTTCTCCCGGACCGACTCCAAGGACCAGCGCGAGTACGTCGTCGCCCTCAACAACAGCGGACAGGCGCAGACTGCGGAGGTTCCCACCTATATCGCCAAGCGCAGCTACACGCGTCTTTATGGCGAGGCCCCCGAGGAAGCCAAAACCTCCGCGGACGGCAAACTGACCGTCACCGTGCCTCCGCTGTCTGCCGTGGTGTACCAGTCCTCAGGCCGGATTCCGCACTCCAAGGAGGCGCCCGCCGTCGTACTGCAGGAACCTGTCCCGGCGCCCGCCGACAACGGGCGCATCAAGGTGACGGCCGACGTCGGCGGTACTTCGTTCTACGAAGTCACCTTTGAGGCAAAGACGGCCGACGGCGGCTGGGCCCCGATCGGCACCGATGACACCGCGCCGTACCAGGTGTTCGATGACGTGGCCGCCCTGGAGGCCGGTACCGCGCTGGAATACCGCGCCACCGTGCTGGACAACGGCGGCCACACTGCCACCAGCCAGTCCCGGCGAGCGGTGGTTCCGGCGCCGGTCCTCACCATGCAAAAGCCCGAGGAGGGCAGCAGCGTGCAGGGGTCAGTTGAGCTCAGCGCCATCGCGGATCCGGAAAAGGCCAGCCATGTGGTGACCTTCGAACGCAGCGTGGCCGGCGGCGAGTGGACAGCAGTGGGCTCCGATGACTCCTCTCCGGTGTACTCGGTGGTCGACGATCTGGCCGCTCTGGAACTGGCGGACGACACCCCGGTCCAGTACCGCGGAATTATGACCGGCCCCGGTTTCAGTGTGGTCAGCGAGCCCAGGACAGTGAGAGTGGGCGAGGCGCCGCAGCCTGATTCGGTGACCGTTGCCGGATCGCTGAACGTGCAGATGGGATGCGCGGAGTGGGATCCGGCCTGTGCCCAGGCCATGATGACGCTGGATCCCGCGGACAAGATCTGGCGGCTCACCGTGGACCTGCCCGCCGGCCAATACTCCTACAAGGCCGCCCTGAACGGCGGGTGGGATGAGGACTACGGCGCCGGTGGAGTGCGCGGCGGGGCCGACATCACCTTGGACCATCCCGGTGGACCGGTCACGTTCCGCTACGACAACAGCACGCACCTGCTCAGCGCCCTCTACTCATCCCAGCAGCCGCAGGCGGTGTCGGTTGCGGGCAGCGTGGGTCTGGCCCTGGGCTGCGCGGACAACTGGCTGCCCGAATGTGAGAAGGCGCAGCTGACGCTGGATCCGGCGGACCTGGTGTGGAAGCTGTCAGTCGCCAAACTGGCTCCTGGTCCGTATGAGTTCAAGGCAGCGCTGAACCGCTCCTGGAAGGAGAACTACGGGGCCGGCGGCGTGCCGAACGGCGCCAATGTTGCCTTCACTCACGACGGCGGCCCGGTCACGTTCCGGTATGACCACTTCACGCACCTGATCACGGCCAACTAAGGGCAACGCCGAGTCAATATCAACGCGGGGTCACTCAGGCCCCGCGTTGCTGCTGAGTCAGGAGTTGAGGGCCTCAGACACAGCGGCCAGCAGGGAGTTGAAGCGCGCATTGCCGGGAAGGTCGTCGATAAGGACTGGCCGGCCTTCCGGATCGCCCAGCGGGACCTGCCAGTTTGGATACAGCGCCTCGGTGGTTCCCGGCTGGTTCTGCACCCTGCGCTCACCCACCGCATCAACCAGGGCAACCCCCAGCAGGACGGACGGCGACTGGGCCAGCAGCCGGTGGAGTGCCTCTATCGTCTGCTCCTCGCTGGCCAGCGGACCGGCTGCCGCAGCACTTTCTCCGCCCTCCGGCAGGAGCCCGCGCTCCCTCAGCAGTCCCATCATCTTTTCCAGCGTTGCCGTATGTTCTGCCCGCTCCTGCTCCTCGGACCGCTCCAGGAGGCCCAGGCGGCTGCGCAGCGCCACGTGGTCGCCCGCAAGATAGCCCGCGGTGGGAGGCAGATCGTGGGTATTAACGCTGGCGAGCGCCTGCGTGCGGTATCTCTCTGGCGGAAGCGGTGAATCGCCGTCGTTCTCGAACCAGAGGATGGACGTCCCCAGGATGCCGCGCGCGGCAAGGTAGTCCCGCACCCACGGTTCGAACGTGCCCAGGTCCTCGCCGATCACCACGGCGCCGGCCCGCTGGGCCTCGAGCGCCAGAATGCCTATCAGGGCTTCATGGTCGTAGCGCACGTAGGCGCCGTCGCGCGGGGAATTGCCCGCCGGCACCCACCACAGCCGGAACAGGCCCAGGATGTGGTCCACCCGGATGCCGCCGGCATGCCGCAGCACGGTGGAAAGCATGTTCCGAAACGGAGCGTAGCCGGCGTCGGCCAGCCGGCCCGGGTGCCAGGGCGGCTGGTTCCAGTCCTGGCCCAGCTGGTTGTACATGTCCGGCGGGGCACCCACACTGATTCCCGGCGCCAGGACGCTACGGAGGGTCCAGGCGTCGGCGCTGCTCAGGTCGACACCCACGGCGAGATCGTGCACTACGCCCAGGCGCATGCCCGCCCGGCGGGCCGCCTGCTGGGCGTTCTCGAGCTGTTCGTCGCAGATCCACTGCAGCCAACGGTGGAAGCCGATCCGGTCCGCGAGCTTCTCCCGCAAGGACTCGGCTTCGGCTGATCCCAGGGCGCAGCCCGGGTCCGTCCAAAGCGGGTCCTCCGGCGGGATGTCCTCCCGAATGGCGGACCACAGGGCAAAATCGTCCAGTCCGGAACCTGAGATCCGGCAGAATTCCTCGAACGCCGCCTGCCGGGTGGGCGAACGCCGGGCGTGGAACAGGAGCTCCAAGGCCTGGAGTTTCGCGGCGTAAACGGAGTCCCGGTCCAACCTTTCCCCGTTCCTGTTCAGGCTCTGGACCTGCTCCAGCAGACTGTCCACACTGGCGCGCTTGCGGGGCTTCAGGTACGCCAGCTCCGGGATGTCTTCCACCCGGATGTAGAGGGGATGGAAGAAGCGCCGGGTGGACGGCGAATACGGCGAGGGCTGGACGGGAGGAACGGGCTCGGCCGCGTGCAGGGGGTTGACCAGCACGTAGTCCGCGCCGCGTGCACCGCTCAGCGTGGCGAGGTCCGCGAGGTCCGCGAAGTCGCCGATTCCCCAGGACCGCTTGGACCTTACCGAATAGAGCTGGGTGGCCAGGCCCCAGCCCCGGCGCTGCTTGAGGGCTTCGGCCGTGGTCAGCCGCGAAGGCACCACCACCAGCGTGCCTTGCGCCGTGACCCCCTCCGACTCGGCGTGCAGGGTATGCCAACCAAGCGGCAGCCCCTGGGGCAGCCCGAACGTTGCCCGGCCGGTGGGCACACCGTCCACGTCCCGCGGCGGGACCCAGATATCCTGCTGGATCGCCTCAACCGGCTGGTCCGCACCTGTTACGGCCTCAAGCTCAATGCTCAGCCGGGCCGTGGCACCGTCACGGACGTGCACCGGAACTTGCGCCGATTCACCCTGTTGAACCACGACGGCGGGCGGCAGCATCCGCCGCCATGGCGCCACTTCCGCCTCGGCCAGGGCTGCCTCGATGAGTGGATTCGTGTGGGCCTGCACGCCCAGGGCGGCCAGCACCTTGATCAGCGTCTCCTCGGCAACGCTGTACGGCAGGCCGTCCCAGCCCTGGAAGGTTGTGCCTACCCCGTGCGCATCGGCAAGCCGTTGGAGCAGGTGCTGATCAACGGGCTCATGACCTGCCGCAGCACTGTCGCCGGGAGAATCCACTGGTGTCCCGGAAATGTGCGCCTGCTGCTGGTCTGGAGCCTTCATGGATGTCCGCCTCGCCTGGTGTGATGGACCCGAATGTACACTGCGGCCTCTTGCACCGGGGGCTTGCCACCCCCGCGCAAACTGCTGCTTCCGATTATTGCAGGGCAACGGAGGGGCAGGTCCAACCCGTTGACTTGTCTTGCGGACATAACTTACCGTTCCTGTCACTGACAACGTTGTCTATCGAAACTAGGCACGCGCGATGAAGGGCGACTCAGCAAATGCACAGGCACAAATCTCAAACTATCCGGGCGTGTTCCGCGCTAACCCTGGCAGGGCTCAGCCTCGCCGCGGCGCTGGCCGGCGCAGGTCCGGCGTCGGCTGCGGTGGGCGTGGGCACCGGCATGACTCTTGGGGAGTTTACGTCCGGCGAAGAGCAATACCGGCCGGGATTCCACTACACGCCGAAAGAGAACTGGATGAACGATCCCAACGGGATGGTCTTCCATAAGGGCGTTTACCACTTGTACTACCAGCACAATCCATCCGGCAACACGTGGGGAAACATGTCCTGGGGCCATGCCACATCCACGGACCTGACGCACTGGAAGGAGCAGCCGCTGGCCATCCCCACCGATGATCAGCAGGACATCTTCTCCGGCAGCGTGGTGGTGGACAAGGACAACACCTCGGGTTTCGGCACAGCAGACAACCCGCCCATGGTCGCGGTCTTCACCAGCGCCTACAAGGACGCATCACCGTACAAGGGGTTGCAGGCACAGTCACTCGCCTACAGCCTGGACGACGGACAGACCTGGACAAAATACGGTGCCAACCCGGTCCTGAACCGGAACTCGGCCAACTTCCGCGACCCGAAGGTCTTCTGGTACAGCTCCCCCGGCGGTGGAGGCTACTGGGTGATGGCCGCCGTCGAGGCCACTGACCACAAGGTGCTGCTGTACAAGTCCGGGAACCTGTTGGACTGGTCACTGCTCAGCGAGTTCGGCCCGGCCAATGCCACGGGCGGGCTCTGGGAATGCCCGGATCTCTTCCCCTTGGCTGTGGACGGCGATCCCGCCAAAATTAAGTGGGTCATGGTGGTCAACATCAACCCCGGCGGGGTGGCCGGAGGATCGGCCGGGCAGTACTTTGTTGGCGATTTCGACGGCACCACGTTTACCTCCGAGACCACCAAAGGCAGCGATACCCTGCCCGCCGGGACTCCGTTGGCCGGCTTTAATGACGGCACGTACAACGGCTGGATGGTGAACAACGAACCGGGCAACTGGAAAAACGGGCCGTTCGGAGATGTGCCGGCGGCAGGATCGCTACCAGGGCAGAACACCGTCACGGGATTTTCCGGCGCCGGGCTGATTAATTCCTTCAACGACGGCGACTGGCCCGTGGGGACCGCGGAATCACCGCAGTTCACCGTCAGCAGCGACTACCTCAACTTCCTGGTGGGCGGCGGCCAACACCCCCGCGTCTCGGACAAGCTCGACAACACCCCTCCGGCCGGCGACCTCTTGTTCAACGGCTTTGAGGTTCCTGACGGAACGTCCATGGCCGACGCCGGCTGGACCGGTACCGGCGATCTGGCACCGGCCTTCCAGCCCGCCACCTCCGGCGGCGACTACTACATCGGCGCCAAGCGGATCAACACTTTCGAAACCGGGGGCGCTCCGGGCGATGACAGGCAGGGAACCATGACCTCGCCGTCGTTCACGGTCTCCCGGAACTTCATGAGCATGCTGGTGGGCGGCGGCCACCGGGCAGCGGGCTCCGGGCAGCTCCTGGAAATCCAGCTGCTGGTGGATGGCAGCGTGATGCGCAGCCTGGCAGGTGACGACGCCGGCGCGCTGAACTGGAAGGGCTGGGATGTCTCCGAGTTCGCCGGGCAGGCCGCGCAGCTGCGGATCGTGGACCAGGCCGGCGGGGGCTGGGGCCACCTCACGCTGGACCACGTGATGCTCACCGACCAGGCTGCCGTGCCCCGGTCCGACGAAACCACGGTGAACCTGGTGGTGGACGGGCAGGTGGTCCGCTCTGCAACCGGGGCCAACAGCGAGGTTCTTGACTGGGCCTCCTGGAACGTCGCGGAGTTCAAAGGGCGTCAGGCGAGCATTAAGGTGGTGGACAACAACCGCTTCGGCTGGGGCCACATCCTCGCCGACGAGTTTGTGGCATCGCCCCAGCCCGCGACACCCCGGCTGGAGACCTATGACTGGCTGGACTACGGCCGGGACTATTACGCGTCCGTCTCCTTCGCCAACATGCCGCAGGACAAACGGATCATGCTGGGCTGGATGAACAACTGGGACTACGCCAACAGCATTCCCACGTCGCCCTGGCGCAGCGCCATGTCCCTGCCCCGGGAAGTTGGACTGACCCAGACGGCAGCAGGACCCCGCTTGACCCAGCGCGCCGTCAAGCAGGTGGACAGCCTGGCGGCAAAGACGGGTTACACCGAGAATCGGGCACGGGACATTGCACCCGGCACCACTCCCCTTCCGGCGGCGGCCTCGGGCCAGGTGCAGAGGATCGATGTCACGTTTGCACCGGGCACGGCAGCGAAGGCAGGAATCACCGTGCTGGGGAACGGCAGCACTTCCACTGTCATCGGGTACGACCAGGCAGCCGGTGAGCTGTACGTGGACCGGAGCAACTCCGGAGATACCAGTTTCCATCCGCTCTTCGCCTCGGTGGATTCGGCTCCGGTCACTCCTGACGCCAGCGGCAACGTGACCCTGCGCATCTACGTGGACAGGTCATCGGTGGAGGTCTTCGCGCAGGACGGACTCCGTACCATCACGGATCAGGTCTTCCCCGAAGCGGGAGCCAGCCAGGTGGCTCTCTTTGCCGACGGCGGCACGGCAACATTGAAGTCGATCACGGTCACACCGCTGGCCGACTCAATGTTCAGCACGCAAGCAAAGCCGGTGAAGGACCGCCCATAGCTTCAACCCATGGCCAGTCCTGGGCTTGTCCGCGGCTCCCCGCCTTGAAGGTGAGGAATCGCGGACAAGCCCGGGACTGGGCGTCTTGGCGTCAGCCCACCGGCTGGAGCCAGGTCAGGACCGAGCCGTCCTGCTCAATGTGGCCCGCGAGCTCGCCGTTGAACCGCGCGCCATAGTCCGCGCTGATGTGCTTCTCGAACGCGGCGTCATCCTCATAGACCTCGAAGACGAAGTATTCACGGGGATTCGTTTCCCGCGTGTAGGGCAGGAACAGCTGGTTGCCCGGTTCGCGGCGCACGTGCTCGGTCAGTTCCTGCATCATCTCCGCCACCCGGGCTTCGCTGCCGGGCTTGACGGTGAATTCTGCATAGAGCGTTTTAGTCATGGTTTTCCCCTCGTTGTGGATTGGCTGGGTTGGATGTGGCTGGGTTTTGAAAATCCGGCTCAAGAAACCGGCGGGAGCTCGCCAGAGCCGCGCTGGATAAGTTCGGATGGGACGACGTACGTCTGGGCCGGACTGCTGTCGCCGTCGATCCTGGCAAGCAGCCGCTCGGCGGCGAGCTTCCCGATCCTCTCGGGGTGCTGGGCAATGACGGTAATTCCAGGATCCATCATGTCCGCCAGCGTAAAGTCGTCGAACCCTACCAGCGCAGTACGCCGGCTTGCTCCAAGCTCCTTCAGCGCGCGCATGGCGCCGAAGGTGATGAGGTTCTGGCTGGAGAAGATGGCGGTGGGCGGCTCCTCGGCCGTCAGAAGATCGAGCGCTGCCCGCCGGGCCGAATCCTCGTTATGGAGGCCTTCGCGCACAGGAACCGTGGAGGTGGCGATGCCAGCCCTGCCGAGTTCCTCAATGAAGCCGCGCCGGCGTTCCCGTGCCGTCTGGATGTCAGTGCGGTCGCCCAGATAGGCAACCCTGGTGTGCCCCTGCGCCATAAGATGGGCGGCCGCCCTGGCGGCTCCGACGGCGTTGTCCGTCACCACAGCGTCTGCTTCGATACCTACGGGCTCACGGTCGATGAACACCATGGGCAGGTCCCGGGAATGCTCCGGGATGACGTAGGACTGGTTGCGGGCGATGGGCGTCAGGACCATGCCGTCGACGCGTCGGCCCAGGAATGCGGCCACCAAGGACTTCTCCCGTTCGGGATCGTCGTCGAGGCTCGCGGCGAACACGGCGATCCCGCGCGCCGCCAGGGCGTCTTCCAAGGCCCGGTGGATCTCGCTGCTGAACGGATTGGCCACGCTGGGCAGCAGGAGACCGATCGAAAGGGTCTGGCGGCCTGTGCGCCTGAGACTTCCCGCCGCCATGTCCAGCTGGTAATTGAGCTGCTGCGAGGCTCCCAGCACGCGCTGCCGCGTGGCATCGGAGACGCCGGGTTCATCGTTCATCACCCGTGAGACGGTCTTAATGCCCACCCCCGCAAGGGCGGCTACATGCCGCATGGTGGGCCGATTTTTCCCGGCCTCCGCTTGGTAACGATTAGACATCGTTGTCATTACTTTGTCCTTCACCATCGAATTTGTCTTGACTCTACCCTGTGACGCTGGTTACATGATGCATGACATCGTTGTCAGGCACGGGACGTGCCACAGATAAACAGGAGATTCAATGTTGACTTCCAAAGCCCCGCGCACCATCGCCCACCGACTGTTCGCCGTCGGCGCCGTCCTGACCCTCGGCACGCTAAGCCTCACCGCCTGCGGCGGAAATTCCCCAGCCACTTCCGGCAGCGGCTCCGGCGAGAAGGTAGGCGTATCCCTGATCGTCAAGACCACCAGCAACCCGTTCTTCGTTTCCATGCAGGACGGCGCCAAGAAGGCCGCCGACGCCGAGGGCGTGGACCTGAAGCTCGCGGCCGGCAAGGCCGACGGCGACGAGGACACCCAGATCCAGGCCATCGAAAACGCCATCTCCAAGGGCGACAAAGGTATCCTGATCACCCCGAATGGCCCTTCCGTGGTGGATGCCCTCAAGAAGGCCAAGGACGCCGGCCTCTTCGTCATTGCCCTGGACACCCCGCCGGACCCTGCCGACGCCGCGGACATCACCTTCGCAACCGACAACTTCGCCGCCGGTGAACTGATCGGCAAGTGGACCGCCGTGCAGCTTGGCGGCAAGAAGGCCACCATCGCCCTGCTGGACCTCTTTGACGACAAGATCGTCTCCGTTGACTACAAGCGGGACCAGGGCTTCCTTACCGGGCTCGGCATCGACACCGCGGACGCCAAGAAGAACGGTGACGAGGCCAAGACCGGTAAGTACACCGGCGGCAAGGGCGGCGAGTACGAGATCGTCGGCAGCCAGGCCTCCCAGGGCAACGAGGACGGCGGCCGCACGGGCATGGAGACACTGCTGGCCAAGAACCCGAACATCAACGTTGTCTACACCATCAACGAGCCCGCAGCCGCCGGCGCCTATGAGGCACTGAAGTCCGCAGGCAAGGAAAAGGACGTTCTGATCGTTTCGGTCGACGGCGGCTGCGCCGGCGTCAACAACGTGAAGTCCGGCGTCATCGGCGCCACCGCCCAGCAGTACCCCGTCAAGATGGCCGAAATGGGCGTCAAGGCCATTGTCGAACTGGCCAAGACCGGCAAGAAGCCCGCCAACTCCGAAGGCCTGGACTTCTTCAACACCGGCGTAGAGCTTGTTACCGACACTCCTGCCGAAGGCCTGAAGAGCATCACCACCTCCGACGCCAGCCAGATCTGCTGGGGCAAGTAAGCGGCCAACAGAGAATCCCAGGAGTAAACCGTGACCCAGCAACAGACCGCAGGCCCGCCCGCCGCAGGGCAGGCCGACCCGGCCGAGGAATTCCTCGACCGCCGGACACCGCTTAGCCGCATCCGCAACGTCCTCCACCGATACCCCGCGCTGAGCCCCGCCATTGTGCTGCTCGTCGCAGTGGTGGTGTTTGGACTCCTCAATGACAGGTTCCTCCGGGTTGAGAACCTGTCACTCATCACCCAACAGGTGTCCGTCGTGGGTACCCTGGCAATCGCGCAAACCCTCATCATCCTTACAGCGGGCATCGATCTGTCCGTTGGCGCGGTGATGATCCTCGCCTCCATGGTGGTGGCGCAACTGTCCGTCAGCAACGGCATCCCTGGCCCGCTTGCGCTCGTAGTGGGACTGGTAGTGGGGCTTGGCGCAGGTGCGCTGAACGGGTTCCTGGTCACCAGATTCCGGCTGCCACCGTTCATCGTCACGCTCGGAACCCTCAACATCTTTATCGCCCTCACGTTGCTGTATTCGGGCGGTTCCACCGTCCGCGGCTCCAGCATGCCGGGGCTGCTGACCTGGATGGGGAGCACCTTCCCTGTTGGCCCGGTCCGGATCTCCACCGGTGTGGTGATGATGCTCCTGCTGTACATCGCGATGGCATTCATCCTCGGCAAGACCGCCTGGGGCAGGCACGTCTACGCGGTAGGCGATGACAAGGAAGCGGCCCGCCTAGCCGGCATCCCGGTCAACCGCGTCCTTATGAGCGTGTACCTCGCGGCGGGAGCGGTGCTGGCCATCGGCGCATGGATCCAGATGGGCCGGACGAACGCAGCCAGCCCCAACGCCGGGGTGGACCTGAACCTGGACTCCATCACCGCCGTCGTGATCGGCGGAACCAGCCTCTTCGGTGGGCGCGGCTCCGTGTGGGGCTCGCTCCTGGGCGCGCTGATCGTGGGCGTGTTCCGCAACGGACTCTCCCTCGCCGGGCTGGACGTGCTCTACCAGACCCTCGCCGTTGGCGTCCTCATCATCCTCGCTGTGTCCATCGACCAGTGGATCCGAAAGGTGAAATCATGACCGCCACTCACGTGGAGCCAGCCGGAACCGGCGTCCGCCAGCCCATCCTGCAGGCCAGGAACCTCGTCAAGACCTTCGGCCGCGTTGTGGGGCTGGACGGTGTCAGCCTGGACCTCTACCCCGGCGAAGTCCTGGCGATCATCGGGGACAACGGCGCCGGAAAGTCCACCCTGATCAAGTGCCTCACCGGTGCCGAAATCCCGGACTCGGGCGAGCTGCTGGTGTCCGGCCAGCCGGTGCACTTCAAACGCCCGCAGGATGCCCGGGTCCACGGCATCGAAACGGTCTACCAGAACCTGGCCGTCTCGCCGGCCTTGGATGTTGCCTCCAACCTCTTCCTGGGCAGGGAAGAACGGCTCCCCGGCCCGTTGGGCAAGATCTTCCGCGTCCTGGATACCAAAGGGATGCGCCGCAAAGCCAAGGAAGAGCTGACCAGGCTTGGCATCTCCACCCTCCAGGACGTGACGGTGCCGGTGGAAAACCTCTCCGGCGGCCAGCGCCAGGCTGTCGCCGTGGCCCGCGCCGCAGCGTTTGGCTCCAAGGTGGTGGTCCTGGACGAGCCGACGGCAGCGCTTGGCGTCCGGGAATCAAACCAGGTTCTCCAACTGGTCAGGGACCTCCGCGACCGGGGACTGCCCGTCATCCTGATCAGCCACAACATGCCGCACGTGTTTGATGTGGCGGACCGGATCCACATCCAGCGCCTCGGAAAGTGCGCGGCCACCATCACGCCGCAATCACACACCATGACCGATGCAGTGGCGATCATGACGGGTGCCGCCACAGCCTGACCCCTGCAGAACCAAGGTCATCAACAACCGGTTCCATCAACAAACCAGCTCCATCCCCAACTCCGTCCGCGGGCCTGCCTAGGCCCGCGGACGGCTCCATGAAAGGCGCTCCGTGCTCACGACCTCTCCCAACGGGACCAAACCAGCCACCCCCACCACGCCCGACGTCGTTGTTATCGGCGAGGCACTGGTAGACGTTGTCACCTCCCCACAGGGGACCGTCGAGCATCCGGGCGGATCACCCATGAACGTTGCGTACGGCCTGGGCCGTCTGGGTATCACCACTGCCTTGCTGACGTCACTCGGGGACGACGCCCGGGGTGCGGCGATCGAAGCCCACCTCCGGGGCGCCGGCGTCGAGCTCCTGCCCGGCTCAAAGTCCGCAGGCCGTACCGCCTCCGCCACCGCCACGCTCGCTCCTGACGGCTCCGCCAGCTATGAATTCGACATCAGCTGGGAGCTTGCACCGGTGGCCCCCGCTTACCTGCCCAGAGTGGTGCACACCGGATCCATCGCCACCTTCCTGGCACCCGGTGCCGCCGCGGTCAAAGCCCTGTTGGAGCAGTCCCACCGGGAGTGCATGGTTACCTACGATCCCAACATCCGGCCGGATCTCTTGGGAAGCCAGGCCGAAGCCCGGTCCATCTTTGAGGACCTGGTCCCGCTGACGGACGTGGTCAAGCTCAGCGATGAGGATGCTGTGTGGCTCTACCCACACCTCAGCCTGGAGGACGCTGCGGCCCGGATTCTCGGGCTTGGCGCAGGGCTGGCCGTGGTGACGCGCGGCGGTGAGGGCTCGCTGCTGGCAACCCCTGCCACCAGTCTGCACATTCCTTCCATCCGGTCCGTGGTGGCGGACACCATCGGCGCAGGCGATTCCTACATGGCTGCGCTGATCTACGGGCTCCTGACGCGCGGCACGGAAGGCCTGGGACTTGAAGTCCTGGAAAGCCTCGGCCGCACGGCGTCGAAGGCTGCTGCGATCACCGTCCGCCGGCCGGGCGCGAACCCGCCCACATCCGCGGAGCTGATGGCAGACCTTCCGGCGGCAGAGGTGGCGGCTCCCGCCGTCGCCAGCTGACAATGAACAGCTCCACCTCAACCTCTAACGCCACGACGGAGTGACGCCGGCACACGGTAGGCCGGCCGGAACGCTGCGACGGCGAGGGCCGCAAGGGCTGCCGCCGCGCCGATGCCCATGACGACAAACGCCGACTGTGAGGGAATCCGCACTCCACCGGGACCGGTGGTCTGCTGAGCCGCTGGAGGCGGGGCGGCTACGGGTTCCCGGATCCGGCCGTGCTCCGGACCGGGAGGATGACCGCCGAGGGATGCTCCGGGCCATAGTAGACCGCCTGGTCCGCCGCCAGGAGCGTGGTGGCGGTGGCGCGGGGTTCACCGGTACCGGGATTGCGGGCATAGCGCGGGAACGAGCCGCTGGAGACCTGGACCCTGATGCGGTGGCCACGCTTGAAGCGATAGGCGGTGGGCCAGAGTCGGACAGCGGCGCAGGAGAGCTCATCCGCGCCGGACAGGCTGGTCAGCCCGTCACAGATGTTATGCGAGCGGCCGTCGGGGCCGACATCACAGAGCCGGACGAAGACATCGGCGTTGGCGAGGGCCGAACGGAACCAGATATCCGCGCTGACCTCCCCGACGATCTCGACGTCCTCGTCGAGCACGGCCGTGGTGTAGGTGAGCACGTCCGCACGGGCCTCAAGGGCCGTGTTATCGACACGTCCGCCATTGCTGATGCTGATGCCTCCGGCCGCCGGCGTTGGGTGCGCCGGGTCGTAGCGATACGTGTCGGCCGCCGATTCCGCCGCAGGCTCGGTGGACAGCGCACGGTCGGGTTGGAGGTGGAACGGCCGCGGCTCGTAGCCCTTTGGCGGCCAGGAATCGAAGTCCCGCCAGGCATCCTCACCCATCACGAACAGCCGCACCTCGGCCCGTTCCTGAGGCTGCTCGCCGCGTGCGTGCGGGAGGCCGAACTCAAGGGCCTCCAGAACCGGGACGTTGTTGAACTCCGAATGCGTCCAAGGTCCGACGGTCAACCGTGCCGGCCGCCCGGCTTCCTGTAGTGCCTGGAAGTCCCGGAGCTGACCGGGGAGGAAGATGTCGTACCAGCCGCCGATTGAGCTCACCGGCACCTTCACCCCGGCCACCCGGTGGGAGTGGTCGACGTCGGCCCAGTACTCGTGTTTTGCGTCGTACGCCAGGATGTCCTGAATGTATTTGGAGCTGTGGCCGATAGCCGCGACATCGGCCCGGTTCAGTGGCAGCGTGTGAATCGCGCGAGCCGTTTTCTTCGCCTGGCTACGGTTCCTCAGCATCGCCCAGGGCCGCTCCTGGACGGCAGTCAGGACGCCCCATTCGAACGGAAGCTCAAGCGACATCCCGTCCTCGCGAAGGAACTCAAGGGTCAGCGCGGACTCGGTCACGTGCGGGATCATGGCCTTGACCTGCGGCGGCAATTGGTCGGCCACCGCCCACTGGACAAATCCCAGGTAGCTCGTGCCCACCAGCACCATCGAGTCGCCGAACCAGGGCTGTTTCACGACCCACTCAAGGGTGGCCATGCCATCCTCGCGCTCCTGCCGCATCGGGTCCATGGTCCCGCCCGAGCCGAATCCGCCGCGGACGCTCTGGATCAGCACCTGGAATCCGCGCTCGGCCAGTGGCCTGGCCATTGCAGCTCCAAGGATGCCGGCCCGGCCATACGGGGAGCGCAGCAGGGCGGTGGGCAATCCTTCGCCCCCGCCCCGCGGCGCCCATCTGTTGGCCAGCAGTTCCACGCCGTCTGGCATGGGCACACACAGGTCCTTTTGCACGACGACGTCGCGGGTCAGGGGCGGCGGCAGTTCGAGCTTGCGCTGAAGAATATGGCTCATCAGGTTCATTGGTCTGGCTCCTTGTCGTGGGCCGGCACCGGGCGGGCTGGCATCTAGCGGGCTGGCATCGGGTGCGGCGGCAGCGTGTCGGTGGCAGCTGGCATCAGCCGCACCAGCCTGTCCGTGAACTCTTCAGGGTCCAGCGGTTCCGCACCCTCGACCACCCAGGTATTGACGAGGGCGGCGCCGCCGCCGGTGATGAACGTGGCAAGGTCGTCTGCCCCCTGCGGCTCGAGGGTCCCGCCAAACATCTCCTGGACAAGTTGCCTGTTGATCGGGAAGAGCAGGCCGGTTAGTGATTTGTTCAGCGCATACGCGCAGGAGCTGGTCAGCACCGCCCGATAGAACGCCCGATGGTGCGCGAAGTGTTCTACCAAGGCGAGCGCCCCGTCCCGTCTGGACGGCGAAGTGCCGGCATCTGCAAGGCGTGGCAGCAGTTCCCGTGTGGCTAGGTCGAGGGCAGATTCCAGCAGCAGCCTGTCGCGATCGCCGAAATGCTGGTACACCACAGGTCGGCTGACATTCGCGGCTTCGGCGATATCCGAGAGGGGAACATCAGCCGTGCCCCGCTCAGCCACCAAGGCGATGGTGGCCTGCATCAGCGCAGAGCGCGAACGCCGGATCCGGCGGTCCTGAGTGGGGACGGTGGCTGCAGGGTCTATCTCCATACCGAGATACTATACAGCTGTAAATTAACTGGCAAGTGTCAATTACGAGCAACGGGCCCCGCCTGAAGCGATCCCGTAACGGCAGCGGCAAGTTCAGGCTCCTCGCCCAGCCCGGTGCCGCCGCGACCGGGTGCTGGTCGAAAACGTAGTCTTCTGGAGGGAACCCATCCGCGGGAGCCGCCGTCGGACGTTTCCGGCGTTCCGGGTCCCTTCCAGGGTCCTCCGCCGTTAGTGAGCGGCCAGCTATTCGTCGAAGTATGTGACCGTGGTGGCATCGCCTGAGATGGAGGAGAGGACGCGGGCCGCCACTTCGGAGAGCTTGATGTTCCGGGTGTTGGAGGCATGCAGCAGGACCTTGAACGCCTCGTTCTGGCTGCAACCGTTCTGCGCCATGATGGCCCCGGTGGCCAGATCAATTACCGTCCGGGATTTCATTGCGGCACTCATGTCGTCCCGGGTGTCCTGCAGCTGGCCCAGCCGTAGCGCCAGCTGCAGGCCCTTGGACGCCTGCTCGGCGAAGGCCTCCGTGCTAGCAATGGACTGCCCGCTGAAGGCGTGAGGCAGCTCGCTGTAAAGGGTCAGCACTGCCCGGCTGGGGCCCTCCAACTGCAGCGGAACGCCAATGACAGACAGTATCCCCAGTCCTTTGACCGCCTGGACATAGGCGGGCCAGCGCCCTTCCAGCCTCAGGTCCGGGACCAGCACTGTCACCATGCCGCGCATGGCCGTCAGGCATGGCCCGTCCCCGTACTTGTGTTGCAGCTGGTCCATGGCGTGGGCACATGGACTGCTGCTGGCCACTGTAGTGGCCTTTTTGTGCCTGATGACGGAAATCCCGCAGGACACCTCGCGTCCAGGACTGCTGAGGCGGGCAGCGGAGTACACAGCCAGCTCGTCCAGGAACTGCCCCACTTCAGGGCTGTCCAGCACCAGGTCCTGAAGGTGCTGGGCAACATCTGTAAAAACTTCATGATTCGATACGTCGGCAGCTACCACGGTCCCCCCTGAACACATGGCGTGACCGAAAACCAAGAACCAGTCACGCTTTGCCGCCTACTGCAAAGACGGTTAATACAGCTTACCCCCCGGAGAATTCACGGCAGAATAGCGGGCGCCGCCGGGGAATCATCCCTGGTCCGACGGGAATCCGTCCGGCTCCCGCACCGTTAACCCTTATGCGAGGGTAATCCGGGGTATTACTCCCGCCTTGGATAAGGAACGGAATTGAGCAGGAAGATTGAATCAGTAGAAGACGACGCCGGCAAGGTCACCCGCTACGTGCGGCACGCCAACGGAGGGGGACTGATCGGCGCAGGGGCCCACGTCGCTGACAGTGCACGCGTCGGTTCGATGACCTATGTGGAGCCCGGCGCGCGCATCGGTTCCGGCTCCCGGGTGGGGCATGGAAGCTGGATCGACCGTGGGGCGCAGGTTGGCGCCCGGACGGTCATCGGCGACGGCGTGTATCTGGGTCCGGGAACCCTCATCGGTAACCGGGTCCACATCGGCAGCCATTCGCGCATCGGAGCCGGCGCCCTCATCGACCATGGGACGCATCTGCATGCGGATACCACCGTGCCCGACGGCGGACACGTCACGGCGGACTCAAAACCGCGGCGCCGGGCCTCGGCAGAGAAGCGTCCGCCCCGAAGGCCGCATCACGGACTGGCTGCATAAAGCCGGAGCTGCAGTCTCCCCAATCCTCCGTACCGGTGGCTTAGCCCTGTGACGTGAGCCCGGTCAGGATCCTGAACGCGTGACGGTCCAGGGATCCGGACACTGCGGATAACAGCACAACGCCGGTGCCTGCGTCCCTGTCCAGGCCCATCCACGAACAGAACCCGCCGGTGGCTCCGTTGTGCCAAGTAATGGTCCGGCCCTTGGCCTCCAACGTCATCCAGCCAGCCCCGATGCGTGCCGCCGGGCCGGCGAAGTTGGCCACCGGGTCCAGGGCCGAAGTTCCCGGCGCGGAACCGTCGAGGAGGGCGCGGGCAAGGGCGGCCAGGTCGCCAATGGTGGCGAGGATGCCGCCTGCCGGTCCCAGCGCTTCACCTACCCAGGGTTGCAGGGCGCTGCCCCGTCGGCTGGTGCCACTGAGGGCGTGGGGGCCGAGTTCGCCGGCGGCGGCGGGAACGTACATGGAGGTCAGGCCCAGGGGATTGCGGAGGCGGTCGGCCAGCAGTCCTTGGAAGCCCAGCCCCGCCCCGGCCGCCACCGCGTGGCCAAGGAGTTCGAACCCGAGGTTCGAATACCGTGGGCGCGGTGATTTAAGCCGGACCGTCCGGGCCTGGAGCAGCAACTCCGCCAGCGTCTCCCCGTACGGGTTCCGGCCGTGCCGCCATAGTCCGTACGTGCGCTTCCAGGTATCACCGGCCTGAGGCAGCCGTGGCAACCCCGATGCATGTGTGCTCACGGCGGCGAGGGTCAGGTGTGCTGCCGGGCAGTCGGCCAGAGGCAACATCTCCCCCAACGCCGTGGACGGACGGACTTCTCCGCGGTCGCAGGCGTCGGCATACAGGAGCCCGGTGATCGCCTTCGAAATGGATCCGATTTCAAAGTCTGCGTCCGCTGGAACTCCGCTGCTTGCGGTGGTTGTTTCGCCCCTCACCACGGTGGCAACGGCAATCCTCGGATGACGGCGCCCCAGCCCGCCCAGTAGCTGTGCAGTCCCAGCGGAATCGAGTTGCATGCTGCCTAGGCTACCTGCCGGCAGGACCAGCGGCGGTGAGGCCCTGATCGTAGATGGCCAGGGCCACAGCTACTTCCTCGGCCGTCACAACGGCGGGCGGGACCACGTGGATGCGGTTGTCAGCGATGAAGGGCAACAGTCCAAGACGGAGCAGTTCTGCCTTGAGACGGCCCATGTATTCGGCAGTGACGGGAGTGCGGGTGGTCCGGTCCTGGACGAGTTCGAGTGCCCAGAAGACACCCCTGCCGCGGACCTCGCCGATTACGTCGTGCTTTTCAGCCAGCGAAGTCAGGCCCGGCTCGAGGTGCTGGCGGCCGATCCGGGCGGCGTTGCCGATGATGTCTTCCTCTTCGAAGGCTTCGATGGAAGCGACTACGGAGGCTGCAGCGAGGGGGTGGCCGGAGTAGGTGAGGCCGCCCGGGAAGACCCGGTCGTCGAAGGTGGCGGCAATGTCGCCGGAGATGATGACGCCGCCGACGGGGACGTACCCGGAGTTGACGCCCTTGGCAAAGGTAATGAGGTCCGGGGTTACGTTGTGGGCGTCCAAGGCGAACCAGTCGCCGGTGCGGCCAAAGCCGGCCATGACCTCGTCGAGGATCATCACGATGCCGTATTCGTCGCACAGCGCACGTACGCCTTCAAGGTAACCGGGCGTCGGGACCAGGACGCCTGCGGTGCCGGGGACGGTCTCCAGCAGGATCGCCGCGATCGACTGGGGGCCTTCGGCCTGGATAACGCGGCGCAGGTGGTGCAGTGCGCGTTCGGTTTCCTGCTCCGGGGTCTGGGCCCAGAACTCGGAGCGGTAGAGGTACGGGCCGAAGACGTGCACGTGGCCGCGGGCGTATTCGTTGGGGATACGTCGCCAGTCGCCGGTGGCAACAATCGCGGCGCCGGTGTTGCCGTGGTAGGAGCGGTAGCGGGAAATGACCTTGTCGCGTCCGGTGTGCAGGCGGGCCATACGAATGGCGTTCTCGTTCGCGTCTGCGCCGCCGTTGGTGAAGAACACCTTGTCCATGTTGGCCGGCGCGTGGGACAGGACCTTGGCTGCGGCAATCCCGCGGATGTGGCTGGCATGAGACGGCGCCAGGGTGGCGAGCGTAGTTGCCTGCTGGGCAATTGCCGCGATGACCTTGGGGTGCTGGTGGCCGATGTTGGTGTTGACCAACTGGCTGGAGAAGTCAAGGTACGTGTTGCCGTCGTGGTCCCAGACGGTGCTGCCCGATCCACCGGCGATGACCAGGGGGTTGAGGGACTTCTGCGCGGACCATGAATGGAACACGTTCGCCCGGTCCAGGGCGACGGCCTCTGCATTGGTGACCGCTGCCTTGGCGGCTGCTTGGTCCAGGACTGGTTGGCTGGCGACCATGACGGTTCCTCTCGGGGGAAGGATTGTTGGAGTTCCTTCATCATCCGGTTCACCTCTCCCCTGATGCGCTATACGTTTGTACAATCAGTCCATTCCCATTCGACGTTTTCACATCCATGAGGTCCGTTATGCCGCCAAGTCTGAACGAGCTTCTCCGCAGCCGAACGCTCAAACTCCGGCTCGTGGCGCCCGAACCTGGGTCGTCCCTGCTGGATGAGCCCATCATGTGGGTGCACAGCTCCGATCTTGAGGATCCCACCCCGTTCCTGGACCCCGGACAGCTGCTTCTTACGGACGGCACGCAGTTCCCTCAAAATACGACGACGGCGGACCCGGCCGCCGGGAGCCCGCTCCCTCCAGCGCCGAACGGCAAGGGCTACGACGAGTATGTGCGCCGGCTGGTGGAGCATGAAATCAGGGGGCTTGGCTTCGCAACGCAGGTGATCCACGGGGCGCTGCCGCCAGGACTGGAGGAAGCGTGCCGGAAACAGGGTTTGCCGCTGTTGGAAGTTCCGGACCGCACCCCGTTCATCGCGATCATCCGCATGGTGGCCGATTACCTGGCCAAGGAAGAGCACGCCCGGGCGGAATGGTCGCTGCAGGCGCAGCGGGCCATTTCCCGCGCTGCGCTCCGCCCTGACGGACTGACCTCGATCCTCGGCGAACTCGAACGCCAGCTCCACAGCTGGGTGGCACTGTACGACGCCGCGGGAAACTACGTCCGGATGCCAAGGAACCGACCCGTTCCTTCAGGCATAGCCAGCGAGGTGAATACGGAAGTCCGGAATGCACTGGACCTGGGCACGCGCTCTGCCTCGCATCTGGAAATCGAAGGCCAATCCGTGACACTCCAGACCTTGGGCCGCAAGGGCGGCCTCCGCGGAGCCCTTGTCCTGGGTGCCATCGAGCCGCTGGACCCGGCCCGGACCGACATCGTCAACAGTGTGATCGGCCTGGCCAGCCTTGCCCTCGAACAGGCCCGCACGCTGGACACCGCGCGGCGGCATCTGCGTGCGGGCGTGTTTGAACAATTGCTGGCGGGCAGCACCGACGTCGCGCTGAAAACGGCCCGGCAGGTGTGGGGCCAACTGCCCCGCGAACCGTTGCTGGTAACGGCGTCGCGGCAGGAGAATCCGACACCGAACCTGCTGGAGGCACTGGAGCTGCTGGCCGATGACTACCGTGGTGCTGTGTTCTACGCCCTGCGGGGCGAGATGCTGGTGGTCCTCGCGGGGCGGGCCCACCAGGACAAGGTCCTTGAACTGCTCCAGCGCCACGGCGCTCCGTGCGGTATTTCCGCCGAGGCAACGATGGAAGGACTGCCGGGTGCCGTGGAAGAGGCGGGCCGGGCACTGCGGCGGGCAGCGGAACTTGGCCGGCCGATGGTTGAGTTTTCGGAGTTGTCCGAGAGCGGAATGCTGGGGCTGCTCCGGGAGGCGAAAGCAGGTCCCGTGGCCCGGGGCTTGCTGCAGCCGCTGATCGCCCACGACGAAGCTGAAGAGACAGAGCTGCTGGCCACGGTCCGCGAATGGTTCGCGAACAACTGCGTCTGGGACAAGACGGCAAGGCGGCTGGGCGTTCACCGCCATACGCTGCGCAATCGAATCGACGCGGCCGGGAGGATCCTGGGCCTGAACCTGGACGGCATGCGCGACCGCTTGGAGCTGTTCGCCGCGGTGCAGTTCCTGGAGGAGGGATAGCCGCTTTAGGGGCGATATCTGCGAGAGGGTCTGAACAACAGGAGAGCCCCCGGCATTTGCGTTGCTGCCGGAGGCTCTCCTGGCTGGTTTTTGCCCTAGTTCTGCGGGAAGCCCAGGTTGATGCCGCCGTGGCTCGGGTCCAGCCAGCGGGAGGTGATGGCCTTTTCGCGGGTGAAGAACTGGAAGCCCTGCAGTCCGTACGCCTTGGAGCTGCCGAAGATGGAGTCCTTGAATCCGCCGAAGGAGTAGTAGGCCACAGGGACCGGGATGGGCACGTTGATGCCCACCATGCCCACTTCAACCTCGTTCTGGAAGCGGCGGGCCGCACCGCCGTCGTTCGTGAAGATCGCTGTGCCGTTGCCGTAGGCGCCGGAGTTGATGAGGTCCAGGCCCTCCTCGTAACTGCGGACACGCACAACAGACAGCACAGGCCCGAAAATCTCTTCCTTGTAGGCACGGGAGGCGACCGGGACGTCGTCAATAAGCGTCGGGCCGAGCCAGAACCCGTTGTCGTCGCCGTCCACTGCAATGCCACGGCCATCCACCACCACGTTGGCTCCATCGGCGATGGCGACGTCGATGTAGGAGGCCACCTTGTCACGGTGCTCGCGGGTGACGAGCGGCCCCATGTCGCAGTTGCGCCGGCCGTCGCCGATCCGCAGCGTTGCCATCCGGGAGGTGATCTTTTCAATGAGCTCGTCAGCGACGGGTTCGACGGCGACCACAACACTGATGGCCATGCAGCGCTCGCCAGCGGAACCGAAGCCGGCGTTGATGGCGGCGTCGGCAGCCAGCTCAAGGTCGGCGTCGGGCAGGACCAGCATATGGTTCTTGGCACCGCCAAGGGCCTGGACCCGTTTACCGTTCCGTGCCGCGGTCTCGTAGATGTACTGGGCGATCGGGGTGGAACCAACAAAGGAAATTGCCTTCACGTCGGGGTGCCCCAAAAGCCCGTCGACAGCTTCCTTGTCGCCGTGGAGAACGTTGAAGACGCCGTCCGGCAGCCCCGCCTCGCTGAACAGTGCTGCGAGCCAGTTGGCCGCCGTCGGGTCCTTTTCGCTCGGCTTCAGGACCACGGTGTTGCCGGCGGCGATGGCGATGGGGAGGAACCAGAGCGGCACCATCGCAGGGAAGTTGAACGGGCTGATGATACCGACGACACCGAGAGGTGACTTGGTGGAGTACACGTCCACGCCGCTGGAGACGTTCTCCGAGTGCTCGCCCTTGATCAGGTGCGGGAAACCCGTAGCGAGTTCGACAACTTCCTGGCCGCGGGTGATTTCACCCAGCGCGTCCGAAACCACTTTGCCGTGCTCGGCGGTGATGATCTGCGCCAGTTCACCCTTGCGCTCGTTCAGCAGTTCACGGAAGCGGAAAATAATCTGTTGGCGCTTGGTGATGGAGAGGTCACGCCACGCCGGGAAAGCTTTTTGTGCCGAGGAGATGGCGGATTCGATGTCACCGGCGTTGGCCAATGCCACATGCTTGGTTTCGATGCCACGGGCGGGGTCGAAGACCGGGGCCGTTCGGTCACCTGAGGAAGATGCTTCTTCTCCCCCGATCCAATGGGACAGCACGGGAAGTTCTTGATTGACTGACACGCTTCTTCTCGCTTTCAGGTTGTCGGTCGGGGACGCCAGGAGCGGCTTGTTAGCCACCCTAGCCCGGTGACGCTTACGGCGGACGCCTGACATTTGTCACGTTCCAGTCGCCGTACTCGACATATGTATATGACGCAACGGAGGACAAAGGGAAATACGGTGTTGCCCATTAGAAGCCCTATTTCAGGAGTCCACATGAAAAGACGCTGCCCCGCCGTCCTCGATCATGCCCAGGCAAGCACCCTCGCCGTTCGCACGGGTGAGCATTGCCCTGAGAGCGGCTGGTGGTATCCGGTCCAAGCCCGGCGGGCG
The DNA here is from genome assembly GCF_030815585.1 of Arthrobacter pascens. Lineage (NCBI taxonomy): Bacteria > Bacillati > Actinomycetota > Actinomycetes > Micrococcales > Micrococcaceae > Arthrobacter > Arthrobacter pascens. Next base: position 4,100,749 of record NZ_JAUSWY010000001.1, read on the forward strand.
GGCCTTCCCATGGCGACGTCAAGGTTTGTTGGCCAGGGAAGCGTCTTGCCGGCCGTTGGGGGCTCACCCTCTCTCTGGCTGCCCACTCGCAGCTGATTGGGCACCGGCACTCCGGCCACCCACTTTCCAGTCACGCCTTGCCCCGACCATTTACGCGCGCGCACGTAAGGTGTAGAGTTTGTCTGACAATCTGCAATTTTCGCAGTGATCGAACATCTAGCAATTGGGGAAGCCATGGCGGAAACGCAGCTGTCACCAGAGCCTGCAACCCTTCCAGGAAGGGTTGCGCCGGTCGCCTCGGTATCCCGCAGGGACGGCGTGATTAATGAAATCCGACGTGCCGTGGTCCTCGGGTCGATCAAGCCGGGCGAAAAGCTGACGGAAGTGCAACTCTCGGAGTGGCTCAGCGTCAGCCGGCCCACGGTCCGCGAGGCCCTCAACCAGATGGCACAGGAAGGGCTGTTGGTCCAGGAGCCCTACCGCGGGCTCCGGGTAGCCACCCTGGACGCCGCCGCCATCATGGATCTGGCAAACACCAGGATGGCCCTGGACATGCTCGCGGCCGCCGCCATCGTCGACGACGAGTCCGGGCGCCGAATGCGCATGGTTGAGGACGGTTGGCGCGAGTACAGCCGGCTGGCCATGGACCCGGACCCGGTGGTGCAGCACGAAAACCACGTTGCCTTCCACCGAAAGATCTGGGCGGCATCGGAGAACGCCTTGTTGCTGCGCCTCTGGCCGGTCACGGAGGCCCACGTCACCATCATCCTCGCGCAGGACCAGGCGACCCGCGCCGACCCTGCGCGTGCGCACCGAGTGCACGAGAAGCTGGTGGAGGCCATCCGGACCAAGGATATGGACGTCATCAAAAAGGCCTTCACGGAACACACGATCGACAGCGCGGAGGAACTCATCGCGCTCTTGGGCCCCACACTGAGTAAGGAGAAATAACAGCAAATGAAGGTTCTCATTGTTGGCGCCAACGGCCTGCTCGGTTCCGCTGCGGCCACCGCGCTCAAAGAACGCCACCAGGTCATCGAAGCCTCCCGGTCCAGCGACATAACCGTGGATCTCGCCGAGCCTGACTCCATTCGGCGGATGTTTGAAGAAGTCGGCACCGTGGATGCCGTGATCTCATGTACAGGAGCTGTCCCCTTCAAACCACTGGCCGATCTCACGGAAAAGGATTTCAGGTCGGGCATCGATGACAAAGTCCTGGGCCAGGTCAACCTGGTCCAGATCGGAGCGGACCACGTCTCTGATGGCGGCTCCTTCACCCTGACCAGCGGCGTCCTGGCCCGCGAGCCAATCCTGACCGGCGCAGCAGCATCGCTGGCCAACGGCGCCCTGGAGTCTTTCGTCATGGCCGCCGCTGCGGAGTTGCCCCGACGCATCCGCATCAACGCAGTCAGCCCCACAGTCCTGGCCGAGGCCACCGGGTACCACGAGTTCTTCCCCGGCTTCTCCCAGGTACCGGCAGAGACAGTCGGCCGGGCCTACGTGAAGTCCGTGGAAGGCATTCAGACAGGGCAGATCTACGCCCTGGACTAGCTTCATCCCCACCCGCAACCCCCCGGGGGCTGGCCGCCAACATTGGCGGCCAGCCCTCTTTTTTGCCCTTTTTCAAAAAAAGTACTGGACGTGGTGCGGCTCACAGGGTTAGTGTTTACACACAGATTGTTTGACAAACAAACAACCAAACCACCACTGGCGGCCACCACTGTGGCCCCCTTCCCCGAAGACCTACGGCGCAAAGCGCCTCTTGGGCCGACGGGTATTCATTCAGCTGGCGGCCCAGGTATAAATCAGAAGCCGCCGCGGGCCGGCAACCCGTTTCCCGTAAAGAGGGTTTAACCATGACCAAAACAAGCAAGATCGTCCTGGCAGTTCTCGCCATTGCTGTGCTGTCCGTTGCCGCAGGCTTTTTCGGCAGCGGCTTCCGCGGCAACAACGCATCCGCCTCGTCGTCCGGTTCGGCGCAGGGCACGTTCATCGAGGAAATCAAAAAGCGCGGAGAGCTCCGTGTCGGCGTCGCAATCGCTCCCCCCATGACGGTCCAGCAGCCCGACGGCACGCTGGGAGGCCCCAACCTGATCCCCCTGGAGGAACTCGCCAAGCAGCTCGGCGTGAAGCTGGTTCCCGTTCCGGCCGAATGGAAGAACATCGTGGCCGGCCTACAGGCCAACCGCTATGACTTCGCAGCAAACCTGGATTACACCGTGGAGCGTTCGCTCGCGATCTCCTTCACGAACCCCGTCTACGAGTACCCCGGCGTGTTCATTGTGAAGGCAAATTCGCCCCACTCCACTTCCGAACAGATCATCCAGAGCGGCGGCCAGATCGCAACCGCCCAGGGTTCAGCCCCTGAAGCGACGTTGAAGGGCCTCACCTCCAACATCATGGCCATGGATTCCTACTCGAATGCGATCTCGGCCATCCAGTCGGACCGGGCCGTTGCAGAGTTCGCTGATCTGCCCACGGCGGAGTCCCAGGCGCAGGCGGACAAGTCGCTGAAAATCGTTGTGTCGGAGCCCGAAATCTACTCAGGCACGGCCGCCTACGGCGTTCCTGCCACCATCGACAGCCGTTCGCTGCAGATTGTGAACATCGCCATTGAGCGTGCACAGAAGAGCGGCACGCTGGCTCAGGCCTACGCCAAGGTCAACTACTTCGAGGTGGACAACCTCGGGGACCTCCTCAAGAAGTGACGAGTAAAAAAGTGACCTGCCAAGAGACCCTGCCAAGGAGCTAGGACGTCATGAACTATAACTTCGACTGGGACGTGGTTGCCCGGGCATTGCCTGCAATGATGCAGGGCCTGGGCATCACCCTCCAGATCACACTCATCACCATCGTCATCAGCATGGTGCTCGCCGTCCCTGTGGCGGTGGGCCGTATGTCAAAGATCGAGGTCATCCGCTGGGCCGCCCAGGGATACATCGAGATCTTCCGCTGCACGCCGCTCCTGGTCCAACTTTTCTGGATCTTCTACGCGCTGCCGGCCCTGACCGGAGTGACCCTCCCGGGTTACGCCTCGGCGGTCATCGCGCTGACGGCCAACCTCACCGCGTTCATGGCCGAGACCTACCGAAGCGGCTTCCAGTCCGTTCCGGTTGAGCAGGTCGAAGCAGGCAGGATGCTTCAACTGAGCCGCTTCCAGCAGCTCCGCTACATCATCGTCCCGCAGGCCATGCGCCAGCAGCTACCCGTGATCCTGTCCCTGAACATCTCCCTGTTCAAAGACACGGCACTGGTTTCCACGATCGCCGTTGCTGACCTGATGTTCATCTCGAACACCATCTCCGCCCAGAATTACCGCGCCTTGGAGATCTTCACCCTCGCGGCGCTGATCTACTTCGCCATCGCTTTCCCCGTCTCACTGATCACCAGTTCCATCGAGCGGCGCATGCAGAACAACGCCGCAATGGGCGGCGCGTCCCGGACCGGGCTCCTGGCCCGCATGATGCCCGGCTCCCGTGTGGCGGTGACACGATGAGCAACGCCGCAGTCAGTCCGCAGCTTCCCACCAACTTCCAGCAGAAGGACAATGAAGTGAGTGAACAGAAGGGCATCCGGTTGACAGCGCCGGAGCACACCGCGGGCAAGGCCGGAAACGGCCAGGTCCTGGTGGAAGCCCGCGGCCTCCAGAAGAGCTTTGGAGCCAGGAAGATCCTCCGGAATGTGGACTTCCAGATGAACAAGGGCGACATCACGGTCATCATCGGCAAGAGCGGCTCCGGCAAGTCAACGCTGTTGCGGGCACTCGCCGGACTCACGGACCCCGACGACGGCGAGATCGTCGTTGACGGACAGACAGTTTTCGCCGATAAGCAGCGCACCAAACTATGGGATGGTGTCCGGTCGGAAGTGGGCATGGTCTTCCAGACCTACACCCTCTGGCCGCACATGAACGTTCTGGACAACCTGGTTCTGGCGCCGCGCAAGGTCCGCGGCGCCAACGCCTCGGAGTCCCGGGAACGTGCCGAAGCGGCCCTTGCCGAAGTTGGCATGGCCGAGCACATCCTCAGCAGGCCCACACAGCTCTCCGGCGGTGAACGGCAGCGTGTGGCAATCGCCCGAGCCCTGATGATGAAGCCCAAACTCCTGCTGTGCGATGAGATCACGTCGGCCCTCGACCCACCCGTCGCAGCCGAGGTCCTCGACGTCCTCCGCCGTTTGAAGGAGGAGGACGGCATCGCAGTGGCTCTGGTTACCCACGACATGGCTTTCGCTTCCAAGGCCGCCGACCGCGTGGTCTTCTTCCACGACGGCGAAATCGCCGTCAACGCCACACCGGCAGCGGCGTTCAATAACAGCGACAACCAGGACCTGAAGAAGTTTGTAGACGCCGTCCGGTTCTAGGCCCGGGACGGACAATGAAAGGAAGTACAGTGCACACCGTTGTAATTGGCGGCGGCGTCATCGGCCTGACTCAGGCCTACCACCTCGCCCGCGAAGGCGAGACCGTCACCGTCATCGATGCCAGGGCCACCGGCCTGGGTGCCTCCGAAGTCAACGCCGGGTGGATCGTCCCGGCGGAGGCGGCACCCGTGCCGGGACCCGGCGTCGTTCTCCAGTCCCTTAAGTGGATGCTGCGGCCGGACAGCCCGCTCTATATCCGCCCCTCCCTACAGCCGGACTTCCTGAAATTCATGTTCGGGATGTGGCGCCGGTCCAATTTCCAGGACCAGCGGGCCGGCTTCGAGGGACACCTGCGCCTGGCCCAGCACACCATCGAGACCTTCGACGAGTACCGCGCCGATGGCATGGACTTCGAAATGCACAGCGAAGGCCTGCTCATGGCCTTCACGCAGAAGGAGAACCTGGAGCACCACCTGGACAACCTGGATCTTCCCAAGGCGTTTGGCCTGGACCCGCAGGTCCTGGTGGGCGACGACGTCCGGAACCACGAGCCGCTGCTCACGGATGCGGTTTACGGCGGCATCTACTTCCCGCTGGAGCGGCACGTGGATCCCGGGGCCATGGTGACGGCGCTCCACAAGCGGCTTGTCGAACTGGGCGTGCAGATCGTCGAAAATTCTCCCATTGACCGCGTCTCAAGGAACGGCAACACCGTCACGGCCGTGCACAGCGGTGAGCAGACGTTCTCTGGCGACCGGTTTGTACTCGCCTCAGGCGCGTGGACCGGCCCCCTGTCCAAGCTCTTCAAGGAACCGCTCCCGGTCCGGCCCGGCAAGGGCTACAGCGTCGAAGTTCCTGCCTACGGGCTGCGCGGCGCGGTGAACCTCTCCGACGCCAAGGTGGCCGTGACTCCGTTCAACGCCCGGCTCCGCCTTGCGGGAACCATGGAATTCGGCGGCCTGGACGAGAAGATCAACCAGGTCCGGATCGACGCCATCCTGCGGGCGCCCCGCACGTACTTCCGCGGCTGGCAACCGCCAACCGAGGCGGTGACGCCAAGGGCTGGCATACGCCCCATGACGCCCGACGGCATGCCCGTGATCGGTTCCCTGGGCAGCCTCAGCAACACCTATGTATCCACAGGCCACGGCATGCTCGGCGTCACCCTGGCACCGGGCAGCGCGGCAGCCCTGACCGACCTCATCCTGACAGGCAGGAAGAGCCCGGCCCTGCTGCCCTTCACCTCAGCCCGTTTCCTTCGCCGCAACCACGCGGCCTGAAGCTTTCCTCATCGAAAGGACTTACAGAATGTCATCACGTACCAAGAAAGACCTCCGAGGCATCCTCGTCGCCGTCACCACCCCGTTCACCGAGGACGGCAGCGCAGTAGACGAGGCCGCCCTGCAGCGCCAGGTGGAACGCCTGGTCTCGGCCGGCGTCCACGGACTCGTCCCTACGGGCACCACGGGCGAATTCACCACACTTTCGGCAGCGGAATACCGCCGCGTCATCGAGCTCTACGTCAAGGGCGCCGACGGCCGCATCCCGGTGGTCGCCGGCATCGGTGCGCTGTCCACGCAGGGCGCGATTGAGCTCTCCCAGCACGCCGAGACCGTCGGCGCCGACGCCGTGATGCTGGTCCCGCCGTTCTACGACCCCCTGGACTTCACCACCCTCAAGTCGTTCCTGTCCGCCGTGGCCGGTTCCATCTCCATCCCGATCGTCTACTACAACGTTCCGGGTGCAACCGGCGTCAAGCTCGGTGCGGAAGAAATCGCCGAACTCGGTGACATCGACGGCATCGACTATCTCAAGGACACCTCGGGCGACGCCGTCACCCTGGCGGACCTGCTGGCTTCCCGCACGGACCGCATCAAGGCGTTCAACGGCTGGGACACCCTGACGTTCTTCGGCATCGCCAGCGGCGCCGAAGCTTCCGTGTGGGGCACCGCCGGCGTGGTGCCGGAGCTTGCCGTGGAGTTCTGGGAAGCGCTGGCCGAGAAGAAGGACCTGGACCGCGCCCGCGAGCTGTGGAAGCACCTCTGGACCATCAGCGACTTCCTGGAGTCGGTCAACTACGTGGCCGGCATCAAGGCAGGCCTGGAACTCATCGGAGAACCGGTTGGTCCGGCGCGGCTGCCCATCCTGCCCCTTCCCGCCGAAGATCGTGAACGCTTCGCGGGTATCCTGCGGAACGCCGGAGTGCTCCCGGCAGTAGCAGCATGACCTCGCGCTCCTCCATCAGGCTCGCCCTCGACGCCATTGAGGTGCATGCAGAGGGCGAGCCGGGGCGGATCCTGACCTCCGCCGCCGGGCTCGTCCAAGGCGAGACGATGGCGGAGCGCCTGCAGTACTGCAAGGAGAACCTGGATGGGCTGCGCCGGCTCATGCTCCACGAGCCGCGCGGCTACCCGGGACTCTGCTCGGTGATTCTCCTGCCTCCAGTGAACGAAGGCTCCGATTTCGGCATCGTCGTCCTGGAGCAGGGAGGATTCACACCCATGTCCGGATCCAACACGATCTGCGCCGTAACCGCGGTGCTCGAGGCCGGCATCGTGCCGGTCCGGGGGCCTGAAACCACTGTGACCATCGACACCGCGGTTGGTGTTGTAACAGCGGTTGCCAAAGTTCACGAGGGCAAGGTCCTGTCCGTCACCGTCGTGAACGTCCCGGCATTCGTCGTCGAACTCGACTTTCCGCTGGAGGTGCCGGAGCTCGGCACGGTTCCGGTCGACGTCGTGTTCGGTGGCCAGTTCTTCGCCCAGGCCAAAGTGGCCGACGTCGGCCTGGAACTGCACCCGGACAACGGCCGGGAGCTTGCACGGGCCGGCGCGCTCATCAAGATGGCCGCGCTGGAGCAGATCCGGGTCAGCCACCCGGATAACACGCACATTTCCGGCGTCAACCTGGTCATGCTCCACACCGGAGATCGTGTGCCTGGCCGGCAGGACCGCAACACCGTGGTGCTGTCCAACGGCAAGCTCATTCCAAGCGACCCGTCCACATGGACCGGCGCACTGGATCGCTCCCCCTGCGGCACGGGAACCAGCGCCCGCATGGCGGCGCTGCACGCCCGCGGCCAGCTTGCTGTCGGTGAGGATTTCTCGCACCACAGCATCATCGACAGCGAGTTCATCGGCCGCCTGACAGGTACGACGACGGTCGGCGGCACGCCGGCTGTCCTGCCGACCATCACGGGCCGGGCCTGGGTCACGGGACACAGCCAATGGGTCCTGGACCCCGCCGACCCGTTCCCCTCCGGGTACACCGTGGGCGACATCTGGGCGCCGGGCGCCTAAGGCCCTCACGTCTCACGCGGAAGGTTGCCCGGTCTCCCCCGGGCACCCGATGCCGCCATGACCACTTATCCAAACAACTGAAAGCAGGAGTTGTGAGCCAGTTCATTAATGGCAAGCTCATCGACGGCACCACCGGTGAAACCGTGGATGTCATCGACCCGTCCAACGGAACCGTCGTGGACACCATCACCCTCGCCAGCAGCGACGACGTCAAGCTCGCCGTGCAGGCGGCACGGGACGCGTTCCCCGCCTGGTCCGGGGCCACCCCGGCCGAGCGTTCCGCCGTACTGACCAAATTCGCCGCGTTGATGGAGGAACGCGCCGAGGAGTTCGCGCAGCTGGAAAGCCGCCAGGCAGGCAAGCCCATCCGCCTCACCCGCGAGTTCGACGTTCCGGGCACCATCGACAACATCTCCTTCTTCGCCGGCGCGGCACGCAACCTCGAAGGCAAGGCGACCGGCGAATACTCGGCCGACCACACCTCCTCGATCCGCCGCGAAGCCATCGGCGTGATCGGCTCCATCTCGCCGTGGAACTACCCGCTGCAGATGGCAGCCTGGAAGATCCTGCCCGCCATCGCGGCCGGCAACACCATCGTCCTCAAGCCCGCCGAGATCACGCCCCTGACCACGCTGCTGTTCGCCCAGGTCGCCACCGAAGCCGGCGTCCCCGACGGTGTCATCAACGTCATCACCGGACGCGGCTCCACCGTTGGCGCTGAACTGCTGCGCCACCCCGACGTGGACATGCTCTCCTTCACCGGCTCCACCGGCGTCGGACGCACCGTCCTGGAAGCCGCCGCCACCACCGCAAAGCGCGTCCACCTCGAACTCGGCGGCAAGGCACCGTTCGTCGTGTTCGACGACGCCGACCTTGAAGCCGCCATCCACGGCGCCGTGGCAGGCAGCCTGATCAACACCGGCCAGGACTGCACCGCGGCCACCCGCGCCATCGTCCACCGATCCGTCTACGAGGACTTCATCACCGGTGTGGCAGACCTCTACTCAAAGGTCCGGCTGGGCCCCACGCAGGACCCCGCCACCGATCTTGGCCCGCTCGTCTCGCAGGCCCGCCGGGACAAGGTGGCCGAAATGGTGGACCGCGCCCGCGCCTACGCGCGCGTCATCGGCGGAGGGATCCCGGAAGGCGAGCTCGCCAACGGCTCGTTCTTCCGGCCCACGCTGGTGGCGGACGCGACTCCAGACAGCGAGATCTTCCGCGACGAGGTCTTCGGACCCGTGCTGGCAGTCACCCCGTTCGACACCGACGACGAAGCCATCGAACTCGCCAATGACACCCCCTACGGCCTCGCCGCCTCGGCCTGGACCAAGGACGTCTACCGCGCGCTGCGCGCCACCCGTGAGATCCGCTCCGGCTGCGTCTGGGTCAACGACCACATCCCCATCATCAGCGAAATGCCCCACGGCGGCGTGAAGCAGTCCGGCTTCGGCAAGGACATGTCCACGTACTCCTTCGACGAATACACCGTGGTCAAGCACGTTATGTTCGACCTCACGGGGGAGAAGGCCAAGGCCTGGCACCGGACCATCTTCGCCCTGGAGGACTAGGAATGATGACGGCGGCAGTCAGCGGCCGTTTCGCCGGGCACACCGCTCTGGTCACCGGGGCCGGTGGCGGCATTGGCTCCGCCATCAGCCGCCGGCTGGCCGGGGAGGGTGCGCACGTGTTTGTGGCCGATACCAATGAAGCAGCTGCCAAGGAAGTTGCCGATGCCCTCGTTGGCGACGGCTGTTCCGCCGAACCGCTGGTCTTTGACCTCCTCGACCCGGCGGCTTCCGCGGCGGCAGTGCAGCAGATCGTTGAAGCCGGCGGTCGACTCGACGTCCTAGTCAACAACGCGGGCATCAACCGGCGTGGTGACCTGCTGTCCCTCACCCAGGCCGACTGGGACCTATCGTTCGCCGTCAACGTGCACTCGCTGTTCCACCTCTGCCGGGCGGTACTTCCGCACATGGTCGACGCCGGCGGCGGCTCCATCGTGAATACGGCATCGCAGTGGGGCCTCAACCCGGCCCCCGGACACATCGCGTACAACGTGTCCAAGGCTGCCGTCGTCGCGTTCACCAAGAACCTGGCCCGCGACTACGCCCCGCACAACATCCGGGTCAACGCCGTCGCCCCTGGTGAGGTCCACACACCCATGCTCGAATCCGGTTTGGCCCGCAACGGACGCACGGTGGCGGACCTCGACGCACTCGTGCCCTTCGGCCGGATCGGCAAGCCCGAGGAGGTTGCCGCGCTCGTGGCGTTCCTCGCCTCGGACGAGGCACCGTACATCTGCGGCTCCGTCGTCGAAATCACCGGCGCGCAGGCCGTGGCATGAACGGCGGTGGAATGCTGTCCGGACGGACAGTTCTGGTCACCGGCGCGTCGCGCGGCATTGGCCGCGCGACGGCGCTGGCGCTCCACCGCGAGGGCGCAAATGTGGTGCTGCACTACGGAAACGACAAGGACTCTGCCCAAGCGACGGCGGACCGGCTCGGCGATCGCGTCAGGCTGGTTCAAGGCGACCTCCGGGATTCGGCCGAACGGCGCAGGGTCTGGGTGGAAGCGACTGACTGGCGTGACGGCGTCGACGTTCTCGTGAACAACGCGGGGGCGTGGCTTGCGTCGGATATCGACGACGCCGAAACGTGGCAACAAGGCTGGGAGGCGAACCTCGAGCTGAACCTGCTCGCTCCCGCGGACCTCTGCCGTGAGGCCATCCTCAGCTTCCGGGCACGGGGCGGCGGCATCATCGTCAATGTCACCAGCCGCTCGGCCCACCGTGGGGACGACACCGGCCACCTCGCCTACGGCGCCGCGAAGGGCGGACTGTTGGCCCTCACGAAGGGCATCGCCCGAGGGTATGGCAAGGACAACATCCTCGCCTACGCCGTCGCCCCCGGCTGGGTGGCCACAGACATCGCAGCCCACGTCTCCCCCGGCAATTCTTCGCTGAGCAGCCTCCCGCTGGGCGAAGTCACGCCACCGGAAGACGTCGCCGAGGTGATCACGTTCCTGGCCTCCGGCCGGTCGCGCCACAGCACCGGCGCAACCGTCGACATCACCGGCGCAGACTACGTCCGCTAAGGGCCGGCGTCGGACACGAAAGGACTGACAATGCGGTTTAGCCGCATGCGGGCCACCACCACCGTGGGGTCCTACGAGGCGGTCATCCCGAGCATTTCCGGCCGGGCGTGGATCACCTCAATCAACCAACTTGTCCTCGACCCGTCCGATCCGCCAGCAGGAGGCTCTCATCTGCAGCGGCATGGTGGATGCCGTGACCGACGACGGCAGGATCCTTTGGATCCCTCCTCCAGGAGACAACAGAAGACTCTACGAAAAAGCCGAGTTCTACGAAGTCTGGGCCGCCGAAGACGGGATCGGATTTCACTACCGGGTCTCAAACTCAGACCAATGCCTTAGGAAGCCACCGCCCTCCGGCGCCCGCGCAGCGCCGCCGCACCCCAAACGGCCAGCAGCAGCGCGATGAGCAGCAGCCCGGCGCCGCCGAGGTCTATCCCCACCAGCCAGCTGGTGAGCGGATCCTGCAGCCCGAAAGCGGCGTTGAAGAAGCCGCCCAGGGTGATCACCGCGATGAACAGGGCGGAGAGCGCGGAGATCCCGGTGACCGCCGCATTGAAGCCGAGTTTGCGCCGCGGATCATCCAGTGCCGAGCGGTACATCCGCATCATCGCCACGCCATTGAGCGAATCGCAGAGTGTCATGGCGGCTGTGAAGGCAAAAGGCAGCGCGAGCAGGGCCAGCGGCGAAACCCCGGCGAGCGATGCCGCCGTCGTCATCACCAGCAGGCCGATGGTGGTGGCGGTGTCAAAGCCCAGCCCGAACAGGAAGCCGACCACGTAGATGTTGCGGGGCCGGCGCACCCTGGACAGTGGCCCGGCGAGGAGCCGCGCCACGAAGCCTTTCGCTTGAAGGTCTGCGACGTCGATGCTGCCGCCGGCGCGGGCGTTCCGGTACGCCTGCGCGGCCCGCACGAAAGCGGAACCGTTGAAGATTCCCATCATCAGCAGGAACAGTCCGGAAACGCCGCTCCCGATCAGGCCCAGCACCAGGTTGCCGGCCGAGCCGTCCTCCATGAACTGCCCCACCATGGTGGCGCCGCAGACCACCAGGACTCCGGCCAGAATCACCACCGAGCTGTGTCCCAGGCTGAACGCGAAGCCCACGCTGGCCGGGTCCTGCCGCTGGGCCACGAACTTACGGGTGGAGTTGTCGATCGCGGCCAGATGGTCCCAGTCGTAGCTGTGCTTGACTCCGGCAAGATAGGCGGTCAGCACCAGCCCCCATGCCAGCGGCTGTCCGGCCCCGGCGGCACCGCCGAACAGAAGGCCGACGGCGGCAAGATGCAGGGCGGCCACCGCACCGAAGGTGAAGAACAGCCGGGTCCGGAGCGGCAGGGTGTCCCGCTCGCGGTACATCACTGCGAATTGGGTCAGCGCAGTCATCAGTACTTCCTCAGGTTCAGGGGCGCCTGCCCATGCCAGCGCTCCCGGAGCAGGGCCGTGCATGCGCCCAGCAGGCTGTTGAGCTTTGCCGTGCCGTCGGATAGCGAGCGCAGGACCAGCCCGGTGGTTCCGGCCACGGTGCGGGTCAGGGAGATCCCGGTGTAGGCATCGTGGCCGGCGGTGAGCCCGTGGAGTTCATCGGCGAGCGGCTGGTCAACCCGCGCATCGACTACCACCAGCGAGCCCAGGTGGCTGAATCCCTCCATAAAGCCCATGCCGGAGACGTCCCCGGCGGGCGGCCGGATCAGGAGGTTGTCCAGCGCCAGCAGCTCCGCATTGTCCGGGGATCCTTCCGGCGCGGCCACCCGGATTTCGTTCCGCAGCCGCAGCTCCTCGTACTTGAACGATGCACCATCCGGCGACCAGCCGGGCGTCACCACCTCCGCCATGACAAGGCTCGACGACGGCCGCACCGTGATTTGCGTGTTCTGCCGGTAGCTGGCCTCCCGGTAGGCAATGAGCTGGTCGGGTACCAGTTCCAGCCGCGCCCCCTCCCCCAACCGCACAGTCATCCGCTGCTCAGCGTAGGACCCCGGAGTCCGATAAACCTTCGTCGCCGACTGCGTAGTCAAAAGCAGGTCAGCCCCGGCTTCGACTTCAACATCTAAGACAAAGAGATCCGCCCCGAGATACGCCCCACCAGGATTCACAACGACGTAGCAAACCTGCCCAGAATCATCGAGATAATGCGGCCGAAGAACCCGAAGAGCGCCTTCATGAAACTGCGTGGAAGCGATGGACCTACCGTCCCGGACCTTGATGCCCAGCTCCAAGCGCCCTCTGACTGGGCGATCAGCGGACGCGGGTGATAGGGGCCGCGGCGTGGTGGGCCTCGTGGGGGGCCCACTGTCGCGAGGGCCCCGACTCGAGCTTGCGAGAGTTGGGAGCGGCTGGGGACGGGCACGGCCCCTATCACCCGCGGGCGCCGCCCAAGGTGAGATGACGGCGGAACTGCTTTGGCTCATTAGGCGAGGTCAAGCATCAGGACATCGCGCCGCAGCCAGGAGATGACGGCATCTAGCCCTTCGTCGGTCTTCAGGTTCGTAAAGCAGAAAGGCTTGTCTCCGCGGAATTCCTTGGAGTCCCGTTCCATGACATTGAGGTCGGCGCCGACGTGGGGCGCGAGGTCGGTTTTGTTGATGATGAAGAGGTCGGACTTGATCATGCCCTGGCCAGCTTTTCGCGGGATTTTCTCGCCCTGGGCCACGTCGATGATGTAGATGGAGAAGTCCACCAGTTCGGGGCTGAAGGTGGCGGAGAGGTTGTCGCCGCCGGATTCCACGAAGATCACCTGCAGGTCCGGATGCCGCGCCTTGAGTTCGTGGATGGCGGCGGTGTTCATGGAGGTGTCTTCCCGGATGGCGGTGTGGGGGCAGCCGCCGGTTTCCACGCCGATGATCCGGTCCTCAGGGAGGATGCCGTTGGCCGCAAGGATTTTGGCGTCCTCGATGGTGTAGATGTCGTTGGTGATGGCGGCCATGGAGATTTCACGGCTCATGTGGCGGGTGAGTCGTTCCACGAGCTGGGTTTTGCCGGCGCCGACCGGGCCGCCGATGCCGATCTTGATGGGTTCAGACACTTTGTTCTCCTTCTGCTAGCTCATGAACATCCGGGCACGCTGGCGCTCGTGCCGCATTTGCGAAATTTCCAGTCCGGGGCTGACCGCCCCGAAGTCGTCCGGCGTGAGGTGACTTATCCGCTCGACGGCGGCAGCGACGTCGTCGGCCGCTTTCCGCAGCAGCCGCTGGCCGGCGTTCTGCCCCAGCGGGATGGCGCGGACCGCGTTCTGGGTCAATGAGGTGACGGCCGTAAAAAGGTAAGCGGCGAGCGCTTCGGCCAGCGGAATATCCAGTGAACGCGCGACGACGGCGAACGCCAGCGGCTGATGCCCGTCGGCAAGGCCGCGGCGGACCAGGTCCCGGTACAGTTCCAGCTCCGCGGAAGGAAAGACCTCAGCCCCGATCTCGAGCAGCCGCAAGCCCATCTTCAAGCTCGCCTCCCGAACCTGCCGAGGCAACAGCGAAGCAGATAACAGGGCATCCAGTTCCCCGAGATCAACACCCTCATACACAAATCGGACAGCCAAGCCATCAGAGTAGGAAAGCTGCTGTGAAACAAACGCCCCCAGCCAAACCCCAAAAGAAGCCTCATCACGCACCACCCCGGAAGCGACATAGCTTTCGAACCCAAGAGAGTGCGCAAACGCCCCGGTGGGAAGCGCAGAGTCAGTCAACTGCTGAAGTGCAAGCTGATAGCTGCTCACTGAACTGCCGCCCAAGGTGAGAAAGCAAAGCGACGCCACGGATATGGGGCCGCGGTGTGGAGGGCACCGCGAAGCGGGCACGGCCCCATATTCGGGGCGGCGCCCCCGGCCGACACACCCGTTGGAGCGCGCAGCGCGGCGGGGGCCGAGTTAGTGACTGTGCTCAGCATGGCGGAAAGGCACTGGCATGACGCGTTCCTGGCGGGTGTAGGGCACTGCGGCGTGTTTGAGATAGTCCTCGACGGTGTGGTCGTAGGCGCACACCATGACTTCGGCGCCGTACTCGGAGGCTGCGTCAAAGAACTGTGCCTGGAGGTGCCGGTTGCCCAGGGAGTGCGCCACGACGCCCATCTCGTAAACGGACCTTGGTGCGATTACCAGGACGTCGGTGGGCAGCACAGACACCACGATCATGTTGGTTTCGGCCACGTGCAGGATGTCGCCGTCGCGCAGGTCCCCGGAGCCGGATGGCAGCCGGATGCCGATTTCCTTTCCGTGGTCGGTGGTGACCCGCTGGATGCGCTTGACCAGCTGGGCGCTGGGGAGCACCACCTTCTCACGGTGCAGGCCGGTGTAGGCGTCCAGATCTGCGGTGGGCAGTTCGTGCAGATTGCCCAGGATTTTCTCGATGATCACGTCAGGCTCCGGTGGTCGGGGATCAGAAAAGGAAGTAGCGCTGGGCCATGGGCAGCACGTCGGACGGCTCGCAGGTGACGTCCTCGCCGTCGACCGCTACCCTGTACGTCTCCGGGTCCACCTGGATGTCCGGGGTGGCGCCGTTGTACTTCAGGTCGGCCTTGGTCAGCGAGCGGATGCCGGACACAGGACGGATGACCTTTTCCAGCCCCAGTTCCGCCGGCACGCCGGCGTCGATGGCGGCCTGCGACAGGAAGGTGATGGACGACTGCTGCAGCGCCTTGCCGAACGTTGCGAACATCGGCCGCATGGTGCGCGGCTGCGGCGTGGGGATGGAGGCGTTCGCGTCGCCCATCAGCGCATAGGCGATCTGCCCGCCCTTGAGCACCAGCTCCGGCTTGACGCCGAAGAACGCCGGGTCCCAGAGCACCAGGTCCGCGAACTTGCCCGATTCCACTGAGCCGATGGAGTCCGCCATGCCCTGCGCGATGGCCGGGTTGATGGTGTACTTGGCCACGTAGCGCTTGAGGCGGAAGTTGTCGCTGTCCGACCCGGAGCCGACGGCGGAACCGTGAGTCCCGCCGTCGGGATCTGAAAGTACACCCCGTTGCTTCTTCATCTTGTCCGCCACCTGCCACGTGCGGGTGATCACCTCGCCTACGCGGCCCATGGCCTGGGAGTCGGAGGACGTGATGGCAAAGATGCCCAGGTCCTGCAGCACGTCCTCGGCCGCGATGGTCTCGGCCCGGATGCGGGAATCCGCGAACGCCACGTCCTCGGGGATGTCCGGGTTGAGGTGGTGGCAGACCATCAGCATGTCCAGGTGCTCTTCGATGGTGTTGCGCGTGTAGGGCAGCGTGGGGTTGGTGGACGCGGGCAGCACGTTCGGCAGTCCGGCGATTTTGATGATGTCCGGGGCATGGCCGCCGCCGGCACCTTCGGTGTGGAATGTGTGGATGACACGGCCGTCGATGGCCCGGATGGTGTCCTCCACGAAGCCGCACTCGTTAAGGGTGTCTGTGTGGATGGCGACCTGGACGTCGTATTCGTCGGCCACCTTCAGCGAAGTGTCGATCGAGGAGGTGGTGGAACCCCAGTCCTCGTGGACCTTGAGGCCGATGGCGCCGGCGCGGATCTGCTCAGCCAGAGGTTCGACGGCGGACGCATGCCCTTTGCCGAGCAGCCCGATGTTGATGGGAAGCCCTTCGGCAGCCTGCAGCATCCGCTGGATGTGCCATTTGCCGGGAGTGACAGTAGTTGCTTTGGTGCCTTCGGCCGGGCCCGTGCCACCGCCCACCATGGTGGTCACGCCGCTGGCGAGCGCGGTGGGCACCTGGTCCGGGGAGATGAAGTGGATGTGGCTGTCCACTCCGCCGGCGGTGAGGATCTTGCGTTCGCCCGCGATGATTTCGGTGGAAGCGCCGATGACGATGTCCACGCCGTCGGTGATCTGCGGGTTGCCGGCTTTGCCGATCTTGAAGATGTGGCCGTCCCTGAGCGCAACGTCCGCCTTGTAAATACCGGTGTAGTCCAGCACGATCACATTGGTGATCACGGTGTCCGGCACTCCGCCGCCGGAACCAGTGCCGCCGGAACCGACACCGTTGCGGGTGGCCTGGCCGTTCTGGCCCATGCCGTCACGGATCACCTTGCCGCCGCCGAACACCACTTCCTCGCCATAGACGGTGAGGTCCTTTTCGATCTCGAGGAAAAGCTCGGTGTCCGCCAGGCGGATGGCGTCACCCGTCGTCGGGCCGTACAGGTCCGCGTATTGCCTGCGGGGAAGTTCGAAGCTCATTTGGTACCACCCTCCGCCGCGGCAAGCGGGCCGTTGACGGCGTTGCTGAGGCCGTATACCTCCCGGCTGCCGGCCAGTTCGATCAGCCGGACCGTTTTGCTGTCGCCGGGTTCGAACCGCGCCGCGGTGCCCGCGGGGATGTCCAGCCGCCTGCCGTAGGCGGCGTTCCGGTCGAAAGTCAGCGCAGGATTCGCCTCGGCGAAGTGGAAATGCGAACCGACCTGCACGGGCCGGTCGCCGGTATTTACCACGTCGACGTCGATTGCCTCGCGCCCGGCATTCACCGTCACCGGCTCGGACCTGAGGATGTACTCTCCCGGAATCATGGCCTGCCCCTATCGGATCGGATCGTGGACGGTGACAAGCTTGGTGCCGTCAGGGAACGTTGCCTCGATCTGTACGTCGTGGATCATTTCCGGGACTCCCTCCATGACATCCTCCCGGGTGAGAAGAGTGGTGCCGTAGCTCATCAACTCCGCCACGGTGCGCCCGTCCCGGGCGCCCTCGATCAGTTCGTAACTGATGATGGCCACAGCCTCGGGGAAATTCAGCTTCAGGCCTCTCGCCTGCCGGCGCCGGGCAAGATCGGCGGCCACCACAATCATGAGCTTCTCCTGCTCACGGGGCATCAGATGCATGCAAATCCCTTCAACGGCCGTTGGAAATGGCGTGTGACCACAGTAGGCCGGTCAGGTTTCCGTGAGATTTCCGGAGTTCGACGGCGATCAAACCCCGCCAGGGAAGGAACCAATTCACCAGGACCCTGTGGCCAGAGCTGTGGACCTATCCAATCACGCGCCGGCTTCAAATGGGCTCTGCATCGGCGCATGTCTGAGCATGGCAGGACAGGCCACGACCGGCTACATTCCGTCAGTCAACGTATTCTGTGCTGTCACCGCTGGCCGTTGTTACCGATTACTGGAGTCAGCCTTTTTCCTCCGGCTCGACGCCGGACGGCTTTCCGTCGGCCGCATCCGGGGAATCATCCTTGTGGCGGGCTTCCTCCAGATGGTGCTCCAGCTTTTCTTCTGCGTCCCGGCGGCGCTGGCCCACGGTGCGCATCTGTTGCGTGGTGGGCGACCCGCTGTATCCTTCCAGGCGCTGTTCCTGAGGGGTATCCACGGACGACGCCGATTGGCTTGGCTCCTTCTTTTTCTCGCTCATAATTGCATCGTCCCACCGGGGAACCCCGCGGGGAAGGCCCTGGAGTTCGGCCCGTCAGAACGCTGGAATCGTGAAACCGAGGCCCAGATTGGCAAACGCATCATGGGCGCCATTGATCCCAACGACCGCTGCCTCCGCTGCATCGAATAGCCAGGCGCTGCCACCTATCCTTCGGAGCTCAGGCGCCGCAGAATCTCCGCCGTGGACTGGACCGGCTGACGGTATTCGGCCGAGAGGATCCGCAGCATATCCGCGGCGGCCTGTGTATCCTCTGCCGCCACGGCATCCTCGGCGTAGGTGACCCTGATGTTGTGGGCAAACGCGTCAGCTGCGGTCTGCGCGATGCAGTTGTGCGTGGACACACCCGCCAGGACCACCTCGTCCACGTCCCAGTTCCGGAGCCGGGCAAGGAGGTCCGTGCCCACAAAGGCGCTGTCCCTTGTCTTGAACAGCTGTGGCAGCCCGTCAACGGCCAGCCCCGGAACGAACCCGGCCTGGGTGCTGCCGCGGAAAATAAACCCCTGATCGTCATCGAGCATGTTCAAGGACCAAGTGGACTTGTCCCGCTCGTGCTGGGTTCCGATCAGCAGGGCCCTGTGGCTGTTGGAGGCGAAAGCTTCCAGCAGCTCATTGCAGGAGCCCACCAGCCTTTCCTTTTTGGCCGCGAGCGCCGGATCCTCAAAGTAGGCGTTCTGCATGTCAATGACCAGCAGCGCAATCATGTGACCACCCTTTCAGCCTTGAACCCGTGCAGCAAGAGTAACTCCAGCCGCTGTCCCTACGGCGCCGATTCACGGACCGTCAGGACAAACCCGGCCTCGACGTGCACGCCGTCGTCCTCCGGCTTCAATCCCTCGATCCTGTCGATCAGCAACCCGACTGAGCGCTCGGCGATCTCATCCATGCCGGGCGAAACAGTGGTGAGCGACGGAGAGGCGAACCGCGCCTCCGCGATATCGTCAAACCCGGCCACCGCAACGTCTTGCGGCACGCTGACGCCCCGGATCAGGAGTTCATGCATGGCCCCCAGAGCCAGTGTGTCATTCAGCCCAAACACCGCATCAAACGGAACGCCGCTGTCCAACAGGCCAGCGACGGCGCTTGCCCCGCCATCACGCCGCCACCCGCAGGGGGCCACGAGTGCCGGATCGAAAACGATTCCGGCCTCGTCCAGTGCCTTGCGGTACCCCTTGAGGCGGAGTCCGGGGCTGCCTGCCGATTCCTCGGCGTGGGCGCCCATTACCGCAATACGACGGCGGCCCCCCGCCAGAAGGTGCGCCGTGACCGCCTCTGCGGCTTCTTCGTTTTTCATGGTGACCACGTCAAACCGGGGATCCAGGATGTGCTCCCCGAGCAGCACCACCGGCTTGCTGCCCCGGCGGGCGGCAACGGCGTCGGCGTCCATGGCCAGCGGGGTGAACAGCAGCCCGTCGGTCAGCTGCCGGAAGGGACCCTGCAGGGCAGTCAACTCGTTGTCGGCAGCGCCTCCCGACTGTTCCACCAGCACTCTGTAGCCCCGACGGGAGGCCACCGTCATGAGCCTGGACGCCAGTTCAGCGTAGTACGGCGCGGAGAGATCGGACAGGACCAGACCCAGCATGCGCGTCTTCCCCGAACGCAGGCTCCGCGCGGTCAGGTTCGCCTCATATCCCAGCTCCGCGATGGCGTCATGGACGCGCTGCTTGGTGGACGGGCGGATGAACTCATAGTCATTGAGCACATTGGATACCGTCTTCAGCGAGACGCCGGCGGCGCGCGCAACATCGTTCATGGTCACAGCCACAGGTGGTTCCCCTTCCCGGCAACACGTTACCTACATCGTTGCAGATGATGGTGCATCCGGAACAACCAGGCGTCATGAAGGCCTCCGGGCGCGCACGCCAGGCCGGCGTCAGCTCTTGGCAGCTTTGGCTGCTGCCTTTGCCGCCTGCTTGCTGGCACGGACCTTGCCGAGCGACTCAGGATCCACAATGTCCGCAACCGAGAGGAATGCCCCAGACTGGCCATAATGGCCGGCGGCCTCCCGCCAACCGGGCGCCTGGAGTCCGCACTGCTTGCCGAGCAGGGCCAGGAAGATCTTCGCCTTCTGTTCCCCGAATCCCGGCAGATCCTGCAGGCGCCGCAAAACTTCCACGCCGTCGGGGTCCCCCTTGGTCCAGATCGTCGTTGCGTTTCCGTCCCAGTCGCGCTCCACAGTCTCGGCGAGCGCCTGGACGCGCGCTGCCATGGATCCGGGAAAACGGTGCACGGCCGGCCGCTCCTTGAAGACCTCGATGAAAGCCTGGGGATCATGGGTGGCGACGGCCGACGGGGCGATGGACCCGATGCGTGCCCGGATCTTCTCCGGGCCGGCAAACGCCGACTCCATGGTGACCTGTTGGTCCAGCAGCATCCCCGTCAGGAGCGCAAAGGCATCGTCGCTCAGCAGTTTGTCAGCAGCGGGGTCCCCGGTGATATGCAGTTCCATGTCCTCCATCCTTCCACCTGCCGCCGCCGTCGTCATGGGCAGGTATCGAACCCGAAGTTTATGTCCGGATAATGCACCCAAAAGTCGCTTACAGGCGCATTATCTGGACATAAACCCGCGGGGTTGGAGGCGCTGCTGCGCTTCTCTAGGACTCCACGGCCAGCCGGATCATGGACCAGGACACCGCGGGGAGCTCTGCGGTGAGCCGGCCGCCGTCGGCCTTGACCGTGACGTTGTCTGCGGGCAGGACGGAGGTGGAGTCATCGGCAGTGGCCTGCCAGTACGGGTCCTTGTTGGCGTACGTAACTGCCTCGATGACCCGGACATTGCCCAGCCCGGCCACGGCGGCATCGAGCGTCAGCGCATCGGTTGCCGAGCGGTTCGCGGCGAACACCACGGCCTCGCCGGCCTCGGCGTCGAACGTTGCCACAGCGGACAGTGCGGCGAAGTCGGCCGTCTTCCCGCCGCTGACCAGTGGGGACTCGACGGCGAGTTGCAGCACAGTGCCGGCGGCGTGACGGGACGTGAGCGCGAACGGGTGGAAAGTGGTCTGCTTCCAGGCGCGGCCGCCCGGCTCGGTCATGATGGGGGCGATGACGTTGACCAGCTGCGCCAGGCTGGCCGAGTGGACCCGGTCCGTGTTGCGAAGCAGGGTGATCAGGAGATCACCGACGACGACGGCGTCCGCCACGGTGTAGCGGTCCTCCAGTAGGACGGGGGCCACCGGCCAGTCCTTGCCGCCGGGCGCCTTGGACTCCGCGCGGCTCCCGTGCCAGACGTTCCACTCATCGAAGGAGATGTTGACCTGCTTGGCGGACTTCTTCACCGACTTCACGTGGTCGATGTGGCTCACGATGTCCGCGATAAAGGACTCCATCTTGTAGCCAGCTGCCAGGTGTTCCTGCAGGTCGCCGAAATCCTCGAAGTACTGGTGGGCGGAGATCAGGTCCACCAGTTCGTAGGTCTCCGTGAGGACCACGCGTTCCCACTCGCCAAAGGTGTCCATGCCGGGCGAGGAACTGCCGCACACTACCAGCTCCAGGTCCGGATCAATCATGCGCATGCCGCGGGCGGTGTCGGCGGCAAGCCGGCCGTACTCCAGCGCGTTCTTGTGGCCGATCTGCCACGGGCCGTCCATCTCGTTCCCGAGGCACCACATCTTGATGCCGTAGCCGTTCTCTGAACCGTTGGACTTGCGCTGGTCGGAGAAGGCGGTGCCGCCGTCGATGTTGCAGTATTCCAGCAGGTCCAGCGCCTCCTGCGTCCCGCGCGTTCCCAGGTTGACTGCCATCATGGGCTCCACACCCGCCTTGACAGACCACTTGGCAAATTCGTCCACGCCCACCAGGTTGGGATCCGTGGAATGCCAGGCCAGATCGAGCCGCGCCGGGCGCTGTTCCACCGGGCCCACGCCGTCTTCCCAGCGGTAGCCGGAGACAAAGTTGCCGCCGGGGTAGCGGACCGTGGAAACGCCCAGTTCGCGTGTCAGTTCCAGGACATCCGCGCGGAAGCCGTCCTCGTCTGCCTTGGGGTGCTCCGGCTCGAAGATCCCGGTGTACACGCATCGGCCCAGGTGTTCCACGAACGCGCCGAAAGTCCGGCGCCGGACTGGTCCTACCGTGAAGGCCGGATCGATAGTGATCTTAGCTGCGGCAGACTCTGATGTGCCCACGAATATGTCCTCGTTTCTATTTTGTACAACGTTATAGAAATCAATTGTTAGCGCTGCCAAGGCGTGAGTCAAGGGGTATTCGGAAGTCGGATCGTTCAACGGGCCGGACGGCCCCGCGCGGCGGCCGCAACCTGAGTAGTCAAAGGCAAATCCAAGTACTACCTAATCTGAAAAACGAGTACCGATTACGCGTTCGCTCTGACCGCGTCAGAACTAGGTTCATCTAAAGGACAAACAGTGTATGGCTCACTAGGGGGGTGTGAGGCGGCAATGCGTTCAGAACTCACCTTCCGCGACTTCCCGGGACTACGGACCCGGGCATTCAGCGGGGCCGGCGACGAGGAGGCCTTTGAGACCAAGGCCTCTCCCCCAGCCGTCGCCGGCCCTCTTGCCGCTGGGAACCGCCCACCCGCCATCCGGCCTGGAATGCTGAGCTGTCGATGAACGTTTCGTCCTCCCCTGCAGTTTCGTCCTCCCCGGCAGTTTCGTCCTCGCCTGCACAGGCAACGCCCAGCGGCCCTCAAGTGTCCGTTCGCGCAATCGATGACCGGGGCAGCGCGGTCCGGCGTGCGGCAGGGCGGGATAGTGCTGGATCTGGTGACCGGCGCAAACAGCATCACTGACTCACTGGACACTCTCGTGCGGATGCTGGCAGCAGCAATGAGCGCAGCCACGGGCGCCCAGATCGAGAGCGGCCTGTTTCTGCAGCAGAGCAAGCGGCCTGACGCCGTGGCCGCGACAGGCCAGCAGGCCCTGCATCTGGTCCGGCTGGAGCAGGAAATCGGGCAGGGCCCCCTGACGGATGCCATGGTTGGAGGGCACCCCGTCGCTATGAACCATGAACACAATGACTTCCGCTGGGCACAGTACCTTCGGCAGCTCCGGCCCACCGGTTTCCGCAGCGTGGTCAGCGTCCGGCTCCGCCTCGACGACGGCGCTCAGTCCGCCCTCGCGTTCTTCGCCCAGGAGGCCCAGGCCTTTCCGCTTCAGGCCATCGCCGAGGCCCGCTCCCTTGCGGACCTCGGCTCGCGGAGCCTCAACCTGGTCCTGAAGCTGACGGCGGCCAGCTCCGCGGTGTCTGACCTGCGGTCAGCCCTGGAAAGCCGGACCCCCATCGACATCGCCTGCGGCGTGATCATGGCGCAGAACAGGTGCTCCTACCGTGAAGCAATTGGCATCATCTCCCAGGCTTCAAACCACCGGAACATCAAGCTCCGCAAAGTTGCGGAGGGCATCCTGGGCAACCTTCCGGGTGGTGCTCCCCGCACCCATTTCGATCACTAGGAGCTATTCCGCTTCACTTAAACGCGTTGGGCGGCGTCGCAGGCATATTTAGCACTGCGGCGCCGCCCGGATGCGGGGGTCAGAACCCGGGGCTAGAGCCCTCCAGCGAGCTTGTAGTAGGCCGCGTTCCAGTTCAGGTCCTTCTTGAACTGGCGGATGGTGGTGCCCTCGTCGATGGTGAGCAGCTCGGTCTTGGCGATCTCCGCAAAGTCCTCGAACACATCCATGCCAACGGCCGTGGACAAGACGGTGTGGTGGGCTGCGCCGGCGGTGAGCCAGGCGGCAGCGGAGGTAGCAAAGTCAGGCTTCGGCTCCCACAGCGCGCGCGCCACCGGGAGGTTCGGAAGGGGCTGGTCCAGCGGGACCACGGTCACGGCGTTGGCGACCAGGCGGAAGCGGTCCCGCATGTCCGAAAGCGCCACCACAACACCCGGGGAGGCATCGGCGTCGAACACCAGGCGCACCGGATCATCCTTGCCGCCGATGCCCAGGGGATGGATTTCCAGGCGCGGTTTTCCGGCCGTCAGGGACGGGCAGACCTCCAGCATGTGTGCGCCCAGGATCTTCTCCGCGCCGGGTTCCAGGTGGTAGGTGTAGTCCTCCATGAGGGAGGCTCCGCCGGGCAGCCCGGATCCCATCACCTTGGCGGCGCGGACCAGGATTGCGGTCTTCCAGTCACCTTCGGCGCCGAAGCCGTAGCCGTCGGCCATGAGGCGCTGGACGGCGAGGCCCGGCAGCTGGCGGAGAGCGCCCAGGTCCTCAAAAGAGGTAGTGAACGCGGCCGAGCCGTTGGCTTCCAGGAAGCTGCGCAGTCCCAGTTCGATCCGTGCCCCGTAGCGCAGCGAAGCGTACCGTGCGGCGCCGGCGCGGAGTTCCGGAACCACGTCATAAAGTTCCTCGTACTCCGCCACCAGGGCGTCGACGTCGGCGTCTGCGGCGCCGTGCACGGCGTCGGCGAGCTCATTGACGGACCAGGTGTTGACCGCAACGCCGAACCGGAGCTCGGCCTCGGTCTTGTCGCCTTCGGTGACCGCGACGTTGCGCATGTTGTCGCCGAAGCGGGTCAGTTTCAGAGTCCTGACGGCCGCCCAGCCAGCGGCGGCCCGCTGCCAGACGCCCACCTGGCGGGCCACCTCAGGGTTGGAGACGTGGCCAACTACAGTTTTGCGGGCGATGCCCAGGCGGGACTGGATGTACCCGAACTCGCGGTCGCCGTGGGCTGCCTGGTTGAGGTTCATGAAGTCGAAATCGATGTCCGCCCAGGGCAGCTCCACGTTGGCCTGCGTGTGAAGATGCAGGAGCGGCTTCCGCAGCAGGTCCAGGCCCTGGATCCACATCTTGGCCGGTGAAAAGGTGTGCATCCAGGCGGTGACGCCGATGACGGAATCGTCGGAATTGGCTTCCAGTGCGGTCCGGCGGATGGCGTCGGAATCCGTCAGCACGGGCTTCCAGACGATCTTGACGGGGACGCTGGAGGAGGCGTTGAGCTGGCTGGCTATCTCCTGTGACTGCGCGGCCACCTGCTTGAGGACGTCCTCGCCGTAGAGGTGCTGGCTGCCGGTGAGGAACCAGACCTCGTAGCCGTCAAGGGAGGTGTTTGCTGCGGTGTTCATAATTCTCCTGGAAGTAGGTGTGCGGGCTGACGGCGATGAGCTATTGGCCGTAGACGTTCTGGTAGCGCGCGTAGAGCGAGTCGATGTGGCCCTGGTCGATGGGGATCGGCTCGCCCAGCTGGCGGGAAATGTGGACGGTGCGGGCCACTTCCTCGCACATCACGGCCGCCTTGACGGCGGACCGGGCGTCCTTGCCGATGGTGAACGGGCCGTGGTTCTGCATCAGCACCGCGGGCGAGCTGGAGTTCTTCAGCGTCTCCACGATGCCCTGCCCGATCGAGTCGTCGCCGATCAGTGCGAAGGGGCCCACCGGGATGGAGCCGCCGAATTCGTCGCCCATCATGGTCAGCACGCACGGTATGGACTCGCCGCGGGCAGCCCAGGCGGTGGCGTAGGTGGAGTGGGTGTGCACCACTCCACCTACGTCCGGCATATGCCGGTAGACGTATGCATGCGCGGCTGTGTCCGACGACGGCGACAGCGGCGGGTTGCCCCACTCACCTGTTGCGTCACCATTCACAGGCTGACCATGGAGGTCCGTGACCACCATCTGCTCTGGCGTCAGGTCGTTGTAGGAAACACCGGATGGCTTGATGACCATCAGTTCCTGGCCGGGAACGCGGGCCGAAACATTGCCTGCAGTCCACACCACCAGTTCGTACCTGGTCAGTTCAGCATGCAGTGCGCAGACCTCGCCGCGGATGCGGGCGATGGTTTCGACGAGGCTCATGCGGACACCCCGGCGGCCTCGGGTGAAGGAAACGACGAGCGGCTGGCGTTGCGCTGAATGGTCTTGAGCCGGTGCATCACATCGTTGCTGCCGCGCCCGAAGTAGTCGTGCAGCGTGCGGTATTCCTGGAACAACTCCTCGTAGGCCGCAACATTTTCCAGAATGGGAATATACACATCGCCAGGCTCGGAGCCCATGGCCGCGGCCGCTTCCCGGATATCCGCATACTTTCCTGCAGCGACGGCGGCGTGGATCGCGGAGCCGAGGGCTGGTCCCTGGGTGGATCCGATGGTGGAGAGCTGGAGCCCGGTAATGTCCGCGTAGATCTGCATCAGGAGCTTGTTCTTCAGCAGCCCGCCGGCCACGATGAATTCCTTGACGGGGACTCCGGAATCCCGGAAGGCGTCCACGATGGTCCGGGTACCAAAGGCAGTGGCTTCGAGCAGGGCGCGGTAGGTGTCCTCCGGGCGGGTGGCCAGGGTCTGGCCCACCACCACTCCGGAGAGTTCGTGGTCCACCAGCACCGAGCGGTTGCCGGAGTGCCAGTCCAGGGCGATCAGGCCGTGCTCCCCGATTGCCTGCTCGGAGGCCAGCTCGGTGAGGTACTCGTGGATACCCAGGCCCGCTGCTTCGGCTGCCTGGTGGTACTCCGGCGGGACGCCGTTCTTGGTGAACCAGCCAAAGATGTCGCCAACGCCGGACTGCCCGGCTTCATAGCCCCAGAGGCCGTCAACGATCCCGCCGTCCACCACTCCGCACATGCCGGGGACTTCGTGCAGTTCGGTGCCGTTCATGACGTGGCAGGTGGAGGTACCCATGATGGCCACCAGCTGGCCGGGATCCACGGCCCTGGCGGCAGGTGCAGTGACGTGGGCGTCCACGTTGCCCACTGCAACGGCAATGCCTTCGGGCAGTCCGGTCCACTGGGCCGCTTCGGCAGTGAGGTAGCCGGCGGCATCGCCGAGGCGGCCGATGGTGTGTTCCAGTTTGGTGCTGACAAAGTCCGCGAACTGCGGGTTGAGCGCTGCCAGGAACTCCTCGGAAGGGTAGCGGCCATCCTGGTAGATGCCCTTGTAACCGGCGGTGCAGGCGTTGCGGACGTACTTGCCGCACAGCTGCCAGACGATCCAGTCGGCGGCCTCCACCCAGTGGTCCATCTCTGCGTAGGCGTCGGGGTCCTCCTCCAGCAGCTGGAGGCCCTTGGCGAACTCCCATTCCGAGGAGATCAGCCCGCCATAGCGGGGGAGCCAGTCCTCGCCGCGCTCTGCGGCCAGCTCGTTGATCCGGTCCGCCTGCGGCTGCGCGGCGTGGTGGCGCCACAGTTTCACGTAAGCGTGCGGCCGGTTGGAGAAGCCGTCCAGCTCGTTCAGGGGCGTGCCGTCGGACTTGACCGGCACCATGGTGCAAGCGGTGAAGTCGGTGGCGATTCCGACGACCAGAGAGGGGTCGATCCCGGCGTCCGCAATGGCGGCCGGTACGGCGTAGCGGAGTACATCCCGGTAATCGTTGGGCACCTGGAGGGCCCATTCCCCGGGAAGCCGCGCGGCGCCGTCGCCTGCCACGTCTTCGGGCAGCACGTCCGTGACCACGGCGTGCGGGTAATCGTAAACGCCGCTTCCGAGTTCCTTGCCGTCCCGCACGCGCACCACGAGGGCACGGCCGGACAGGGTGCCGTAGTCCACGCCGATGACGTAGTTTTCGGTGCCAGGCTCACTGAAGAATTGGGGTGTATTGCTTTGCATGAAATGCCTCCAAGGGAAGAGGCGAGGACCTCTTTGCCTTCGTTGGAAAGAAAAGGACTAGTACTAATTGTGAACGCTAACACCAGCAGCGTCAAGCCACCGGCAAGCTGCCGGGCAGGCAGGCGTCCGGCAGCGCAGTGACGCGGCCGGACACCTGCCGACTTGTGTTACTTCACTTTGGTCAATTCGCTGGGGAAAGCCTGATGAAGGTCACCGACTTCGGTTTGAAGGTGTAAGTGAAGTTGCTTCCTGCCCCCGTAAACACGCTCGACGCCGGAGCCAGGTTCTGGCCGTCGCTGGTTGGGGTCAAGGTGGTGACCGAAGCGTTGGATCCGAGGCTTGCGGTTCCGGCAACCTTGATGTCCACAGCAGCTTCCTGGTCAGACGTGTTGACCACCTTCACGATGGTTTCCCCGGTTGCCGAGTCCTTAGTGACTACGGAGTAGATGGGATCCACCGGGGTCTCGTCGATGGTCCCCCAGAGGACGTTGTCGAGGTAGAGCTTGGCGATCGGCCCTGTCACTTCGATCCGGACATCGTACTGCCGGCCGGTCTGGATGGTGGTGTTGTGCTCGATCAGTGTGCTCTTTGCTCCGTTGACAGCCTTCTCCACCACGGACTTGCTGTTATTCCAGCCGCCGAGGTTCCACCAGTAGTAGTTTCCGGTGTCCTTGACCCCGAAGGCGATCAGGAACCCTTCGGCTCCTGCAGTCTTGGTGGCCTTGGCACTCAGCGTGTAATTGCTCCACGAGGTATTTCCGGCAGTGACCATGGTGTTGAGTGCTGATGTGCTCGACTGGATGTAAGCGCCGTCCTGCACGGACCAGGTTCCGACGCCGTTGCCGGTCCAGGCCGAGGCCGTACCCGAGAAGTCGTCGGCAAACAGCTGGGCACCGTCCGCCCCGGTGACCTTGACGTCGTCGTACTTGGCGGCCGTAGCCCAGGTGGACAGGCCGATCTGACCGGTGATCGGTTTCGCCAGGCTGACAGGGTTGTTCTGGGAACTGGGGACTACCTGGGTTCCCACATTGTTCATGAAGAGCTTCTGGACTTCGAAGTTGGGCGTGGTCCGGATCGAGGTTCCGTTGAAGAACATCAGGTCCGGGCTCCACTGGACGTTGGCTTCATTGGCAATCAACGGGGCGTAGGAGGCCATTTTGACCACATCCGCGTTGCGCTCCAGCCCTGTCATGAACGACGCTTCGGCCAAGGCGTTCTCCGGTTTGTTCGCCAGGGACGCAAATTCCCCGAGGAAGACTTTGTAGCTGTCCCGGTCGTAGGAGTCGTAGCGATGGTTATTGCTCAGGAACCAATCGGGTGAGTTGTAGTAGTGCTCGTCGACGAAGTCCACGTTGCGGTCCGCGTTGAACTTGGAGAGGTCATCGAAATTGGCCCCCTGATCGTCGGGACCGGTGTTGCCAATCACCATGATGTCCGGGTAGGCGGCCTCCACTGCGTCCTGGAACTGGGTGAAGTACGCCTTGAACTCCGGCTTGTATTCCTCATTGCCCAAGCTGATGCGGTCAAGGTTGTAGGGGGCCGGATGGCCGTAAGCGATGCGCTTGGCACCCCATAGCGTGCTTGCGTCGCCATTGGCGAACTCGATCAGGTCAAGGGTGTCCTGGATGTATTTGTCCAGGGTTGCCTGGTCCGGCACGGCGCGGTTGTCGCCGCATCCCGTCACGCCGACCGGAACCACCGGAACCGGGACGGCCTTGAGGTCTTCCGCCCACTGGAAGTACTCCATGTAGCCCAGCCCGTACGTCTGGTTGTAGCCCCAGAAGTTCCTGTTGGCAGGTCGCTGCTCAACTGGGCCGATGGTTTCCTTCCATTGATAGGTGCGGGAGCGTGTGTAGTTCGGGGCTGAGTAGGAGTCATAGCTGCCCGTGTTGACGATGCAGCCGCCGGGAAAGCGGAGGAACCCCGGGTTCAATTCGGCAATCTTTTCGGCCAGGTCCTTACGCAATCCATGGCCATTCCAGGTGTCCTGGGGAATCAGCGAAATCATGTCAAGGCGCACGGTTCCGGTTCCCTGCACCACCGTGGACAGCCGTCCCGACGCCGTTGACGACTTGGGTGACAGGGTGACGTTGTATTTGGCCCAGGCATCACCCTTGACCTTGATGCTGGCAAGGGCCAGCCGGGCACCTTCGGGAGTTTCCAGGGCGACGGCCAGGGTGGAGCCTGCCGGATTCGATGTGCGGGCCCAGACCGAGTAGTCGTACTTTTTCCGGGCCTCAAGGCGGTGTCCGCCGTTCCAGCCCGTGTTGCGGACGCCGACGCCTGCAGCGGTGCCGGCGCCGGCCGTTGTGGCATCCACCTGCAGGTAGTTCCGGTTCATCTCGTTGAGGCGGTTCCCGTCGTCGCGGACCGAGGCAGTGCCCGCACTTCCCCGCTGGAGGACTTCCCAAGTGGAAAGCGGAGTGAAGGCACGGTTGTCGGCGGAATTGAACTCAAAGGACCTGTTCTGGACGAGCTCGGCATAGATCCCGCCGTCGGCGCCTTGGTTGATGTCCTCATAAAAGGCCCCATACATCGTCGAAGCGATATCGGGGCCCGCCTGGTCTGCGTTGACGGTGATGGTGCGGTTTGAGGTGTCAGCATGGGCACCAAGTGCCGGGGCGAGGGTAAGGGCCGTTACCGCGAGCGACCCGGCCAGTGCCATTGTGCACATTCGCTTCGCGGGACTGTGAGCGGGACTCGGACGAACTGTACTTTGCATGGAAGGTGAAGGCCTTTCTCCATTGAAGGTCCGCCAGTGGACGCGCTTGTGAACGCTAACAAGGATCTGGCTTTAGAAAGTATTGACGAGTGCTCAGGGGAAAGTAAAGCGCTTCCCACGGGAATCAGGCGGCGGCGCAAGGCGAATAGGCTCGGTGTCCAAATTGTGACCCGCCACACTTGACGCGGCCGATTGTTAGCGTTCACACTTGCTGGCAGAGCAGCAGCTCGCTTGCAGCAACGGCGGTGTCAGTAACTCCCGCCTGTCTGCAATTCACGCTTCCGGGAGGACCGTTGTGTTCAAGAAATCTCTAATTGCGGTCATGGCCGCATCAGCTCTCGCCCTGACCGCCTGCGGCGGCGGAACCCAGGCCGCCCCCAGCGGCGGCGCAGACAAGAAAATCGTGATGGGCTTTGCCCAGGTCGGCGCCGAAAGCGGCTGGCGGACCGCCAACACCAAGTCCGTCCAGGAATCCGCCAAGACAGCCGGGATCGACCTGAAGTTCTCCGACGCCCAGCAGAAGCAGGAAAACCAGATCAAGGCGATCCGGTCCTACATCCAGCAGAAGGTGGACGTCATCGCCTTCTCCCCGGTCGTTGAATCCGGCTGGGACACGGTCCTGAAGGAAGCCAAGGACGCCAAGATCCCCGTCATCCTGACCGACCGCGCCGTGGACTCGGCCGACAAGTCCCTCTACAAGACCTTCCTCGGCTCCGACTTCGTCCTCGAAGGCAAGAAGGCAGGCGAATGGCTCGTGGCCGAGTCCAAGTCAGCCACCGACACCGTGAACATCGTCGAAATCCAGGGCACCACCGGCTCCGCCCCGGCCAACGACCGCAAGCAGGGCTTCGAAGAGGCCATCAAGGCCGATCCGAAGCTGAAGATCATCGCCTCCCAGAGCGGCGACTTCACCCGCAGCGGCGGCAAGCAGGTCATGGAAGCCTTCCTGAAGAACAACGCCGACATCGACGTCGTCTTCGCCCACAACGATGACGAAGGCCTCGGCGCCATCGAAGCCATCGAAGCCGCCGGCAAGGTACCGGGCAAGGACATCAAGATCATCACCATCGACGCCGTCAAGGACGGCATGACCGCCCTGAGCGCAGGCAAGATCAACTACATCGTCGAGTGCAGCCCGCTGCTGGGCACCCAGCTCATGGACCTGGCCAAGAAAGTCCTCGCCGGCGAAACAGTGCCCGAACGCGTCGTCACCGAAGAAACAACCTTCACCCAGGAACAGGCCACCAAAGCCCTGCCCACCCGTCAGTACTGAGCCAACACTCACCTGACCGCCCGTGCGGTGGCAGTGCCTGGCACTGCCACCGCACGGATCAACACAGAAAAGACACAGAGGATGAACGAGCTCGTTCCGGTCGTCGAAATGACCGACATCGCCATCGGATTTCCAGGGGTCAAGGCCCTTGACGACGTCAGCTTCCGCCTTTTCCCGGGCGAAGTGCATGCACTCATGGGTGAAAACGGAGCGGGCAAATCCACGCTAATCAAAGCCCTGACCGGCGTCTACACCATCGATTCGGGCCGGATCACGGTCCTCGGTGAGCACAAGAACTTTTCCACGCCTGCAGAATCCCAGGCCGCCGGCATCAGCACGGTCTATCAGGAAGTGAATCTATGCACCAACCTCACCGTCGAAGAGAATGTGATGTTGGGGCGGGAACCGCGGCGGCGCGGCTCCATCGACTGGCGCGGTGTACGCGTACGAACCCGCGAGGTCCTGGCCCAGCTTCACCTGGAACACGTGGACCCCGGTTCCTTGCTCTCCGAACACTCCATCGCAGTCCAGCAGCTGATTGCCATTGCACGTTCCGTCGAAGTCAATGCAAAGGTTTTGATCTTGGACGAACCCACCTCAAGCCTTGACGCAGACGAGGTCAACCAGCTTTTCCGGGTCATCCGGGACCTGCGTGACAGGGGTGTGGCCATCCTGTTCGTTTCGCACTTCCTGGAGCAGGTCTACGAGCTGTCGGACCGAATGACGGTGCTCCGCAACGGCAAACTCGTGGGCGAGTACATGACCCGCGACCTTTCCCGCATGAACCTCATCTCCAAGATGATCGGCAAGGACCTTGAGGTACTCGAAGAACTGGACCAGGCATCCGCCCGCTCCCAGGCAAGGCTCGCGTCCAATGCACAGCCCTTTATGGAAACAGAAGGACTGGGGCGAAAGGGATCCGTCTCCAACGTCAACCTGTCCATCTACCCCGGCGAGGTTGTGGGTCTTGCCGGGCTGCTCGGAGCAGGGCGCACCGAAACTGCGCGGCTGCTCTTCGGTGCGGACAAGTCAGATGAAGGCTCCCTCAAGATCAAGGGGCAGTCGCTCAAAATGCGGTCGCCCCGCACCGCCATCGACCATGGCATCGGCTTCTGCTCGGAGGACCGCAAAGAGGAAGGCCTCATCGCCGACCTCACCGTCCGGGACAACCTGGTGCTGGCCATGCAGGCGACCAAAGGCTGGGCCCGGCGGATCCCTCGGCGTGTGCAGGATGAACTTGTTGCCGAGTTCATCAAGACCCTCGACATCCGGCCGGCAAACCCTGAGGCCCTCATCCGCAACCTCAGCGGTGGCAACCAGCAGAAAGTGCTCCTTGCCCGCTGGATGGTGACGTCCCCGGACCTGCTGATTCTGGATGAACCAACACGGGGCATCGATATCGGCGCCAAGACCCAGATTCAGAAATTGGTGAACCGTCTGGCGTCCGAGGGTATGTCCATCCTCTTCATCTCCTCCGAGCTGGAGGAAGTGCTCCGCCTCAGCGACCGCATAGCCATCATCAAGGACCGGGCCATGGTTGCCGATATTAGTAACGACGACGTTTCAGTCGAAGACGTCCTGACAGTCATCGCCGGAGGCGCTCAGTGAAATCCCTTCTGAAAAACCGGCTGGCCTGGCCGGTCCTGGCCCTCGTCGCACTGCTGGCGGTCAACCAGATCTTCCGCGGGGATTTCCTCAGCCTGCGGATGCAGGACGGCCACCTGTACGGCAGCATCATCGACATCATGCGCAATGGTGCGCCCACCATCCTGATCGCACTCGGCATGACACTGGTCATTGCCTCCCGGGGCATCGACCTTTCCGTTGGTGCCGTGGTCGCCATTGCGGGCGCCGCATCCTGTGCCTACATTGCGGCTTCTCCTGAACCCGCTTCGCCGGCAACAGCCGCTGTTGCAGTGGTCATCGCTGTTGTGGCCGGCCTGGTGCTGGGGGTCTGGAACGGCTTCCTGGTTTCCACTATCGGCGTCCAGCCCATCATCGCCACGCTGGTGCTGATGACAGCCGGACGCGGCATCGCCCAACTCATCACGGACGGCCAGATCGTGTCCGTCACCAATGACAGCTACAAGGCAATCGGCGCTGGCTACCTCTTCACCCTCCCTGTCTCGATCCTGATCACCGCCGTCGTGTTCATCCTGGCAGCGGTCCTGACGCGCCGGACCGCGCTGGGAACACTGATCGAGGCGGTCGGCATCAACCCGGTCGCGAGCCGGCTGGCAGGGCTGCGGGCACGGAACATCATCTGGATCGTGTACATCTTCAGCGCGTTCTGTGCAGCGATCGCCGGACTGATGATCAGCTCCAATGTCACCGCAGCGGATGCCAACAACGCCGGCCTCTACATCGAAATGGACGCCATCCTCGCCGTTGTCATCGGTGGAACATCCCTCGCCGGCGGACGCTACAGCCTAGTGGGCACGGTGGTGGGCGCCTTTATCATCCAGACCCTGACAACCACCGTTTATACCCTGGGCATCCCCCCGGAGGTCACGCTGGTGTTCAAAGCGCTGGTGGTTCTCACTGTTTGCCTGCTGCAGGCTCCCAAGGCCCGGAACCTCCTGAGGAACCTCAAGCCCGCAAGCCCGCTTCGCACTAAGGAAAAGGTCGCAGTCTAATGTCTCCCCTCTCCACAGTGGCCCCGCCCACGCCCAAAAAGGCCTCGGCCGTCCGGCACCGCCTTCGCACGGGTACGCGCTACGCGCCGACGCTCGCCACGCTGGCCCTCTTCATCCTGATGTTCATTGTTGGTGCCGGCATGTACCCGAGCTTCCTCTCGGGTCAAGTTCTGCTGAACCTCTTCATCGACAACACCTTCCTGATCGTGCTGGCCGTCGGCATGACCTTCGTCATCCTCACGGGCGGAATCGACCTTTCGGTGGGAGCCGTCGTCGCCCTCTCCATGATGGTCACAGCAACCATGCTTCAAAACGGCTGGAACCCTGCCATCGTCATCCTCTCGGTGCTGGTGATCGGCGGAGGACTCGGCCTGCTCATGGGGCTGATCATCCAATATTTCGACATCCAGCCCTTCATCGTGACCCTTGCCGGCATGTTCCTGGCCCGTGGCCTTTGCTACGTGATCAGCCTCGAATCGATTCCTGTTACCGACCCTTTCTTCACGGGTATGGCACAGGCGAGGATCCCCCTCTCGGAGGAGCTGTTCATCTCCCCCGGCGTCCTGATCGCGCTCATCGTCGTCGGCGCGGCGTTCTTCATCCTTCACCACACCCGCTTTGGCCGGACGGTTTACGCCATCGGCGGCAACGAGCACTCCGCCATGCTCATGGGACTTGCGGTCAAGAGCACCAAAGTCCTTGTCTACTCCGTCAGCGGGCTTTGCTCAGCCATCGCCGGGATCCTGTTTTCCTTCTATAGCCTTTCGGGGTACAGCCTGGCAGCCCAGGGCATGGAACTGGATGCCATTGCCGCCGTTGTGATCGGCGGAACGCTGCTGACGGGCGGGGTTGGCTACGTGCTGGGTTCGGTGGTGGGTGTCCTCGTGCTGGGGATCGTCCAGACCTTCATTGCCTACGACGGAACGCTTAGCTCCTGGTGGACCAAGATCGTCATCGGCGGCCTGCTGCTGGTCTTCATCTTGCTGCAGCGGCTTTTCACGAGACGGACCAGCTAGGTTCAGCGGACTTCACCTGGCCGAAATCTGGACCACAACAGCTCCAGAACCCACGCATGACCAGGGCCCTGCTTTCCGCAGGGCCCTGGTCATGCCAAGGCACCAACGAAAGGACACTTCCGCAATGACTTCTTTGCCCCAGCCCTCCTTCTCCCGCCGTTCCTTCCTGGGCGCGGGCTCCGCTGCCGCTGTGCTCGTGGCAGGCGGCGCGACGGCGGGAAGCCTGTTTGGTGCCTCCCCCGCCACGGCCGCCACGGGCCCAAAGCCCGCCCTCAACCCCATCGTCAGCCAGCGCGCTGACCCGTGGCTCATGAAACATACCGACAACCAGTATTACTTCACCGGGTCAGTTCCGGAATACGACCGCATTATCGTGCGGTCGGCGTCAACCATTTCCGGACTCGGCAGCGCGGCGGAGAGTGTCGTGTGGAAGCGGCCGGCCTCCGGCACCATGGGAGGTCATATCTGGGCACCCGAACTGCATCACTTCGACGGCAAGTGGCACATTTACTTCGCGGCAGGCGACAGCAATGACGTTTTTCGAGTGCGTATTTACATGATTTCCACCGCCTCCGCGGACCCGGCTACGGCTGTCTGGGAAGCTCCCGTGCGGGTATTCACGCACGAAGACACCTTTTCCCTGGACGCCACCACGTTTGAGCACAACGGCACCCGCTATCTGGTGTGGGCCCAGAGCGACGCGGGCGTGAATTCCAGCCTATTTATCGCCTCCATGGCTACACCCTCCACGCTGTCCAGCACCCCGGTCCGCATCGCGGTGCCCACGCTGGATTGGGAGACCAGGGGCTTCCGCGTCAACGAGGGGCCGGCGGTCATCAAACGAAGCGGCCGCATCTTCCTGACCTTCTCGGCGAGCGCCACCGACGCAAACTATTGCATGGGCCTGCTGACGGCCAACGCGGATG
The DNA here is from genome assembly GCF_030815585.1 of Arthrobacter pascens. Taxonomy (NCBI): domain Bacteria; kingdom Bacillati; phylum Actinomycetota; class Actinomycetes; order Micrococcales; family Micrococcaceae; genus Arthrobacter; species Arthrobacter pascens. Next base: position 4,136,887 of record NZ_JAUSWY010000001.1, read on the forward strand.
CGGACCTGCTCGATGCAGCATCCTGGACCAAGACACCCACTCCGGTTTTCATCACGTCAGAGGGAAGCAAGCAGTACGGGCCGGGCCACAACTCCTTTACGGTGGATGAGGCAGGCAACGACGTGCTTGTCTACCACGCGAGGTCCTACCGGAACATCACGGGTGATCCTTTGTATGACCCCAACCGGCATGCCCGTGTCCAGCGGTTGTACTGGAATCCGGATGGCACGCCCCAGTTCGGCGTTCCGGTGGGCGACGGTCCGTTGCCTTACCGCTGGCAATCAGCCGAAACTCCTGCGGTCTTCTTGACCCACGACGGGACCACCGTGACGGCTTCGGCCGCACCTGCCCTGGCCGCCTCGCAGTTCCGTATTCTGCCCGGCTACGCCAAGAAGAACTCCGTCCTGATCGAACCAATCCTGACGAAGGGCCACTACTTCAGAATCGATGGCAACGCCCTTGTCATTGCCTCCACCGCGGGGGCCTCTTCGGCCTTCCTTCAGCGGAAGGGCTTGTCGGATTCCGCGGCGGCCTCTTTCGAATCCGTCGACGTCCCCGGCTCGTACCTGTGCCTGAACCAGGGAATCCTGACTGTGTCCAAGGTCGCGGCAGGCCAAAAAGCCGCCGCCACCTTCATACTGGCGTCCTGACTTTCCCAGCGCGAACTGGCAGCTAATGACCCCAAACCGCAATTTTGAGGGAATCTGCTGCCAGTTCGCGCAGGTCAGATAGCCGCTGTGCTTCCCCGGACCACCAATTCCGGAGTGACCACGATTCCGCTGACCGGCGCCCCCTGTTCGATTTCCCCCACCATGGCATCCACGCAGCGCCTGCCGAGCTCCTCGAAGTCCTGGCGGATGGTGGTCAGCGGCGGAACGAAGTAGGCCGCCTCGGGCGTGTCATCGAACCCGACCACCGAGATATCGCCCGGAACGCTGATACCTGCCTCACTGAATGCCCGCAACAAGCCGAGCGCCATCTGGTCGTTCCCGACGAAGATTGCCGTGGACGACCGTTCCGCAGCCAGCTGGCGTCCGATTTGGTAGCCGCTGCCCGCACTCCAGTCGCCGTGGACGAGTAAGTCATCTTCCAGCCCGGCGGCGCGCAGCGTCTGCCGCCACCCTTCAGCCCTTGCGGCACCGTCGATCCAGTCAAGGGGGCCGGAGATATGGGCAATCCTGGTGTGACCCTGGTCAATGAGATGCCTGACTGCGAGCTCCGCACCGCGCGTCTGGTCCACCATGGCACCGCTGATCTTCTCGTTGCCCAGCGAGCCGACGGTCACAACCGGCACGTCCAAGTCCATCTCGTCCAGCGCACTGAGCGTTTCGGAGTGCGGAACCACCACCACCACCCCGTCCACTGACTGGTCCTGAAAGTGCCGCAGGGCATCGGAGATGGTGTCCCGGTTGACGGTTTTCAGCGCCGCGATGCTGACGAAGTAGCCCGCGTTCCGTGCTGCCTGCTCCACGCCCAGGATGGTATTGGCCGGACCGTATTGGGAGAGCTCACTGCCCAGTACGCCAACGGTCTGGGAACGCCGGGTCACCAGGCTGCGGGCAGCGGTGTTGCGGCGGTACCCCAGCTCCGAAATGGCTGCTTCCACGCGTTCCCGGGTTGCCTTGCTGACGTTGGGGTGGCTATTAACCACCCTGGAGACGGTCTGATGGGACACGCCGGCGAGTGCGGCTACGTCGTTGAGTCGCGGAAGCCTGCGGCCGTTGATGTTCGCCACAAATAGGGCCTTTCCACTGGGAGGTGTTGCTCCATATACTATGGCCCCGCGGCGGTTGCGGGGTGCCTATCTGGTTCGGGCCAGCAGTGCGTCCGCAAAAACGCTGGGGATGTCCTCCGGCGCCCGGGCAACATAGCTGGTGCCGCCCGTCGCCGCGGAAATCTTCTTCAATGTTTCTGCGTCCGCGTCCTCGGTAATGCCGATAGCGACGATGACCACCGGCTTGGCCGGATCACGTTCCCGCTGCAGGGTTTCCAGCAGCTGCTCCAGGTCCAGGGACTCAGGATCCTCGTTGGCACCGTCCGTGAGCAGAATGACACTGTTGATGGCGCGGGAGTCGTAGGAGGCCTGGACCGTCCTGTAGGCGGCAAGGGTGGAGTCGTAGAGGCCTGTTGCACCGCCTGTGCGCTCCGACAGGCCTGCAATCCCTGCCACGAGCCGTTCACGTTGGGTTACCCCGTCAACCACCTGGTCCATTTTCCGGATGGGCTCAAGCTCCAGGTAGTCCTGGCTGCCGCCGCCCAAGCCAATCGAGAACGCCCACAACCCGAGGGCGGCGGTGTTCGGAAACAGTTTGCTGCCCGTCGTCGCTGCCTGCTGCGTCAGCTCCATCCGGGTCTTATCACCGGCGGGAAATTCCATGGAACCCGAGACATCCATGACCACCAGGGACCGGAAAGGAATGGCCTGCACGGCCCAGGCGCTCAAGGCCTGACCAACAGCCTGGGCGGACGCCGGCGCGAGCGCAACAACCGGGCCAATCCCCTTCTGATCCGGGAGGTTGCTGCTGTCCGCCGGGCGCAGTCCCTGCCCCGCAAGGTTCGTCTTGCCGTCTTCAGTAGCCACCTGTCCCGCCAGAACCCGTGCCGCCTCCGCCACAGTCTCGGCCCGGGATCCGTTTCCGGCGGTGACCACCATGGGGTAGTTCAATGACACCGCCCCACTCTTCGGGACCGACGCCGACAGGCGAGCTCCTGATGTGGTTCTGGAGAAGGTCAGCCATGCTTCTTCAGTCACGATGGCGAACCCACCGCCGGCAGCCACCGACTCAAGCTGTTGCGTGTCCGAGAGTTTCGCACCCGAACGCTGGCCTTCCTTTTGGGCGAGCCGTGCCGTTGCAGCCTGCAACGCTTTGGCTTCCGTCAGGCCGGCCTGGACCTCGGATACTGCTCCCAGCAACGCAACTTCGCCGCTCCCGCTCGCCAGGGGATCGCTGAACTGGACATCAGGAGCCTCCAGGACGCTGAGCCACGTGGCGAAAACCGGGACCTCACCGGTGCGTCCCACGATGACACCGGGTGTCGAGGCCAGAGACGGAACGATGACTTCAGGAGGGGTAGCAGTGACGACTCTTTGGACACGGACGGCAGAATCCGCCACCCACACGTCCGGTGCGTCCTTGTCAGCTGATACCTTGGCCGCCAGCTCCTGCTGGCTCAAGATCTGGAACGTAAAGTTCACGCACGCCTCTGGCGGAATCCGCGTCGCTGCCTGCTCGAGCACCGGGGCCATGGCGGCGTCCACTCCGACGCTCACTTCGTCGGGATTCCGGCATGCTGAGGCTTCCGCCGGCGTGCGCATCCCCAGGAACCATAAAACGGCGCCGGCAGCCATCGCGACGGCAACGAAAGTTCCGGCAACCATGCCAAAACGGCGCCAGAAAGGGGATCGGCTGGGCGACGTGCTGTGACGTGCGCGGCGGGCGGCTCGGCGAGCTGTCATGAATGTGGCACCTGTCTGCTGGGGATTTCCTGCCTGCCGGATGAGGGCCCGGCCAGCACTTCCCCACAGGTCCCGACACGACGTAGACCGGAAGGCCGCGGAATCAGTTCATTATACGTAAAGGGGGTGCCCGCCATCACATTGGGCCGGACACAAAAAACCCCGGCCTCCTGTGACAGGAAACCGGGGTTTTCCACTCTTCGCTAAAAGAGTGGGCCCTGTGGGGATCGAACCCACGACCCACGGATTAAAAGTCCGATGCTCTACCAACTGAGCTAAAGGCCCCAGCCGACGGCGAAAAACACCGATCAGCCCAGTCCATTTCTGGACGTTAATACTGTACCCCACACCCGGGGCAGCTCCGGCACTGAGGGCGCACACCGCCGTCGTATGTCCGAGCCTTGCCATGCTGCCCCGCCAATACCAAGGCCACCCCCTGCCAACTGAAGCATCGTATGCTCGATTTCCCCTGCGGCACAGGAGTAGCGTGGGGGCATGAGCGAGCAAGCAGGACCCAGCCACTACGGCGGAGCCAATCGGCATCACAAGCCGAAGCATTTCGCCCCCATCGACTTCGAGCCGTTTGCGGGTGGTGCGGATCCCGCCCGCGTCTCGGAGGCTGCGCACCTGGCTGCCCAGGCATTGGTGCGCCACGGCCGCGACAGTGACGACCCTGTCATCACCGAGCGGCTGGTCAAGCTGGCCGACGAGCAAGGGCTCGAGGCCATCGCTGAGATGTGGGCCGAAAGTCCGGCGCGGTCCCTGCCCGGTGCCCTGTGGCGGCTTTACGCCCTGCGGGCGGCTACAGTCCAGGATCCGGAGCGGATTTCTGTGTACTTCCGTGCAGGCAAGGACACCGCGCAGGTCTCCAACGTAGTCGCGGGTGCCGCCGAGCCGCCGGGCGCCGATGAAATGACTGCCATGGCTGACGCCATCCTGTCCGGGGCTTTCGACGGCGAGTTCGACGTCGCGCTGGAACGTTCCGCTGCGTTCTGCCGGGTGGTGGCACTCGGCCAGGCGACCATCGCGGACGGTGCCGAGCACTCCAACGAGGCCCACGCAAGCAAGCTGACACGCAACTCGCACCAGCTGGTGAAGACAGCGGAGGACCTTGAGCACGCGGCCAACGCCTGGCGCCTGGGCGAGCTGGACTGACCCAACTGGCCCGATCTGTCAATGTTGACTTGGGCCAGCCAACGTAGAACACTGAAACTGGTGTCGAGCCGCGAAACCCCCGGGCTTCAACAATTAGCCGCCTAGAGCGGCCTACCGCCGAGAGGCGTATCCGGTTCGGCACCATTTTTTGTGCCGATTTTCTTAGGGTCTGTTCACGGCCGGTAGAGTAATGGTCAGTTGCGGGCCGCAGTCAAGTCAGAAGGCCGGCGGCTCCCGCCCCAGTACATCCTCCGGAGACCGGTATCCCACGTGAAGCTGCGCCTTTTCCCCCAGGAGCCCGCCGGGCTGAACCTCCTTTCCGAGATGGCACGTCAGATCGTGCTTGCCAGCGCAACCATGGCAGAGCTCCTGGGTGTCCCCGCCGCTGAACACAGCAAGCTCGTGGAGGACATGCACAACCACGAGGCCAAGTCCGCCGAACTGCACTTCGCCCTGCTGACCCACATGCGCACCAGCTTCGTGAACCCGCTCCCTCGGGAAGACATGTACGCCCTGTCCCGCTACCTTAACGAGGCCATCGAGAAACTGGATGCCGCGGCCGAACTGGTTGCCCTGTACAAGCTGGAGCGGCTGCCAAAGCGGGCGGCTGACCAGTTGGAGGTCATCAGCAGGCAGGCTGAGCTCACCGTGGATGCGATGCGCCGGCTGAACAACCTCGACGACCTTGAGGACTACTGGATTGAGATCCTGCGGCTGGCTAAGCGGGCCGAACGGTCGCACCGGGTGTGGGTGGCGGACATGATCAAGGACATGAAATGGGCGCAGTATTCCCGCAACCGGGACATCGCCAATCAGCTGGTGGAAGTCACCAAGGACATGCGGAGGGTTGCTACCCAGGTGGGCAGCATCATCGTCAAGGAATCCTGAGGTGACCGCAATCATCTTCGCCACCGTGGTCCTGCTGACCGCGGCGTTTGGTTTCCTGAACGGGTTCAGGGACGTCTCCACGTCCGTTGCCCTGGCGGTCCGCACCCGGGCACTCACGCCAAGCGTGGCTGTGCTGCTTGCGGCGTTCTTCAACTTCCTCGGAGCTCTGCTCAGCGCCAGCCTGGCCGTTGCCGTCAGCCAACACTGGATCACCCTGCCAAGCGGTGTGAACGGCCTCAGCATTCTGGTCGCAGGCCTGGCGAGCGCCTTCGCGTGGGGCGTCCTGCTGTGGTGGCGCGGCATCCCGGCGTCCTCCACCCATGCCCTGGTGGGAGGACTGGCGGGCGCCGGCCTCGCCAGCGCGGCTCTGGGCGGCACCGGTGTGGGCGGAGTGGACGAGTCCCTGCTGTTGCAGGTTGTCCTGCCGCTGCTGCTGTCGCCCTTGGTGGCCTACAGCGGCGCGTTCCTGCTGGTTTTCCCTGTCACGTGGGCGGCACGCTATGACCAGACCAATGTCATCAACCAGCGCTTCCGCCGCAGCCAGTCCATCGCCGCCGGCGCGGTGGCTTTCGGGCACGGCCTCCAGGACGGCCAGCGGGTCAGTGCCGTGCTACTGCTGGCCCTGCTGGCAGCAGGGTACGCCGACGGCGGCACCATCCCCGTGTGGGTGGCCCTGCTCTCCGCCGTGATGATCACCGCCGGAACTCTTTTTGGTGGCTGGCGGATCTCGCACACGATCGGCTATAAGGTCACCCGGATCGACCCGCTGCGGGGCTCGGTGGCCCAGATCTTCAGCGCGGTGATTCTGTTCGTCGGCGCCATCGGGCTGCACTGGCCCGTGTCCACCACGCACACAGTCACGTCCGCCGTACTGGGCGCCGGAGAGAACCAGAGTTTCTCGGTGACAAACCGGAAGCTGGTGATCCTGATCGTGAAGCTCTGGATCCTCACGCCGGCTGCAACGGCGGCAGGCGCGTTTGTGCTGGGGCTGGCCCTTTCACCGCTGGGCGGCGCCTAACCCCCATCGTTGCTCCAAGAACGCCCTTTTGGGCGGCCAGAAAGGCGGTTACGGAGCAATCGATGCACAGGGGGTTAGGGGTTACCCGAAGCGGCCGGAGACGTAGTCTTCCGTGGCCTTCTGGGTGGGGTTGCTGAACATGGTGTGGGTGTTGCCGTATTCGATCAGCTTGCCGGGCTTGCCGGTGCCGGCGATGTTGAAGAACGCGGTCTTCTCCGAAACACGTGCAGCCTGCTGCATGTTGTGGGTCACGATCACCACGGTGTACTGGTCCTTGAGCTCGTTGATGAGGTCCTCAATGGCCAGGGTGGAAATCGGGTCCAGCGCCGAACACGGCTCGTCCATGAGGATCACCTGCGGCTCCACGGCGATGGCCCGGGCGATGCACAGGCGCTGCTGCTGGCCGCCCGAGAGGCCTGAGCCCGGCTTCTCCAGCCGGTCCTTGACCTCGTTCCAGAGGTTGGCGCCCTGCAGGGAGCGCTCTACCAGGGCATCGGCCTCGCCCTTGGAGATCTTCTGGTTGTTCAGCCTCACGCCGGCCAGCACGTTGTCACGGATGGACATGGTGGGGAACGGGTTGGGCCGCTGGAACACCATGCCGATCTGCGATCGCACGGTGACCGGGTCCACGCCTGGTCCGTACAGGTTGTCCCCGTCCAGCAGCACTTCGCCTTCCACACGGGCACCAGGCAGTACTTCGTGCATGCGGTTCAGGGTCCGCAGGAAAGTGGACTTTCCGCAGCCGGAGGGGCCGATGAATGCCGTCACGGACTTGGCCTCGATGTTGATGGTAACGTCCTCCACGGCCAGGAAATTGCCGTAGTAGACATTCAGGTCCTTGACGTCGATCCGCTTAGACATGATGTTCCTTCACTTGCTGGGGGTATGGACTGAAGTTTATGCGCTGGCCGGGCTGACCGGAATGCCCCGCCGTGCCGGGGGTCATCGCCCCGTTTTGGGGGCAAAGCCTCTGGCGATCAGACGGGAGCCAAGATTCAGGACCATCACCAGGATGATCAGCACCAAGGCCGCGCCCCAGGCCCGCTGCGAGGACGGGTCCGGGTTCGCCGGCGAGGTGGGGTTCAGGATCTGCGTGTAGATGTAGGTAGGCAGGGACGCCATCCAGCCGCCGAACACGTTGCTGTTGATGCTCGTGGCAAACCCTGCGGTGACCAGGATGGGGGCCGTCTCGCCGATGACGCGCGCGATGGCCAGGGTGACGCCTGACGCGATGCCGGAGATCGCCGTCGGGATCACCACTTTGAGGATGGTGCGCCACTTGCGCACGCCCAGGGCGTAGGCGGCTTCGCGCAGCTCGTTGGGCACGATCTTCAGCATTTCCTCGCTGGAACGGACCACCACTGGGATCATCAGGACGGAAAGCGCGACGGCGGCCACGGCGCCGGTCTTGGTGCCGGGTCCCACCACAGCAAAGAAGAAGGCGGCTGAGAACAGTCCCGCCACGATGGACGGGATACCGGTCATCACATCAACAAAGAAGGTGATGGCACGGGCCAGCCGGCCGTCGTGGCCGTATTCCACCAGGTAAATGGCGGTCAGCAGGCCAACAGGGACGGAGATGATGGTGGCCAGCAGCGTGATCTGGACGGTCCCGATCAGGGCGTGGTAGATCCCGCCCAGCACAGGGGCGCCCTCCTCAACAGCGCGGTTGTCGAAGACGCCGGTGACGCCGTTCATGGAACTTGTGAGGAAACCCGGGTTGATCAGGCCGGGGATGCCGTTGACCAGCACGGTCCAGATCACCGAGATGAGCGGGAGCAGCGCGACCAGGAACGAGCCAACCACCAGGCAGGTGGCCAGCTTGTCCTTCGCTTTGCGGGAGCCTTCGACGGCGGCGCTCCAGCTGACGAGGCCGACGGCAAAGAGAATGGCGGAAAGGATGCCCCAGCCGAAGGCGTTGAAGCCGATCAGGGCCAGGACTGCTGCGCCGGCGATCAGGGCGGCGGCCAGCACAACGTACGGCGCGTATTTGGGCAGCTGGCCCTTGGTGAGGGCCGAGCGCTTGCTGCGCACGGGGGTGACGGTGGAGGTCATTTAGTTTGCTCCCGAGAATTCTTTGTGCCGGGTAATGATCCAGCGGGCAACCATGTTGACGGCCAGGGTGATCACAAACAGGATCAGGCCGGCGGCAATGAGGGTGCTGACCTTCAGCCCGCTGGCTTCCGGGAAGTTGAGGGCGATTTCGGCCGCGATGGTCTGGTTGCCGGACTGGATCAGGCTGGCCGTCAGGGCTCCGGAGGAGAGCACCAGGGCAACGGCCATGGTTTCGCCCAGCGCGCGGCCCAGTCCCAGCATCACGGCACTGATGATGCCCGGGCGGGCGAACGGCAGGACAGCCATCTTGATCATTTCCCAGCGGGTGGCACCCAGTGCAAGGGCAGCCTCCTCATGCAGTTTGGGGGTCTGCAGGAAGATTTCCCGGCTCAGGGACGTGATGATGGGCAGGACCATCACCGAGAGCACAATGCCTGCGGTGAGGATGGTCTTGCCGGTGGCGGAGGCCGGACCCTGGAAGATGGGCAGCCAGCCCATGTTTGCGGCCAGCCAGTTATAGGCCGGCGAGATCTCATGGGCCAGGAATGCCGCGCCCCAGGCCCCATAGATCACGGAGGGAATGGCGGCCAGGAGATCGATCACGTAGCCCAGGCCGGACGCGAGCTGCCGCGGAGCGAAATGGGAGATGAACAGCGCAACTCCGATGGCGATCGGAGTTGCGATCACCAGCGCGATGACTGCGGCGATGAGCGTGCCGATGACAATGGGCCAGATGTAGGCGAAAAAGCCCGCACCACCCTGGATCTCGGCGGCTGGCGCAGTCAACGCAGGGATGGCCTGGATCACAAGGAACAGGGCAACGCCGAACAGGACGGCAAGAATCAGGCACCCTGCTGCCAGGGTTGCTCCGGAAAAGACTTTGTCTCCGGCGCGGCCTGCGCCCTGGGAAGGTCTCAGGGAGGTGGCGGACATTCGGCGGCCCTTCGGTTGTTATGGTGCTGAAAACTGGCGGCTACTGCTGGCAAAGCCAAGTTCCCCGCCCCGCCTTGCGGCAGGGCAGGGAACTCGGTTCAGGATCAGGTACTAGGACTTGACCTTGATGGTATCAATGGCCTTTTTGGCCTTCTCGGCCAGTGCGGCGGAGAGCGGTGCGGACTTGGCGGAGTCAGCGGCCGCCTGCTGGCCTTCCTCCGAAACAACATAGTTCTCGAAGGCCTTCACCAGGTCAACAGTTTCCTGCTTGTCGTAGGCGGAGCAGACAACGTGGAAGGAAACCAGGACGATTGGGTAGGCGCCCTCAATGCTGGTCTTGCGGTCCAGCTTGATGGACAGGTCGTTGGCAGTACGGCCTTCAACGGGCTTGCCGGCGTCAACGGCCTTGGCTGCTGCATCGGCCGAGATTTTGGTGAAGGACTCGCCTACCTTGATCTGCGCGACACCGAGCTTGCCGCTGACGGCAGAGTCATCAGCGTAGGTCACGGCGCCCGGGGTGTCGGTGACGGTCTTGACCACACCTGAGGTCCCCTTGGCGTTCTCACCCTGCAGGGTTGCCGGCCAGATGCCTGAGGACGTGTCCGTCCAGACCTCGGGGGCCGCGGCCGCAAGGTAGTCGGTGAAGTTGGTGGTGGTTCCGGAGTCATCGGAGCGGTTCACCGGGGTGACCTTGGTGTCCGGAAGGGTTACGCCCGGGTTGAGGGCAGCGATGGCCGGGTCATTCCAGGTGGCGATTTCGCCGCGGAAGATTTTGGCCACGGTGGGGGCGTCAAGCTTCAGCTCGGTGATGCCCGGGAGGTTGAACGCAACAGCGATCGGGGAGATGTAGACCGGAATGTTGAGTGCGCCGTCAGGGCCGCAGACGGTCTGGGAGGATGCGTATTCGTCATCCTTCAGGTAGGCGTCCGAGCCGCCGAACTGTGCCGAACCGTCCAGGAGTGCCTTTCGGCCTGCACCGGAGCCATCGGGCGAGTACTGGACGGTTGCGCCCTGGTTGGCGGATGCGAAGCTGGTCTTCCAGGCATCCATGGCCGCACCCTGTGCGGAGGAGCCGATGCCGGTCAGCGTGCCGGTGACCTTGGGGCCGGCTGAAGTCTGGTTGCCTGCAGGCGGCGCGCCCGTGACGTTGTCTGAGCCGCAGGCGGAGAGCGCGAGTGCGCCGGCTGCGATAACAGCGATAGCCGCGTGGCGGCCGAAGCGGAGTGCCTTCACTAGATGTACCCCTTCCAGGGTTATTCAGTTGCGGGCAGGGCCGGAGAAGCCCTACAGCGCGATGCGTACGTTGTGTACCTCCTACGAATTTATGGGCCGCAGGTAACGGGACGGGCGGCCCAAAGTGAACGGAAAATTAACGACGGCGGGATATTGGCTTACATCTGCAGCGTCACCATTGCGTACATCACATGTCCGGCCGTAGTGCGCCGCCGGTGAATAGACTGGAACGCATGGCCGCCGCAGCAGGACTCTCAGCAAGCCGACGCTTCCTTCGCGGCCGCATCCGCACCGGCCTGATCCGAAGCCGCAATTCACTTCTTCCGGCCATCCAGATGACAGTCTGCGCGGTGGGGGCCTATGCCTTCGCCGAGTACGTGCTGGGACACTCCGGTCCGCTTTTTGCCGCCACGTCGTCCCTGCTCGCGCTGGGGTTTTCCCGCGATCCGCGCCTGCGCCGGGTAGTGGAGGTGGGCCTTGGCTGCACCATCGGCATAGCGGTCGGTGATTTGCTCCTCCACTGGCTGGGCGCCGGAATCTGGCAGGCCGCCGTCGTTCTTCTGTTCTCCATCCTGCTCGCCCGGTTCCTGGACAGCGGCACCCTCTTCACCACGCAGCTGGGGCTGCAGTCGCTGCTGGTGGTGCTGCTGCCAGCGCCCGACGGCGGGCCTTTCACCCGCAGCCTTGACGCAGTTGTGGGCGGGCTGTGCGCCCTGTTGGTCACCATCCTGATCCCCAAGGATCCCCGCCGGGAGCCGCGCAAGGACGTCCAGAACCTGCTGCATGAACTCGCCGAGGTGCTGCGGGAATGCGCAAGCGCCTTGACCGACAGCGACTCCACCCAGGCATGGCATGCGCTGATCCGGGGCAGGAACTGCCAGCCGCTGGTGGATGGCATGCGCCAGTCGCTGCGTGCCTCCGGTGAGGTGGCCACCCTGGCACCGGCCTATCGGAGGCACCGGGATGAGCTGGACCGGCTGGATCAGTCGCTGGATTTCATCGACCTGGCCCTCCGTAACAGCCGCGTTTTTGCGCGCCGGCTGACCAGCGCCATCAACCATGCTGCGCTGTCCGATGAGGCCAATGGGAACATCGCCGAGGTGCTGGAGGAGACCGCTGCCGCCATCGACGAGCTCTCGCTCGGCCTTGCCGAGACGCACGACGGCGTCCGCCGCGCCCACCTGCGGACGGCCCGGCAGGACCTGAGCGAAATCGCGCTGCGGCTGCACCCCAAGCTCCTGGAGGTCCAGCGGCTGGAGGGCGAGACCGTAGTGATGCTGTTCCGGCCGCTCATGGTGGACCTGCTGGAAGCCACCGGAATGGATTCGCGCGAGGCACGGGACGTGCTTCCCGCGCTGTAGCTGGCTTTCGCGTCCGGGCGGCGGTGCCGGCGCGCGCTTGAATGTCCGCCCCCGCCGCTAGGGTGGAACCCATGGCAACAAAGACTTCCCGGGCCTCCAAGGCGCCCGCCTACAAGTGCGCCGAATGCGGCTGGACCACGGTCAAGTGGGTGGGCCGCTGCGGCGAGTGCCAGGCCTGGGGCACGGTGGAGGAAACCGGCGCCGCCGTCGCGCGCACGACGGCGGCAACAACGGTTCTGGAGCCCGCCCGCCGGATCGCCGAAGTGGACGCCACCACAGCAGCCTTCCTGCCTACCGGGGTTGATGAGTTGGACCGCGTGCTGGGCGGAGGCCTGGTGCCGGGTGCCGTTATCCTGCTGGCCGGCGAGCCTGGCGTGGGCAAGTCCACCCTGCTGCTGGACGTTGCCGCCAAATTCGCCCGCACCGCACAGGACGTCTTATACGTGACAGGTGAGGAGTCGGCAGCGCAGGTGAAGCTGCGCGCCGAGCGGATCGACGCCGTCGCGGATTCCCTCTATCTGTCCGCGGAGACGGACCTGGGGCAGGCCCTGGGCCAGGTGGAGAAAATCGAACCGCGGCTGCTCATCGTGGACTCGGTCCAGACCCTCAGCAGCGCTGACGTGGACGGCAGCGCCGGCGGTGTTTCACAGGTCCGCGAGGTGGCCGCGTCCATTATCGCGTCGGCCAAGAGGCGCAACATGACTACGCTGCTGGTAGGCCACGTGACCAAGGACGGCTCCATTGCGGGACCGCGGCTGCTTGAGCACCTGGTGGATGTGGTGTGCCAGTTCGAAGGCGAGCGGCACTCCAGGCTCCGGCTGCTGCGTGCGGTCAAGAACCGCTATGGGCCCACCGACGATGTGGGCTGCTTCGACCTGAACGAGGACGGCATCGTGGGCCTGGCTGACCCCAGCGGGCTGTTTGTCAGCCGGACCAAGGAGCCGGTCTCCGGCACCTGCATCACCGTGACCATGGAAGGCCGCCGGCCGCTGCTGGCCGAGGTGCAGTCCCTGCTTGCTGAAAGCCCCAACTCGCAGCCCCGCCGGGCCACCAGCGGCCTGGACAGTTCACGCGTGTCCATGCTGCTGGCCGTGCTGCAGCAGCGCGCAGGCTGCCTGCTGCACAAGGACGATTCCTACGTGGCCACGGTGGGCGGCGTGAAACTCAGCGAACCCGCCACGGACCTGGCAGTTGCCTTGGCCGTGGCCTCGGCCAAGGCCCGGAAACCCCTGCCCGTCCGCCTGATCGCGTTCGGCGAAGTAGGCCTGGCCGGGGAAGTCCGGCCGGTGCCCGGCATTAACCAGCGCATCCAGGAAGCCCACCGGCTGGGCTTCACGCACGCCGTGGTCCCGGCCAGCCACAACGGTCCCGGCCCCATCCCGGCCGGCTTCTCCGTGCGGGAAGTGGAACACCTGACCGAGGCGCTGAGTTTGTTGATCGGGTAGGGTTTCAGCCAGCCTTTGGACCGGCTCCTGGATCAACGCCAGTGCCGTCGAATGCCGTCGTGAGGGGGTCTGGCGTCGGGGAGTAAGCAAGCGTAGCGTCAATTGGAGAATTGGCGGCGGCGGCACAAACGCCTGACCAACAGGGCCAAGGCACGATGGCGTCGGTTTCTTGAGGGGGCCCGCGATGGCTGGATGGAACGCTGACACCGCGGCCGGGCCATTGGGGGCGGGAACAGTTACTCTGGTCGAGGGATCGTCTTTCTGCATTTCCTTGCAGAACGGCGATATCCATTCCGAACATCCACATGGTGTTTTCTACCTCGACACCCGCATCCTGTCCGGCTGGATCCTCACCATTAACGGCCAGCCACTTGAGCCGCTGGCCGCGGAGACGAAGGAACCGTACCGCGCCCTGTTTGCCGGCCGCGTGCCCCGCTCGGATGGATATGCCGACAGCCCGCTGATCGTGGAGAGGCTGCGCGAAGTGGGAGCCGGCATCCAGGAGCAGGTCACCGTGCGCAATTACTCCCTGGAGCCGGCCGAATGCCTGATCTCACTTCGGGTTGAGGCGGATTTCGCGGATCTGTTCGAGGTGAAGGACGCGCGGATCCAGCGGCGCTGGAAAGAAACCCGGGACGTGGACGGTGATTCGTTGACCATCTCGGCTGCCTGGCAGGACATCCGGAAGGGCCTTCTTGTCCAGGCTCCCGGGGCCGATGTCACGAAGGATGCCTTGACGTACCGTGTGTCCGTCGCGCCGCACAGCCAGTGGAGCACGGTGCTCACCGCAGTGCCCAGCACCGAGGCAGCGAGTCCTCCGCCGCCGTCATTCGTCCATCCTGAGGGCAACGAATTGTCCCCCCGGGACCTGCGGCGACGGGAATGGGTTGCCAAGATTCCAGTGCTGCACATGGGAAACCGCTCCATCGAGCGGACTCTGCGGCGCAGCTATGACGACCTGGGCGCCCTTCGGATCGAGGATCCAAACCATCCGGACCGGGTGGTGGTGGCCGCTGGCGCGCCCTGGTTTATGACCCTGTTCGGACGGGACTCGCTGTGGGCCTCCATCATGGCGATGCCGGTGGATCCGTCTCTGGCCTTGGGCACGCTGCAGACCCTGGCGGACCGTCAAGGCAGCGTGGTGGATGAGATGAGCGAGGAGGAGCCGGGCAAGATCCTTCATGAAGTCAGGCTGGACGTCTCCAGCGGATTGTCCCTGGGCGGAAAGTCCTCCTACTACGGCAGTGTGGACGCGACACCCCTGTTTGTGATTGTCCTTGGAGCAGTCAGCCGTTGGGGATTCGCCGCGGACACCATCTCAGCCCTGTTGCCTCACGCGGACCGTGCGCTGGAGTGGATACGTGATTACGGCGACAAGGACGGCGACGGGTTCGTTGAGTATGAGCGCCTCAACCCCCAAGGTCTCATCAACCAGGGCTGGAAGGACTCCTGGGATGGCATCAACTTCGCCGACGGCCGTCTGGCTGAGGGGCCCATCGCCCTCTGCGAGGTGCAGGCCTATGTCTACGACGCGTATATGGCTCGCGCGTGGATGGCGTACGACGCCGGTGAGACGGCTTTGGGCGACGAACTTGCGGATCAAGCGGCACAGTTCAAGAAACGGTTCAACGAGCAGTTCTGGATGCCGGAGCGCGGCTACTACGCCGTCGCGCTGGACGGAAAGAAGCGGCAGGTCGACGCTTGCGCGTCCAACATGGGCCACTGCCTATGGCACGGCCTGGTGGACGCGGACAAGGCGCCGCTCGTGGCCGAGCGGCTGATGTCCCCGGAGATGTTCAGCGGTTGGGGCGTGCGTACGCTGGCCAGCGATATGGGCGCCTATAACCCCGCCAGTTACCACAACGGATCGGTCTGGCCACATGACAACGCGATCATCCAGGCCGGCTTGCTGCGCTACGGTTTCGTGGCGGAGGCACAGAGGATCACCACGGCGCTGCTGGAGGCGGCCGAGTACTCTGGCGGCCGCCTGCCCGAGCTGTTCTGCGGCTTCAACCGGGAGCAGTTCGCCGAGCCGGTGCCCTATCCGACGGCGTGCTCGCCACAGGCCTGGGCTGCGACCACACCAATCCAGCTGGTGACGAGCCTGATGAGGTACGACGCGCATGTTTCCCGCGGTGGCGTTTGGATGGAACCCGTACTCCCGGAGTCCTTCGGCAACCTCCACATCACTAACGCGCCCATGGCCGGCGGCAGGATCACCATCGATATCGCCGATTCCGTCCCATCTGTCCAGGGGCTGCCCGAAGGGATGGTGTTCCATCAGGGGCACCGCCCGTGGCTGGCCGAACTCGTAGAGCAAGCGGGTCGGCGCCGAAAGGCCTGACGAGGCCACAGAAGGCCAGTACGGCAAGTATCTTCCCTCAGAGCTGTACGCAATACGCAGTGTGCAATATATTGGAGGGGACATGTTCCGCCGCCTTGCTCGATGAAGAGAACCATCATGACCACGCCGATTGACACCTTGAGACAGGCTCCAAGCCAAGCCAGCATCAAAGCCCCTCCACCACGTGGAGTTCGCATGCGACGCCCTGCGGGACGCCGCAGGGTGGTTGGCATCCTCGGGGGCATGGGACCTGCCGCCACCGCGGACTTTTACCTCAAGCTGGTTCAGGCAACGCCGGCCACCATTGACCAGGAACACCTCCAAGTGCTCATATGGTCGGATCCGACCATCCCTGATCGGACGGAGGCCCTCCTCGCGCAAGGAGCGGATCCAACGCCGGCGCTGATCGCCGGCGCCAAGTTACTGCAGGAGGCAGGCGCAGAGATGCTCGCCATTCCCTGCAATACCGCACACGCCTTCCTCGCCAAGGTAGAGGTAGAAGTGGATCTCCCGATCGTCCACATGATCGAGGAAACGGCCAACCGCATCCATCTGCTACAGCCCACCATTCAGCGTGTGGGTCTGCTCTCCACTACGGGCACGCAGAAGGCCGGCCTCTATCAGGCCTCGCTGGCAAAGAAGGGCATCCAGGTTCTCTCGCCCGGCCCTCAGTCCCAAGCGAATCTGGTCATGGCGTCCATTCGCGGCATCAAGGGAGGGCAGAGCGGCCTCGCGGTCAAGTCGCAACTGGTCCGTGCCGCTCAAGAGCTTATGGATGCCGGGGCGCAGGCAATTATCGGCGGCTGCACTGAGGTTCCCGTGGGTTTGGCAGCGGCTGACATCGCCGTGCCCTTCGTCGATCCTGCCCGCATTCTCGCTGAATCAGTGGTGCAAAGAGGGCTCGCACTGCGTGATGCAGCGTACAGTATGCAATATGCCGCTAGTCCGCCAAAGCACCGTTGACCGACCCAAAATGAGTGAGGCAGCCTACGAGCGGCTGCGCGATGCAATCGTCCGCGGCGACCTGGTTCCTGGCGAAAAGATCAAGGATGCCGAACTCGCCGAAATGCTCGGACTCAGCAGAACGCCTGTTCGGGAAGCGCTCACGCGGCTGGTGGAAAGCGGACTGGTGGAGTCCAAACCCGGCGTGTACACCCGAGTCTCGACACTTAATCACCATGACATCGCAGCAACCCTTGCTGTTCTCAAAGCCCTGGACTCTCTGGCCGTGGAGACGGCCGTGCCTCGACTGACTGAGCGGGACTTCCGCACCATGCGTCAGGCGAACAGGAACTTCGCCGCGGCGGTGGACAGGCAGGACGTCTCCAAGGCTTTAGCTGCAGATGATGCCTTCCATCACGTGATCATTGAGGCGGCCGGCAATCCCGTCATCGCCCGCGTTGTCGAACAGTTGCATCCCCAGGTGCACCGTATCCTCTACCGCAAGTTCTCCGGACTCCTCGGCGGCGAGGAAACCATCAAGCACCACAAAGAACTCATCCTGACCTGTGAACTGGGAGATGCCCAAGCGGCGGCCACTTTGTCCGGTGAACACTGGTCTCATCTGAGCGACCTCATCAGCGGGCTGTTCGACTCCAATGAACTTTCGGACTAGCCTGTCAGCCTCTGGGACGCAGCTGGGCATTGGGCAGGACGGGGGCGGGCAGCGGTGCCGGATTTCCCTCCGGGAACGGCCCGAAGCGGGGATTCGGGGCGCCGTCAGAGTAGGTTCCGCCGGCTGGAGTGGGCGCGGGCTCGGCCCCGATCTCGGTCTGCCAGGCTGTCCGGTAAGCCACAATCTCATCATGGGAGCGGCCCACGAAATTCCACCACATGACGATCTGCTCTTGCAGGGGTTCCCCGCCGAGGATCATTGCCCTTCCCGGTCTTTGCCCCGCTTCAAGGATGACACTGCCGCGTCCGGGGCGCAGGTAATGCAGATGGTCAACGGCCATCGGCGTCCCGTTCAGAAACATGTCGCCGGTGTCGAGCAGGATTCCATGTTCGAATGAAGGATCCAGCTCCAGTTCCAGCCGAGCACCAGCGCGGAGCACGGCCTCGGCGCCCACCAGCGGCGGGGTGTAGCTGGCCACAGGAGACGAGGAGCCGGCCAGCGAGCCAAGGAAAACCCGCAATTCGCTGCCCTCTCCCCGCACCGGCTCCGGGGCGTAGTGCTCAAACGTCGGGGGCATGTTCCTGGTTGCTTCGGGAAGGGCCAACCACAGCTGCACACCGTGCACCACTCGGGTATCGGGTGTGGAGAACTCCTGGTGCGAGATCCCCCGTCCTGCCACCATGAGGTTGACCTCGCCGGGCCGGACAATTGCCTCGTGGCCGGCAGAGTCGAGGTGGGCGACGTTGCCGCTGAACAGCCAACTCACCGTGGCAAGCCCGGTGTGGGGATGGCGCGGGACCCGCATGCCTCCGTGCTCGGGAACGGGGTCCGGACCGTAGTGGTCCAGGAAACACCAGGCGCCGATGAGGCTGCGCTGTTTCTGGGGAAGGGTTCGGCGCACGGGCATGGCGCGTGGACCGCCCAGCGGAACCTCCCGCGGTGCCAGCAGCTCAACCGGGGCGGCCATATCGCCCTCGGCGCAGATGATCTCTTGGGGTACGCTCTCGAGGTTACTCATGGACCTGGCCTCCGTCTTGGGTCGAGGAGATCTGCTGCAGGTGGCGGCGCAGGCTGGTCGCGACCCCTTGGGCTGCTTCGAGTTCCTCGGGCGTCAGTGCCTCAACGAAGAGCCGGTGGACAAGGCGCAGGTGTGATGTTGATGAACTGCGGAACGTCCGGGCTCCCTCGTCGGTAAGCTCAACCTCTGCTCCTCTGCTGTCAGTACCCGAGCGGTGCCGGCGGATGAGCGCGCGGGTTTCCATGCGACCTAGGTGGTGCGACAACCGGCTGCGCTCCCAGCCGATTTTCTCCGCGAGTACCGAGGACCGAAGCCGGCGTTCGTCAGCCTCGCTCAGGGCCAGGAGCACGGCATAGTCACCGGGTGACACTCCGGACGTTGACTGCAGCCCTGAGGCCAAGGCCTGCCGTATGGCCTCAGCCGTCTCGACATACTCGCGCCACGCCGCCAGTTCGGCGGGATTAGGGCTCCGCCTGGCGCCATTCCTGCTGTGATTCATCAACCCATGCCCTTCGCTTGACAAGTCAACCATACGGCGCAATGATTGACGCGTCAATTACATCATTGACATGTCAATTAGAGGAGTCTCCATGAGCGAAGTCATCTTCGGGCTGGACACCTTCGGTGACGTCCCCACGGACGACGCCGGGGCGCCCGTCAGCCACGCCCGTGCAATCAGGCAGCTGGTGGACGAGGCGGTGATGGCAGACCAGCTGGGCGTCGATGTCTTTACGGTAGGCGAGCACCACCGTCCTGAGTACTCGGTGTCCGCCCCCGAAACCGTGCTGGCTGGCATGGCCACCCGCACGTCCCGTATCCGTCTCGGATCGGGGGTGACGGTGCTCAGCTCCGATGACCCAGTGCGGGTCTTCCAGCGGTTCGCCACCCTGGATGCCCTCTCGAACGGTCGTGCTGAGGTCATACTCGGCCGGGGCTCCTTCACCGAGTCGTTCCCCCTCTTCGGCTACGACCTCAGCGACTACGATGTGCTCTTCGAGGAGAAAATTGAGCTCTTCGCCCGGCTCCTCAAGGAAAAGCCGGTCTCGTGGAGCGGCACCGTCCGCGCTCCCCTGGTCGACGCCGATGTGTACCCCAAGACCGAGGGCGGCCTCAGCACGTGGGTGGGGGTGGGAGGATCTCCCCAGTCCGTGGTCCGCACGGCGAAGTACGGGTTCCCCCTCATGCTCGCCATCATCGGTGGTCAGCCGGAGCGGTTCGTGCCCTATATCGACCTTTACAAGCAGGCGGCAGGTCAGTTCGACACGACAGCGTGGCCGGTAGGAATGCACTCGCCGGGATTCATCGCCGACACGGACGAGCAAGCCAAGGAGATTTTCTGGCCCCACTACAAGGTGGTGCGGGACCGCATCGGTGCCCTCCGCGGCTGGCCAGCCGTCCGTCGTGAGGAGTTCGAGGCGGAGACCCAGCACGGCTCGATGTACATCGGCTCGGCTGAAACCGTTGCGAAAAGGATCGCGCGCACCGTGTCCTCGATGGGGGTAGGCAGGTTCGACCTGATCTTCAGCTCCGGAGCCCAGCCCATCAGCGCACGCCTGAGGGCGGTCGAACTCTATGGCAGCAAGGTCGTTCCGATGGTGCGCGAGATACTCGCCGACCACGACCGGCAAGGGTCTGTAGTCGCATGACCGGCACCGTCGGCCAACCTGCAGACAGCGCACTGGCCAGCCCTTTGCTGGCCGGATGCCGGCAAAGTCATTCGGCCAAAACCGTCATAAACCCTGCCCGCGGTGCTGAATGTAGCCACCATCCTGGTCCCCACCGCCGCGACCGGGGTCTTCCTGCTGATGACCGGGGCGGCCATCACGCACGCCCGACGCGGAGAGACTCCCAACGCCATCATCAACATCGTCCTTGGTATCCTCGCCGCCGGTGTCGCCATCGCCCGCTTTGGCCCCTACAGTTTCTGAGCCCGGTCATCGTGACGCTCGCTCAGAACGTGGCTGCGTCAATCACGAAGCGGTACCGCACATCGCTGGCCATGACCCGTTCATAGGCGTCGTTGATTTTGCTGGCCGGTATGACCTCCACCTCGGCGCCGAACCCGTGGGCAGCGCAGAAGTTGAGCATTTCCTGCGTCTGACGGATGCCGCCCATCTTGGACCCGGCCAGGCTGCGCCGGGACCCGATCAGTGACCAGGCACGTTGCGTCAGCGGCTTCGAAGGCAGCCCCACGAGAACCATGGTGCCGTCCACCGCAAGCAGGGAAAGGTACTGGTCGACGTCGATATCGGCGGAGACCGTGTTGATGACCAGGTCAAAATAATCTCTCAGGACCTCGAAGGTGGCAGGATCCGACGTTGCGTAGTAGCCCTCCGCCCCGAGCCGGAGCGCGTCCTCCTGCTTCTTGAGCGACTGGCTGAGCACCGTGACCTCGGCGCCCAGGGCTGCTGCGATCTTGACGCCCATGTGACCGAGCCCGCCCATGCCGATAATGGCCACTCGTTTCCCCGGCCCGGCGCCCCAGTTCCGCAGCGGCGAGTACATCGTGATCCCGGCGCACAGCAGCGGTGCGGCAGCTTCGAGCGAAACGCCGTCCGGAATCCGCACTACATAGTTCTCGTCCACCACGATGCCCGTGCTGTAGCCGCCTGCGGTTGGCAGGCCATCCCGGCCCACCGAGTTGTAGGTGCTTATTGATCCAGCCAGGCAGTACTGCTCCTCGCCGGCCAGGCAGTTGGCGCATTCACGGCAGGAGTCCACAAAACAGCCCACGCCCACACGATCGCCCACTGCATAGCGCGTCACCTTGGCTCCCACGGCTTCGACTACACCGGCAATCTCATGGCCCACCACCACCGGATATTTGACTCCAGCCCAGTCACCCCGCGCGGTGTGGATGTCTGAGTGACATATTCCAGTGAATTTAATGGCGATTCTGACCTCGGATTCGCCGGGTTCGCGTCGTTCAACAACGCCGGGTTGCAGTGGGGACGTGGCCGAAGTGGCGACATAGGCCTTTGCAAGGGTGGGCATATTGTGGCTCCTTAGCTTCATGGCCGGCCTTGGCTACAGCGGCAGCGGGTCCGGAGTGCGGGCTTGCGGGTTTGCCAGGTGCTCCGGTCGCAGAATCTCGTCCAGTTCGACGTCGGTCAGCAGCCCCTGCTCGAGAACCAGGGAGGTGACGCTGCGGCCGGTTGCCAGCGCCTCCCGGGCGATGGAGGTTGCCGCGTCGTAGCCGATGAGCGGGTTGAGGATGGTGACGACGCCGATGCTCGCCTCGACCTGGGAACGCAGGTATTCCTTGTTGGCTGTGATCCCGTCGATGCAGTGATCGGCCAGGGTGGTGCACGCTGCGGTGAGGTGGGTCAGGCTGGCGAACAGGGAGCGGGCGATGATCGGTTCAAACGCGTTCAGCTGCAGCTGTCCTGCCTCGGCCGCCATGGTGATGGTGAGGTCATTGCCGATGACCTCGAAGGCTACCTGGTTGACGACTTCCGGAATGACCGGGTTGACCTTGCCGGGCATGATGCTTGATCCTGCCTGGCGCGGGGGCAGGTTGATCTCGGCGAAACCTGCCCTGGGTCCGGAGGACAGCAGCCGCAGGTCATTGCAGATCTTTGACAGCTTCACGGCGACGCGTTTCAGCGTCCCGGAGAACAGTACGAATGCCCCGCAGTCCTGGGTTGCTTCCACAAGGTTGCCTGCTGTCACCAGCGGCAGGCCGGTGAGGCGCTGAAGATGTGAGCACGCTTCGGCAGCGTACCGAGGATGAGTGTTAATGCCTGTGCCGATGGCGGTCGCGCCGAGGTTGATCTCGTGCAGGTGAACCAAGGCCTCACGGATCCGCCGTTCGTCCTCGTCCACCATCACCGCATAGGTGCTGAACTCCTGGCCCAGGGTCATGGGAACGGCGTCCTGCAGCTGGGTCCTGCCCACTTTCACTACGTCGTCGAACTCGACGGCTTTGCGAGCCAGTGCTTCGCGGAGATGTGCCATGGCTGACAACAGAGCGTACGTGCCCTGGATGGTAGCGATCTTGATCGCCGTGGGGTACACGTCGTTGGTCGATTGACCCATGTTCACGTCCCCGTTGGGGTGAATCACGGAGTACTCGCCCTTGGCCTGCCCCAGATGTTCAAGCGCACGGTTGGCGATCACTTCGTTGGCATTCATGTTCGTTGAGGTTCCGGCTCCGCCCTGGATGACATCCACCACGAACTGGTCCAGCAGCTGGCCCTGCTCGATGTCCTGGCAAGCCTGCTCGATTGCATCCTTCTTCACCGCATCAATCAGGCCCAGATCGAAGTTCGCCAGCACCGCCGCGTGCTTCACCTGGGCAAGTGCGCTGACCAGCCCCGGATAGGCGGAGATCGCCGTGCCCGTTATCGGGAAGTTTTCGACAGCGCGCAAGGTCTGGATGCCCCAGTAGGCGCCGGCCGGGATCTCCCGGGACCCCATGAAGTCCTGCTCCTTCCGGCTGCATTCGGTCAGGAGAGGGGAGGATGCAGTGTTCTCTGCCATGTGAATCCTTCTCATCGAGTGCTCCATAGGTGCCCTTTTGGGCTCAAAAAGGCGGTTGTGGAGCAATCGATGGGTTTGTAATGGGGTGTTAGTTGGAGGGGAAGTTGTAGGAGGCGCCGGAGGCGTGGGTGGGTTCGGGCCAGCGGGAGGTGACGACTTTGCCGCGGGTGTAGAAGGAGACGCCTTCGGGGCCGTAGATGTGCTTGTCGCCGAAGAGCGAGGCCTTCCAGCCGCCGAAGGAGTGGTAGGCGACCGGGACGGGCAGGGGTACGTTGATGCCGATCATGCCCACGGTCACGGAGCGCTGGAACGTGCGGGCGTTGGCGCCGGAGGAGGTGAAGATGGCGGTGCCGTTCCCGTACGGGTTGGCGTTGATCAGCCTGATGCCTTCCTCCAGGTCAGCGACGCGGACGACGACGAGGACGGGTCCGAAGATTTCCTCAGTGTAGGCGGTCATCCCGGTCTTCACGTGGTCCAGAACGGTGGGGCCCACCCAGAAGCCGTCCTCGTGGCCCGGGACCACCAGGTCACGGCCGTCCACCACCATCGCCGCTCCCGCGGTTTCGGCTTCGGTGACGATCCGGACGATCCTGTCCTTGGAGGCCGTCGTGATGACCGGGCCCATCTCGGCGCCGGGGACGGTGCCGTTGTTGACCTTGACGGCCAGGGCGCGCTCTTCGACCTTCTTCACCAGCAGGTCCGCCGCATCGCCGACAGCCACGGCGACCGAGATGGCCATGCAGCGTTCGCCCGCGGAACCGAAAGCGGCCGCGGCGAGGTGGTCCGCGGCGTTGTCCAGGTCCGCGTCCGGCATGATGATCGCGTGGTTCTTCGCCCCGCCCAGCGCCTGGACCCGCTTGCCATGCTTCGTGGCGGTCTCGTGGACGTACTGGGCGATCGGGGTGGAGCCAACGAACGAGATCCCGTCCACGTCCGGGTGGGTCAGGAGCCCGTCCACGGTTTCCTTATCCCCGTGCAGGACTTGGAAGACCCCGTCGGGCAGGCCTGCGTCCTTCCAGAGTTTGGCGAGCAGCATCGAGGCGGAGGGGTCGCGTTCGGAGGGCTTGAGGATGAACGCGTTCCCGGTCGCGATCGCCATCGGCGCCATCCACAACGGCACCATCACCGGGAAGTTGAACGGCGTGATCCCGGCCACCACGCCCAGGGGTTCGCGGAAGGAGAAGACATCGATGCCGGTGGAGACCTGGTCGGAATAATCGCCCTTAAGCAGCTGCGGAATGCCGCAGGCGAACTCCACCACCTCCAGGCCGCGGCCGATCTCGCCCTTCGCATCCGAGAGAACCTTGCCGTGCTCGGCCGTGATCAGCGCCGCGAGCTCATCCACGTGGGAGGCAACAAGTTCGCGGAACTTGAACAGCACCGCAGTCCGCTTCGCCAGGGAAATATCACCCCAGGAATCCGCGGCCGCCCGGGCAGCGGCCACCGTGGCATCCAGATCTGCCCGGTTCGCCAGCCGCAGCTCAGCACTGACCCGGCCGGTAGCCGGGTTGTAGACCGGGCGGGTGCGGTCGCCGTCGCCCGGGGTTTCGGCGCCGCTGATGAAATGGCTGATCTGGGTGAGTGTCGTCGTTGACGTGGTCATGGCAGAGTTCCTTAAAAAGTGAGCGAGGGCTCAGGAGTTGAGACGAATCCCAAGGCCTTGTCCACGACGTTTCCCAGTGGTTCGCCGTTGCAATAACGCTTGAGGTTGTCCACAAAGAGCTTGCCGAGGTCGTCGAGGTAGCCTTCGGTGTCGCCGCTCATGTGCGGAGTGATGATGACGTTCTCCAGACCCCATAGCGGGTGTCCGGCCGGGAGTGGTTCCGGGTGCACAACGTCCAGGGCTGCGCCGGCGATGGAACCCGAGGTCAGCGCCTCAGTCAGCGCGGGCGTATCCACCAGCTCACCGCGCCCTACGTTGATCAGCCGGGCGGACGGCTTCATTGCGGCCAGCACGTCTGCACCCACCAGCCCTTTGGTGTCGGCGGTCAACGGGGCTGCGAGTACCAGGTAGTCGTAGTCACCAACGATCCCGGCAAGCTCCCGGGAGGAGTGGATCTGGCCAAAATCAGCGTCCCCGGGCCGGGCTGTCCGGCCCGCACCGCTGACCTCCATGCCGACGGCGCGGAAGAGCCGGGCGATTTCCCGGCCGATGGACCCGGTGCCCACCACCAGGGCGCGTTGGCCCTGGATCTTTCGCGTGGTCCTGTGCTGCCAGCGTTGTTCCTGCTGGAGCCTGAAGGAACCTTGGGAGTCCTTGGCCATGTCGAGGACGAAGCCGAGGGCGAACTCGGCGATCGCGGTGCTGAGGACCCCGCGGGAGTTCGTGTAGGTCACATCACTTGCAACCAACTCATCAAACATCAGCTGGCTGACGCCGGCCGCCGTGACATGGATCCACTGCAGGGACGAGGCCGCGCCCCAGTTCTCGCGGAGTGCGGGCGAGAAGGAGTGCCACTGGTACAGCACATCCGCGCCATCCATTGCCTCTGCGAGACCGTCAGCCTTGGTCAGCCGGACCTCTGCCAGTTCCTCGACTTCGGCCAGGCGTGGCGGGAGCGCTTCTCGGTAAAGGGCGGCGACGACGGGCCGCTTGGGTCCTGTAGCGCCGGTCATTATGCCGTCACCGGGGCGTGGGCGTCGATCGCGGTCAGGACGGCCGCGGTGAATTCCGACGTCGACGAGGTCCCGCCGACGTCGCGGGTGCTGTGACCATCGCGCAGGGCGGACTCGAATGCTGACTGAAGGTGCGCGGCCGCGTCGGGGTGGCCGAGGTGCTCCAGCATCATCGCTCCGGACCAGATCTGGCCCACCGGGTTGGCCAGGCCCTTCCCGGCAATGTCCGGGGCCGAACCGTGGACCGGTTCGAACAGGGACGGGAAATCACCCTCCGGGTTCAGGTTGGCGCTGGGCGCGACGCCGATGGAGCCGGTTACGGCACTGCCGAGGTCCGAGAGGATGTCACCGAGAAGGTTGGAGGCCACAATGACATCCAGCGTCCAGGGCTTCAGGACCAGGTGCGCCGCCAGGGCATCCACCAACTCGTGGGTCACGGTCACCCCCGGATATTGCCTGGCGGTTTCCTCGATCACTTCGTCCCAGAAGGGCATGGTGTGGATAATGCCGTTGCTCTTCGTGGCGGACGTCAGCCTGCCCTGGCGGGAAGCAGCAAGAGACGCGGCGAAGTGGGCGGCACGCGAGACTCCCAGGCGGGTGAAGATGGTTTCCTGCACGGCAGTCTCGTGCGGCAGGCCGCGATACATCCGCCCGCCGACCTCGGAGTACTCGCCTTCGTTGTTTTCGCGGACGATCAGGATGTCGATCGGCTTGTCAGACGCGAGAGGCGAGGTCACGCCGTCGAGCGTTCTGACCGGGCGGAGGTTGATGTACTGCTGGAACTCCCGGCGGATCGGGATCAGCAGACCCCACAGCGATTCCGTGTCCGGAACCTCCGGGGAGCCCACGGCGCCCAGGAAAATAGCGTCGTGCCTGGCGAGCTGGTCCAGCCCGTCGGCGGGCATCATGCGCCCGTTCCGGCCGTAGTAGTCCGATCCCCAGTCGAAATAGGTGAACGCCAGGTTCAGCCCGTGAATACCGGCGATCCGCTCGAGGCATGTGATGGCCGCGGGGACGACTTCTTTGCCGATGCCATCCCCGGCGATCACTGCGATGCTGTGCGTGCTCAAGGTGTGGTCCGCCCCGGTAGCCCGCCCAGCTGCTGCCAGCGTGACCCCGCCCCTGTGAGGTTGATGATGGTGTTTTTGGGTTCGGTCATCTCGCGGACCGCGTGCCGGACGCCTTCCCGGCCCACACCGGATTTCTTGAAGCCGCCGAACGGCATGGAGTCGATCCGGACGTCGCTGGTCTCGTTGATGACTACGGCGCCGACGTGCAATTTCTCCGCGATGGCCAGGGCGAGGTCGATGGACTGCGTGAAGACCCCGGCCTGGAGGCCGTACTCGGTGTTGTTGGCCGCATACACGGCGTCCTGGACCTCGATGAACGGCAGGATGCTGACCACCGGTCCGAAGACTTCCTCCCGGATCACCCGGCATTCCGAGGGCACATCGGTCAGGACAGTCGGCTCGTAGTACGCGTTCCGGCGCTGCCCGCCGGCGTGCACGGTGGCGCCGGCCGCCTTGGCTTCTTCCACCCATAGCTCCACACGCTTGGCCTCGGCCTCGGAAATCAGCGGCCCGACGTCGGTGCCCCGGTCAAGCTTCGGCCCGGTCTTGAGCGCCTTGGTACCGGTGGTGACCCGCTCCAGGACCTGGTCAAACAGCGAAATGTGCACGTAGACGCGCTGCACGGAAAGGCAGTTCTGACCTGCGACCCCGAAGGCTCCGGCCACGATCGCGTCGGCGGCGGCTTCTGCGTCGGCGTCGGCGCAGACAACCGTGGCGTTATTCCCGCCGAGCTCCGACAGGATCTTCTTCGCCCCGGCCGCGGCGGCGATGCGTTCTGCCGTGGCAGGGCCTCCGGTGAAGGAAATCAGGTCCACGCGCTCGTTGGTCACCAGCGCTTCGGAAACGCCGGGACCGGTGACGATCGCGGCGATGCGGCCCGACGGGACGCCCGCCTCGAGCAGCAGTTGGACAAAGGCCAGCCCGGTCAGCGGGGTGCGCGTGGAAGGCTTCAGCACGACGCCGTTGCCCCCGATGATTGCCGGGCCCAGCTTGTGCGCCACCAGGTTCAGCGGATCATTGAACGGCGTGATCGCCGCAACGATCCCCACCGGCTTGCGGCTGTACCAGCCGATCTTGCCAGCACCGGCCATGCTGTCCTCAAAACCCAGGGTCTCCCCCGTGAGCTCCTCGGAGGCCGCGGCGGAGAGCCGCAGGGTTTCAATGCAGCGGCGCACTTCGCGCTCCGCCTCATTGATGGTCTTACTGCTCTCGGCAGCGATGATGTTGGCGAACCGCTCAGCCTGCTCCCCCAAAAGCAGCACTGCCGTTTCAAGTGCCTGCCGGCGGGCGCGCAACGGCCACTCGTCCGCCTGGAGATGGCGATCGATGTGGGCGATGGCACGCTCCACGTCCTGCGACGTGGAGGTGCACACCCGTCCGAGCAGGACACCGTCTTCAGGATCCCGCACCTCCAAGGTCAGCTCGGCGCTCTGCCATTTCCCTTCGATAAAAGCTCCCCCGGGAAGGTTGGCAAATCGTGCGCGCCTGTATGCAGTTTCCTCTGTTTTTGGGCGCGCTTCAGCGACCGTTGATGATGACATGGGGACCCTTATCTTGCCTGTTGGTGAGAAACGTCTACTTGACTCGGTCGATAATTTTTGCCGCTGCGCCGATGAAGGGCAGGAACCACGGCGGGCCGAAGTGGCCCGGCACGGGAGGATTCTTCAGGTCTTCCCACACGTTGGCGCTCTTGTCACCGGCCATGTAGTGGGCCATCCGCTTCCCCATGTGGGCGGCCATCTGTACGCCGTGTCCGCTGTAGCAGAGGGAGTAGAAGAGGCCGTCATGCTGGCCCGCATGAACCATCTGGTCCATGGAGAGGTCCACCAGGCCGCCCCAGATGTAGTCCACCTTGGCGTTGGAGAGGTATGGGAAGAGTTCGAGCATGGCCTTGCGGAGAATCTCGGCGCTCTTGACGTCCGAGTCCGGGCTGGACAGCGCGAAACGGGCCCGGCCGCCGAAGAGCAGCCTGTTATCCGGGGTGATCCGGAAATAGTAGGTCAGCATCTTGCTGTCCGAGGCCTGGCGGCGGTTTGGCAGGATACGGTGGACCACGTCTTCGGGCAGCGGGTCAGTGACAATGATGAAGCTTCCCACCGGAATGACGCGGCGCTGCAGCCACGGGGTGATGTTGCCGGTGTAGCCGCTGGTAGCCACCAAAACCTGTTTGGCCCTGGTGATGCCCCGGGTGGTGTGCACGTCGTGCACGGTGCCGGAAACCTTTTTCAGCTCGGTTACTGCCGAGTTCTCGCAGATATCCGCCCCGGCGGCAACAGCCGCCCCGGCCAGGCCATGCACGAACTTCCCCACGTGCAGACCCGCCCCGAGCGGGTCAACCATCGCTCCCTGGTAGAAGTCCGTGCCGATTTCGCTGTGGATCTCGGATTTCGGGATAACTGTGACATGGTGATCTGCCAGTTTGGCCAGCTTTTCCTGCGACTTCAGGAAGCCCTCGTAGTGGGACTTGTGGAAGGCGAGCGAGAGCTTTCCAAAGCGGTTGTAATCGCAGTCGATGCCATTGTCATGCACGAGCTTCTCGATGGTGTCGATGGCGTCGTTGTATTCCTGGAACATCTCCACGGCGCGGGTGGCGCCGTACCGCTTGACCGCGGTGCTGAAGCTGATAGCCAACCCGGTCGTCGCCATTCCCCCATTACGTCCCGATGCGCCCCACCCAACAGTGTGGCGTTCGAAAACGGCAACGCTCGCGCCCTGCTTGGCAAATTCAATGGCCGCGGACAGCCCGGTAAATCCGGCGCCGATGATTGCCACATCGACATTCTCCGGTACCGGAGTCTGCCGGTAGTCTCCGGATGCTTCGGCTGTGTCCAGCCAGTAAGGAATGAGTTTCACGGTTTGACCTTTCGCCTCGGAGTCGGTTTAGAGACCGAGGTGCTTGTTGATCTCGTCCAGGGATTTAGCAGTGTTGAGGTCATAGCCCGGGCCGATGGGGTCATAGCCACGGTCCAGCATCCAGAGGTTCCGGAAACCCATGTCGTGCATCGGATGCATGTCATAGCGTGTGTGCGACGAGATGTGCAGGAAGTCCTCCGGCTTGGCGTTCAGGGTGTCCAGCATGTACTCGAACGCCTGGTAGCGCGGCTTGTAGGCCTGGGCCTGCTCAGCGGTGAACACGGCGTGGAAGTCCGCGCCGAGCTTGGGAATGCTGATGTCCAGGAAGCTGGTGTCGGCGTTGGACAGAGCCACCAGCTGGTAGTTATCGCCCATGAGCTTCAGCGGTGCCGGCACGTCCTCGTGGGCAACCCAGCCGCGCACAGCCTCAGCGAACGCTGCGCCGGCGCCTTCGGTCGGCCCAATGCCCCAGCGCTTGCACACCCGGTCAAAGGAATCCTGGAGGATCGCCTCGTAGGGCTTGTAGTCGCCGCAGACCTCGTCGAACCGGTACCCGCGGAACTGCTTCTTGAAGGCAGGCCACTGCTCTTCTGAGATGCGGCCATCGAGCAGGCGACGCGTGGTCGGATCAATGTCGAAGTTGATGAGAGTGCCGTAGATATCAAAAGAGATGTACTTCGGCCGGAGGTTCGTGTCTGCCATGATTCGTCCGTTTCATTCGGTCTTGAACGGGAGGCCCGGATGTATGGCCTGCCGCTTTCCTGTGGTCTGCGCCAGCGGGTTCCTGGGGTTCATCAGGGCTTCTTTGCCGGCTCTTCTCGACTCTAGATCCGATGATTGTAGATTGTCAACAGTTCTTAGTGAGATTCTTTCGCAACTAGTGAGCAGATGAAAAATAGTCAATTTATTTATCGTCAATTGTTGACAATCAGCGATCTTGACTGTTGCATTGCTTTAGATGCGGAACGAGATCCTGATCACAACCGCATGGAAGCAATACCCAAAGACTGCCCCCAATCTCAGCAAATCAACAACAGCTGAAACCATTCGAAGGGAAGCACCATGAAGACCATCAACAAAGTTCAGACCGCAGCCGCAGGGCTCGCCGTCGTTTTCGCCTTGAGCGCCTGTGGCGGCGCGGCCACCGGCACTCCGGGATCTGAGGAAACTAAGTCACTCACCAACAACACCACCGACGTCTCGGAGGGTGTTCAGCCGGATGCGGCTGCCGTGGCACTGCTGCCGCAGTCCTTCAAGGACAAGGGCGAGTTGACGGTCGCGATGGACCTGCACTACCCGCCGACGACGTTCCTTGCGGAGGACAACCAGACCCCGATCGGGCTCAACCCGGACATCGCCCGCTTGGTAGCGAAGAAGCTTGACCTGAAGCTGAAGTTCGTGGACACGAAGTTCGACACGATCGTCCCCGGACTCGACGGTGGCCGATACGATTTCACCGCCACGACCATGTCCAAGACCGAGGAGCGGCTCAAGGTCCTGGACATGATCGACTACTTCAAGGCCGGCACCTCTGTGGCTGCGGCCGCGGGGAACCCGCTGAACCTCACCGTGGAGACACTGTGCGGGAAGAACATCGCCGTCACCCAGGGTTCGACCGGCCAGCTCAAGCGCCTCCCGGCCCTGAACGAGCAGACCTGCACCTCCAAGGGACAGCCGGCGATCAATGCCGTGACGCTGCCCAACGTCCAGGAGGCCCTGACCCAGCTGCACTCCAAGCGGATCGACGGCGTCCTCTATGACACGACCTCGCTCGCGTGGGCAGAGAAGCAGCAGCCGGGCTCCTTCACCATCATCGGCCAGGTCAACGTCGGCAACAGCGACGTGACCGCCGTCGGACTGAAGAAGGGCTCGCCGCTGACCCCGGCCTTCCAGACAGCGCTCCAGTCCGTCCTTGGGACCCCGGAGTACAAGGAGTCCCTGGAGACCTGGGGTCTGGACTCCGGGGCCATCACCGACGCCAAGCTGAACTAGCGGGGCGCCATTATGGTCACAGCTACCAACAGAGAAAGTAGAACAACGGTGAGCAGCATTGATCCAGCCCTCAAGCCACGGCTTCGGCTTCGGACCCGCTCCGAGTACGCGGGATGGGTCCTCAGCATTCTCCTCGGCATCGGGATCCTCACCTCCGTCCTGACCAACCCGAACTTCAAGTGGGGTGTGGTGGCCCAGTACTTCACGCATGAATCCATTCTTCGTGGTCTGATGCTCACCATTTTCCTCACGGTTGCGAGCATGACTTTGGGAACGCTGCTGGGGCTGGGCCTGGCGATCATGCGTTCCTCCAAGGTGAAGCCGGTTTCCATCGCCGCGGGACTCTACATCACGCTGTTCCGCGGCACCCCGGTCCTGGTGCAGCTGATCTTCTGGTTCAACATCTCCGCCCTCTACCCGGACCTGTTCATCGGCATCCCGTTCACGGACATCGGCACCGCCGTGGACATGAATGCGATCATGGGGCCGATCACCGCGGCCTTGGTGGGCCTGACCCTCAATGAGGCCGCCTACATGGCCGAGATCATCCGCGGCGGGTTCTCCTCAGTGGGCAAGGGCCAGCTCGAGGCCGCCGACTCCCTGGGGATGAGCGCCGGCATGAGGATGCGCAAGGTCATCATCCCCCAGGCGATGCCTTCCATCATCCCCGCGACCGGTAACCAGGTCATCGGCATGTTCAAGGGAACCTCCCTGGTCAGCGTCCTCGGTGTGGCCGAGCTGCTCCAAAGCGCGCAGCTCATTTATGCCCGCACCTACGAGACCATCCCGCTGCTGTTGGTTGCCAGCCTCTGGTACCTCGTGATGACCCTGCTGCTGAGTTACCCGCAGTCCAAGCTCGAGCAGAAATACTCCCGTTCAGCCTCCCGGCTTCCCCGGAAAGCGAAACCCGTTGTGCTGACTGACCCGGAAGGCGCTGCCCGATGAGCAACGACGGCACCATTCTTGCCCAGAAAATCCGAAAGTCCTTCGGACCCAAAACAGTCCTCAAAGACATCAACCTGGAGATCGCCAGCGGAGAGATCTGCTGCATCATCGGCCCCAGCGGCTCCGGCAAATCCACCATCCTGCGCTGCATCAACGGCCTGGAAACCGTGGACTCAGGAGTCCTGAAAGTCAACGGCGAAGACTTCGGCTACTACGAAACCGACACCGCCTACCACGCCCTGCCACCCAAAAAACTCGCTGAGCAGCGCACCAGGGTCGGCATGGTGTTCCAGTCCTTCAACCTCTTCCCCAACATGACCGCCCAGGAAAACATCATGTCCGGACCCGTCCTGGTCAAAGGCCAGGACAAGAAACAGGCCGGCAAGCGGGCGCACGAACTGCTCGCCAGCGTCGGACTGGCCGGGTTCGGGGACTACTACCCCGCCCAGCTCTCCGGCGGGCAGCAGCAGCGCGTGGCGATCGCACGGTCCCTGGCCATGGACCCGGAGATCATGCTCTTCGATGAACCGACCTCAGCACTGGACCCCGAAAAAGTCGGCGAAGTCCTGGCGGTCATGAAGCAGCTCGCCAAAAAGGGCATGACCATGGTCGTCGTCACCCACGAAATGGGCTTCGCCCGCGAAGTGGCCGACTCGCTGATCTTCATGGACGACGGCTACGTCGTTGAACGCGGAGATGCCCGCGAGGTTCTTTCCAACCCGCAGGAAGCCCGCACCCAGGCCTTCCTGGAACAGGTGCTCTAACCATGGACGGAAAGCTCGCCGTCATCGGCCTGGGCAGCATCGGATCCATGGCCCTCTGGCAGGCCTCCCGCCTGTCCGATTCCGTCACCGGCTTCGAGGCCCAGGCACCCGCCCATGCCCGCAGTGCCGTGGGCGGGGACACCCGGCTCTTCCGCATGCTCTACCGCGGAGTGCCTGACTTCTACCCCATCCTGGAGCGTTCACGGGATCTCTGGGCCGAACTCGAAGCCGAAACCGGCCAGAACATCCTGACCCGCTGCGGCGGACTCTCCATCGGCACCAAAGATGGGCCCTACATCCCCCCGCTCCTGGAAACCACCAGGACCAACGGCGCCGAACACGAAATCCTCAGCCGCGAGGAGATGGCCCAACGCTACCCGCAGCACAACCTCCGCCCGGACGACGTCGCCGTCTACGACCCCCACGGCGGCGCCCTGCGCACCGACCGTGCGGTCACGGCGGCGGTTGCAGCCGCCCAGTCGAACGGCGCAACGATCCACACCAACACACCGATCGACAGCATCATGGAAACCGGCGATGGCGTGGTCATCACCTCCGGCGGGAAAACCTGGACCTTCGAAAACGTCATCGTCTCCTCAGGCGGCTGGTCCCAGCGCCTGATGCCCGACTACCTGAAGGCGGCAACGGAGATCAAACGGTGCTACCTGTCCTGGTTTGTCGCCCGGGACGCAGCGGAGTTCACGCCGGAGAAGTTTCCCATTTTCATCCGGATCTCCGGGGACCGCTCCATGTACGGCGCTCCCGCCGTCGATGGGGCGACCGTCAAGGCAACCCTTGATGGCAGGGGAGCACCAACACCGCAGGCGGATTCGGTCCCCCGGGACCTAACACCCGCGGAAATCTCGGAAACCATGGACACGGTCACTGAATTCTTCCCCGGGCTGTTCCCCAACATTGTTCGCTCGGATGCCTTTCCGGACCTCTTCACCTCGGATGGGAAGCCTCTGATCGGACACCTGAACGACCAGAGCAAAATCTACCTCGCCACGGGCTTTTCCGGCGGGGGCTTCAAAATGGCTACGGGTTACGGAGAGATCGCCGCAACCGAAGCCTTGAGCAAGCGGACCTTTGAGGGCCTGGATTTCGTCAGGCCCGAACGTTTCAAGACGAGCTAGCTCGCCAACAAGCACTTGATGCGGATCACTCCGCACATTGTTGACAATCTACAACCCCTACGAAAGTATGAAGCCATGGCAACTCTCAGTCCCCTCCTCAAGCAAGCTACTCCAGTCGTCGTGGACCATGCCCTCGGCAGCTGGATCCACGCGACCGACGGCAAAAAGTACCTCGATTTCACCACTGGAATCGGTGTCACCAGCACAGGTCACTGCCACCCCGACGTCGTAGCGGCAGCACGCGAGCAGGTGGGCAAGATTGTCCATGCCCAGTACACCACCGTGATGCACAAGCCCTTGCTTGAGCTGACCGAAAAACTGGGGGAATTCCTGCCCACGGGGCTGGACAGCGTTTTCTATGCCACGTCCGGCTCCGAGGCAGTGGAAGCTTCAGTACGCCTGGCACGCATGGCCACCGGGCGTCCGAACATCATCTCCTTCCACGGTGGCTTCCACGGCCGGACGGTGGGAGCTGCTTCGCTCACCACGGCGGGCACGAAGTTCCGTTCAGGCTTCTCCCCCCTCATGGGCGGAGTGCACATCGCACCCTTCCCGCACTCCTACCGCTACGGCTGGGATGAGGAAACTGCAGTCAACTTCGCCCTGAAAGAACTGGACCACCTCCTCCTGAGCATCAGCAGCCCCGCAGACACAGCGGGCTTCATCATTGAACCCGTCCTGGGCGACGGCGGCTACATCCCCACTCCCCCTGCCTTCCTGCAGGGACTGCGGGAACGCGCTGACCGCCACGGAATCGTACTCATCCTCGATGAGGTCCAGGCTGGCGTAGGACGGACGGGAAAGTTCTGGGGCCACGATTGGGCAGGTATCACTCCCGACGTGGTTATCACCGCGAAGGGCCTCGCCAGCGGCTTCCCGATCTCAGCCATCGCCGCCTCGACCGAACTGATGGGCAAGGCCTGGGCGGGCTCACAGGGCGGCACCTACGGCGGAAACGCCGTAGCAGCTGCAGCAGGCGTCGCAACCCTGGGCGTCATCGAGCGCGAGAACCTGGTAGAGAATGCCCTGCTTCGGGGCGATGAACTGCGCGCAGGACTTGACAAGCTCAAGACAGAATTCGCCGGCATCGGAAATGTCCGCGGCCGCGGCCTCATGCAGGGCGTCGAGTTCACCGCTGCGGACAACACGCCTGATGCTGCCACAGCCTTGGCTGTCCAGCAAGCAGCAATCAACGAAGAACTGCTCCTCCTCACCTGCGGTCCGCACGGAAATGTCGTCCGCATCATCCCCGCGCTCAACGTCAGCAGCGACGAGATCCAGGCTGGGCTGACCAGGTTCACCCAGGCGCTGAAGACGGCCACCTCCTAATACAACCCAAGGCTCGGATTTCGCCGGGGCGGAACCAACACACCGCCCCGGCGAAATCCCTTCCCTACGACACTGAAAGCGTGACATGAGTCTCTCATTTGATCCCACCACTCTTCATACTGACTTGTTCATCGACGGTGAGTGGCGGAAGGCTACTGGCGAAGCCACTTTCGCCGTCGAAAACCCGGCAACGAACGAAGTCATCGCCCACGTGGCCGATGGCGGGCCTGAAGATGCAGCCCTGGCCATTCAGGCTGCCGGCCGCGCCCAGGCAGAGTGGGGCAAATCCACTCCCAGGGAACGGGCCGACATCCTGCGCCGCGCCTTTGAGCTGGTGATTGCCAACACCGACAGACTGGCCGCGATCATGACCGCCGAAATGGGCAAGCCGCTGGCCGAAGCCAAGGGCGAGGTAGCCTACGGCGCCGAAATGCTCCGCTGGTTCTCCGAAGAGGCCGTCCGCATCGGCGGCGACAGCACCACCTCGGTGGACGGCAACACCCGGATCCTGATCACCAAGGAACCCGTTGGCCCCTCCGTGCTGGTGACCCCGTGGAACTTCCCGCTGGCCATGGGCGCCCGCAAGATCGCCCCGGCCGTCGCCGCCGGCTGCACCATGGTGTTCAAGCCCGCGGAACTGACACCGCTGACCTCCCTGGCCCTGGTGGAGATCTTCAAGCAGGCGGGCCTCCCTGACGGTGTACTGAACGTCGTCACCACCGCCAGCGCCGCCCCCGTGGTGGAGAACTGGACCAGCAGCGGCATCGCACGCAAGATCAGCTTCACCGGCTCCACCGGCGTCGGCAAGATCCTGCTGCGCCAGGCAGCCGAGAACGTCATGCGCTCCTCAATGGAACTGGGCGGAAACGCCCCCTTCATCGTCCTGGCTGACGCAGACATCGAGAAGGCCGTCGACGGAGCCATGAAGGCCAAGATGCGCAACATGGGTGAAGCGTGCACCGCAGCCAACCGCTTCTTCGTGCACCGCTCAGTAGTGCAGGAGTTCAGCGAGAAGTTCGCCAAGAAAATGTCCGAACTGCAGGTAGGCAACGGCACCCTGGAGGGAACCGAGGTGGGTCCCCTGATCGAACAGAAGGGCCTGGACAAGGTCGAAAACCTCGTGGCTGACGCGGTCAACAAGGGTGCACGCGTCCTGACCGGCGGAAGCCGCCCCGAAGGCCCTGGCTACTTCTACACGCCCACCGTCCTGACCGACGTGCCCCTGAATGCCGACCTGATGAGCACCGAAATCTTCGGACCCGTCGCAGCCATCACTCCCTTCGACAGCGAGGATGACGTGTTGCGCGTGGCCAACGACACCGAATGGGGCCTGGTTGGCTACGTGTTCACTGAAAGCACGAACAAGGCCCTGCGTTTCTCCGCAGAACTCGAAGTGGGAATGGTCGGCATCAACACTGGCCTCGTTTCCAACCCGATAGCACCCTTCGGCGGCGTCAAGCAGTCCGGGCTCGGGCGCGAAGGCGGCAAGATCGGCATTGAAGAGTTTCTTGAGTATAAGTACACCGCAATAGCAATCTAGAAAAATATGCAGTATGCCGAAGAGTGAGATGAGGGGGATGTCAATGGCGGCACCAGGAGCGCTGTTTGCACTGGAGGGAAGACCCACGGCGCAGCTGATCGCCGATCAGTTGCGGGAACAAATCGTCCAGGGGATGTTCCGGCCCGGAGAGCAGATCAATGAGTCTGTCCTGGCAAGCCAGCTAAGCACATCCAGGGGGCCTGTCCGTGAAGCGTTGCAGCGGCTGTGCCAGGAAGGGATACTTATCAGCCGGCGGAATCGGGGTGTCTTCGTCCTGGAGTTGGCCACCGATGACATCCGAGAGATTTATGCCGTGCGTGAGGCTGTGGAATCGACCGCTGCAGACGCGCTGCTGGATGCCGGCCAGGAACAGGTCAAGGACACCTGCCAGGCCTTGGAGGCCACCATCAGTGACATGGCGAAGCAGGTTGCCGTGTCGGACTGGCAGGCGATTGCGCGGCTCGATATGCAATTCCACACCTCCTTCGTGGCCGGCGCAGGCAACACACGCCTGATCCGGATCTACGAGACCCTCGCAGCCGAATCCAGGATGTGCATACTCAACCTGGCCGTCGCCTACCCCCGCATCGACGTCCTGGTGCAGGAACACCAGAACCTACTGGATCTGCTCGAGGCGGGCGACAGGGAAGAACTTCACAAAGCCATCAAACGCCACATGGAAAAGGCCGTTGAGGATCTCACCGCCACAAGGGAAGAGACGGACGTCACCGTCTGAAACTCTCATCCGCCATTCAGAAAGAGAAGGCCAGATCCGTTTGGATCTGGCCTTCTCTTTTGCCACACCAAAGATAATCCCTGTAAATTGTCGACAATCCGCCACGAGAGTGGTTGCATTGTAGGTACGGACACATGGCCGTAACGTTTTCAAGGAGACTGCGACGAAGATGAGAATCAAGGTCCAGGCTGCCGTTGCAGGATTGGCAGTTTTTCTGGCGCTAACCGCGTGCGGGCCAGGTGGTAGTGATTCGGCGCAGGAAGGCTCCAAAACATCGAATACGGCTGACATCTCCGAAGGCGTTCAGCCAGACCAGGCAGCGGTTGCCTTGTTGCCACAGTCTTACAAGGACAAGGGCGAGCTGACGGTCGCGATGGACCTGCATTATCCCCCGACCACCTTCCTGGCGGATGACAATACAACCCCCATTGGCCTGAACCCGGATATGGCGCGGCTGGTGGCGAAGAAGCTTGGGCTCAAGCTGAAGTTCGAGAACACTGCGTTCGACACGATCATTCCCGGTATCGACGGGGGCCGCTACGACTTCACCGCAACCACCATGTCCCCCACGGCAGAGCGGCTCAAGGTGCTGGACATGATCGATTATTTCAATGGAGGAGTTTCCGTTGCCGTGAGCGCAGGCAATCCCCTGAACATCAGCAACGATGCCATGTGCGGCAAGAACATTGCGGTGACGAAGGGCTCGAATGCCCAGCTGAAGCACCTGCCGAACGTCTCGGAGTGGACCTGCACGTCCCAGGGCAAGCCAGCCATCAACGGCGTCACGCTTCCCAATATCCAGGAAGCGCTGACGCAACTCTCCTCCAAGCGAGTCGACGGCGTCTTCTACGACACCGTTTCACTCGTATGGGCCGACGAGCAGCAGCCGAACACCTTCACGATTCTGACTCCGCAGGTGGATACACGGTCCGACCACGTGGTAGCCATGGCGCTGAAAAAAGGATCGCCGCTGACGCCGGCACTGCAGGCAGCCGTTCAGTCCGTCCTTGAGAGCCCGGAATACAAGAAGTCCCTTGAGACGTGGGGACTCGAAGCAGGCGCCATCACCGAGGCCAAGCTCAACTAGAGAGACGCCGTGCAGAAATTCATTCGTCAAAGGAGTGACGCCACAGTGAGTGCAATTGACCCGGCGCTCAAGCCAAGGCTTCGGCGGCGAAGTGCCTTTGAGTACGTCGCTTGGGTTGTGTGCAGCCTTTTGGCCTTGGGCATCCTGATCTCCGTATCAACCAATCCCAACTTCAAATGGGGTGTGGTTGCAAGGTACTTCACCCACGAAACGATTCTTCGTGGTCTGATGCTCACGATTTTCCTGACCTTTGCCAGCATGGCCCTTGGAACGCTCCTGGGGCTCGTGCTCGCGATCATGAGGGCCTCAAGGATCAAACCGATTGCAGCCACCGCGGGCGTCTACATCACCCTGTTCCGCGGCACCCCGGTCCTGGTGCAGCTGATCTTTTGGTTCAATGTCGCGGCGCTGTACCCGAACCTGTCCATCGGAATTCCGTTCACGGACATCAGCACCGCCATCGACGTGAACGCCCTGATGGCACCCATCACGGCAGCCTTGATCGGCTTGACCCTCAACGAAGCCGCGTACATGGCCGAAATCATCCGAGGCGGATTCTCGTCGGTCGGCACGGGCCAGATCGAAGCCGCCGACTCCCTGGGCATGAGCGCCGCCACGAAAATGCGCAAGGTCATCATCCCCCAGGCGATGCCCTCGATCATCCCCGCGACCGGAAACCAGGTCATCGGCATGTTCAAGGAAACCTCCCTCGTCAGCGTGCTGGGCGTCGCCGAACTGCTCCAAAGCGCCCAGCTGATCTACGCCCGCACGTACGAGACCATCCCGCTGCTCATCGTTGCCAGCCTCTGGTACCTCGTGATGACCCTGTTGCTGAGCTACCCGCAGTCCAAGCTCGAGCAGAAATACTCCCGTTCAACTTCCCGGCTTCCCCGGAAGGCGAAACCCGTCGTGCTGACTGACCCGGAAGGTATCGCGCGATGAGTACTGACGGCACCATTCTTGCCCAGAAAATCCGCAAGTCCTTCGGACCCAAAACAGTCCTCAAAGACATCAACCTGGAGATCGCCAGCGGAGAGATCTGCTGCATCATCGGCCCCAGCGGCTCCGGAAAGTCCACTGTCCTGCGCTGCATCAACGGCCTGGAGACCGTCGATTCGGGGGTCCTGAAAGTCAACGGCGAGGACTTCGGCTACTACGAAACAGAGCACGCCTATCACGCGGTGAGCCCGAAGAGGCTTGCCGCGCAGCGCACCAGGGTTGGCATGGTGTTCCAGCAGTTCAACCTCTTTCCCAACATGACGGCACACGAGAACATCATGTCCGGCCCCGTATTGGTGAAACATGCTGACAAGCAAGTAGCCGGTAAGGAGGCCCACCAACTGCTGACCAGCGTGGGCTTGAGCGGGTTCGGGGACTACTACCCCGCCCAATTGTCGGGCGGGCAGCAACAACGAGTGGCCATCGCCCGGTCCCTGGCGATGGATCCCCTGATCATGCTCTTCGATGAACCGACCTCAGCACTGGACCCCGAAAAAGTCGGCGAAGTGCTGGCCGTCATGCGGGACCTCGCGAAGAAGGGCATGACCATGGTGGTGGTCACGCACGAAATGGGCTTCGCCCGCGAAGTGGCCGACTCCCTGATCTTTATGGACGACGGCTACATCGTCGAACGCGGCGACGCCCGGGAAGTCCTGTCCAACCCCAAGGAACCCCGCACACAGTCATTCCTGGAGAAGGTGCTCTAACCGTGGATGGAAAGCTCGCCGTCATCGGCCTCGGCAGCATCGGAAGCATGGCCTTGTGGCAGGCTTCCCGCCTGTCCGATTCGGTGGTCGGGTTCGAAGCAGCTTCTCCTGGCCATGCCCGCAGTGCCGTGGGCGGTGACACCCGGCTGTTCAGGATGCTCTACCGGGGAACACAAAGCTACTACCCCATCCTTCAACGATCCCGCAGCCTCTGGGCCGAGCTCGAAGCCGAAACGGGGCAGAACATCTTCATCCGCTGCGGCGGACTGTCTATCGGAACCACCGGTGGGCCCTACATTCCCAAGCTCCTGGAAACCACCAGGATCAACGGCGCGGATCACGAAATCCTCAGCCGCGAAGAGATGGCCGAACGCTACCCGCAGCACAACCTCCGCCCGGACGACGTCGCCGTCTACGACCCGCACGCCGGCGCCCTGCGCACCGACCGTGCGGTCACGGCGGCAGTTGCGGCAGCCCAGGCCAACGGCGCAACATTCCACACCAACACCCCGACTGATGGAATCCAGGAAACGGACGACGGCGTCACCGTCACCTCCGGCGACAAGTCCTGGACGTTCGAGAACGTCATCGTCTCCTCGGGCGGCTGGTCCCAACGGCTGATGCCGGACTTCCTGCAGAAGTCCACGGAGCCGTACCGGATCTATCTCACCTGGTTCGTGGCCCGGGATCCAGCAGAGTTTTCGCCGGAACGGTTCCCCATCTTCATCAGGATTTCCGGAGAACGCTCCATGTACGGAGCGCCGAGCGTGGATGGTGTGACGGTCAAGGCAACCCTTGATGGCCGCGGAGCACCAACACCGCAGGCGGATCCAGTCCCGCGGGACCTGACATCCGCGGAAATCTCGGAAACCATGGAGACAGTCACCGAGTTCTTCCCAGGCCTCTTCCCCAATATCGTCCGCTCGGACGCCTTCCCGGACCTCTACACGAAGGACGGGCATGCATTACTCGGCCCGCTGAACGACCAGAGCAGAATCTACTGCGCCACCGGGTTCTCCGGCGGAGGCTTCAAAATGGCACCAGGCTACGGCGAAATCGCCGCAAGCGAAGCCTTAGGCAAGCGGTCCTTCGACGGCCTCGATTTCGTGCGGCCCCAACGCTACAAGAGCATTTAATGCGACCATCCCAGGAAAGGCGACTTCGACAAAGCCTCGTGACCGATATGGTCTCCAAGGGTTCACGAGTCCAATAGTGTCTATGAAATGCAGTAGGCCCAAGAGTGAAGTGAGGGAATAGCAATGGCGGCAACCAAAGGACTATTTACACTGGAGGGAAGACCCACGGCGCAGCTGATCGCCGATCAGCTGCGGGAACAAATCGTCCAGGGGATCTTCCGTCCGGGAGAGCAGATCAATGAGTCTGTCCTGGCAAGCCAGCTAAGCACATCCAGGGGCCCGGTCCGTGAGGCGTTGCAGCGGCTGTCCCAGGAGGGAATCCTGGTCAGCCATCGCAACCGCGGAGTATTCGTCCTGGAGCTTTCAGACGACGACGTCAGGGAGATATATGCGGTCCGCCTGGCTGTGGAATCAACCGCAGCAGACGCGCTGCTGGATGCTGGCCAGGAGCAGGTCAAGGACACCTGCCAGGCCTTGAAGGCCATCATCAGTGACATGGCGAAGCAGGTTGCCGTGTCGGACTGGCAGGCGATTGCGCGGCTCGATATGCAATTCCACACCTCCTTCGTGGCCGGGGCGGGCAACACACGCCTGATCCGGATCTACGAGACCCTCGCCTCTGAATCGAGGATGTGCATTCTCAACCTGGCCGTCGCCTACCCCCGCGTCGACGTCTTGGTGCAGGAACATCAGAACCTCCTCGATCTGCTCGAGGCAGGCAACAGAAAAGAACTCCACAAAGCCATCAAACAGCACATGCACAAGGCCGTTGAGGATCTCACCGCGCCGCCCACGGAAGAGAACGAAAGCACCGCCTAGTATTCTCCAGCAGCCGACCCGGGGTGTCTTGAGGC
Organism: Arthrobacter pascens; assembly: GCF_030815585.1. Lineage (NCBI taxonomy): Bacteria > Bacillati > Actinomycetota > Actinomycetes > Micrococcales > Micrococcaceae > Arthrobacter > Arthrobacter pascens. The sequence continues at coordinate 4,179,655 of NZ_JAUSWY010000001.1, forward strand.
CTTCCCGTGCCCAAAGTCGCAGGGGACACCTCGGTCTGCCCGGCCGTAACCGAGGTCTCGAGCTGCACCTTGTACGTTTCTGCCTTCATTGGACGGACACAATTTCGTCCTAGCAATTGTCAACAATCGACGATAGACTTTGAAGTGTGAATTTTGCCTTGACGTACGGGCCGAAGACGTCCCGAATGCGGACCAGAAGAACAGGAGCAAAGAGAATGCTGCAAAGAAATCGGGTATCCATGTGGGCGTCCCTTCAGCGGGGTGACGCCGTCACTCTTAGCCAGCGAGGCGTGGAGTGCCACAAGGGTTTTGTTGATGAGCGGACTGAAGATGGACAAACGATTTGGGTGATAGACAAAATCGGTGATCGTCGTCTTTTTCATATCGAGGACGACTGCGACTTGCAGGTTTCTGAAAATGTCCATGCGAGCTAAAAGGTCTCATGGAGTGGCTGGCTTGAGGCGCATCGTCGGACCCTTCACCCTGGGAGCGTCATGGTCAGCCTGATCGTGCTCATCGCCGCGGCGCTGCTGACCAGCGCTAGCGCAGCCGCGTACGTTCCACAGTCCGCTGCAGACGCAGGTGCACGTGCAGGTGCAGGTGCAAAGCTCCGGAGGAGATTCAAAAATCAGGGCCTCGTTCAGCTCAGTGCCGGAATCCTTGCCCTGGGTTCCATCCTCGTTGCCGTTCATGTCCAACTGGGCTCGTTCCGGTGATCGGGGCAGCACGCAGTATCTCCATGGATCCCCTCCGGAACAGCCCCAAACAGGCGCCTGCCGGAGTTCCCCGGCCCCAAGGAGCGGAATTGATTTTCCATGACCCCCTCCATACTCCAGAGCCTGAGCAGGAGCCAGTCCGCTCCGGCGTCCCGATGACGCCCCTGCATGGTTCTCCCAAACCGAAACGCCTGAAGAAGAAAGGGCCGGCTACGCGGGCCGACCGGCTGGAAGCAGTTTCGAGGGAACTCAAACTCCTTGCTCGAGGCTGAGGCCCTTCGGCTGGCTAGCGTACAGCCCGCCGAGGAGCCTCCAAGCGCCGAGGCGAAAAGAACAGCGATTGCATTGACAGAGCATGCCTCCTTCAACCGTTACGCACTCGGTTGAGGAGGCGGCCTGACGTCCGCCTCCCCGCGGCACGAGACCCCGTACGGAACCGCTTCCATCTCCTGGCGCAGCACCGGAACCGGATACTCCCAGAACATCAAGGTGCCCGAGGCCACTGCTACCCGTTCAGGAAGGTCCTGATGGCCTCAGCCACGCCGGCCGGATCCGTGACGTGGGCAAAGTGGTTCTGCCCGGGAAAAACCAGTTATCGACGGCTACGCGGACGTTGGGGAACTGCTGGCCAATCCGGACTGGAAAACCATCGCCGCGTCCGCGAGCGGCGGCCCACCCTTCGACGGCGCCAGCCTCGGCTCCGTGATCACAAAGCCGGGCAAGATCATCTGCGTTGGCCTGAACTACCGCAAACACATCCAGGAAATGGGCCGTGAACTGCCCGAGTACCCCACGCTGTTTTCAAAATACGCCGAGACGCTGATCGGCCCCACCGACGACATCGAGCTTCCGGAGCAGGATAACGCGATCGACTGGGAAGCCGAACTCGCCGTCATCATCGGCAAGAGCGGCCGCCACATCACGGAACGGGATGCGGCGGACCACATTGCCGGATACTCCGTCTGCAACGACGTCTCCATGCGCACCTGGCAGTTCAGGACCAAGGAGTGGCTGCAAGGCAAGAACTGGGAAAACAGCACGCCCCTGGGCCCCGTACTGGTCACCACGGACGAATGGACGCCCGGGAGCACCATCACCACCCGCGTGGACGGCGAACTCATGCAGGAAGCCTCCACGGGTGACCTTGTCCACGGACCGGAATTCCTGGTCTCCTACATCTCCACCATGATCACGCTCCACCCCGGAGACGTCATCATCACGGGCACTCCCGGCGGAGTGGGCCACGCACGGCAGCCCCAGCGTTACCTCGGTGATGGCCAGGTCCTGGAGACCAGCATCGAAGGGATCGGAACGCTGCGCAACAGGGCCGTGGCAGCCGGCAGGACACTGGCGGAGTAGGGGAATACCGTGGCGGCACGCCAGGACCTGCCCCTCGACCCCGCCCTCCAGGCGCAGTAACGCGTTGTCGATGGAGCCAGCCGGCTAGGCCCCGGTAAGCACCAGCGCAGCGCTGTGCCCGCCGAAGCCGAACGCGTTGACTATGCCCGCCTGAACGTTGCTGTCCGGAACCCCGCGGCGCACAGTCCCGGTAATGATGTTAAGCTCCACGTCCGGGTCCAGGCTGCCCAGGTTGTAAGTGCCCGGCAGGTCCCCGGTCCGGAGCGCCTCCAGCACAACAATGGCACCCAGCGCGCCGGCGCCGCCGAGGAGGTGACCGGTGAGCGACTTCGTGGAGGTCACCGGAACGGCGGAGCCCAGAACAGCCTTGACGGCCTGGGCCTCCAGCCGGTCACCCACCGGGGTGGACGTGGCGTGCGCATGCACAAACCCGATATCCGCGCCGCTGAGGCCAGCCGAGGCCAGCGCCTTTTCCATCACCCGCCGCTGCATGGCCGGGTCCGCCGCCACAATGTCACTCGCATCGGACGTCACGGCCGCGCCGGCCACCGCCCCCAGGATGGTGGCGCCGCGGGCACGGGCGTGGTCCTCGCTCTCCAAAACCAGGATCCCGGCACCCTCCGCCAGGACAAACCCGTCCCGGTCGCGGTCGAAAGGACGCGAGGAACCCTCCGGATCACCGTTACGCGTGGACAAAGCGCGGATCTGCGAAAACCCGCTGATGATGAGGTCATTGATGCACGAATCAACCCCGCCGGCAATGACGACGTCGGCCGCTCCGGACCTGATCATCTCGGCACCTTGGGCAATCGCTTCGGCACCGGACGCGCAGGCACTGACCGGGGTGCGCGCCCCGCCGCGGGCGCCGAGATCTATGGACACCCAAGCCGACGGGCCGTTGACCATGATCCGGGTCAGGGTGTGCGGCGAGACGCGGCGCGGCCCGCCGTTGTCCAGCTCCCGGGTCTGGGCCAGCGTCGTATCCAGCCCGCCGTAGCCGGAGCCGATCACCACGGCGAACCGGTCAGGATCGACGTCGGGGGTTCCTGCCTGGACCCAGGCCTCCCTGGCGGCCGCGAGCGCAAGCTGCCCGCAGCGGTCCATGCGCTTCACCTCGCGGGTGCTAAGGAGTGCCGGGAGGTCGGCAGTCACCCGGCCGGCGATGCGCACAGGCAGCGGCGCGGCCCAGTCGTCTTCAATCGCGGTGATGCCGGAGCGTCCGGCCAGCAGCGCGGACCAGGTCTCGGCGACCGTGGACCCGAGGGGGTTGAGTGTCCCCGTTCCGGTCACCACGGCGCGTGGTTGAATTGCAGACATTGCAATACCTGGCTTTCTGGCAGCCGTATGGCTACTTTGCGGGGTTGTGTGTCCCGATGGGCACCAAGGTCAGGCCAGGGTGGTTCTTCTCAATGCGGCGCAGTGCCCAGACGTCGTTGAACAAGGCGAGGTATTCGCCGTCGGACCGCAGCAGCACCTCGGCGCCGGGTACGTTGGCCAGCGCGGGCATGGCGTCCGCCGTCGAAATCCTGGCAATGGAATAGGGAAGGCGTTCCAGCCGCATGGGGGCGCTGAAGTCGTGCGCCATCCGGTCCTCCACCACTTCGAACTGCATGGGGCCGACGGCGGCCAGCACGGGCGCCTGGTCCCCGCGGACGTCGGAGCGGAGCACCTGGATCACGCCCTCGTGCTCGAGCTGCTCGATGCCGCGGCGGAACTGTTTGAAGCGGCTGGGGTCCTTGGACCTGGCCACCTGGAAGTGCTCGGGTGCGAACAGCGGGATGGCCGGGAACTCCACCGGATCCTCCAGGAAGAGGCTGTCACCCACGCGCAGGGAGGAAGCGTTGACCAGGCCCACCACGTCGCCAGGGTAGGCCTCGTCAATGACCTCGCGTTCACGGCCGAACACCTGCTGCGCGTACTTCGTGGCGAAGGACTTGCCGGTGCGGGTCTGGGTAACCACCATGCCGCGCTCAAAGACCCCGGAGCAGACGCGGATGAAGGCGACATGGTCCCGGTGGGCCTTGTTCATGCCTGCCTGGACCTTGAAAACAAAGCCGGAGAACGGCGACTCAACTGCACGCGGGCTGCCATCAACGTCCGGCCGCGGTGCCGCAGGCGGCGCGAAGTCCACCAGGGCGTCGAGGAGTTCCTTGACGCCGAAATTCAGGGCCGCGGAGCTGAAGAGGATAGGGGTGGCCTTGCCCGCGTGGAAGCTCTCGACGTCGAACTCCAGGTTGGACTCGATAACCAGCCCGGCTTCGTCCACGGCGTCGGACCAGTTGCTGCCCTGGCTCTCCGCGGCCTCTTCCGGCGTAAAGTATTCGGTCAGCGCAATGCTGGCCCCCGAGTTGTTGCGTTTGAACTGGGCGAAGCGGTCGTTGCGCAGGTCCCAGACACCGCGGAAATCGCCCGAGATGCCTACGGCCCAGGTCAGCGGCATGGGCTGGAGGCCGGTCCGCTCAGTGAGCTCGTCCATAAGTGCCAATGCGTCCAGGCCGGGGCGGTCCCATTTGTTGATCACGGTGATGATGGGCAGGTTGCGCTGCTTGCAGACTTCAAACAGCTTCATGGTCTGCGTTTCCAGGCCCTTGGCGGCGTCCACCAGCATCACTGCACAGTCCACCGCGGCCAGGACGCGGTAGGTGTCCTCGGAGAAGTCGGCGTGGCCCGGGGTGTCCAGCAGGTTGATCACAGTGTCGCGGTAGGAGAACTGGAGCGCGGCGGAGCTGATGGAGATGCCGCGGTCCTTTTCCATCTGCATCCAGTCCGAGACTGTTTCCTTGCGGTTGGCCTTGCCGCTGGAAGCACCTGCGGTGCCGATCACCTTGGCATGCAGGGCCAGCGCCTCGGTGAGCGTGGACTTGCCGGCGTCAGGATGCGAGATAACAGCAAAGGTCCGACGCCGGGCAGCCTGTTTGTGAATCTCGTGGACCCGGGCGGGGCTGAGGACATCTTGGGACACGGTGCTACTTTCGCTGCGTTGGGGATAACCCCTGGCGCTTGACGGGGAAAGGGACTGGCAGACAGCCAAGTTCCAAGTTTATCGCAGCGGACGCCTGCCGCCGAAGGCGGCCGCGTAACTCCGTCCAGTCTTAGCCCGAAAAGGGCCGCCAGCCAACCGCCGTCGGACGCGTTCCAGAACCGTTTCCTGGGACACTCCAATGGGGCACTTTGAGCCTTGTCCGTGCGGTTGTTGCCGTTCTTTACCTCTATCATTGAGCTTGCGGGAAACTGAGTACTTTTGATACTGCCGGCGGACAGTGGAAAACCGGCATACTTGCGGGCAGCAGTCCGCACCTTTGAAGGGAACACCTATGGCTCGGAGCCCCGAAGAATCGCTCAAGGCGACTCTGGGCAGAGTGGCTCCAGGCACGCCGCTGCGCGATGGCCTGGAACGGATCCTCCGTGGACGCACCGGGGCGCTGATCGTGCTGGGTTCGGACCGGACCATCGAATCCATCTGTTCCGGCGGCTTCGACATCGGCATCGACTTCTCACCCACCCGCCTGCGCGAACTGGCCAAGATGGACGGCGCCATCATCTGCGACAAGGACGCCGGGAACATCCTCCGTGCCGCCGTGCAGCTGGTGCCGGACTCAAGCATCGAAACGCAGGAATCGGGTACCCGGCACCGAACCGCCGAACGCGTTGCCATCCAGACCGGCGTGCCTGTCATTTCCGTTAGCCAGTCCATGCAGATCATCGCGCTGTACGTAAACGGGCTGCGCCACGTGCTGGAGGGATCCGAGAAGGTCCTGGCCCGCGCCAACCAGGCACTTGCCACCCTGGAGCGCTACCGCTCACGCCTGGATCAGGTCACCAGTTCGCTGTCCGCCCTGGAGATCGAGGCCATGGTGACCGTCAGGGATGTGGCCGTCACCCTGCAGCGCCAGGAAATGGTCCGCCGGATCTCTGAGGAGATCTCGCAGTACGTCCTGGAACTCGGCGAGGACGGACGCCTGCTGTCGCTCCAGCTGGATGAGCTCACGGTGGGCCGCGGTCCGGGCAGCGACATCATCATCCGCGACTACGCGGGGCCTGACGCCTCGCCCGAGGACATCGACAAGGCGGTGAGTGCGCTGGTGAACCTGGGCCCCACCGAGCTGATCGACCTCGGCAAGATCTCCGGGATCATCGGCTTTGCCGGCGGTGTGGACACGCTCGACGCCGTGGTGCAGCCCCGCGGATACCGCCTGCTCTCCGGGCTCAAGGCCGTTCCCAAGGCCGTCGCGGACCGCCTGGTGGACCACTTCGGCGGACTGCAGTTCCTGATGGCGGCCACCATCGACGATCTGATGACCGTTGACGGGATCGGCGACCAGCGCGCCCGCACCGTGCGCGAAGGCCTCAGCCGCATGGCCGAAGCCAGCCTGCTGGACCGCTTCCTCTAACCCAAATCCGTTGGGCACCGTCAGTTGAGCTGGAACACGGCCTTCGGGCTCGCCTTCGAGCCGAGTTTGGCAGTGAAGATGTAATACGCCCCGCCGGCTCCGGGCTTGGCCTCGATGGGCTGGCAACCTTCCACGCTGCGGTTGCGCGGCCACGGGAAATTGGCGGACTCGCTGGCGCCCGGTTCGATGGTCTTGACCAGGTCATCGCTCTTGGCCTGGCAGTCCCGGGACGAGAAGATCCTGTCAGCGCCGCTGGTCACCAGGAACTCCATCTGCGACGTGCCAATGTTCACCTCGCACGGCACCTTACCGCCGTTGGTCACCTTCAGGGTGAGCAGCGGGTTCTCCTCCGGACCGTACGCGGGCTTGTCCGTCGACGCCGAGACCGTCACCAGGTTCTGATCACAAGTGGGGGTAGGTGCCGGAGTGGGCGTGCCCGCGCCGCTGGGCGTTGCCGACGGCGACGCCCCGGGGGCCGCGGCAGCGTCGGTTGCACCGTCTGTGGAGGAAACCTGCTCGGCGTTTCCGCGGAAGGCGCCGGCGGCCGCGAAGCCGGCGAACACCATGGCCACCACCATCATCAGCGCCGCTCCCACAAACAGCCGACGGCGGCGGTAGACGACGGCGGGGCTCGGCTTCCGCCCGCTGTGGGAACCTGTCCGGGAACCTGCCCGCGTCCCGGAAGCGGACGCCGTCTTGCGTGGTGATGAATTGCCTTGCCTGCCCATCCTTCTAGGCTAGAGAACCGGCTGGACTCTGCTGTCCCACCACGCCGGACTCCCCGCCAACGCTATGGTCACGGTTTGTTTTCGGGCTGCCGGATCCCATCCGTTAGGGCGCATCCATTACAGTGTTGGGATCGAAACTAAAATCCATTCCCCAGCCTTGCCTGCCGGCGCCCCCAGCCCCGGATCCGATCCGGGCGCACTCCACCACCGGATCACCGGCTGGTTCACGGAGACCGCCCGGGACCTTCCCTGGCGCGACGCCGGCTGCTCGCCCTGGGGTGTGCTGGTCAGCGAAATCATGCTGCAGCAGACTCCCGTGGTGCGGGTACTGCCGGTCTGGCAGGAATGGCTCACCCGCTGGCCCACCCCCGCTGCCCTCGCGGGAGAGCCCGCCGGGGAAGCCGTCCGTTCGTGGGGCAGGCTGGGCTACCCGCGCAGAGCCCTCCGGCTCCATGCAGCGGCGCTTGCCATCGTGCGCGAGCACGGCGGCGGGGTCCCCGGCAACTACACGGAACTGCTGGCCCTGCCCGGGGTGGGCAGCTATACCGCTGCTGCCGTGGCCGCCTTTGCCTTCGGTCGCCGTGAAACAGTGGTGGACACCAACATCCGGCGCGTGCACGCGCGCCTCATTTCCGGCGTCGCGCTTCCATCCCCGTCGCTGACCGCCTCGGAGATGCGGCTGGCGGCGGAACTGCTGCCGCACGACGACGGGACCTCTGTCCGCTGGAACGCCGCGGTGATGGAACTGGGAGCGCTGGTCTGTACGGCCCGGGCGCCGAAGTGCGCCGTGTGCCCGGTCCGTGACTCCTGCGCCTGGCTCGCGGCCGGTGAGCCGCCGCCGTCGTACACCCCAAAGGGGCAGTCCTGGCACGGCACCGACCGCCAGGTCCGCGGAGCCGTGATGGCAGTGTTGAGGCTTGCGGACACCCCGGTGCCGCCGGAGATGTTCCAGCAGGAGCCGGCCGACCTGGGCTTCGAGGAGGACGGGATCGGCGTTCCGCTGTCCGCCCTGCACGGGCTGAATTCGGCGCCCGAACAGTTGGAGCGGGCGCTGGCCGGGCTCCTCACCGACGGCCTGGCGGAGTTGCACCAGGGCGGCTACCGGCTTCCTGCCTGAGCCCCCCTTGTCGGCCGGGTGCCGCATCCTGTCCCAGCGGGATGGCATACTTTCTGGTGACTCAACCCGGGGGAACACATGAAGATCGTGCTGTACATCATCTGGGCGCTGTTTGTTGCGGGCGCTGTTTTTTCGATTGTCCGTGTGATGCGGAAAGCCAAACGCCAGGAAGAGCTGACCGCCGGCTGGCCAAGAGTACAGGCCACCGTGACCGGCAGCGTGGCCGGTTGGACCAGCGGCGCCGGCGGCTCCAGCCGCAACCGGCGGTTCTACCCCACCTACCAGTTCACAGATCCGCACGGCACGCTGTTTGCCGGCGAATCGGAAGTATCGTTTGCCAGCCAACCTGTGCCCGGTTCGCTGGTGGAGGTGGCGTACAACCCGGCCGCTCCCAACCAGTCGTTCCAGATTTCGTCCCAGTCCAAGGCCGTGCTGGGCTGTCTGATACCCTTCTTCGCGGTGTTTTCAGTGGCCCTGTTCTTCTTCATCGGCGCCTTTCCGGTGGGCTGACCCGTGGAGTCCGTGAAGGTTCTGTTTGTGGTGCTCCCAGGGTTGATTCTTGTCCTGGGCCTGGTGCTGGTGGGTCTCTCCCTGGGTGCGTCGTTCCGCCGGCGCGGTTCGCTGCGCGGCTGGGTGGAGACCTCCGCCACGGTCACGGGAAACCTCCACGGGAAGGACGGGCCCGCCAGCAACGGCAGCCAGCGTTTCGCCCCGTCGTACGAATTCAAGGATGCCAGCGGCCAGCGCTGGCTGGGCCAGTCTGACATCTACGGGGCGGACCAGGAGATCATCGGCACCGCCATACCGGTGCTCTACAACCCGGCCAACCCCGCCGAATCGACCCGCCCCGGCTTCCTCATCGCCAAGGGCCGGTTTGCGACAGGTCTCATTCTGGCTATCTTCGGCGCCGGGGCCATAACGATGTTTGCATCACTTATCTGGTAGCCGTTGGGCCCTGTGGCCGCCCGTCCTACCCTGAAGTATGGGCAAGTCAGGGGTACTGCTGGCACTGATCACGACGTCGATACTCACCACTGCTTGCTGGCCGTATGCGACACCGTGCCCGATGATCGCCCAGGCATCGGTGGTGTCCGTCACGGTGGCACGCGACTACGTTCCCGAGGTGAAGACGCTGCACCTGATGGCCTGCCAGGACGGCACCTGCAAGGAAGCGGACCTGGAACTGTTCCCCGGCACGGCCTCGGTGGACCAGGGCTGCGCACCGGACGGTGTCTGCTCCGCGACTGCCTCGCCGGACGGGACCATGATGGGGATGCTGATGCTGGACTCCCTTACGGAAGCGCCCATGGCGCTGACGGCCACCGGAACAGCGCCGGACGGCGCCGCCCTGCCGGTGCGCACCCTGGATTTCCGGCCACGCGGCGCCTACCCGTACGGCGAGCAGTGCGGCAGGTTCGTGTCAGCGTCGGTTGTGCTCGACGCCAAGGGTTTGCGCGAAAAGCCCTAATTTGCCTCGGTTCCGGCAAAGTAGGATGAAACCGTTGATCAACTACCGAGGGAACCATGAAGAAACTCACCACCGCCCTGCTCGCCACCGGCCTCCTCCTCTCCGCTTCGGCTTGCACCGCACCCACGAAACTGACCACCGCAGAGACCTGCGACCGGGTCAAGACCGTTGTGTCGAGCCAGACAGACAGCATTGGCAAGACAGGGATGACCCGCCTCGCCAACCGGATCCGGCCGATCCAGGCTGTGGCCTCGGATGACCTGAAATCAGCGCTGCAGTCCATCATTGAATACGCGGACGAGTCCGCGAAAGAGACCCCGGACGCTGAAAAGCTCAGTGCACTGGAGGCCGGCTCCCAAGAGGCTGGCAGCACGTACACCAAGTTCTGCAGCTAAGGCCGCGGGGCGGCGCTACCGGCCGCCTTCGATCTTTCGGCTGCGCTGCTCCTGTGCCATCGGCCCGTACGGGTACACACCCACGCGTGGCTGGCTGATTTCTGTGAGCCGCCGGGTTTCCTCGTCGGACAGCTTCACGTCAGCCGCCGCAAGGTTGTCCGCCAGTTGCTCCGTGGTGCGGGCGCCGAGGATCACCGAGGTCACCGCAACCTGGTCCGCCAGCCATGCCAGGGCAACCTGCGAGGCGCTCACACCATGATCCGCGGCGATTTTTTCCACCGTTCCGATGACGTCCCAGGTGCGGGGGTCGTCGTTGCGGGCCTGCCAGGCTTCCATGCCGCGCGTGGGGTTCTCCCCCAGCCTCGTGGCACCGGCCGGCGGCTCGTCGCGCTTGTACTTACCGGACAGCCAGCCGCCGCCCAGGGGCGACCACGGCAGCAGGCCGATGCCCGCATCCAGCGAGGCCGGAACAATCTCCGACTCGATCTCGCGGACCAACAGGCTGTACTGCGGCTGCAGGGTTACCGGGGCGCTCCAGCCATGGGCCTTGGCCAGGTGGACGGCCTTGGTCAGCTGCCACCCCAGGAAATTGGAGAACCCGTAGTAGGCGATCTTGCCACTGCTGACGGCGTCGTGCAGGAAGCGCAGCGTCTCCTCCAGCGGTGTGATGGGGTCCCACGCATGCATCTGGTAGAGGTCAATCTGCTCCACTCCCAGGCGGCGCAGCGAATCGTCCAGCGCGCGGGCGAGGTGGCGTCGGGATGTTCCGACGTCGTTCGGAGCCCCGCCCATGGGGAAGCGTCCCTTGGTGGCCAGGACCACCCTGTCCTGCGCGTCGGACCGCTGGGCCAGCCAGCGGCCAATAATCTCCTCCGACGCACCGGCACTGTAAACGTCGGCAGTGTCGATAAAGTTGCCGCCGGCGGCAACGTAGCTGTCAAGGATGGCGTAGGACATTTCCTCGGTGGCCTCCGCCCCGAACGTCATGGTGCCCAGCGCGTAATTGGAAACCACTGCGCCGCTGTTGCCTAATGTGCGGTATTGCATCATGCTCCTCAGTCTTCGGTGGGGGTGGTGCGGTTGGAGTGGTAGGTGCGCCAGGTGTGCTCGGGCTCGAAGCCCAGCAGCCGCCTGGCCTTGTCGATGGACAGCATGGTCTCGTGTTCGCCCAATTCCTTGGTGACCTTCACGTTGGGGAAGACTTCCGCGGCCAGGCTGGCGCTGGAACGGCCCATGACGGTGTCCGCGTTCGCAATGATGAACGCCTGGAACCCCGGCTGGCCGTTTTCCAGGGCCCGGACGACGGCCTGCGCGCCGTCCCGGCCGTCGATGTACCCCCACAGGTTCCATTTGCGCAGCATGGCGTCGGCGTCGAACGACGGGAACCGTTCGTAATCCTCCGGATCCATGACGTTGGAGAACCGAAGCCCCACAATGCTCAGCTCCGGGTCCCAGCGCGTCAGCTCGACAGCCATCTGCTCTTCCAGATGCTTCACCAGCGAATACGTGCTTTCCGGCCGGGCCGGATACTCCTCGTCCACCGGGATGTAGGGAGGCTCGACGTCGAACGGCAGTCCCAGCACCGTCTCGCTGGAGGCATAGACGATCTTTTTGATGCCGGCCCGGCGGGCAGCCTGGAACACGTTGTAGGTGGAGAGCATGTTGTTCTCGAACGTGGCCGCGTCAGGGATGATGCCCGGTGCGGGAATGGCACCCAGGTGCACCACGGCATCGAAGCCGCTGTGCCGGTCCTCCAGGCCCAGGAACACATCCAGAACCTGGCCGTAGTTGCGCAGGTCCACGACGGCCAGGTCCGGATTCCTGTCCCCCGCACGGTCCAGGTTCAACACCTGATGCCCGTCCCCGGTGAGCCTTCGGACTACGTGCCGCCCGAGCTTTCCGCTTCCACCTGTCACTGCAACTCTCATGATTACTCCCTCAAATCCTTTGGTTCCGCGGTTCCGACCGGTTGCCCTGACCAGGGCGCATCTTGGCGAGCCTCATCGGGCCGGAGGTCATCAATCCACAGTAGAGCGAAGACCAGCTCCAGCGCGTGGCCCTCCGAGTCCTAGGAACGCCAGACACCCGCCGTCGCAGCGCAGCGGATGGATTTACATCGATGTATATTGGCTGGAACAACATCCCAGCATCCGGAGAATGCCTTGATCGCCACTGAGCTGAAGTCCGCACCTGCCCCCTTGTACCGCGACCCACTGGAGGACGGCGCGGCGGACCCCGTGCTGGTCTACAACCCCCACGAGCAGGCATGGTGGATGATCTACACCAACAGGCCCACAACGGTCCGGCATGCCGAAGGGATCAGCTGGCTTTTCGGCTCCAGGCTGGGAGTCGCATCGTCCACGGACGGATGCGCCACGTGGCGTTACCGCGGCACCCTCGAAGGACTCGATTTTGAGTGGGGGCACAACACTTTCTGGGCTCCCGAGATCTTCGAGCACAACGGAATTTTCCACATGTATGTCAGCTACATCCGGGGCATCCCCTTGGGCTGCGCAAACGACGAGATGCTCATCCACCACTACACCAGCAAGGACCTCATCGCCTGGGACCACCACGGCCCCATTGCCCTGAGCTCCAACAACGTCATCGACGCGTGCATCATCCAGCTCCCTGAGGGCGGATTCAGGATGTGGTACAAGGACCATGTCCATGATTCCGAGACCTGGGCCGCGGACAGCGACAACCTTTACGACTGGACGGTCCGGGGCCGGGTGCTGTCGACGCCGGGCGGCCATGAGGGACCGAACGTCTTCTTCCTTCAGGGTTTCTACTGGCTGATCGTGGACAGCTGGAGCGGCCAGTTGGCCTTCCACTCGCTCGATCTGGACCACTGGGAACCCGCTGGAAAGATACTGGCCGGGTCAGTTGGCGACGAACACGCCAGGACCGATGATGAGGGGCCCGGCCTCCATGCTGACGTGGTTGTTGACGGCGACGAGGCGTGGATCTTCTACTTCACCCATCCGGAGAGGACCGGGAAGGACCACCCGACCGAACGCAGCCGGCGTTCGTCCATCCAGGTGGCACGGCTTGACGTGGAAGACGGGAACCTCGTATGCAACCGCGATCGGGTCCCCCTGCCGGCCATCGGCGCGCCCGGCCCTTAGGGTTCAGCCGGAGGAGCTGACCGGCCAGGGGCGTGTGCGTCAGCCTTGTCGGGGGCGGGCCCGCGGACCGCGGATGGCATGGCGAGCACCGCTGCAACGGTGAGTACGGCAGCGAACAATACAGCCAGGAAGACGGCGGCGGAGGCTGTCACGACGGTCTGGGGATCTGTGTGGCTGTTGGGACTGCCGGCGTAGATGGCGTTTGCTACTGCGCCGAAAACGGCTACGCCCAGGGCGCTGCCGATGGACCGTGCGAAGAGGTTGGTGCCCGTAACCACGCCGCGTTCATTCCATTCAACGCTTGACTGGGCGGCGATGAGGGTGGGAGTTGCGACGAGCCCGAGGCCGAGCCCGACGATGAAGCAGCTGGCAGCGACCAACACTGGATTGGGTGTGTAAGCGGTGAGGGCGAGGACCACGGAACCGATGACCGTGACCAGGATTCCGATCATCGCGGTGGCCCTGAACCCGATCCGAAGATAGAGGCGTCCCGACTGGGAAGCACTGATCGGCCATCCGATCGTCAGGGCCGCGAGTGAAAGCCCGGCGATAACCGGGGAGGTGGCCAGTGCTCCTTGGAGGAAAGTCGGAACGTAGGAGGTGAGGCCAAGTATGACTGCTCCGACACCAAAGGAAATGAACGTCGTGGTGGCGAGCAGCCGGCGCGACAGGACCCACGGCGGCAGGACAGGCTCGGCAGCCCGCCGCTCGACCAAGAGGAATATGGCCAGCCCAACCGCTCCGACGGCGAACACCGCGATGCTGGTGGGTGAGTCCCAGGCCCACCCCTGCCCGCCTTCGAGGGCTCCGAGGAGGATCAGGCTTAAGGAGAAGGTCAGAAGCCCCGCTCCCAGGTAGTCCACGCGATGCTTGGTGCGCTCGATGTCCTCATGGAACGCCCGGACCAGCATCCACCCGGCCAGGAGGCATAGCGGCACGTTGACGAGGAAGATTCCACGCCAGATGCCAAGCGAGGAGAACACCCCGCCGAGTGTGGGGCCGACGACGGACGAGACCGCCCACACACTGGCAAGGTAACCCTGCACCTTCGCGCGCTCGGCGACGGAATAGATGTCACCGGCGATGGTGATGGAGACGGGAAGGACTGCTCCGGCGCCCAGGCCTTGCACCACACGGAACGCGATGAGCGCCGGCATGCTCCACGCCAACCCGCAGAGAATGGAGCCGAGCAGGAACAGACCAATGCCGGTGAGGATAATGGGTTTGCGGCCTGCCATGTCGGAGAGTTTCGCGTAAATGGGCACGGAGACGGCCTGCGCAAGCATGTAGGCGGAGAAGAGCCACGGGAACGAAGAGAACCCCCCGACGTCGCGCACTATCGAGGGCACCGCCGTGGCGACGATCGTCGAGTCAATGGCAACGAGGCCGGTGGACAGCATCAGCGCGATGAGGACGGGGCCCCGTTCAGAACGGAAGCCGACTCCTTCAGCTCGGGTAGTCATCATATGGCCTCGTTTCAGTCGAAGTCCAACGTCGTGTGCTTGGCAAACGGCAGTCACACCTACGGCTCGCCGAAGCCCGCCTGCACCAGGCCGCCCACATAGTTCACGGCCCTCTCGGCGTCCGCGCCCCAGGCCTCCACATGCAGCACTGATCCCTTGCCGGCCGCCAATGTCATCAGGCCCGTCATCGAGGCTCCGTCCACCCCGTTGACCTTTACCTCCGCGTCCAGCGCCGAGATCCCGCCTGCGATCTTGGCCGCCGGGCGGGCGTGCATGCCGGCCTGGTTGATGAGCTCGAAGTCGCCGGTGAAATCCGGCCCGGCTCCTGTCACCGACCCCTCGGAAACCGTACTCTCGGAAGGCACCGGAGCGGCGCCGGCGCTTAGGGCTGACCCGTACGCGGCTTCCGCGGCACGCTTGACGGCCTGGGCATCGGCACCGCCCTGCGCTGCGACGGCCGCGGCCACGGCCCCCTCCACCAAGGGTGCGTCTGCCAGCAGCACCCCGGCCGGATCGTCTGCGAGTTCAAGCGCCGATTCCGCTGTCATCACAGCCGATCCCAGGTCCGTCAGGACCACCACGCCGTCCCCGCCAGCAGCCTTATCCAGTGCCGACATGACCTTCTCCAGGCTGGTGCCGATACGACCGTCCGGCGTGCCCCCGGCTGCCAGGATCACGACGTCGGGCGCCATCTGGGCAGCCAGCTCCACAGCGCCGTCGGCGATCTTTTCGCTATGGGACACCACCACAATCCGAACCGTCACGCCGCGGCCCCAACCGCAGCGCGGAGAATCAGCGCGCTGGAGGCGGCGCCGGGGTCACGGTGGCCGGCGCTGCGCTCCCCCAGGTAGCTGGCCCGGCCCTTGCGGGCCACCAGCGGGTCCGTGGCCATGGCACCCGCCTCAGCGGCCTCTGCGGCCGCCACCAAAACCTCAAGGACGTTGCCCGTCCCGACGGCGGCAGCAGCCTGCGCGGCCTCGGCGGCCGGCGTCCAGGCATCCACCATGGTTTTGTCGCCCGACTCGGCCTTGCCCCTGGCTACGATGCCGTCGCGGGCGGCCACCAGCGCGCCGGCCAGTGCGGCCGGATCCACCTCCGCGGCGTCACCCAGGAAAGTGGACGCGCGGAGGAAGGCCGTGCCGTATAGGGGGCCCGCCGCGCCGCCCACCTTGGACATCAGGGTCATGGCTGTCAGTTTGAACGCCGCGCCGGGAGTCTCCGGCGGCGCCTCCGCAAGTTTGTCCAGCACCGCCTGGAAGCCGCGGTCCATGTTCTCGCCGTGGTCCGAGTCCCCGATGGCGCGGTCCAGTTCAATGAGCCAGACCCGGTTTTCCGCCATGGCCTCTGCGCAGAGGGTCAGCCACCTAATGGCCCAGTTCACGTCCAGCATCATGGCTACACTCCCCAGCGCAGGGCGGCCGTGTGGACAGGTGCATCCCACAGCTGCGTGAGTTCGTCGTCCAGCCGCAGCACGGAGATGGAGCAGCCCTGCATTTCCAGGGCGGTGATGTAGTTCCCCACCAGGGAGCGCTCCACGGTGGCTCCCCTGTCCGAGATCACCTGGGCCGCCCGCCGGTAGACGATGTAAAGCTCGCTCAGCGGCGTACCTCCCATCCCGTTGACGAACAGCAGCACCTTGTCGCCTGATTCAATGCCCAGATCACCGAGGACCGGCTCCAAAAGGCGGTCGGTGATTCCGTCAGCGTTCTCCATGGGGATCCGGTGCCGGCCCGGCTCGCCATGGATGCCGATGCCGATTTCGATCTCGTTGTCCTCCAGGTCGAAGCTGGGCGAACCTGCGTGGGGCACGGTGCAGGCGGAGAGCGCGACACCCATCGTGCGGACGTTGCTGTTTACGCGGTCACCGATCGCGGCAACAGCATCAAGACCATCTCCGCGTTCGGCCGACGCACCCGCGATTTTCTCAACCAGCACGGTTCCGCCCACCCCGCGGCGGCCGGCAGTGTACAGCGAGTCCTCCACGGCGACGTCGTCGTTCACCAGGACGGTGCGGACTTCCACCCCTTCCGCCTGCGCCAGCTCGGCCGCGGTCTCAAAGTTCAGGACGTCGCCGGTGTAGTTCTTCACAATATGTACGACGCCGGCGCCTGAGTTAACTGCGAGCGTCGCCGGAAGGATCTGGTCCGGCGTGGGTGAGGTGAACACCGCCCCCGGCACGGCGGCGTCGAGCATCCCCTGTCCAACAAAACCGGCGTGGAGCGGTTCATGGCCGCTGCCGCCTCCGGAAACCAGCCCCACTTTCCCTTGCACCGGCGCGTCTTTGCGGGTGATGAACTTGGGATCCGCGCTGACGGTCACGAGATCTGCGTGGGCCAGCCCGAAGCCTTCCACGGATTCGTCCACTACAGAACGGGGATCGTTGATGAGTTTTTTCATGGCGGAGCTCCTAGGCCGTCTTCCTGGAGGATGTCACTTTGACCCTACTACCCGCATGGGGTCGGCGATAGCTACGGCCGCTGAGCCGACGGAACGACGGAAGGGACAGCCCCCAATGACTGTCCCTTCCGGACGGGCGCCGAAAATCGAGCCCGGATTAGTTTATCCATCAATTCGACTAAAGCCAATACTCCGGGCGGCCCTGGAGGCGTCTAAGCCACGGCGGTGTGGCCCGAAACAGCCTGCGGCAGGATGGCGTGCCCATGGCGGAACAGGTTCTTCGGATCCAGCTCCGCCTTGGCTTCGCTGAGCCGTACATGCGCAGCCTCCGGCCAGGCGCTGGCAGCCAGCTCCGGCGAGGTGAGATGCCCATGCAGGTTCAGCATGGTACCGCCCGTCCCGAACGGTTTCAGCGCACTTCGGGCCGCTTCGATGGCGGCCGGTACCAGGTGCGCGATCTGCGGCGCCATGATTCCCACGGCAAAGAAGGACAGCGCAGCCTCGCGGCCACCGACGCAGTCTGCCTCAGGTTCCAGACCCTTGAGCGGAACGGCCAGCGCACCGCCCATCAATCGGATTTCGGCCAGCAGGAGCGGTGCCATGCTTTCCGGTCCCGCCAACCGCAGGAGCGCCTCTTCCAGGCCGGCGTCCAAGTCCTTCAGGAGCATGCCGCCCTCATGGACCGGTACCGGGTGCTCCGGGTCCGCATGAATCTCATCCACCCGCGAGAAGGGAAGAGGGCCCACCCCATCCACCAGCATCGGGGCCGCTGCCCGCATGGGTGCCAGCAGTCGAGCCCCTTCATCCGAACTCCCCTGCCAGGCGAACCGGAGGTGCATCACGAACTTGCCACGGAGGAACCCCGGCACGTCCTCCATGTCCGGCAGTCGGAGGAATGCCAGCGAGGCCGACGCTTCGGCGGGAAGATGGGCAATCCACGCGCGGAACCCTGCCAGCACTTCCCGGGCATGGGTGCCGTCGTAGAAGATTCCGCCCGCGTAGAGTTCGTCGGCCGCGAACAGCGAGAACTCCATGGCCGTGACAATGCCGAAGTTCCCCTTGCCGCCGCGGAGCAGGGCGAACAGCCGGGGGTCGCTGCCTGCATCCACGCGGCGCAGCACGCCGTCAGGGGTCACGAGATCGAACGCGAGGACATGATCGGACGCGAAGCCGTATTTCCGGCCAAGAAGCGGCAATCCGCCGCCCAGGGTGTAGCCAACAACCCCGACGTCGGTGGTGGAGCCGTGGAGCCCCATCAGCCCGTAACGGGCGGCTGCTTTGAGGACGTCGCGCCACCGGACGCCGGCGCCCACCCTGGCAGTTTGCTCTTCGGGATCGATGGAGAGTTCCAGCATGAGCCGGGTGCTGATGAGGAGGCCGCCGTTGATGGCGTTGGCCGCACCGTGGCCGGTGGATTGGACCGAAATGGACATGTCGCGGGCGGCTGCCCACCGTACTGCGGCCACGACGTCGTCGGCGTCGACTGCGCTCAGTACCAGCTCCGGGGCGTGGCGGGTGGCCAGGTTAAAAGCTGCGATTTCTGCTGCGAAGGATGCGTCGCCCGGGGCATACACCAGCCCGCGGACAAGAAGCTGAAGCTCCGTTTTTTCCGTGTGGGAAGAGAGGATGTGCATGAGGTGCTTTCATTAGTCGGATTGCTCCCCAGCAAGCCTCCAATAGTTTATCCATCGAATCGATCAATGAAAAGACCTTAAAATCATCCATAATCGGGCACACAAATAGGGCTCATAGGGCAGCGCCCTTGGCGGGGAACGAAGCCTAGTGAATCCGGCTCAGAGGAACTTGATCATGCGGGTATTGCCCAGGGTGTTGGGCTTGACCCGTGCCAGGTCCAGGAACTCGGCCACGCCTTCGTCATGCGAGCGCAGCAGCTCGGAATAGACCTCCGGGTCCACCGCTGTCTGGTCTGCCATGACGTCAAACCCGTGGCGCTTGAAGAAGTCCACCTCGAACGTGAGGCAGAAGACGCGCGCCACACCCAGTTCACGGGCTTCCGCCAAGAGACTTTCCACTAATACATGGCCAACCCCCCTGCCCCGCCAAGCGTCCGACGCGGCAAGGGTGCGCACTTCGGCCAGGTCTTCCCACATCACGTGCAAAGCGCCGCAGCCGATGACTTCGCCGTCCTCAGATTCGGCGATCCGGAACTCCTGCAGGCTTTCGTAGTAAGCGACGGTCTCCTTGGCCATCAGGATCCGCTGTTCCGCCAGCGGCGCCACCAGTCTCTTGATTGCGGCCACGTCACCGGTGCGGGCAGGACGGATATGGAAGGAGTCAGTCACAGGGTCAATCCTACGAGTCGCGACGACTGCACGCGGGACTGGGCGCTGCTTGGGGCGCTCCGGTACCGGCGCCATTTGCCGCTTGCTGCTCCTTCGTCGCTCTGACGCAAGCTACACAAATGACCCCGGCACCCTCGCTTCGCCCGAGGTGCGCCGTAAGCAGGCGGCGGTCAAGCAATTATGTAGCGTGCGAACTGGGCGACGCCAGGCACGAGGCGAAGGAGGCTGGGACATTTATGTAGCTTGCGTCAAAGCGAGGTACGAGCAGCAAGCGGGAAATGTCCCAGCCTCCGAGCCGGAGGTGACTAGAGTCGGAGGTGACTACAGCCCCAGTTCGGCTGGCACCGGCACATCCTCGCCCAGCACGTTCTTCGCCAGGAAGCTCTCCACCACCCCGTACCAGACCTTGGCGTGCTGCGGCTGCAGGATCCAGTGGTTCTCGTCCGGGAAGTACAGGAAGCGGTGCGGCGTCTGGCCGTCCTGGTCCGCCGCCAGTTGGGACTTGGACAGCAGTTCGTACCAGAGCCGCAGGCCCTCGCCGATGGGCACGCGGTAGTCCTTGTCCCCGTGGATCACCAGCATGGGCGCACTGATCTTCTCGACGTGAAGGTGCGGCGAGTTCTCCAGCGCCATTTCTTGAGTCATTTCCTTGAGCCAGTATTGCGAGGCGTCCGTGGTGGGGCCGAACTGGTCCAGGGCCCACAGGCTGGCATGCGTCACGATGGCCTTGAAGCGGTCCGTCTGGCCGGCCACCCAGTTGGCCATGTAGCCGCCGAACGATCCGCCCATGGCGGCTGTCCGCGTCCCATCGATATCCGGGCGCTCCACAGCGGCATCGGTGACCGCCATCAGATCCGTGAAGGGAGCTTTGCCCCATTCGC